>CAYOQJ010000054.1:0-38758 GCA_964406095.1 uncultured Lentisphaeraceae bacterium
GCATGGCCTTGTAGGCGAAGTCATCCAGCCCGAGTGCCCCCAAACTGGGAGCCAGGTTGGATTTATCCAGCGTACGCATAACAACCTTTTCACCGTGCACAGTCGGCAAAACGCTGACCCGGATATCCACCTCTTTTTTGAGAGCTTTGATCTTGAAGCGTCCGTCCTGAGGAACACGGCGTTCCGCGATATCGAGATCCGACATGATTTTGATACGCGATACAATCGCGTTATGTAGATGCCGGGGAGGACTGGGCCTTTCTATCAGAGCACCGTCTATACGGTAACGCAGGCGCGAACTTTTCTCCATCGCTTCAAAGTGAATATCACTGGCATTTGTTCTGAGTGCTTCCACCAGCATCATGTTTACCATCCGGATAACCGGTGCCTCTTCGGCGGTTTCCAGGGTCTGATCCAGACTTTCATCCTGCTCACTTTCAATATTTGAAATCTCAATGTCGGCATCAGGCGCCTGCATTATGGAGGCCATCTCAATGTTCAGATTACCGCCGTTTTGTGTGTCTATCCGATTAAGTGCCGCCAACACATCATTTTCAAAAGCAACCAGCGGCATGATTTTCATTTTGACGGTCTGCTCGATATCCTCCTGTGCCAGCAGTTCAAAAGGGTCACTGAGTGCCACAGTCAACAACCCTCCGACTTTGATCAGAGGGGCGGCTTTATGCTTTTTCCAGAGTTGTAGCGGCGCAAGCTCAACCAGATTCTCCGGCAGCGTGAAGCTTTCCGGCAACGTAATCGGGCGTGTGTGAAAATACTCGGCAACCGCCAGAGTAAGCTTGGCTTTGTCGATATCAGGATTGCGGGCCAGAGCCTTTTCAAGCGGCAATCCGGCGGAATTGTTGATCAACTCTCTAAGCTGTTCCTTGTCCAATACCCCCTTCTTTAAAAGGATATTTTCCAGATTGTCTATGGAGGGCATTATAGCCATAAATATCACCGCCTCAGGGGAAACACGCAATTTGAAGCAAAATGATACAGTAACCACCACAACGTCGCAAGATGAAAAGGAGTTGATTCAAACAACGTTTGACACTGCGACGCAGAGATGCTAGGCTGTAGGTGTTATGAATGTAGAATCTGTTTTATTCGCTTTACTCGGCATCACCCTCTACAGCTCGTCGCTTACCTGTGCCGCTGCAGAGAGCCGCTATGATCAGCACCGGCCCAACATAATCATGATTATGGTCGATGATTTCGGTTACGAAACCCTCGGATGCAACGGTAGCGCCGATTACCGGACACCGGTTCTGGATGAGATGGCAAAGCAGGGTGTCCGCTTTGATCACTGCTACGCGCAACCGCTGTGCACCCCCTCACGGGTCAAGCTGATGACCGGCATCAGCAATGTACGCAACTACGTGGCTTTCGGAAAACTGGAACGCTCTCAACAGACATTTGCGCACCTCCTGAAAGCCGCGGGCTATCGTACATGTATCGCCGGCAAATGGCAGCTCGGCTTTGAAAGGGATTCCGCGCAGCATTTCGGATTCGACCGCTCCTGCCTTTGGTATCAGATCACCAACGGACGCGATGCCCAGGGTAATGACGGACGCTACGCCAACCCCATTCTCTGCTATGACGGCAAGTTGCAAGAGTACACCGAGGGTGAGTTCGGCCCGGATATCATCAGTGACTTCATCTGCGAGTTCATGGAAAACAACCGTGAAAAACCGTTCTTTGTCTACTATCCGATGGTGCTGACCCATTGTCCGTTTGTCGCGACCCCCGATTCCCCCGACTGGAGCCAGCAGTGCCGCCGTAGCCCGACCTACAAGGGCAACTCCGAATATTTCGATGATATGGTTGCCTATGTCGACAAAATTGTCGGTAAAATCAAAAGCAGAGTCGAACAACTCGGTATGGCAAATAAAACCGTTATTCTGTTCACCGGCGACAACGGCACCGACAAACCGATTGTGACCCGGATGAAAGATGGATCAACCATTGCAGGCAACAAAGGTTCCATGAAAGATGGCGGCACCCGGGTGCCACTGATAGCTTACGCACCCGGAATTATCAGTAAAGGTATCGTCACGCATAATCTGGTTGATATGAGCGATTTTCTGCCGACCATCTGCGATCTGGCCGGGATCGCCGCTCCGCAGTCGATCGACGGCCGTAGCTTTTATCCACTGCTGAAAGGTCAGGACTATGCGGCACGCAAATGGATTTATATCTGGTACTCCCGTAACGGCAGCATTGACAGGGCTCAGGAGTTTGCCCGTAATCAGCGCTACAAACTCTACCACAACGGTGAATTTTTTGACCTCAGACACGATGTTACAGAGCGTAAGGCGCTGACCGATGATCAGCTCAATGAGCCAACCCGCGCGATCCAGACAATGTTGCAAAGTGTACTCGACCGTTACAGCGATGCCCGCCCGATGCACCTGCGTAAAATTTCCAAACGTAGAAAATAAAGCTGATTGTTTATAGTTCTTGGGAACATTTTTCCAAGAAATCACCCTGTGGTTAAGCGAAGTTTGAGTTAAGGTCAACTTCGCTTACCGGGCCGGCCGCTATAGCACCATGACCATCAGTAACGGATCAATCATTGTCAACGACAGCGTTACCAACCTGGATGACCATGACGCCAATGTTGTGGAATTCTGCTCGACCGGCGGTACCTTTACAGCCGCCTTCGGCGGTGATTACTACAACATCGTGGCTCTTAAAAAAAGGCTGGGCCTTGATTTCACAGCCACTGCCCACAACCCCTTTCTCCACTTCAAAGCACTGGATAACGAAGACGGCACCTTTACCGTGTCACCCGGAATTTACTGCTGGCAGGGCACGGCTGAAGACGGCGACTGGAACAACGCTCTCAATTGGGCGTACGGACGAATCCCGGTTGACAACGCTCCAGGCACCGGAAACGATGCCGGACTAACCATGGACTACACCGAGTTTATCGTCTTTAACGGCAATAACATGCCAACACTCAATGTACCGGCTTTCGGAGGCAGCACCTTCGGTAAGGATACCCCTTCGCTACGTTTCAACCGCGGCGGCGCATTCACAATCCGTATCGATGGTTACAGCAACGGCCTGTGGACAAATACCGAGCTGAAATCATCGCGGCTGGTCTTTCGTGTGGGCGACGGTATCGGCGGCAGCAGCAGCGAGGATGTGAGCGTCACAATTGACAATATGACTGGTCAGCTAAACCGCCACTGTGCGGGTGTCATTCACATTCTTGAAATCAACTCCGACGGCACTCTGATCATCAATGGCAACGCGGAGTTCACCTTCAGTAACAATGATGACCGCTGGGCGGCACTCTTGATCAACGGCGGCAGCGTGGAAATCAACGGTGCCATTCTCGATCTGTATGTGCATGCAAATAACCGGATCGAGTTCAATTCACTCTCCAGCACTTTGACCGCGCAATATGGCGGCGATTTTCCCGATCTCGACGCAGTGCGCGACGCCATTGGTGTCGAGCTGGTCGACAATGTGGCACCTGACAGCATGCGGCTGGCTGCCTATAACAGCGATCTCAACTCATTTGTCGTCCTTTACGAACCGATTCCGCCAGACGGAACAATACTGGTTGTCAAATGATCATTTTCAGCTTTCATCTCACGTGACATCAAAAGAGTCACCGCTTCTACCGGCGAAAAGTTTTCATAACACAGCTGATAAACCAGGTCGGTGATCGGCATTTCAACATTGTGCTGCACTCCCATTGAGCGAATAACCTTGGAGTTCCAAACTCCCTCAGCCACCATTTTCATACTACCCAGAATTTGATCTATACTTTCACCTCGGCCAAGGCGTTCGCCTACCGCATGATTGCGGCTGTGACGACTGGTGCAGGTGACAATCAGATCGCCCACGCCGCTTAATCCTGAGAAGGTTTCAGCCCGCGCTCCCAGCGCAACACCGAAACGGGTGATCTCCGCCAGACCGCGTGTGATCAATGCGGCACGCGTATTGTCGCCAAACCCCAGTCCATCCGAAGCACCAACCGCAATTGCGACGACATTTTTGACGGCGCCACCTAGTTCAACTCCGATCGGATCATCAGAGGTATAGACTCTGAACAGCGGACCGGAAAAAACATCCTGGATCAGATATGCCGTTTCGGCACAATCCGACGCCACCGTCACAGCCGTAGGCACACCCCGAGCAACCTCCTCAGCGTGGCTGGGACCGGAAAGCACCGCGATCGTTTCAACTCCAAGAATGCTTCGGGCTCTTTCACTCATCCGCTGATGCGTCTGTTCACAGATGCCTTTAGTCAAGGAAACAACCCGGTCATTAGCACCAATCAGACCAGCGAATCTCTCGCAGACCACCCCCAAAAATCTGGAAGGCGAAGCCAGAACAAAAAGCTGCGCACCATCAGCAGCTTCAACCGGATCGGTAAGCCAGCGCAACGATGCCGGCAGTTTGATGCCCGGCAGAAATCTGATATTCTCGCCGTGAGTGGTAACTTCAGCCCGGGTCTCCTCGAACGGACACCACATCGTTACGGAATGTCCGTACGATGACAACATAATTCCAATGGCTGTCCCCCAGCCCCCATCACCTAATACAGTAATCTTCACCTTTGTCTCACCCCTATTTTCAGCTCCGGTTTGGAGCACGCTCATCCTGATCATCAACAACTCTCGCCGACATTCGAGCAAGTTCACCTCCGCGCCGAAAAACGAAACGCGACTCACTCCCGGTACGCAAACGTGCAACGTTAGCACGATGTTTCCAGATTCCGATCAGTGCCAGCAGATTCAGAACGATCGGAAACCACCACCCCTCTCGCACCAGATGTAGCGGCCAGACCGCAACAGCCAACACCAGACAGGCGGCCATCGATGCCACAGAAACATAGCGCGTCAGCAGAAATACAATCAGCCAGCCCAAAAAGGCGATCCCGACACACTGCGGCGCCAGTGCAATTAACATGCCAGCACTGGTGGCAATACCCTTGCCCCCTTTGAATCCCAGAAAACAGCTCCAGTTGTGTCCGACAATCGTCAGAGCTCCACAGAAAAGCGGCAGTTGCAAACCGGTGGCATTTATTCCGGTTACACTCATTGCCAGAAAAGGCGCCACCACAACACCTAAAATTCCCTTACTGACATCGAGCGCAAAGGTCAGAATACCGGCCCCCCGACTGACTGAACGAAAAACATTAGTCGCACCAATATTGCCGCTGCCAACAGTGCGTATATCTATACCATGCAGTTTGGCCACAACGAATCCGAATGGAACCGAGCCAATCAGGTAGGCGCAGAGTCCGCCAACCGTCCATAGAACAATTTCACTCATGCCGCCATTATAACAGGCACTTGGTAATTTTTCATTACAATATTGCAAAACCGAGGATTGCCGATTTTATTCTGGTGACAACCAGCCCTTTCCTGTTATTCTCTGTGTCAAATTGAACGTTTCTATGAGATGGAGAGGCAAAGCTATAGGAGGAAGTTTCGGATCGATCTTCGGTCCGACCGGTGCGTTGATCGGGGCGGCGGCAGGACACTATCTGGTTGATCGTAAAGACCGGGTTTCCAAAAAAGAACGTGAACGTATGCTTGTTCTGACAGCCGGTGCTCTGCATCAGATCACACAGGCCAACAATCGCTTTACACATCTCACCGATCAGGCATTCCGTGGGATTCTCGAACAGGCCAACACTGCTCTCGACAATGTTATGTCTCACTATGACCTGCTCTATCTTATCGCCCAAAGCACCCATATCCCCGGCTGTCTCAGCAAACTGGCCCCCGCTGTGCGACCCTATCCGGAGCTGAGCCTTGCAGCGGCAACTTGGTTCTGGCGAATCGCCGCCTGTGACGCACCACCCGCTCCCGCCACCCTGAATATGCTTGAGCGTTTCGGACGCAGTGCCAACCTCACCCCGGAACAAATAATGCGGGCATCTCTGCTCTACTACCGGGGCGCGTTCGCCATTGCGCAGAGTAACGGCGAACGCGAAAAAGCCTGTGCCCTGCTGGGTGTGGCCTATAATGCCAGCAATGAAGAGATCAAACAGGCATTCCGAAAAATGTCACTAAAATACCACCCCGACAAACATACCGGATTGGATCCGGATATACATAAGCTGACCGCAGAACGTTTCTCCCAGATAAAAGATGCCTATGAACTGTTGCAGAACCGCTCAGCCGACGGCGGAGAGTGGTTTGCTCACTCCTGTGAAGCCCCAAACATCGTTCGCGCTGCTCCCGGTATGCCTGTCAGCTGCTATATCTGCCGCACACCACAACACCTGCCGCAAGTCGCGGATTTGATATCCGAGGCACACTGTCCGCTCTGTCAGGCACTGCTCGTCTTCGAAAAACCGTTAGCCGAACACCTGCTCGCACAGCAACCCGGCGGCTTCTGATTCTGCACATCCACATCATAGCTCCCGCATTCCGTAAAAATTATTGTCTGGCACCATTTTTCCAATTTTCTGAAGTCTGAAATTGCCGCTTGACGTGGAAATAACGAAGCGTTAAGATGCGTTACTATTTGTAGAATCTCTGGATTGGGGATTGGAAATTATTTAGTTGAGGAAAAAAGATGTTGAGTGAACAGATTAAGGTTGTTCTCACTGAAGATGAAATGCCCAGACAGTGGTATAATCTTGCGGCGGATTTTAAAAAACCGATGCTGCCGCCGCTGGATATCAGCGGGAAGCCGATCGGTCCGGATGCTTTATCAGCGGTCTTTCCGATGAATCTGATTGAACAGGAGGTCAGCACCGAACGCTGGATTGATATTCCCGAGGAAATTCTCGGCTACCTCAAGCTGTGGCGCCCCGCACCTCTCTATCGTGCTCGCCGACTCGAGAAGGCCCTCGGTACACCGGCCAGAATCTATTATAAAAACGAGGGTGTTTCGCCAGCCGGCAGCCACAAACCAAACACGGCCATTGCCCAGGCCTGGTATAACAAACAATTCGGAATCAGGAAACTGACCACCGAAACCGGTGCCGGTCAGTGGGGTTCCGCGCTATCCTTTGCCTGTTCACTGGTAGGTCTCGAATGCAAGGTCTATATGGTGCGTATCAGCTTTGATCAGAAGCCATTCCGCAAGATCATGATGGAAACTTGGGGCGGCACATGCGTTGCCAGTCCGAGCACCGAAACCGAAATCGGGCGAAAAATACTGGCGGAGGACCCCGACACCCCCGGCAGCTTGGGAATTGCCATAAGTGAGGCGATTGAAGAGTGTGTACAAAGTGAGGACACCCGTTACGCATTGGGCTCCGTACTCAACCATGTAATGCTGCATCAAACCGTTATCGGATTGGAAGCGCAGCAGCAGATGCAAAAAATCGGTGAATATCCGGATATTATAATCGGCTGTGCCGGCGGCGGATCCAATTTTGCCGGTCTCGCCTTTCCTTTCATTAACGATCGCATGACTGGACGCGACATACGCATCATAGCCACCGAACCTGAAGCCTGCCCCACCCTAACGCGGGCCAAGTTCCGATACGATTCCGGCGATGTCGCCATGATGACTCCTCTGTTGCCGATGTACAGTCTCGGTCACACCTTTGTGCCGCCACCGCTTCACGCGGGTGGGCTGCGCTACCACGGCATGGCTCCAATGGTCAGTCATGCTCTGCGTGAAGGTCATATCGAAGCGGCCTCGATCGGTCAGGTGGAGTGCTATGAAGCCGCCGTTCTGTTTGCCAGAACCGAAGGTTTCATACCGGCACCGGAAACTGCTCATGCCATCGCTGAGGCGGTGCGTGAGGCTGGAAAAGCAACCGAAGAGGGCAAAGAGAGAGTAATCCTCTTTAACTGGTCCGGTCACGGTTTGATGGATCTGAGAGGATATCAGGCTTACTTCAACGGTGATCTGGGCAACTATCCGCTGCCTGATGAACTGCTGCAGAAATCCGAAATCTGCATGCAGGGTCTGCCGATGGCGGAGTGACAACACCCGCCGGGAAATAAATGGCCCGCCACCGTCATGGCCGGTGAAGAGAGTTGTGCTTCTGTGAGCACTTCTTTTAACACAACAAGGTACTGAGAGTGTGACAGACGATGCAGCTATTACACGTCAGAGCGATGGTGGTTGTTTTATTTGCTTTAAACGGATTTGGTAGTGCAGAGACCCAAGCAGGCGCCGGTCGCGCAACTGCTGATCAAGAACTCACCGGCGCGGCACATAACAGCTCGTCCACACACGCGAGGGATACGGATAAGAGTCCGTCATTCAAAACCGGCGAAAAAAACCGTGCCGGAAGGATGGTTGTGCATGAACAACACCATTCCAAACCCAAACAGTTGTGGGCAAACTCTTTCATTTTTCGTGAACTGCCGCTTCTGGATAAGCAGGGCCGCATACAGGAAGATCAGCAGCTTGATCAGAACCTCCCAGCCACTGAACGCATCTGCGGCTTTCTGAAATTTGAATCCTGGTACAACCATCCGCCGGCGAATTATACCGGCAAATTTGTGCTAATTGAATTTGCCGCAAGTTGGTGCGGGGCTTGCAAGCGCAGTCTCAAACACATTGAGCATTTCCACGAGACCTTTCCGGAAGAATTGGTTGTTATCAGCATCTTTGAGACCAGTGCGCAACAGAATAACGATTTCCCGCGAATCGGTGCCGGGCGTGCCATCAAACACAGTATCGCAATAGACACACAACGTCGCTGCGCCAACGCGCTCGGCGTTTACGGCATTCCACATGCCATTCTGATCGAGCCTGATGCAGGTGTCATTGTCTGGGAAGGGATGGTGCATCAGCAGGGATATGAACTGACCGATGAACTGCTGCGCAAATTTTTCGCTCTAGGATTGGCGAAGTGACAAGCCGCTTTGCGTAGAGGACAGCGTGCATAGATCACAGAGTATTTACTGAGTAGCTTTTTGACAGAATTATAGGATGAATATGACTTATCTTAAAAATTTGTGGAACTTGCGCATTATCGTTTTAGTCGCACTCTGTGGCTGTGCAACAGGAAAAACGATTCTTGACCGGAATCTCATCGACGATCCCACGTTTACCAACTGGTTTACCATCAAGGGACTAGGTGCCGGCATTGACGACGGTAAAAAACAAGGCATCTTTCCCTCTTCCCGTGAGAGCATCGGAAAACCAGCTTGGCACATTGCACAGTGGGCCTCCAGATACAACTTTGCCGATCCGGCAACAACGACCACTACAGAAATTTCCAAGCATGTGTTCGAAATGCGGAATCCATCCAAAATTTTCCGTGTCGACAGTTTGAACGGGGTGGTTGATATGGGGCTCTTTGCCTCGGCCTGCTATGACAAACCACGCCAGAAGAATGAATACTGGCCTCATCTGCTGATCTCAACCTCTTTCACCGAACCACGTGTCCCAGATGGAAACTGCCGAGTGATAAACATTAAAAAGTTGACTCTCAACCTCGATTGCAAACTGCTTGCGTTCACCGACAAACATCCCGGTGCCGATCCCTCGCTGCATGCCGCCCAGTTTCTACTGCATATCGTCGTACAGAATCTCACCCGCGACGATGACGGTTACGGCGACATGATCTGGTTCGGTGTACCTATTTTTGATAACCGCAAGGAGATAATCACTGAACACTTCAGTAAAGACAGAGGCAAGCCGGACGCCTCCGGCAAGTTTATTTTCGGCATGGCCCACGAGGCGGTACGTCCCATGGGAACCACCTTCTTCAAGGATGGCAAGATCGCCGCCGGCGAAAATACATCGCCAGTTCCCACGCACGCCGACCTGCTACCATGGATCCACTATGCCTTCCAACTCGCCCGCAAAAACGGATTTATGCGGACAACCTCATTCCGCGATTTATATGTGAGTGCCATGAACCTCGGCTGGGAGATGCCCGGAACCTACGACGCAACCATGCGCGTCAGCAATCTTGCGCTGATCGCTGAGTATTAACTCTTTCTAACCCAATTGCTTTAAAAAGATCGCGTTTAACTGCCTTCGGAAAGGGGAACAGCGAAAATCCTAATTTCAGGATTCATTTGACAATATGGTTGTGAAAGATTACGCGATTCGTATTCAACCGCAGCCATCATGAACGGCACCGGCCTGCCTCGTTTGCCAGCCAACCCCTACTATTTTATCAACAATGGCACCACCGCCACCTGTCAATTCCAAGTCTTTAACAATCTGCACACCAAATGCGTAAAGGTGGAGTTTATTCAGAGCGGAGAAGATATAACCGCCCAAATCCTTTACGCCAAGAATATCGAGGGCAATCAGCTCGGTATCGATTTTGACAGCAACGGCTCAAACTATCCGATTGTAACCTCTGATGATGCGCCAGAAATCGGCTACGGCGTGGAACAGGTGTCGCTGCTGCTGACAGAGCGTCACTACGAACCTTTTCTAACCGATCAATCAACTGTTATCTTCCCGAACACGGCACTCACCGAGTGCGCAGAGCTCTCCGCCTCTATGGGTGGCAATATGATAGATGGCTCCCCCTTCCCAGCAACGGTCGTTTTCTTCAGCAACAACGGGGCCAGCGCATCAGCTCAGGTTCAGAGTTTTAATGGCAATTTTATGAAGTGCGTTAAAATCGAGCTGACGCAAAGTGGCAGTGATGTGGCCGCGCGGGTACTTGAAGCCTGGCATATTCCGATGGCTCATTACTACATGATCGGAATTGATTTTGAGAGTGTGGACACCATTTCGCATGCACTGGCCACCGGTTTCACCACCGGTGCTTACGGAGTCTGTCAATTGCGTTTGGAAACCGCAGATGCCGGAACGCTGCGACTGACAGCCACCAACAGCTACAGCGGCGCAACAGATATCAACGGCGGCACACTTGCAATCAGCGGTGGTGGCCAACTCGGCGGCGACAGTTACACCAACACCATTGTCAATAACTCGCAACTGCGCTTCGAAAGCAGTGCCGATCAGATTCTGAGCAATGACATCTCCGGTGTCGGCACTCTACTAAAGAGCAGTTCGGCCAAAAGTATTGCACCGCTGACCAGCACCCTGACCGTCAGCAATACGGATTTTATCAACATCCTGAATAACGCCATCCTGGCTGACTGTGTTGAAATCAGCGGTGTTCTGGGTGGTTCTTCCATCAATCCGGAGGTGCCGGCCACTGTGTTTTACTTTGAAAACAATGGCACCAATGCCACCTGTCAGTTTCAGATTCTGGACGGCGGTCACACCAAATGCTCAAAGGTGGAGTTCAGACAGAATGGTGCTCACATATCCGCTAAGCGCGTTTATACCAGAGTTCTCATTAGTGAGCATAATCTCGGTTTCGACTTCGATACCGGTGGTACGGATGGTTACAATTATCAGGTGGTTGAAACCAGCATGTTTTTTAACCGGCACTCGCATTTGACGCTCTCGGGCACAAACAGCGTCAGCATCTACAGTGGTGGATCTGTGGTGGAAAAGGGGCGACTGGCGGTTAACGGCAACCCGTCGTCCCTGCCGGAAAGCGGAGGAATTATTGTACGTAAAGATGCCGAACTGCTGCTGAATGTACCCGGCGACCTCGGACCGAGCGGTACAGTCGGTGGTAACAACCCGATCTATGTTCAGGGTGGACGCTTAACTATCAACGGCAGATTCAATGCGGGAAATGCACGCAAAATAGCAATCGACGGTGGCATTCTGGAGGGCACATGCTACGATAATAACGGGATTGATAACTACAACTACATCAACAATCTGGCTTTGCTGAATGGCGCAGTTGTAACCGGTTACAAAATGCGAGTGGGATTTGTTTCAGTTCCCGCTTTCTATGTTATGGGAACCAACAGCGCATCGATTACCGCCGGAATCCGGTTGACCCGGCATAACCCGGCACCGGATCAACCGTTCACTATAAATGTGGCCAATGCCACAGATGATGCGGAACCCGATCTCTATATTTCCGGTGACATCACAGACTTCGGCGGAACTCTCAGTGGCATGCCGATCCTGAAAACCGGCGCAGGCAGTATCAGTTTTTCCGGCAATAACAGCTATACCGGATTAACGACTGTCGCCGCAGGCACACTGGTGCTGGCGAGCGACACCGCGCTGAAAAGCGACAACCGGATGCTACTCGACGGCGGCGCGCTTGAGATGCAAGGGTTTGCCAATCAGATCGGCACCTTGAGTGTGGGCGCAAACGGTGGTGAGATCCGACTCGGCGATGGCGCTCTGTACTTTGCCGACAGCTCAACTTCTGAATGGAACGGCACTCTGACCCTGACCGGCACGTTGCAGGAAAACACACTCCGCTTCGGTAACGACAGCACAGCACTGACCAAAGCGCAACTGGATGCAATCAGTTACGACAGTGACCTATCCATCCGCATCAACAACTCCGGCTATCTGACCGCAACTCCCAGCGCAACCTTAATTATCATCCGTTAGTGGCCTAAAAGACAGAAGACCGGATCAGAGCGTCAGAGAAAGCTGGAGCAATGCGATAGCGGCTAGGTCGCAA
This sequence comes from uncultured Lentisphaeraceae bacterium, assembly GCA_964406095.1. Lineage (GTDB taxonomy): Bacteria > Verrucomicrobiota > Kiritimatiellia > RFP12 > UBA1067 > M55B167. The sequence goes on from CAYOQJ010000054.1 coordinate 12,422, forward strand.
TGAAACCAAGTCCATTTAACGGGTGCTTGAACCTTCTCCATAGATTTTAAGTTTGCGAAAACTGATCTCATCATTGCTAGCCATCAGGGCTATAACGCGTTTGGGTTCGCGCAGAATGCCATCTTTTACACGCAGAATGGCATTGCCGATCTGCACCGCCATTTCAGCTCCGCGGAAGCTGACACGCATTGTCTGCCACTCATCTGGTTCAAAGTTTAATTTTTCCTCAGCCAGTGTTGTATGGACTGCGCTTTTGTGTTCGGTTTCAAAGCCATGCAGAACGGTACATACAATTGACAGATTATGCGGCATGACATTTACAAGAAAAATTTTATTCGCCTGATGGCTTTGTATCCGCAGTGTGTGGGCGGCGAAAAGTGGCTGATTCAATTCGTAGATAATATCGCAGTCGCGCTGATTCAGAAGGGTGCGCACGGCGGCACCGGTTTTATCACGCCGATCCTGCCTGCCATACAAAACACCGTCCGAGGCCCGCCATTGTCCTCGCACGATTGACCACGGTGCTTCAGGCAGATCTGTAAATTTACTGCTGTAAATCACAGTTTGAGTGATCGGAGTGAGCGGTGCCCTTTTCGGGCGTGGCGGTGGCGACGGCGGCAGTTCGCGGCTGTAACCACCGTTGCGGTAACGTTCCAACAGTTGCTCGAGTTCAGTAGCCATTTCAGGGTAATCTTTGATCCGGTCACGGCTCTCGGCAATATCGTCGGATAGATTATAGAGCTGCTTTCTGAACTGATCGCGCCGCAGCTTGAGAGCACCACTGCGGGTGGCGGGATGAAAAATACCTTCAATCCACTTCCATGCACCGCGTCGGATCGCAAAATTTCCGTCGGCACTGTGTACGATCAGATCTCTGCGGATTGGCGAGCTGTATTTTTTATCCAACCAGGCTGGCAACATGTTATAGCTGTCCTCAGCCTCTATAGCGACCGCTGGTAGTGGCTCCCCGACCAGGGCTGCGACAGTCGCCAGTGTATCACTCAGACTGAGGGTTTCGTTACAAACCGTTCGGGCGGGCACATGCCCGGGCCAGCGTAGCAGATAGGGAACGCGGAAGCCACCCTCCCAAACATCGTGTTTGCCGCCGCGGAAGGGGCCGGATACTTTGAGACCAGCTTTATAGGCATCAGTCGACTCTCCCGCTTTAGTCGGTTTAAAAACGCCGCCGTTATCGCTGGTGAATAAAACCAGGGTGTTTTGAGTGAAACCCTTGCGATCAAGTGCGTCGAGCACCCTACCTACAGAGAGATCAAGTTCATGAATCCAATCACCATAAGCTCCGGCCTTGCTGGTGCCCTTGGTTTTGACGGAGGGGGTCACGGGATTGTGAATCGCCACCGGGGTAAAATAGAGAAAGAAAGGCTTGTCGGACGACTGCCGCTCAAGCCACTCAATGGCCCTGGTCGTTATAAAGGGCATCACCTCTTCATCCACACGATGCGGCGCATCCAATCCTAAAAAGGATTTGTCTCTGAAGTTTTTACCAGTTTTACCAGGACTCAATTGTTTAGAACGCAAACCCACGACCCTATGATTTTCAACGTAAACTCCTGATATATCGCCATGATTCGCCGGCACGCCGAAATGATAGTCAAAGCCGATTTCGAGTGGCCCGGGCTTCAACTCCCCGGTATAATCAGTTACCGGAGCATCACCGTATCCCAGGTGCCATTTACCAACCGCGGCGGTATTGTAACCATGGTTTTTAAGCAGTGACGCCAGATTTAGGCGGTCGGGTTCGATATGCAACGGAGAGGTTGTACCCAATACCTCGTGTTTAAGTGAGGTGCGCCAGCAGTAGCGACCGGTCAATACCGAATAACGGGTGGGAGCACAGACCGATGAGGTGGTGTTGGCATCGGTGAAGCGGCGTCCCTCCGACGCCAGACGGTCGATATTCGGTGTGTTGATCAGTGCCGGATCGGCTCCGTAACAGGTAGAGCTGCCATAACCGAAATCGTCACTCAAAATCAGGACAATATTGGGTTTTAGACTCTGCGCCTGAGTGTTTATGAATACCGGCAGCAACATTACCAGCAGAATTATTATTGTTTTGATACCGTTTTTCTTCATAGTTAACCTTTGTTGTACTCGGTTTGCCGTTGAGAAGCCTTCAAATGTTACATTTTAAGCAATGTCGCATCGATAGTCATTTTTTTATGACGCAGATTAAGATTAGCCCCTTTGATCACGATTTTCTCATCTTCGCGGCGCACATCAAGCGGTTCATCGAGCCAGACCTTCCAGCCGCGGACGGCTGCTCTGTCATACAAATTCTCCAGAGTATCTATAAATCTACCTTGCCCGCGCCAGAAGGGAATGGCTCCGAGGCGGTGAAGCAGGGGCGCTTTGGTTTCCAGCTGTTCCTCAACACCCAAATCCCGGATTTCTCGCAGTGCTTCGATGTCTCCATAATAACTGCTGATATCCGGATGCTTTTTCCGGCACTTTTCAGCGACCGCTTTTCGGGCAGGTTGCACGGTTTCGGCTGTGAAAATATCCGTGCGTGTTATTCCGCGTAATTCCAACAGCAGCAGGGGATTTTTTGAGATTTCCTCACCCAAAAGATAATAGACCGCAGCGAGGTGTTTGCATGGATTGGCCCAATCAGGACAACTGCAGCGACTTACAAGATCATGTTCTTTGACAGGAAAGAGCTGACAGCCGAATTTTTGCAGCAGTGTTTCGATTTCAAGCGGCAAATCACCCACCAGCAAACGGGCTATGATGACCGGATTTTTGCGCATCTGCTCCACCACCTTTTTAACGGAGGCCGGAGCGAGGCTTTTAAAGCTGATGAAGCTCTCATAGGGCTCTTTGCGAGCCCCCTGCACCACCGCCCGCACCATACCGGGCACAACAGTCATTGCGGAGACCTGACCTGCTTCAGCGTAGTTACGTCCACGGCCCAGCCTTGCCCCCAATTGAAACTGTTCCATCATGTCGATCCAGCGCCGACCCCACCAGACACGCACATAGCCATTACTGCCGGGACACTGTGATCTGATACCACCGTAAACAGCTAGCGGATTGCGCAGAGGATAATTCCGTTTTCTACTCATACTCTAATTCTCCCCACTTTGTGCTCCGGAGAGTTGGAGTAGCTGGCGAAGTTTATTATTGGAAAGTTCCGTCAGGAATTTTTCGCCGCTACCGACAATCTCATCGCTCAGGATCAGCTTGCTTGACATCAGGGTGTCGATCCTTTCCTCTAGTGTGCCAGCACAGATGAACTTATGCACCATGACATTTTTCTGTTGCCCGATCCTGAACGCCCGATCTGTCGCCTGATTTTCAACAGCTGGATTCCACCAGCGATCAAAGTGAAAAACATGGTTTGCTCTGGTCAGATTTAAACCGGTGCCCCCCGCTTTAAGCGAAAGTATAAACGCTGTTGGTTCTTTGGATTTTTGAAAACCTTCGATCATGTGTTCCCTTGCCTGACGGCTGGAGCCACCATACAGAAAAGGCATATCAATCGCGAAGGTGCCACACAAATGCGTCTGCAGCAGTGCGCCCATCTGGGCATACTGAGTGAAGATCAGAGCGCTCTCCCCTATCTGAAAAACTTCATTTAGCATCTCGACCAAGCGCTCAAGTTTTCCGGAACGGTCGGCCAGCTCATCGCTCCGTCCGAGATAGTTGGCGGGATGGTTGCAAATCTGTTTGAGGGCTGTCAGCACAGCCAGCACAGCTCCGCGTCGCTTGATTCCGCTTAACTCCTCTAATTCGCGGTTGAAACTTTCGGTTATCTCCTGATAGAGCTGACGCTGTTCGAGTGAAAGCGTGCAGTAAACTTTGTTTTCAAACTTCTCGGGCAAATCACGGATAATCTCCTTATCGGTTTTCAGACGACGAAGTATAAAGGGCGAGGTTACTTTTCGCAGACGGTTTTTCGCTCTCGGGTCGCTACCGGACTGAATGGGTTTAAAGAAGTTGTCGCGAAACGCCTGACGTGTTCCAAGCAGTCCGGGATTCAGAAAGTCCATCAGCGACCAGATGTCGCCCACGTTATTTTCCATCGGAGTGCCGGTCAGGGCTACACGGTGATCGGCCTGAATGGCGCGTGCCACCTGGGCTTGACGGGTTGCGGAGTTTTTTATGTTCTGCGCTTCATCAGCCACAAAGATCGACCATTTGATGCGTTTAAGCGTGCGATAATCACGGTACAGCAGGGTATAGCTGGTAATCAGAACATCGCAGTGCCTTAATTCCTCCATCAGTCTTTCATCTTTACAACGTCGCAGGCCGTGGTGCAACATACACTTTAAACTCGGAGCGAAGCAATTGAGTTCATGCATCCAGTTCCCGAGTATTGAAGTCGGCCCGGCAATCAGAACCGGTTTAAAGCTGCTCTGTTTTTTCAGATGTAATATAAAAGCGATGGCCTGGATAGTCTTGCCAAGCCCCATATCATCGGCCAGACATGCTCCCAACCCCCATTCACTTAAAAAAACAAGCCAGCTCAAGCCGCGTTTCTGGTAGGGTCTTAATCTGCCTTTCAACTCGGCGGGCTGAGCGATTCGTCGAAAGGTATTTTCACCTCGCAGCGTTTTGATAAAATCTGCAATCCAGCCTTGCCCATGTAGATTATTTATCTCCATATTGCTCAATTTACGACTACCGCTGAGTGCCAGCTGCATGATTTCACGGGCGGAACAGATTTCACGGCGTTTTCTCTTCCATATTCGCAAAGCCTCTTGTAGCTGGTTCAGATTTATTTCGATCCAGCGTCCGCGGAAATAAACCAGCGGTGAGTGACCATCCAGCAGCTCTTCTAGCTCTTTCGGAGTAACAGGCTCACCCTCCAGCGTGACGCTCCACTCTATCTCGAATTTGGCATCGAGTGTTTTGTTTCTCTGATCTCGCTGTGAATGTGCCAGTATTTTGGCATTGAGGGCAAAGGGCTGCTGTTTCTTTCTATCACACCACTGCGGCAACTTTATCTCGTACCCGGCTGCCCGCAGCAACGCCGCAGTCTGGTTGATGAATGTGTGCGCTTCCTGTCGGTTCAGCCGTACCACCGATTGCCTGCCTTCTATTTTAAGGCGTTCGAGCGGGAGAAAAAGCAATGTGGCCTGACCCAAAGACATCAATAGATATTCACTGATCTCCGCATCGTTAAAGAGTTTTGCGGTCTGGGGAAAATTGAAAACACGTCCATGCTGACAATAACTTAATTTAAGATTCCACTCCTTTTTTGCAGTATCTGTCGGTTCAAACAGCTCAAAAACCAGCGTAATGTTTGCTTCACGGGCAAAATCCACCGGCCGGCGCCAGGTTTGCAGCACCCGGCTCAATTCATCCAGCTCGTCTGTTTCCGGCCAACGTATTATCGGCGAATCACCACGCAGGGCAGCCAGCCAAGCGTCATGAACACTGTAAAATTTACCTTTCAGTGCCTGAGCCCGCGAAAGAGTGGTTGTCACGCTAAGCCGGACAACCGCATCGGTTATGCTGTCCAGCAGCGTGTTCACCGCTCTGTGGCGATCGGTACTTTGAAGTGCAACTGGTGGAATAAGAGACTCTATTCTGTTCAGTCTTTCAATATCCGCTGGCGCAAGCACCGGCAGCCAGAGCGCACGATAGTGTTGACTATGATCTTTGAGTGCTGAGGGAAGGAAGCAGCCGCGGGCGATCAGCGCACCGGCAAAACGAAATAACTCTTTTAACGCGAGGAGGTCATGTCCCGCAAAAATTTCATTTCCTATATTTCTGCCAGGACAGCCACTCAGTAACGCTACCATTTGCCGCGACTCAAGACGTACCGCATGCACACTCCATTTACACAGCCCGACCCTGCTTCGATCACATGTCCGCTGATCATGTTGACCGTTGATTAGAAACTCCTGTGAAGGCAAGGGGTATTTTAATCCTTTGCTGGTGAGTGTCGGAAGAGTCAACTCAATCGTTTCCAACTCAAATTCATCCGTTTTTACACATAAAATGCTGCCTAGCAGATTTTTTAACGGTGAATGCTCAACACTAAACGGTGAATATGAATTTTCTTCGCTGGCTTTTGATAAGACTCGTTTATGATAAACATCCTGTTCAGCCCATACATAAAGCGCACTGTCACACCACCATGTATGTAGAAATTTCATCACACCATACATTATGCACTTTTTTACATATCACAGTCCATAAAATACGATTCTTCCCAGCTTCAATCTTCTTTTGCCCTCTGTACTCTTCTTTTGCGAATAAATTCCACTCTGCGTTGAACTTTATCACGTTCTTCCCGCATTATTTCAACCACTCTGGCACATTGTTGCGCCTTTAAGTTATCACGTATTACTATCAGAACCTTAACTGACAATTTTGCCTGTTCGATTCTCAGACACCCGATCTCTTCGGTCAATTTTATCATTTCCATAGGGTCACTGCCCGGTACTGTTAAAACATTGATCGCTATTTCCGCCTGCTTACGGGCTTTCTCCCCTATTTTTATACCTAATTCCTGCATACAACTATCAATCAGAGCAAATTCTTTTCTTAATTTTTTAACCTGTTCGGGTGAAATTCGGGCTTCTCTGACACATCTTTCACTCAAAATGTGTTTGGCAAAGCGCAGGTGGTGCATCTCCTTTCTGGCAGATGACTTGGAACCAGGAAGCTTTCCTCTGATTCCCATCTCATTCTGTTGTGCCCAACCCATATTAACTACCATCATTGTCAACAAACATATTATAAGATTTTTCATTATTTTCCTCTGATTACTCTCTTTTTCGATACTTCACTTTAATAAACGAGTTATTAACATTATTATTGTTACCATGTTCATAAAGTTTATTTTTATGAAAAAAGAGTTGCTTAATTTCGATTCTGGCTTACTTGGTGATGTATACCTCTTTTTTCTTTGTATCAAAATTTTCAAGTTTAACTATAAAGAATTAATTTTTTGTTTTGTTCTAAATTTTTTTTCATAACATGTTCATATTTAACATGTTATTTGATTATTTTTGTAATCAAATCTTAAATTGATTATTTTTGTAATCAAATCTTAAATTTCCTCCTCGTATTTTATTTTATTTTAAAACTATAAATCCTTTTTAAAAGGTAACTTACAAGATTTTTTTATAAGCCTGTTAATAACCTGTTTACAGATTGATTATTAAATTGACTTGCTACTCTTTATCCATTGTTGTTTAACTGTGACTTATGGAAGCGACAAGTTTATGGAACAAAGCCTGTAATCAAATGCAGGAGGTGCTCAGCCGTGATGTTTATGAGCGATGGATCGAGGTTATAGAACCAGTTTCCATCGAAAACAACAATCTTATTTTGAATGTTGACAATGAATTTTTAAAAAATTGGGTTCACGACCACTATAAAGATTTTATTATGGATGCTCTTCTGGTTTCAGGAGCTCCTTCGGACATAAAAATCTCTTTTTTTATTAAAACCAATGATAATTTAAGCAATACACCCCTAATTGAAAACGTCAAAAAAAAACAATCATTGCGCTCTAACGTTCCTGTTTCTAACAGAACAGCGCCTTTGAATAAAAATTTTACTTTCGATAATTTTGTGACAGGTCCCTCCAACAGTTTCGCCCATGCCACTGCTCTTGGTGTTTGCCAATCACCTGGCCGAGCTTACAACCCTCTCTTCATATACGGTCAGACCGGTCTTGGTAAAACACATCTTATGCAGGCTATTGGTCATAAAGTTTTAGAGTCCTCGGGTATCAGCGTGCGTTATGTTACCACTGAAACACTTTTAAATGAATATGTTGACGCCTTGATGGATCGCAGTACTGTCAATTTTCGCAATAAATATCGAAAAACCGATGTTCTGCTAATCGATGATATTCAATTTTTAAGTAAGCGTGAGGGGTTACAGGAGGAATTTTTTCATACCTTCAACTCTTTATACGATTCCCATAAACAGATTATAATGACCAGTGACCGCCCTACACGTGATATGCAAGGTCTCATAGAACCGCGTTTGGTTTCAAGATTCGAGTGGGGTTTGGTAACGGAAATTGAATCCCCTGATTTCGAGACCCGTCTGGCTATTCTACGTTACAAGCAGTCGCTACTTAAAATGAATATTTCCGACTATCTGCTTACCTTCATTGCCGAAAACATTAAGTCCAACGTTCGCGCTCTTGAAGGTGCTCTAAACCGAACTGTAAATTTCATAAAAATCAATCCTCAAATTAACTTGACTATTGATAATTTAAAGACACTTCTGAAAGACCAGCTTACCAATGAAGTCCAAAAGGATATCTCCTTTGACGATATCCAGAAAACTGTAGCTGATTTTTATGATATAAAACTTTCCGATATGTCCAGCAAAAACCGCTCCCGCTCCCTAGCCGCACCGCGTCAGATCGCCATGTATCTCTGTCGCAAACTTACCCGTGCTTCACTGCCTGAAATCGCCAAGGCCTTTGACAAGACTCATGCCACCATCATGCACGGTTGCACCATCGTACAGGATCGCACTCAGATAGAGCCTGACATGCTCAACTCCCTGCGTGAAATTGTACGCCGCCTCGGCAAGGATCCTGCTGAATACAATATCTGAAAGTGATTTGATAAGTTGTTAATAAACTGCTCAACTTATTATCATAACATTATTACAACTGTATGTTTATCAACAACACTTTTATGAGAAGCTCTTTTATTAACATTCAACCCACAGTTTACAATTGTTTTATCTACAGCTCATTTTTGAAGCAAGGTTTTCTTAATAAAGGATTTACGTATTTATTAACATTATTAACAAAGCCTATTACTACTACTAATCTTTCTTTACTTTAATTATAATATTAGCTTAAAATGCGGGTTCAACCGTTAATTGGGTTTTTATGGAAAGGAATGTGGAAAAATGAAATTTTCCATTGTGCGTTCAACTTTTTTGGATGCTCTTCAAAAGGTACAGAACATAGTTCCGGCAAAAGGAAACTTACAGATTCTTTCAAATGCCATGATACAGGCGGAGGATGAAAGGCTCTGTATAACCACAACCGATCTGGATATGTCGGTACGGTGTTACATTGAGTGTGAAGTTGAGGAACCGGGCAGTGTGACACTTCCGATCCGCAGACTTTCCAGCATCATTCGCGAGATGAATGAGGGCAGAATTCAGGTTGAAATCGATAATCGGGATGTGGCTTCTTTGCAATCTGGCGCGGACTTTTTCAAAATTTATGGTCTGTCGATTCAAGATTTTCCTCCCATACCGGATGCCGAGGGAAAATTTTCATATTCGATAGATCAGGGTGTTTTTAAAGAGATGTTGCGTAAAACTTATTACGCGGCTTCACAGGATGAGACCAGAATGATTCTCAATGGAGTTTTGATGTCGTTTAAGGAGAACAAACTCACAACTGTTGCAACAGACGGTCGTCGGCTGGCACTGGTCGAACAGGAGATTGATGTTTCAGAAACTGCCGAATGTGATGTGGTTATTCCGTCTAAAGCGGTTAATGAGCTGCTTAAAATTTTGAATGATGAGGGTGAATTTAAAATCTATATTCAAAACAATCAGGTTATTTTTGATCTGGAAGAGAGTATTATGAGCACAAAGGTGATTGAGGGTGTGTATCCTAATTACCGCCAGGTGATACCAGCCGGATGTGATGAAAGGGTGATTGTTGAAAGAGAACTTCTTAATTCGGCAATCAGGCGTGTTTCGATTGTAACCTCGGAGACTACGGACAATGTCAGACTTACTTTTGCCGCCAATCAGCTGACGATCAATACGAATACGCCGGATGTGGGGGAAGCGCGTTCAACAGTACCGATAAAATACGCCGGTAAGGAGATATCAATCGTATTTAAACCGGAATTTGTCATGGACCCCCTGAAAAATATTGATGATGATGAAATTTATTTTGAAATAAATGATGGATTCAGTCCTGCGTTGCTGAAGTGTTCACTGCCGTTTCTTTATGTTTTGATGCCTCTGAGAGTAAATTAGAGTGAGGAAAATAAAAAATGAGGTTGATAAAACGAGGCAATTTTGTTTATTCTAATTCCACTTACGTGAGAAAAAAGTGCCTCATGGTGTAACGGCAGCACAGCAGACTCTGACTCTGCTTGTCTAGGTTCAAATCCTAGTGAGGCAACCATTTTAAAAACTTCATAAATCTTATATAAAAGGGTTTTTGAAGTTTTTTTTATATCAGGATATAAAAAATATGTGTTCAGAGATCATTTCGGTTGTAGTTAGTGAACTCAAAATTTCCCGGCGTCAGATAATTGCCGTTAAATCGCTGCTCGATGAAGGCAATACAGTGCCATTCATTGCGCGTTATCGCAAAGAACAGCATAACAATCTCGACGAAGTTCAGATTATTGAGATTAAAGATAAATTGGAGTATTACAGCGAACTTGAAGAACGTAAGAAAACAATAATCAAGGTTATCGATGAGCAGGGAAAACTGAACTCTGCTCTCAAAAAAAAGATAGAGAGTTGCACCAGCAAAACATTATTGGAGGATATTTATCTGCCTTACCGCCCAAAAAGACGTTCGCGTGCGATGATAGCACGCGAGAAGGGCTTGCAGGAATTGGCCGATATTATCATGGAACAGGACGATAAAAATCCTGAGGAAGAGGCGGTAAAATTCATTGATGTTGATAAAAAATTAAAGAGTGTAGAGGATGTTTTAAAGGGAGCTGTGGATATTGTGGCCGAAGCTGTGGCGGAGAATGCAGAGGTTCGAAAGGTTGCACGAAATTATATATATGGCAATGGGATTTTGGAGTCAAGAGTTCATGATAATGTGACAGAACCAACAAAATATGAGCAGTACTATGAGTATGACGAAAAAATTACGTCCATCCCATCCCATCGTTTTCTCGCAATAAAAAGAGGTCAGAGTGAGGGTATATTAAAGGTTCATCTACGCTGTGATTCCGGTATCATTATCGAAAAGCTGGAAAAAATATTCAATCTCAACGAAAGATGTGCCGCTGCCGCCACTCTCAAACATGCGATTAAAGAAAGTTATAGAAGGCTGCTCTTTCCATCGCTGGAAATAGATGTAATGGTTGAGTGCAAATTGAGTTCGGATCGTGGAGCAATCAATATTTTTGCGATTAATTTAAGAAATTTACTGATGCAACCTCCACTGGGGAGGAAGGTGGTGTTGGCTGTTGATCCAGGTCTTAGAACCGGTTGCAAATGTGCGGTTATTGATGCCACAGGAAAATTTTTGGAAACAAAAACTATTTACCTTTTAAAGGGCGAAAGAAGTCAGATAGAAGCAAAGGTTGATATTTGTAAGATGATAGCCAAATATCGGCCTGCCGCGATTGCGGTCGGCAATGGAACCGGTGGAAGGGAAACGGAACATTTTATAAAAAAGGTTTTTAAAGAGGCCAATATTAAAGATACGCTTGTAGTTTCAGTCAATGAAGCCGGTGCTTCCGTATACAGTGCCTCCGAAATAGCTCGCGAAGAGTTTGGAGATATTGACTTAACTGTGAGAGGAGCTATATCCATCGGACGCCGTTTGCAGGATCCTTTGGCGGAACTGGTAAAAATTGACCCTAAAGCCATTGGTGTAGGACAGTATCAGCACGATGTAAATCAGAATCTGCTTGCTGAAAAACTGAATGAAGTTGTTGTAAGTTGCGTTAATCATGTGGGTGTCGAATTGAATACTGCCAGTGCCCCGTTGCTTGCACATGTTTCAGGTATAGGTTCTGTTCTGGCTAAAAAAATTGTTGAATACCGCGATGCAAACGGAGCTTTTAAATCACGGAATGATATTTCAAAAGTTCCAGGACTTGGTCCTAAAACATTTGAACAGGCTGCTGGATTTCTTAGAATTCACGGGGCTCCCTATCCATTGGATAACTCGGCAGTCCACCCTGAACGTTATAAATTGGTGGAAAAAATGGCGGCGGACCTTAATGCCGATCTAAAGGAAATAGTCGGCAATAAGGATATGGTGGAAAAAATAGCGCTTATAAAATATGTTTCAGATAGTGTAGGAGAACTTACACTTAAAGATATTGTAAACGAATTGAAAAAACCGGGCAGAGACCCTCGTGATAAATTTGAAAAACCTGCATTTAGAGATGATGTTCTTGAACTTGAAGATGTCAAAGAAGGCATGATCCTTGAAGGTATTGTTACTAATGTGACCGCTTTTGGGGCCTTTGTTGACATAGGTGTGCATCAGGATGGTCTGGTTCATGTTTCTGAACTAGCAAACAGATATGTAAAAGATCCGGCAGAAATAGTTAAAACCGGAGATAAAATAAAAGTAACGGTTTTGAGTGTTGACCTTAAACGACGGAGAATTTCTCTGTCAGCTAAACATGGAAAGTCGCCAGCGAATAATAAAAAACTCCAAAATAGAGAAAAAAGATTTTCACGGAGTAATTCCGGAAATAAAAACCGAGAGAGAATTCCAAAAAAAGGCGGATATAAAAGTGGTTTTACTGCAAATCCATTTGCCGATCTCTAATTTATAATCTGAACAGTTACTATTTGGTAACCCTAGTATCCCATAGGGATGTTGGAATTTACTCAAATTCCAACGTTGGCATCTATTATGCGGGGGGCTGAAAAGGTCAAGCCCGCAGGCACGCATAATTTTTTGATAAAGAAGTGCTGGTTTGACGGTTAAGTTTTCCTGTAACCTACAGGAATGAAAATAAAACACACACCAAACAAACCAGCAATCCTATGGGATGATAATGTAAACATTTCATTTGACGCAACGGAATTAGATGGCTAAAGTCAACAACAGGTAAGGGGAGTGGCGATGGACCACAAAAATGGATTCATTTTCGCATATCTGCTGGATGGAAAGGGCGGAGCGAAAAAATTAAGTTTTAAAGAGGTCAAATCCTGGCATCAAGGCGATGGCACATTGTGGTTGCATTGCAATTACACCGATATGGCAATTAGAAAATGGCTGAAATCCGAGAGCGGTATCAACCCTTTGATTGTTGAAGCACTGACCGCCATCGAGACCCGCTCGCGCAATTTGTTGCATAAAAATGCGTTGATGGTTATTCTGCGCGGTGTAAACCTCAATCCCAATAATGAACCTCAAGACATGATATCGGTCAGGTGCTGGCTGGAGGCGGATAGAATCATTACGCTGCGTAATCGTTTTGTGCTTGCAGTCAACGACCTAAGCGAGACGTTGCAGGCGGGAAGCGGGCCGGTTTGCACGGGGCATTTTCTGACGGAACTTGCTGACAGTATGATTAACCGCATGAACACAGTCATCGCCGATGTTGATGATGAGGTTGATGCTTTTGAAGATAAAATCTTAATGGCTCAGAGTGTTGAATTACGTCAGAAGATTGCTGATATCCGACGCACTGTGATCGGGTTGCGCCGTCATCTGGCGCCACAGCGGGAGACTATGACACGGTTACCGGGGGAAGCGGTTGATTGGCTAAGTGATGAAAATCGTATGCGGCTACGCGAGGCAAGTGACCGTACTACCCGTTATGTTGAGGATTTAGAAGCGATCCGTGAGCGAGCTACAATTGCGCATGAAGAACTGAACAACAAGGTAGCTGAACAGATGAACAGAACCATGTACATGCTTTCAATCGTCACCGGTATCTTTCTGCCGCTCGGTTTGCTGACTGGTCTTTTCGGTATCAATATCGCGGGTATGCCCGGCACCGACAATCCATGGGCTTTCTCGCTATTTTGTCTGGCGATGGCACTTATCGCCACTGCGCAAATACTCTTCTTCAAGCACAAGAAATGGATGTAACTGCTAAAATTCCGATGCGATTTGATGAGCAAGGTAGATTTCAGCGAATAATAAGTAGCATGCCGTTGCGTTTCAAGAGCCGCAATCCGTCGATATCCTGAATTGTTGCGCTGCCCAACAAAGTAGGGCATAAATTCGTGCTACACACGGACGGTATAGAGCATAGGAGACAACAAGTAGCCTAAGAACAAGATCAGTTATGAATAAAGTCAGCCAGATTTATGAAAAAACCATTGCTGCTATAGCTACACCGCCCGGTTATGGCGGTATAAGTGTTATCCGTATATCCGGACAAAGCGCATTCAAGATCGCGGATCGCCTGCTGGGGGAAAATACAGAAAATACCGCAGAGCGAAGGCACGGGACTTTTTTTCACACAACAATCTATGATCCTGAAAGCGGAGAATGTTTGGATGATGCCCTTGTTCTTGTTTTTCATGCTCCCAAAAGCTATACGGGTGAAAATACAGTGGAGATTCAGGGCCATGGAGGATTTGTACCGGCGAAACGCCTGCTGAATGCCGCTTTAAAAGCCGGTGCAAAACTCGCAGAACCGGGTGAATTTACAAAACGCGCATTTCTTAATGGCAAGATGGATCTTACCCAGGCTGAAGCAGTCTGTGATCTGATTCAATCACAAACCGAGCGCGCCGCTGCCTTAGCAAGGACGCAGTTGGACGGCCTTCTTGGTCATAACATACATGCATTATATGATGAAATAGTGGATATATCTTCCGGTCTTGAATATCTTCTTGATTTTGACGAAATTGAAATAGCCGATAATTTTCTGGATAACTCTGTCAGCAGGATAAAAGAACTTCAGAAATCAATCGAAAATATAACTTCAACCTGGCACGATGGAGAACTTCTCCGTCAGGGAGTCATGATTGTGTTAAGCGGTCCCCCCAATGCTGGCAAGTCATCACTTCTCAATACCTTATTGAAACGGAATAGGGCTATTGTTCATAATACCCCCGGAACAACACGAGATGTAATCGAGGAATCATATTCGTTAAAAGGAGTTCCTGTCAGACTGGTGGATACAGCTGGCCTGCGTAAATCCGGCAATGAAATTGAATGTGAAGGCATCAGAAGAGCGTATGCTTTGATTGAGCAGGCCGATTTGAATCTGTTGGTGGTCGATAAAACACAGTGTTCCGCAGATTCTATTGCCCTTTTGCTGAAAGAGTTTGATCTGCTGAAATTGATCCTGGTCTTTAATAAAAATGACATTTCCGGTGCAATAGAATTTGACAGACCTGAAAATGTCCCGGTTGTTGATATTTCCGCTCTTACAGGAGAGGGATTGAGTCAATTGAAGAAAATGATGACGGAAAACTTGGGCATTAAAGATGCTATTAATACACAACCCGTTGTAACACAAAGACATCTGCAGGAACTAAAATTTACAGAAAAGTCATTGGACAACGCTTTGGATGTTTTAAAATCAGAGCCGAATGATATTGTGATAGTAGCCAGCTGTCTGCGTGAAGGTTCGGAAGCTTTAGGTCGCATAATCGGCAAAACATATTCTGATGATCTGCTTGACAATATTTTCAGTAATTTTTGTGTTGGCAAATAATGAACTAATTAACACTGCAGCTTTAGCAACTCACGAGCCCGGAAGTTGTAACAAAAAAAGAAGTTTAAGCAGTACCTTGAGTTGGTAGCAAATACAGTAGCATGAACTACAAGCCACTGGCCGCCAACTGAATATTTATACAAATTAAGAGCTTGTAATTTGTGACAGGAGTTGAGATTATCTTCACCAATCCTTTGAAGATGTATTAAACAATTATGTGTGAGGTGTTCTATCCGGCCCCTTAACCGTCGGCCTACTCTGGCTTGTCGAGCGGCTGCGCAACGGCGATGTCAAAGAACCGGTTGTCGGCGACCTGTTCAAGGGAACGCAGAAGTTTGTGCCTGCGCTGCTCTGTGTAGTGATCTTCACGGTTATTCTGATAATTGTCAGCGTGGTACCGGTAATCGGACAGATAGCGGCTTTGATAGGTTTTCCGTTGATGATGTTTGCCCTGATGTATATTGCCTTTGATGATCTGGAAGCGATTGATGCGATTAAACGGGTCTTTAATGAGCTCTTCTCGGGTGCTTTGTTAATGCCGGTTTTGGTGGGAGTACTTGCCAATCTGGCGGGGTCATTGGGCGTAATTCTCTGTGGCGTGGGTATTTTGTTGACTATGCCGCTGATACCGGCAGTGTTTGTATGCACCTATCACCAGATGAAAATGGATTCGGATGAGATTCTCGATGCGGATGTGGTGGAGCCATCTGAACCCTTTGATACGGCGGATGTATCAGCCGGTGAGACAAAACCGGAGTAAAATTAAAGAAATTGACAATTTGAAATATTTTTGTGGGCCCGGCAATATCTGCCGGGTTCACCTGTTAATAGCCTGTTGATAAAGCGTTAATAAATATTTAACAATCCAGGATTGACATGTCGATGTTGATTTGTTTTATTCATAAACATTTATACAGCAACATGTTATAAAGAGAGGACATCGAAATTCAATGATTTGTCAACAATCATCTCTTTAAAATTGAGCTGTTAATAAACCTCTGCCGCGGAAAACATTTTTTGTTTTCATTTCTCTGCATCCGAATAGATGTTATGATGCAAGTATTTCAATAAAGTCGATTAAATGAACGAACAGATTAACAGCTATGATGTCACGGTGGTCGGTGGTGGACACGCCGGGGTTGAGGCCGCTTTAGCGGCGGCACGCCTGGGTTGCCGAACCTTGCTGATTACCAGCCGTCTGGGTTCGCTGGCAATGATGCCGTGCAATCCTTCGATCGGTGGCTTGGCAAAATCACATTTGGTGCACGAGCTGGATGTGCTGGGCGGTGAAATGCCGCGTAATGCCGATTTCAGTGGGCTTCAATATCGGACATTGAATGCCAGCCGCGGACCGGCGGTGAGAGCCACACGGATACAATGCGATAAAAAAGCCTACTCAAGACGCATGAGCTGCGTGGTTCAAGATCAGTCGGGGTTGGATCTGCTGGAAGATGAGTGCATAGCCATGGTTACGGATAGCGATGGTGTGACAGGTGTGAAGTGTGCGGGCACGGGGCTGATAACCAGCAGAACGGTGGTTCTGGCTGCCGGCACCGCCTTGCGCGGACGCATATATATCGGCGATGATGTCCGCCACAGCGATGGCGACCTTCGCCCGGCAGCCAATCTTCTTGCAGAGTCGCTGGAAATGTTAGGGTTTAAACTCTTTCGCCTCAAGACCGGAACTCCCCCGCGGCTGTTGGCCGCCAGCATTGATTGGGAGAAGACCGCTGTTCAGATGGGCGATCATCCGCCACCGTTTTTTTCATGGCACGGCGGAATGTTCCACGTGGAACATTCGAAGTCTCGCAGCAACGCAAAATTGGATCGTTTTGTGTTGCCAGGGTTTAAGCAGCACTCACTGGGTGCCGTAAAACAAGCGGAGTGTTCCACGTGGAACAATGCCGTCCCTGAACCCGAAAAGAATGATGCGCGCCACGCTAAAATCGGCTATGTCGAAGCTCTCAGGCAGCTTGCCAATCCCGGTGCTCAACTGCCGTGCTGGCTGACTCACACAACGGCACACACCCACCAGATCATCCGTGACCACCTGTCCGACAGTGCGCTCTACGGCGGCCTGATCCGCGGTGCCGGGGTGCGCTACTGTCCCTCGATAGAGGATAAGATCGTCAAATTCAGCGATGTTGAGCAGCACCATCTCTTTTTAGAGCCTGAGGGGTTGGAAACCGACTGGATTTATCCGAACGGACTCTCCAACTCGCTGCCGCGTGAAGTTCAGCAACGGATGGTACATAGTGTGCCCGGTCTCGAGAGTGCCGAGATCGATGCCTATGGCTACGCGATCGAGTATGATGCCATTGATGCACGCGAGCTGCGTCACACGCTTGAGTGTAAGCGCATAGATTCGCTCTATTTCGCGGGGCAGGTTAACGGAACCACCGGTTATGAGGAGGCTGCGGTGCAGGGCTTTATGGCAGGCGTAAACGCGGCCCTCAAGGTGACCGGTGGCGACCCCATGGTGCTGAGTCGGCAACAGGCCTATATCGGGGTGCTGATCGATGATCTGGTTACCAAGGGCACCGATGAGCCTTACCGTATGTTCACCTCACGGGCGGAACGACGCCTGATTCTGCGCCAGGATAATGCGCGTTATCGTCTGCACGATGCAGCAACTGCTTTGGGACTGGTTGAGTCTGTGCGACTAGATGAGAGTGTCAGATTTGACCGGGAGGCGGCGGCTGAGATAGAACGGTTGCGCGGCGGATGGGTCAACGGTGAAAACTTACTCAAATTGCTCAAACGTCCGGGTGCGCATTACAATGAGCTGCCGGATTATCGCAAAGAACTGACGGCGGCGGTTGTGGATCAGATCGAGATTCGAGTCAAG
This sequence comes from uncultured Lentisphaeraceae bacterium, assembly GCA_964406095.1. GTDB lineage: Bacteria > Verrucomicrobiota > Kiritimatiellia > RFP12 > UBA1067 > M55B167. The sequence continues at coordinate 30,584 of CAYOQJ010000054.1, forward strand.
TACGAGGGTTATATCGAACGTGAGCGCAAGGCTGCGGAGCGGGCACTGCGTGAAGAGGGGGTTGTTATACCGGATTGGGTCGACTATTGGCAGATTACCGCCCTGCGCTATGAAAGCCGGGAAAAACTGGCACGAGTAAAACCGGAGAATCTCGGCCAGGCTGCACGGATCACCGGGGTTAATCCGGCCGATATCGCAGTGCTGTCGCTGATCATCAGACGCGGTAAACTCTAGTTTCGTGCTTTGCATATTCGAAGAAATAGCGTAGAGGTGCGCGGGTGCTCAAAAAGTTGACGATCGCTACACTTATAGCTAAATGTGTGTTATGCGACGTAAAGGAGGAGGAGAGTTTGGGGCGAGCTGGGTTTTTACAGAGACGTAGAGACTCACATAGGGCTACGCCGCTGAAAAGCTACTAATACAGTGAATCCGTGGAACCAGCGTTCCGAGTGCGGGCGCGATCACGGTATGGCTATTCGGAAGAAACGGTGTTCCCCTGTGCGCGGCAGTGAGATTGCATTGCTGATTGCAGCAGGGGGCAGGTTGGTGTAAAGGCTGATCCAGGGACCCGCCGGTGTAGCGGCACTCTGCAACATCTGTGTGCGCATGATCCCTCCCGTCCACTCGATATCCATCCACTCGTTATGCAGAGTAATGGAAGAAAGTTGCAGGAGAGAAATGTCATTATTCGGATCGGTATCGGCACGCCACTCCCGCCAGGTAGCCATGCCGTCACCATCCTGGTCACTTTCGGCAGCGGCCTCGAAGTCGTCAAAGTAGCCCTGGTCGGCCAGCCAAGGCTCAGGGACACCGTGGGTCGGTGTTAAATTAGCACTGAAGTTTGCAACTAAAGTAGCTGGCGCGTGCATCGGCAACATGATTGTGTTAGCAACGTTCGTGCTGCCATCGGTATCACCCGCCCAGTGCGAGAAATGATAATAAAGCGCTGGATAGCCGGTCGTACAGGCCTCCGATCCGGCCGTATACCAGCCCGCCGAAGGTACCACAACGCCATGGCCGTTCGAGAATGCGTGCATCTGATAATTAGTACACCATCGCCAGGTTATAGCAGCATTATTAGTCAGTGTGAGTGTAACGGTTGCAAGATCATAAGAGAGCGGGGCCACTCCGCTCAGAATAAATCCGTCCGCATCGTAGCGGATGTCCGGATCGAGGTCATAAACCGCGGTTTCTACAGACGCAACCACGCTGCTGCCATGCGGGACAGTGTAACAACTCGCAGCTGGCAGTGGCGTGCCATGGGCACTGATGGTCTGTAAATTCCAGGTACGCAGGGCAAAATCAATGGTAAACATTAAATTATCAGCTACCGGATTAATGGTATAGAAACGTGAGGTATCTTCAAAATTATAATCTCCCGGTTGCCCAACTCCGTTGATGGCTATATTGGTGATGTAGGAGCCGTAATTGGCCTGAACATCAATTACAGCACTTTCATCACGGAAAATCACCGGATCGGGTATGTTGACGTACCCGTTACCGGTGGTTTGCGCGGTGACAGCGAAGCCGCGACGCAGGGTCAGATCGACAATAGGTTCATTTTGCGGATCATTACCGGAAAACCTTAAACAGAGTGCATGTTCACTGTTGGCAAGCATCGGTGCCGGATCAATCTGCAACGACAGTGAGTCACTCCATAGATCGGGGAGCACGCCGCTCCAGCTACCGGTTGGCGTGAGCCAGGGCGGTAGGGCGATGTCGGTATCCAGCAGGGTTACACCACCCACATACCAGCCTTCATCGACAGTGTAGCGATCGGAACCGAATTCAAAACGCACGATAACGGTCTGGCCAGTGAATTGAGCGAGATCAATCATGGTTGTCCGCCAGTCGCCGGTGCCTGTATCGCCCAGGCAGGGCATGTCGGCTGAGAAGGGTGAGTCGGGATTCGGTTCAATCAGGGCGTTGTAACCATTAACCGGTTCAATGCCTGTGAAAGAAAGGCCGTTATCGGTTGATATCCTGAGCACCGCGCCATCCCAATAGTGGCGGGGTTTATCCGGGCCGTATTTTTCAAATCTCATCCAGTGTCGGAAGAGCAGAATACCGTTGTTACCAACTGTGAAAGGCGGCGTGTCGAGTGAAGCGTGACAGAGATCGGGATAGCGGTAGTTATTGGTGTTGCCACAATACCAGACCGGTTCACCGTTCCAGGTGCGCTGAGTGGTGACACTCCAAAAATCGTTGGTGCCTGAGTGCCGCCAGGCGGGGTCACCCGCGCTGAAGGTATGTACGGCACTGGCTACACATGCGCTCCAGACCAGGTCGGCCCCCGCCAGATTGGCAACTGTGCAGGTTAAGTTAGTCGGTTGTATTGCCACTTCATGCAAACTGAGGGTTGCCGGGGTTACCGCCAGCCAAGGTGTGTCATAATCACCGATAACGCTGTAGATTGGCGAGCTCGAAATGAAACTGTTGTCATAATAACCAACGATATCATAAGCAATTACACGATAATCGACACGAATGGCACCGTGTGACGGCGGTGAAATCAAGGCACTGAAAAGATTTTCTTGACTGTAATTCATTTCGACCTGCCGCCAAGCGGTTTCACCTTTTTCTCTCCACTCCAGGATTACTGTGAAGATCAGAAAATTGTCGGTAACATCGGCCGTCACCCGCCAGGGGGGACGGTCACTCTGGAAGGGGTGCAACGGGACAACGTCTATGCCAGGAGGTGTGGGGTAACTGGACGGATCATGGGGGTTGGTGTTGTCGAGCGACTCCGCTAGGTTGCTCCAGCCGTCGTTATCAGGGTCGCTTTCGAGCTCTACGGCAGCATTGGTAGTGCCGAAAAAGCGCAGTTCCCACCAGTCGTACAGATTGTCGTCATCTACATCAGTGCCGAGCTCCATATAATTGGCTTGCAGCACCAGGGCGTTGCTCATCACAAGTGAGTTCAGTGGATTTGGTGTCGGCGAGTGATTATCGGGCCAACGTGAATCGTCAATGCTCCAGCCATAAAAAGCGTAGAGTTGCGAATAGTTCAGTCCACTGACCTGCAGTACCTCGGGTGTCCACTGATTCGGCACAACGCCATCTTTCCAGTACCAGCTGATGTTATCGGTTAACAGATAATCGACGCTGCGCAGGTAGATGTCGCGCTGCAGTGTGTACTGCGTGTGCCAGTGCCAGGTGAGTGTGCTGTTCTGATGGATGGATTGTGAAAAGGGGTTGGAGGTGCCGGATGACGGAATATCGCCGCTTCCGCTCCAGTTGTTCGCTGCTAAACGCTCGGTTGCCGAGATGTTCTGTGGTAGCGCAGAGGCGGTGAACGTTTCACCAGAGAGCAGCAAATTGGTGCCGTAGCTAGGAGAGACGACACCGTACTCCTGCGGCTGACCGAAAACAGAGAGTTCGGTAGGGGCTCCAAGGTGCATGCGATAGAAGGAGTTGGATGCGACCGCATTTTGCGGCAGTTCAAGATTGTATGAATGATCGCTAAGGGTAATGTAATAATACAGGGTGGTGTCGGGTGCATGGTGAGGTATAAAAGCGCGATAACAGACATTACTGCACCACTCAGCCTGTACAGATTGCCAGATACCGGTGACACCAGCAGACGTGCCTGTGTTGAAGTGAAGGTTTAATTCATTGTTGGTAAACACGTTAAGAGATTGAACGTTGAAATCGATCGGATAAGGAGCCAGTGTCGCATTATAGAAGGGTTGTGCCTGATGCACAATAATCGGCGGCTCATCAACAGCACCGCGGATATAGAGCGCGGCCTGCACTCCGCTAACCGGCACATTATATCCGCTGATGTTGATACTGTAGGTGCCGGCAGTGGCGGATGCTATGTGTATTCCCTCGACGGTGTTGCGGTTGTCACTCTGATCTTTTCCGTTGGGAAATACTGTGTTACCGGCGGGATCACGTAAGCTGAGATTCAGATCGTTGATCAGTGTTACCGCGGCACCGGCTGTACCGGGATAATCCGCCCAGCACATGATGATATCCAGCGGATATCCGGGTTTTTCCACCGTGATCGCATAGCTATTTGTCTGATTGCTTTGCAGCTCTATGCGGTCGATCAATCTGATCATCATGCCGTCTGGATGCACAGCGTGTTCCACATCGGTCTGCCCCCATCCCTCAACGTTGTCAGGCCGCGCGAAGGGAATTTCCTGTGTGCTGCCGGTGCCGTACTGACCCGGTGCTAGCGACCGGGTGCCGCCGATCATGGCTGCTTTAATCAGGGCAGCTGTGGGACTGATTATGCCAGCTCGCTTAACAACATATTCACGTATCAGAGCAGCAGCACCGGCGGCCAGGGGCGTCGCCATGCTGGTTCCGCCACCGTAACAATAGGCCTGGTTGGAAGGCAGTATGCCCCACAATGTTGTGGTACCGCTGATAGTGCTGCGGGTTGAGATAACATCGGTGCCCGGTGCACATACTTCGGGTTTGAGACGGCTGTCATCGGTTGGGCCGCGGCTGGAAAAGGCCGCCATACCCTGCTGATAGGGGTTTGTAGCGGCACTCCATGATATCCGGTCATCTTTTATCGGATTGGTTTTATAGGTGGAGTACCATTTGCTGCCGTAGGTGGCAGCTCGGTAGCCCTCCATGGCGAACGGGCGGTCGTTTTCGGTGGCCCCGACGGTCAGTACATTTTTTGCGGTTCCGGGGCTGGTGATACTGTCGACATCCACAACTCCGTCGTTATTGAGGTCCGCACCGCTGTTACCTGCCGCAAAAACCGGCAGAAAATCCTTGTAAGTCCATGAAAACAGGTCGGTAATGCGGGCCATGGAGTCATATTCACCGTAGTAATCCGCTCCCCAGCTATCAGAGTGAATTGTAGCACCGGCCAGATAACTTTGCATATACATTCCATACAGATCATTGATACCGGTGAAGCTGCCGCTACTCTTATCCACCAGGGCTTGCACTACCAGTTTAGCGTTATGGGCGATGCCACGATACTCTCCGTTGCTCAGGGCACCGTTGCAGCATATAGAACCGGCTGTATGGGTGCCGTGTCCGTCATAATCTGCGGCATCGGTACCGCCGTTAGCCAGATCATAGATGGCGGCGATCTGACCTTGAAAATCGGCCTTGATCGTATCCGGATTACCAGTGTCGACGCCGGTATCACCATGTCCCACAATCTGATCGGCCCCGCTGAGATGCCAGCTGTGCCAGGCACCCGAGGCGTTAAGATGCGCGGGAGCAGCAGCGAAGTCGTTCAGCTTGGTCACCGGCACATGTTCTTCAATCCATTGAACCGCCCCCAGGTTCGCCAATTCCCGGATTTCCGCAAGTGACACAATCGCCCGGATCATACCCCATTCAGGCAGAGCGTTGACAGTTTCAATCGTACCACCGGAATTTTCAATTTCGTTGCTGATATCAGCAAGATCATTCGGATCAAGAGTCTGAATTGAGATGCGCAGTGAATCGCTTGGCTGCCGGATTTCCGTTAGTGCTTTGATAAAGGGTTCCAGTTTGTCATCAGCCGTGTATTCAGTTACAAACCGGGCTGCGGCACAACTTTCCAAACGAGTTAGTGAGTCCGCGGAGAGCTCGGTCAGAAATGCAAAATCCGGCAGATAACCCCTCAGAATCACACCTTGTTTCTGCAGTTGCTGCCGAATGGCGGCAGTTATAGGTTCTCCCACATAAACTATGTAAGGTTTGGTGTCCCGTCGGGTTGGAATTTGGGGGGAGTTGTGAAAATCAGGCAGGGCATCTGTTTCGTCGACGCTGATACGCCGTCCGGCCAGCATAACGGTTCTGCCGTCGCGCTCATTCTTCGCACCCGGATTGAAACGTGTGCGGCTGTAAGTCGCCCGCAACTTGCGCAGCTCATCTCTGTCCAGGGTGGGTTCGATGCTGTTGTTCCGGAGGGAAATCGTTTTCTGCGGCACATTGGCCAAACGGCTGGCTGCAACCACAGGCGCGGAACTTTTGAGTTGTTGTTGTAAATTATGGCTGACTCGTTGAGCAGTTTGGCTGTGATCCGGTCGGTAATACCGGATATACAGATATAAAGTAAGAGCCGCAAGTGCCAGAATCAACACAGATAACAGGGAAACATATCTTCTTTTGTTCATAAATCTGGTTCTCCCCAGGTGCTTTGCCCTTCACAAAAAAAGCACAACCACTCACATATATCCGGTTTTTAACCGGATTTTCATAGACAACGTTTGGTTTGCTAACCAGAGCTGCAAAAAACTCAAAAATCTCAGAACATATTGTCAGATCGGGTGTTGGGTGTTATTCTTTCACATTTCACCCTAAAAAACAACAGCTCAATTTTCGGAGGATTTACTTTAGGAATTATCATTCCGATTGTATAATCGCAGAACAAAATGAAAGCAAGTATTGATAGATGTACAGCAACTCTTGGTCTAATCACTGGAACGCTGTTGCTGCTCTCCGCATGTCGGATAAACACTGTAAGGAGTTCCACAGTGATGATAGAAAAATCGGTTACCAGTAAAGACCAGGGGCATATTCTCACCAATACCGGTGTGTGGACTCCAGATGGCAAATGGCTCGTTTATGACCTGCGTGTCAGGGGGGATGTTTTCTCCGGAACCCGGATTGAGCGGGTTAATGTCGATAGCGGAGTGGTTGAGGTTCTCTATGAATCTGCCAACAAAGCCTGCTGCGGCGTTGTCACCTGCTCGCCGGTTGAAGATAAGGTTGTTTTCATTCACGGACCGGAGAATCCGACACCCAACTGGCAGTATGCCGCCGATCACCGTATGGGCATGGTGGTGGATATGAACAATCCCGGGAAAGGCGAAATTGCCGATGCGCGTGACCTGACGGAACCCCTGACTCCCGGTGCCCTGCGCGGCGGCACCCATGTGCATGTTTTCAGCGGAGACGGCCAATGGATCAGCTTCACTTATGAAGATGCGCTGCTGGCCGATAACACAGTTGAAGAAAACGGAAAGCATATTAACCTGCGCAACGTCGGTGTCTGCGTGCCAGCCGGCCCGATCAGTGTTGATAAAGAGCATCCCCGCAACCATGACGGCGCTTATTTCTCTATCCTTGTTTCGCAGACAACGGCAAACCCGAAACCAGGGTCGGATGAGATCAGTCGTGCCTTCAGCGATGCGTGGGTCGGCACAAATGGATATATCAAAGCGGACGGAACCCGCCAGAAGAAGGCAATCGCTTTTCAGGGACATGTGCGTGACAAAAAAGGTGAAACAACCTCCGAGGTATTTATTGTGGATTTGCCTGACGACCTGACGCAGGCCGCGCCAGGCCTGCCACTGCAAGGAACAATGACCACCCGCCCCAATCCTCCGGCCGGCGTGGTTCAAAGAAGGTTAACCTTTACCGTCGATCACAAGTATCCCGGACTGCAAGGGCCACGTCACTGGCTGCGCAGTTCTCCGGACGGTTCGCAGATCGCCTTCCTGATGAAAGATGACGATGGTGTTGTCCAGCTCTGGACAGTCTCGCCCAATGGCGGCGAGCCCCGGCAGATCACCCGCAATCAATGGGATGTCCAATCGGCCTTTTCATGGAGCCCCGATGGGGGCTTAATTGCCTACGTTATGGATAACAGCGTTTTTGTTACCGATGTGGCCACGGGCGAGAGCCGCCGGTTAACAGAGCGCTCGGATGATAAAACCGCACCAACCTCTCACTGTTGTGTGTTCTCCCCAGAAGGCACAAAAATCGCCTATATGCGCCCTGATCCCAAAGCTGATGATGGAAGGTGTCAGCTGAAATGCGTCGGGGTCAAACCTGAAATTAAAAAATAGTGAGTGGCGGGCGTTTTTGCTTTCGGATGTTCCTTTATCATGGCTAAAAAATTGAGAGTCGCGTTTCCCGATACCATCTATCATATTACGCATTGCGTTAATGGGAAAAGGCGAATATTTACGAATTACCATGACCGTGAGAGGTTTCTTTTGCATAAGTTATTCGAGGTTTTAGCTGAGGAAAAGGCATCGAAGAGAGCGTTTGAAAATATCTCAGACAAGCTGGATAATGAACATCGGAAATAGCGTAGGAGCCTTATTTTTAAATTTTAGGTTTGACCCTGACCCCCCACGATGACAACGGCCGCAGCCATAGACAGGCTTGTTCATCACTCGGTGATCCTGGAGATGACGGGAGCCAGCAAACGTAAACCGGCATCAAAGACTACCTGAAAAGGTATCTGATCCTGCCTCCGCC
>CAYOQJ010000055.1:0-3158 GCA_964406095.1 uncultured Lentisphaeraceae bacterium
ACTTCTTCACCCATTGGGTGAAGCTTATAAAATTAACAAATTCCTTATTAACAATCATTTAACTCAGTTTCTGAATTTCAAATGCCGTAAATAGGATAAGGCATCTACTTCATTAGGAGCAGGCTGATGGCCATGACAGCCATACCACCGATCAAGCCCAGCAGGCTGTCATGCCCTTTGCCGTAAGCACGGCTGGTGGGCAGCAGTTCATCCAGGCTGATATACACCATAATGCCGGCTACACCGCCGAAGAGCACTCCCATCATCTGCGGCGGAATGACACCGCTCTCACCGCCGAGAAATAGGCGCAGGGCGATATAGGCGATGATTGCGCCTACCGGTTCGGCCATGCCGCTCAGTACAGAGTAAGCAAAAGCCTTGCTGCGGTTGCCGGTAGCGTAATAGATCGGGATAGAGACACTGATTCCCTCGGGAATATTGTGGAGGGCGATGGCCAAGGCGATGGCAACGCCGAGTCCTGGATCCTGCAGAGCCGCCAGAAAGGTGGCCAGACCTTCGGGAAAGTTGTGGATCCCGATGGCAAGAGCGGTGAAGAGTCCCATGCGCATCAGTTTCTGATGTTGGGCACCGTGATCATGCAGACCAAGCTCGGTGTGACTCTCGATTTTCTCCTGAAGGGCCTCAAAATCAGGTTCGGGGGCATTCGCGTCATGCAGAGGGGCAAACTCTCGTTCCGAGTGGGTTTCATGCGGATTATCGGCCTCGGGAATAAAGGCATCTATCAAGCCAATAAGCAACATACCGCCGAAGAAGGAGATGACATTGATCCACTGCCCGGTAGGTTCGCCGTAGCGCTCAACGAGGGCAGAGGAACCCTTGAAAAAGATTTCTACAAAGGAAACATAGAGCATAACTCCAGCGGAAAAGCCGGTGGCCACCGACAAAAAACGGTAGTTGGTACGTTTCGCCAAAAATGCGATACAGCTACCGATAGCTGTGGCCATGCCGGCCAGCATAGTCAATCCCAACGCGATCCAGACATTTCCCATAAAAAACCTCCCTGTTGACCGATATACTCCGGATTATAGTATTAACCGCTTTAAAATCATACCAAATTCTTGCACACCCTTGCGATTTGGGCGCGATCGGGTTTATAATCGGCCTTAATTTGAAATGTGAGCTTTAATCATCCGAGGAGGATTGCAGTAATGAATGGGCTGGAAAGTGATATGTGCGGAATACCGCCAGAGGCAACAGAGCGTTTCCGTGAGATGGGACTTACGCAACTTGAGCAGGCCGCTAAACAGTGTTGCGACTGTCCTCTGGCCGCTAGCCGCACCAATGTGGTTTTCGGTGAAGGGGCACCTGACGCCGACCTGATGTTTATCGGTGAAGGTCCCGGTTTTCATGAAGATCAGCAGGGGCGGCCATTTGTCGGGCGGGCTGGCGATCTGCTTACCAGAATGATTGAAGCTATGCGTTTCACCCGCGCTGAGGTTTACATTGGCAACATTGTCAAATGCCGTCCGCCGGACAACCGCAACCCGTTACCTGCAGAAGCGGCGGCATGTCTGCCCTATCTGCTGCGGCAGATAGAGCTGATCAATCCGCGTGTACTTGTGTTACTGGGAGCGGTTCCGCTCAAATATCTGTTCAACAAAACTGGTATTACGCGGCTGCGCGGCAGCTGGCTGGATTATCGCGGCATTCAGGTGATGCCCACTTTTCATCCCGCTTATCTGCTGCGTAATCCACCTGCCAAGAGGGAGGTTTGGCAGGATTTGCAGATGGTCATGAAGGTTCTTGGCAAACTGTGACACAGTTAGCGGTTTGTCAACCAGGAAAGGCAAACTATATATATGATGGTGGTTTCTGGTTTGCCAAACTGGTTTGTATAAAACATATCTTCATTTTGTTGAAAGCGTCCATCATTTAATGGTGAACCGCGCACCTTTTCAGAGATTTATTTTTGTGCAATTCGTGGTTTTCGTGGTTCAAACAAGGAACGGAATCTGCTAATGTAATTGTATGAACTGGGGATTATATATATCGACATTGCTGAGCCTGCTGCTTTCAGCAAACTGCTTATTTGCGGTTGTCCCGAAGTTCAAAGCACCCGAAGTGCCTGATTTCAGCCGTTATCAGGGCATTCTGAAGCGCATGCCCTTTGGTGCGCCGCCACCGGCTGGCGGGGAAGCGCAGACAAGCGCGGCGGATGCCCGCACTGCGGCACAGGAGCTCAAGGAGCAGCAGATGCTGGCGCGCAAAATCAACATGTCGTGCGTCAACATCACGCCCTCCGGACGCGCCGCGGTCGGCTTCACCGATCTTTCAACCAAGCCGCCGGTCAACTACTACATTCTAGTCGGCGATGAAGCGGGTGGATGGACGCTCAAATCCGCCGATTACGATGAAGAGTGGGCCGAGCTGGAGAGAGATGGCACCACCATCTACGTCAAACTTGGCCAGGGTCTGATGGCCGAACCGCCGCCCAGCGCCGAAAAAATCGTGGTAGCGGAACAGTCAGCCAAACAGAAAAAGAGTACTCCCATTGAAAAGCCTGCCGGAGACGAGGAGACTGAACGAGTGATTCTTACACCCGAGGAGCATTTTGTGCAGCATGAGTCCTTCGAGCTGCTTGACGGAATTCCCAACCCTGTCTCCCCGCCGGGTAATTTGTCCGAGCAGGAACAGGCTGAAATCGTAGCGACCCGCAGAGAAATGTTAAAAGCCAGACGCTCAGGTCAGGATACCACATCATACCGTGAGCGTCTCCAGGCGAAACTTGAACAGGCTCAAAAAAAACAAGAGGAACGTGACCAAGCGACGACTCTTGAATTGAAACGTATTGCGGAGCAGGTGGCGGTCGAAACCCTGGAAGAACGGCTGAAACAAGTTGATGATTTATTGAAAGAATAAATTTCTATATTACGCCGAGTGAGTTGGAGGGGGTTTGAAAGTGTGTTGGTAATTTAACGCGGAGACGCAGAGGGGAGAGTTTTGGACAGGATTAACAGGATTTACAGGATTAGGTTATGTGAGGTCGGTTAGGTATTACATATGGGGCCGGTGCATGTCCGCCTCAGCTTCAGCGCAGGAGGAACCTCACCGACCGGATTAATGGCGGGTGGAGTGTAGGTCCGGTGACCTCACCGGCCGGATTAAGGCGGGTGGGGTGTGGGGCCGGTGACCTCACC
>CAYOQJ010000056.1:0-15932 GCA_964406095.1 uncultured Lentisphaeraceae bacterium
ATGTGTGCGTAGCCTGGCCGACATGTCCGGTTATTACCAGCTCGGGTGTCGAATCACCGAAGTTCCAACGGGTGATGAGCGTGTTGCGATCAGCCGGAATATCTATAACAGTAAACTCAAAGGAACTGTTTACACCGCAGATAACGTTAAACACATCCGCAGGTTCCGGGCTATCAATCACAGGTGCAACGTTGTTGATAAAAACTGTAGCCTCGTGAACCCGACTGTAATACGCAGCTGAAGTGGAATCCTGAATAACCGGTCGCAGGGTCACACCGGTCAAAGAACTCAGCAACGTACCGTCGGAAACACTGAAATAATGATCAGGAGACAGGGTATCACCAGCTACGACACGCACCGGTTCAGGATCAAATATCAGACTAGTTTGTGGACTACCTGCTATTGATGGACCAATCCGCACATAAACGTCCGATGTATATGGCTCAGAGAGTTCAACACGATACCCGCCAGTCTCAGACTCAGCAGTCTCTTCATAGATAAATACGGAAGTCGTAACGGTAACAGATAGTGACGCAGGTATGAGCGGGTCACCTGACAGTATGGGATCATAATAGACGATACCTTTAGATGCATTATCAAAAAAGTCAAAAATCAGCCCTGGTACTGATGCTGAATTCGAGGCACCCCACCACACATTGCGCGCATCAACATTGCCAGGCGCATCAATTGTGCTACCTCCCCCGTAAGCATTATCGTTGTATACTTGATAAATCCCGTCATTGCCAGCAATAACGGTCGAGCCATCGGGACTGAGCACAAGACCGTCACTACCTGACGCAATATAGACCCCAGCTCCGTTACCACCAGTTACCTTATTATCGATGATCACCGTATCTGAAAATGTAGCATTATCACTGTTGATTATGGCTACGCCACCTCCATTGGTCGCCGTATTTTGCTGTATAGTATTGTTTCTGATAATGGCCGAGCTTGTCCCATATAGTCCCAGTCCCCCACCTCTACTCGCTTTGTTTCCTATAATCCTATTGTGCAGGACAACAGGAGCAGTCGTATTCCGCAGTTGTATCCCCCACCCGACTGCGCGCAACTGTTACCGATGAAATAATTCCATACGGATGTAACATTTGATCCTGAAGATATATTTAATCCGCCGCCCCCCTGCTGTGAGTACCAGTCGGTGGCCTGATTGTTGATAAAAGTATTTGAGACAACCAGAAATTGATTACATTTGTCAAGAAACACACCACCGGCACTGATACCGACATTGTCAACAAACTGGTTATTAGAAATCAAGGTTCTCATAGACGAGTCGAATCTAACTACAGCCTTTGCTGGCGATTGGTTAGTTTGTATCAGGCATCCTATGAACCGAATTCCTGTTGCGGATTGTGCAAATAAAGCACCTTGGGAGTTATACCTAAAGGTACAATTAATAAAACAGGGAGAAGACTGTTCAATGTTCACCCCGGAATATGCAGGCGTGTTTCCTGAATACTCAAGCATAACGTGTTCAAAAATGCAGCCATCAACCCATGTGCCATCGGGCGCAAATGTGGCATCGGTCGCTGTATCACTGAAACTGATGTAGCCCCATCGGTTTTCATCCAGATCAGGGGAGGTTGCATTGGCAGTAAATACGATATTGCTTTCCGCAGAGCCTTTTGCAACAAGAGTGCCCTCCACGGCTATGCCTTTGGCGGGGTCAAGTTTGACTGTAACGCCGGGCTCTATTGTTAGTGTTACACTTGGGGACACTATAAGGCTCATCGTGACGACGAATGGACTATCAGCGGACCTCCATGTACTATTTGTAGATATGAAACCGCCTACGTTGGTGTCAGCCAATAGTGACACAATTGAGCTAAACAAGATGCAGTTGAAAATCGGTATATGCTTCGTATAAGTGGATATCCTCATGTCTGGAACTTTCAAAAGGTAATATTGTCTCTTTAGTTCATTAATATGCTTCTACTTATTGTGTGCGCAATCCTCATAACTGCAGCTCATGATTTCACCTTCGCTTTCCAACACAAAAATGGAGGATGCTGACATACACCCATGCCGATCCTACAGGCCCGCCAAGGCCCCGAAAAGAACATGAATGAAGCCGCGCACCCAAACAAGGGACTGCGACCTCACATCAATGTCGTTCTTTTCGATATAAATTTGGCGGTTTGCAGGAAAGACGAGATTCTGTGAAGTAACAAAAATTAGATTATATGCTGCGTTCTATGCTATACGATAGCACCTCCTTTTACGGACGCACCTTGCGCCCTTGCTTTAATAAATACGATACACCAATCACCCTGTTAACTAAAGTAGTATTTAATACTTTTTCCACTGGATTAATCCACAGTAAAAATCACAAACGAAAGGACCATGACTATGAATACAAATCAGAACCTGCTGGATGTACTCACCCGAGAGGGGGTGCTTATCAGCGTAAGCGTCCGCTACTGGCGGGCGGCTAAGAAGCTGGCGCCCCAGGATCTCGGGCTTGATCCCGATGAGGTCACCGACCGGCTCATAAGTCTCGGTCACAAACGGCTGGTGCCCAAGGATGCGCTGGCGGCGTTCGCACTCATCGAGTCACGGGCGCATGCTCTGGTGGAGGCAAGCACGTTTCCGTTTCTTAACGGGATCGCAAGGTTTCTGCCTAACCGCAAGCTCAGAGAGGTCACGGAGCGACTCGACACACTGGAAGGCGAGTTCAGGCGTGAGCAGCGGCTCTTCGGGGACCGCTATGCCCGTCTGCGCGAAGAGGCGCTGCGGGAGTGGCGATGTCATGCACGGACGGTGAGTTCAGATCCCGAGCGCATTGTCGCCTCTGTAAGCGCCGCCTATCCGACCCCGGATATGCTGGATACCAAGTTCGGCTTCACAAGAAGTCTCTTCCAGCTGAGTCTGCCCGACACACTGGATGCTGAGTTCGTTGATGCGGGTGACCGGCTTGAACTGGTCAGGGCCCGTGAGCAGGCATCCCGTGAAGCCAGGCGTCAGATCTCCGAAGGCGTTGAAAGCTTTGTCGGCGACTGCGTGGCATCACTAAGGAGCCAGACAGCCGATCTCTGCGAAGAGATGCTGGAGAGCTTCAGGACGGGCAAGAGCGGAGTGCATCAGCGTACCTTGAACCGGCTTGCCGACTTCATCGACAACTTCAAGGCATTGAACTTTGCAGGCGACGAGGAGCTGGAGAAGCAGCTTGAGGATGTCCGCAAGGCGTATCTCGGAACAGATGCCTCTGAGTACCGCGATAACGCCCGTGCCCAGGCGCGTATGCGTTCCGGCATACAGAACCTGGCCGATACCGCCCGTGAGCTAGCAGCGGCTGATACGCGTGAAATCGTGGACAGCTTCGGCAGGCTGGGCGCGCGCAGGTTCACGCTGGCCGCATGAAAGGATTGACACAACCCAACTAAAAGGCCCGCCAAGGCCGCCCCGTACCGGTGACGATTATTTCTGATCCGGTGCGGGGCTTCTTTATCTTATGAAAGGAGAGAACATGTCACATTTCACAACAGTCGAGACGCAGATACGCGATATCGGCGCACTGCGTAAAGCGTGTACCGAGATGGGGCTTACGCTTGCCAGTGAATGCGAGGCTAGAGGTTACGGCGGTAACAGACACCGGGGCGAGTTTGTCATAAGGCTTAAAGGCCCCTACGACATCGCGCTTAACCGGCAGCCCGACGGCAGCTACGGACTTACCACCGACTGGTGGGACGGCCATGTCGAGAAGGAGGTCGGAAGTGACTACGGCCGTCTGCTTCAGCTCTATGCCGTGCACAAGACGCAGATAGAAGCCAGGAAGAGGGGCCGTACCTGCCGGCGTTCGCAGCTCAAGGACGGAAGCATCAAGCTTGTTTTGGGAGGTGTTTAACCATGGCTAAATCAATAGAGGTCATCATCGGAACAGCCGGTGATATTAAAATCGACGCTGTCGGATTCAAAGGCAGCGGCTGCGAGAAGGCGACCGAGTTCCTTGAAAAAGAGCTTGGAACAATCCACGGGAAGACCCGCAAGCCGGAGTACCATGCCAGGTGCGTTAATGCAAGCAGGCAGGAGGTGGGACGGTGAGCGCAGTTTTCTTCACAACAGCCGGAACCTGCGAGTGCCTGTATACCGAGAAAGTCGATCTTTCCAGCATCGGGCGCATACATGTCCGCCGCACCACACTTGTACTCTATGACAATGCCGACGGCCGGTGGGTGGTTACAGATACGTTCGACAATGAACTCTTCAGCGATCCATCGCGTCAGAAGTGTCTGGACTGGGAACGCCGGTATCTCGAACAGCGTGAAACCGCAAAACACGGAGGTGTGATTTGAACTACACAACCGCGCTGGTCAACCTCCCCCTGGTACGCGAAGCCAGCGGCGAGAGGATCACGACACCGGAGGAGGCGATGAAGGTCTGCAGTGACCTGGCCTATCTGGCACAGGAGAGTTTTCACATACTGACGCTGAATACGAAGAAGCGGCTTATAAACAGGCACATGATCAGCCTCGGAGGTGTTAACTCGACTCCGGTGAGCATCGCCGAGTGCTTCCGGTGCGCCGTGCAGGACTCGGCTTCAACACTGATTGCCGCACACGGTCACCCTTCAGGGGATGTCAGTCCGAGTGCCGAGGATATCAGGATTACACGCGGGCTGGTTGACGCCGGAAAGATTATCGGTATAGCCGTGATCGATCACGTCATTATCGGAAGGGATCTGAAAACAGGCGAGCCCCGGCACCTCTCGCTACGGGAGCAGGGGCTCTGCCGGTTCGAGCAGTGACGCAGAAAGGATGCGAACCGTAAACGTCGTAATATAAACAGTCTTACAATCTAATACTAAATATACATAAAACGGTAACGCTCCAGATAACAAAGGAGGTCGTTACCGGAAAAATAATCATGGTAACCGCGCTAAACGCACCAGTGCGTTACCAAATTAAATTATTTTTTTGTCGTACGACAAAAATGTAGGACAACCGATTAAAAAATTGTTATAAAATGTTTTAATATAAGTAGTTACACTGGTAACGCACTTTATTAAAATCGAAGGCGTTGCCTATGGAAACCGGAACGACATTGGAGCAGGCGTTACAGCGTATAGATATAATATATCTATATTAAGCTTTTTATTTCGGTGAATTATGTTTTTTAAAATTTTATGATAGTAAGAAAGAACTATACGTCTGGAAAATTAAAATATTAGAAATCTATCGGTTCCGCGTGCTTAGGGCACGCTGGGGTTATCTTACCAACCACAACACAAGGAGAAACTCATGAGTAAAGTTATCGAAAGCGTGGAGCTGCGCTATCAGGAAGGGAACAGCGACAAGGTCTACAAAGCCTCTGTCGAAGAAGCTGAAGACGGATACGTTGTCAACTTCGCATACGGTCGGCGCGGATCGGCACTGAACACCGGTACTAAAACCCAGTCGCCCGTTACACTGGAAGAAGCACGGAAGATATACGCCAAGCTGGTGAATTCCAAAACCAGAAAAGGTTATCAGGTGTTCACCGGTGCTGGCGGTGAGGCGATCAGCATCGCTGAAAACGCCGGTGAGGATACGGGGCTCCGGCCCCAGCTCCTCAATCCGGTTGACGGCGAAACGGCATCCGCGTACATCCGGCACCCCGACTGGTGCGTCCAGGAGAAGTTCGACGGACGCCGTATGCTGCTTCGCAGCTCAGCGGGTGTCATCACAGCGGCCAACCGCCGCGGACGCGCTACAGCGGCTCCTGAGGGCGTTACAGAGGCTCTTGAGCCTGTCAACCGTCCGTTTGTAATTGACGGTGAGCTTGTGGGCGAACATTACCACTGTTTCGACCTGCTGTATAACCGTGGCATTGATCTCCGGTCACTCCCCTACTCGCAGCGGCTGGCCATGCTTGAGGGTTTCTTCGGCAAGCTGGAATCGGAATACTTTTCGATTGTCGTGACCGCCTGCGGAAATACCAGACAGCGGTTCGTCGAGAAGCTGAGGGCTGACGGCAAAGAGGGCGTCGTGCTCAAGCACCTGCTCATGCCCTGGAATGCGGGCAGGCCGGCGAGTGGTGGTAATGCACTGAAGCTGAAATTCTGGGAGACATGCTCGTGCGTGGTTTCCAAGGTGAATGCACAGCGGAGCGTGGAGGTGGCGCTGGACGGGCGGAGTGTCGGCAACGTCACCATACCGCCCAACCATGCTGTTCCCGAACCGGGTCAGGTTGTCGAGGTGCGGTATCTCTACGTCAACGCTGAAGGCGGATCACTCTACCAGCCCGTGTATCTGGGGGTGCGGGATGACATCCCTGTTGAGGAATGCACATTCGAGATGCAGAACCTCAAGTACAAGGCTGCCGCTTAAACCTCAACCTTTAATCATTCAACCAAAGAAAGGAACAACCGCATGACAATCAACCAGATCATATGCAGGGCTGCATCTTCATATCCGGATGCGCTGGTACTTGAATACTGGGATCAGTACAGGGAGCGGCCGAAGGAGAACATCCGCGTCGGCGACGGGCTGGCCGAGTTCATTGCGAACGAACTGCACGTCACCTATCACGAGGATGCAACCGAGGAGGAGCAGATCGCGGAGGCGGTGAGCGTGATGCAGTCGGCGGCGGACGATCTTGCGGCCGTCGCTAACGCGCTGACGAACATCAACCGCGAACGTGAACCGGAGACTCTGGCGGCTTGCGCTGTGAAAGGGATAAAACAGATCGCGCCCGCGTTATGTTTTATTTCACAGGGGGATGGTTTACATTCTGAAACCTTCAACCCATAACCCCCCTCTTTCTAATAAGTATGTGTGTATTTATTAGATAAAGGGGGTTTTAGAGCAGAAACAGTCCTTTATGCTTATAAACTCGCCTGTTTCAACCGTCACAAAGGGGGTATCGTACAATAATAATGTGTATTTATTGTATCATACCCCCTTTTGAGTCCAGACACACTGATACCTCTGTGCGATCCGCCTTAACGTGGTTGCGGTTTACGACCGGCCGAGCCTCCTGAGCTCACGGGCACCAGACTCTTCAAAGATATCCCCTACCAGACCCATTATAGAACTTTTGTTCTTCTTCCACGCACTCTCAGGATTCTTATTGGTTGCGGGATCGTCACCCTTGTACCCCAGAGCCATTGCGACATCCGCCTTGCGGACAACGGCACCTTCCGGCACGGCGCATATTCTCATACCGTACAGTTGCCAGTCAGACTCAAAGTTGTATCTTATGACAATCTCATTACCGCCAGAACCGTCATTACCATCCGGCTGATCCCCTTGATCTTCCGAATATACGGGGGTGCCGTCAGTCGGTACTGAAGCGGGCACAACTGAACCACCAGGCAGCTCTATTGTCTCTGTGCTCTCCTTCTCGGCATACGCCGATCCTATACAGACCATGGGCATTACGGTGCGGTACAGAGCAGCCAGCCAGTGTGCATCAGGTACCACGATTACCGCTTCAACCGGCTTGTCGTTGCGGACGGCGGTACGCCAGACAGCCTGATAGATCTCATCCAGGGACTTAAGGGCGTAGTAGCTGCGCATGGCGGGCACAAGCATTCTGCCGCCCGGCCAGTTGGGACTGCCAGCCTCTGTGTAGACATACGGTGTATCCGGGAAGGTCCTGCGGTAGCGCAGGGCGGCATGCAGAGCGCAGTCGTCAATCCCGGTGAAGAGCGACATACCCTGGAGCAGGGCCAGGGTGCACTCCCCCGCTGTGTTGATCCCTTTGATGCGGCCGCGGGTCAGTACCGTAACCTTCGCTTCACCGCCGCAGATATCTTTGACCTGCTTCTCTATATCCTCATATGAAGCCATATCCCTGTTCAGGCACACCAGTACTTCCCTGTGTCTCCGTATGTGCAGCCCGAGGTACATTGCAATCTCACCGGTCCAGACAGCCTGTTCCTTTTTCGCTTTGGTGGGATTGGCTTTGATGCAGTGCAAAGTGACAAGCCAGCTGTTTTCAGGAATATCGGGGCAGGTGAACACCGGCATGTTGTCGGGATAGGGGAACGGCGAAAGCGACGCGCTGGCGTTGAGCATGACCAGGCTCCTCCACCCGCCCCCCGTGTCGAACCCGAACCGGCTGCGCTTGCACACTATCCGCCAGCGGCCCTTTTCATCCCTGTTTTCGCGATAGGCGTAGCTTGAATCCCCCTGTGCCGAGGGACGGAAGAAGTTGACCAGTCCGGCAAGGGTGTCCCTGATATGCTCGTAGCGCTTACAGTTATCAGTTCCAGGCAGTACAACTTTGCCGGCAATGCGCAGGGCGGATCGGAGTTCTGATATCAGATCCCCGAGTTCCGCCGTCTGTGTTTCATTACGGTACACGTAATTACGGCGGGCGAAGACATCGGCACTCCCGGCGACACCCCAGGCTTTGATCATAATATCCTCAGCCAGCGAAGTATAAGGGAAAAGGCGCTTAACAGTATCAAAGGGCACTCCGTCAAGACTGGCAATGCGCTTAAGGTCATCCAGGGCCGCACTCCATGTGTCGAACGGGGAAAGCCCCTCGTCAACGATAACGTGAGCATCGGCAAGCAGACCTGAACCGTCCTCAAGGGCGCGGATAAACCCCTCGTGCGTCATGCAGAGTACCGGCTGTTTCTCCTGTGCTTCCCTTGTGAAATAGGCACAGCGGTCCCTGGACCGGCAGTCTCTGCACTTTGACCTGGCATCATCACGCGCACACTGCCGCCAGGTGCAGTTCTTGCCGGAAAGCTCATGGCAGCGGACAGGGTTGAAGCCGTGTATCCTTCCAACCGGAACATCGGTTAAGGATTCAATCGTATGTGCAGCATTGTACAGGGCATCCACGGTTTCGGTCACATAGATATAGCGGTCACCCTCAGCGGAGGCATGGGCGCCGGTATGGCAGAGCGCCCAGACGCTCTTGCCCGCGCCGCAGGGGCTCTCCATCACGCAGGAACCATGAGTGCGGAAAAGATGCTCGTGGAACTGCACGGCATTCCTCAGACGGCCAGGGATCTCAATGCCGGCAACATCCGTATAGCGATCAAGCATCTTCCGCATTTCATCCGGCAGCGGGGCGCAATCAGCCAGCGGGATGGACTGCGGGATATTGTAGACCCTGACAGGCGGAGCCTTGCCGCCGCCGTACACATAACGGCCCTGCCGGATTTTGACAATGCAGGTGTCGATCTCACGTTTAAGACCGCCATCCCTGTGACCGTACTTGTTTACGAAGTCACGGCCATGCCCGACAGCCTCGATTATAAACTCATCGGGATAACCGTCCCTGACCATCCGGCCGACAATACTGAAAAGTCGTGTGCTGCGTTCGGAACCGGTCTCTTCAATTTCGTCCCTGAGTTGCTGCGGCAGGGAATCGTAGTCGCAGTCAATATCGCCTTTTTCCTCAATAGCCTCAACCGGATCAGAATCCGCTTTTATCAGATCCCCGATGCCGTATCCGGCACAGGCGGCTTCAATCTGCTCTACGGAGTACTTTGTGTCGGGATCACACCAGAGCCAAGAACCACGCACATCAGGAGTTTCTGGATAATCATGCTTTTTACTGTTAACCGTTAATGGAACGCGGTAGGCGTGCTCTGGTGTGAATGCACTATCGCCCATTGCCATAGTCCTGAGACGGCCGGCAATGGCCCTGTAGCGGTCCAGTGCATCAGCGGTGCCGCCGCCCGCCGGGAAAACACAGGGACTATCCAGCAGATAGGCGCACTGCACCCCGTGACCTGTATGCCAGGCGATAGATGGTCTGAGCGGCAATGTCAGCAGATATCCAAGTGCATCATCTTCGGATTTAAACGGGGCCTTTTTGTGCACTTCGCTTATGTAATCGATATCAAGGAAGAACGCATTTGCATGGGCACAGTTGTCCTGATCGGATTTAGGGCCGTTACCGAAAGCAGAAGCCCGGAAATACAGGTTGTGCATATTCCGGTTTGAAAGCAGCCAGCTAACTGCTCCATCCCGCGTGTAGAACCCTTCCTCCACCCATTTGCCGCCGACATTGCTGCAGAGTGCGACCCTGTCACCGGCATTAAACAGCAGGTGCAGGAACCGGGGTATGAAATCATTGTACTGAGGCTGGACAGGCAACTGCATTCCCTGTGAATCTCCGTATTCGCATTCGTATTCGTACAAAAGCCGGAATTTAACAGTAACCGGCCGGACTACGCGGATATTGTAGCGGAAAATTCAGGTGATGTCATCAGGCGTGGTGAAACAACACTTTCTTTGAAAAAAACAATTCCCTTATATGCACCATACACACCCGGCACACCCCCCACACACACTTTCAACCACAACAAAGGAGAAACCATGAAGAACGTTATCATTAACTACATCAGAGCCGGTTATCCCGGCATCTGTCTGATAAGCCATGAAGAGGCCAGGGCTGAAGCTGAACTCAAGGCAGCAGCCGCAGAGACGCAGCACAGCCTCTGCGCATGGTCGGCTACAACCGGGCTGATAGACACAGCCGATGCCCGCAGCCTGGGTGCAGAGGATCCCATGGAGGCCGTACTGGCTATACCGGGACTGCCTGAGAACACAGTGGTATTATTACGCGACTTCCACCTGTTCCTCGAAGAGAACAATCCACTCCTCATTAGAGCGCTAAAAGACGCACTGGTTCAGGCCAAGGTGCGCGGCATAGCCATAATGATACTCGGATGCCGCAATACTCTGCCGCCTGAACTGCAGCGCGAATTCGTAGTGGTGCGCTTCAGTCTGCCGGATAAAGATGCGCTGGGCACTGTGCTGGACGGTATCTGCGATTCCGCTAATCTTAAAAAGTACCAAGGCGAGAAACGACGCGCAATCCTGGAAGCCGCATCCGGACTGACATGCCTGGAGGCCGAAAACGCATTCGCGCTGTCGGTAGTCAGACACAAATCAGTTAATGCCGATGACGTGGCGAGACAGAAAGCCGACACTATAAAGCAGAACGGCCTGCTGGAGGTAGTGGAGACCGCACAGAGCCTCGATGACATCGGGGGTCTGGATACCCTCAAAGAGTGGTTACTTAAACGCAAGAGTGCCTTCAGCCTTGAAGCAGGCAAATATGGCCTGCCCTCCCCCAAGGGACTGCTGATAACGGGCATACCCGGCACCGGCAAGTCCCTGACAGCCAAGGCAACCGCCACCGTATTCGGACGCCCTCTGCTGAAACTTGATGCGGGAAGATTGTTCGGATCGCTGGTAGGCCAGTCCGAGGCTAACCTCAGACAGGCTATCCAGACGGCGGAGAGCATAGCACCGTGTATCCTGTGGATCGACGAGATCGAGAAGGGTTTCGCGGGGAGTCGGAGTTCAGGTTCAACCGACGGAGGCACCGGATCGCGGGTATTCGGGTCTTTCATATCCTGGATGCAGGAGAAAACGTCACCGGTGTTTGTTGTGGCGACGGCGAATAACGTAAGTTCACTGCCGCCGGAACTGCTGCGCAAGGGCAGATGGGATGAGACTTTCTTCACCGATCTGCCCGATCCGGAGGAGCGTGAAACAATCTGGAAGATCCAGATTGCGAAACACGGGCGCGACGCGTCGCTTTTCAGCACCGAGGGTCTTGCGGTAAGTTCGGATGGATACACCGGAGCCGAGATCGAGCAGGCTGTGGTGGACGCGCTATACCGTGCATTCGCGGAGCAGCGCGAACCGGTGACAGCGGACATGCTGGCGGCGATGTCTGAAACCGTGCCGCTTTCGAAACTCATGAGTGATGAGATTGAATCCCTGCGCAAATGGGCAAAGGGACGGTGCAGGCCGGCAAAGCGGGCGATGTCTGACAACCAGCAGGGCAGGCGGATTGCGGTTTAAACATCCGCCGTTATTGTGTATTCTAATACAGAACCTCCCGCGCATGCTTCAACATGCCGGGAGGGTTGAACCGGAGGATTTACAGGATGAAGATTGTAAACATGAAGCGGCTCAACAGCGCTTTGGCCGATGTTATCCACGACTTCGAACACCTTGAAATATGGAACCAAACGCTGTACTCAATCGAGGTCCGCCTGGTGAACATCGGCATCTGCTACGGCTGCAAGTGGGACGGACGCGACGGCCATATAGATATCCCGGCTGTCAGCCTTAACCGCCTGAGCGCTGTGATGTTCGGCGACGGCGCAGACTGGTGCCTGCGCGATGTTCTGAGACACGAATACGGCCATGCCGCAGCGGACCTGTACCCCAGGTTAAGCAGGTCGGCGGAGTTCCGGAAGGTGTTCGGCGGAAGATACGACTGCGGCAAGATGGTGGAGCAGTATGATGCTGAAAAATTTATCAGCACCTATGCCGCTACCAATCCGGCCGAGGATTTTGCCGAGATGTTTATGTATTATATCAAGTTCAGAGGCAGAGCCCCTAAGTGGCGGCGCTTCAACACTCCGACCATAAAACGTAAATGGCGCTTCATAGACCGATTTGTTAAAACGGTCAGGAGCGGCGGCAAAACGTTTCATTGATATACCGGATTTCAGGTTGCATGCAGTAATCAGCAGGCTGATATGCCCTGCGCGAAGGATTGTTAAACCAAACCTCCGGCAGGTAAAATCACCAGAGTCAAAAAATAGTTCAGAATGTCCCTGAAGGTCCTCCGCATGGAGGTCTTCAGGGCAGTGCTGTTATTAAGAAACCGGCAATTTTTTATCCCGCAAACGCTGTTGCAAGACGGTATCCTGAGATACCGTTTTGGACGGCCCCGGTCCTTAAGTCGGCGTCATCCACTGACTGACAACAGAAAATCGCAAAAAACCGCACACTTAGACCTACATCAAGACGGAAAACCATTGCATTTTCGCCAATAATTGGCAATTGTTCATACCTGCGTATAGAAATAAATGTGCGACCCCGGAATACTCTCATCATTTGAGGCGGCACTGAACTCAGTTATTACTTAACTGATTATCCCCTGCTTCAGCCCGGCATTGACTTCAGAAACACAATTGCAGCCATAACACAGAGTAGGCCGAATACCGATGCAATAACCGGAAGCACATTTTTCGACTCTTTCCTGTAACCCATGGCCGCCAGCCATGATGTTCCGGCCCCTGCGGCGACAGTGCCGACAAGAATAGCTTTCGCTAAAAAACGCCTGCCCTCTGGTATTCCCGATTCCCAGGCCATAGCCGCCACTGCAATGATCAGTCCGGCCGAAACCGCCGCTGCCGCGAATGCACCCGGCAGTGAATATTTATTTCCGCTGCTCATATGATTTCCTTTCTACTTTTTTTTTGTTTTACAGATCTTTGATAATGTTCCTGCGGGTCTCTTCATACTCCTCACGGGTAATCACTCCGCTGTCAAACAACTTTTTCGCCTTGATAAGCCGCTGTTCGACCTCCCCATTCGATGCCCCCCGTGAACCTTCAGCATTCACGTCAGGACCACCCTTGTACAGCCATGGCGACTCTTTCTTCGTATCGCTACCGCCCTGCAGCCATAACGCCCACTCTTTCTGCTTATCTTTATCATTCTCCAGCCACACACCGGAAGCCCCGTCGCTTTTACCGGATTCATCACCAGGCACGGCTATCCACGCCGAACTACCCTTATCAGATGTTGCTGGAGGGTCAACGGGTTCAGCCGCTTCATTAAGAGCTTTGAGCTGGTCCACAGAGAGACTGTATCCCTGCCGGGCAGCGTCCCGGAGGTAACGGAGAGCCATGTTCCGGTCCACCGGGACACCGTAACCGGTGAGATACGAAACACCCAGAAGGTGCTGCGCGGGCGCAAAATTTAAATCGGCACACTCCTGAGCATAATGCAGAGCCTTTTTCATATCAGGTTCAGAAGATTCAGGACTGCCGAAATACTTCGCAGCTGCAAAGGCAGCTTTTATGTAAAAGGTCGGATCATCACCTGGATTGGAGGGTTTTGCCTCCGGTGATGTAAACCCAAGCAGAAAAAACAGAAATTCAGAATCCGTTATGCTCCCGTGTCTGCTGCACTTCGGATAAACCCCCACAGGTCCGGCAGTTATGTGTCCACCACTTTGACACAGCAGCCGCGTCTCCAAGCGGGAAACTATTTCCTGAGAGAACGGTGTGCCCTTGGGCAGACGAAGATAGGCGTTCTGATAGATCTTCTCGATCTCAATCAGTGCCTGCTTCATCTTACAATCGCCTGAGCCGCCTCCACTGCCACCGCATCCGCAGATCGGCATCAGGATGAGGCACACGATGATAAACGCACCGCATATACCTCTACTCTTCAACAGGTTCCATCCATCTTTATTTATTTTCATTTGATGATCTCCTTTTTTCCTTAAGATTCATTTTAATGCGGAATATATCCTGACTGTAAAATATGCATCGTCTGTATCAGCATGTTCATACAGCCGCAGGTTCAGTTGCAGCATCCGCGGGGACTTCCGGCCGGGATTCATCCTTGGCTGGCGCAGTGCCTTCAACTCCGGACCTGCTGACCTTGGACAGATACCCGTAGAAGAGCGCGAACGAAAATCCCGCAAGCAGAGCCGCAACAGTGGGCTGCACTCCTACGAACCAGTTATATATCCCGTGCAGGACCGAGGAAACCGCCAGCCCCAGAAAAAAGAGCACGATTATCCGCCTGCGCGTCACAGCAACCGTAGACACAAAATAGGCGAAGATCCCCGACCACACAGCGTGGCAGAACACAAGGGAGAGGGAACGGAGCATAGTCGCAACCATTGCCGTGTGAACACCGGCGGCAAGACCTGCCTCACCGTACTGCATGGTCTGCACGTAGGTATTCAGGACAAAATCGTGCCCGTATGAGACATTCTCAAAAGCCGCGAAACCCAGACCGGAGAACACGCCGACCTCGATCATGGTGACCGGATTGACGGACCTGAATTTAAAGACGGCGTATATAAGCACCGGAAGCAGTTTGCACAGCTCCTCACATATTCCGACCTGAAACACAAATCCGAACAGCCGCACAGTGGCAATATCACTGTTAACCAGATTAAGAAAGAAATCAGGAATGATAAAAGTGTACGCCAGCAGAAGAAGGTTTATGCCGATGACACCGGTGAAAAAGAGTGCTCCCGCAGTCCACTTCAAACCGGAATCGGCTTTCATGATGAACTTATGGAACAGAACGCCCCACAGGGCTGCAAAGAAAAGGGCAAATACAGTGAGCTGTGCATCGGCCTCCTGCAATGTCACGATAAACAACGGTGTCACCCCGAGAAGAACAGAGGACCAGAACACGCCGCTTTTCATCAGGTCATTCAGGTTGCTGCTGTCAATGGGCAGGATCTCGGCTTTCCAGTCCATCTCCTTCAGGTCGCGGAATGTAGCTATCGCATGCTGCGGAGCCGCATCGAGAATGTTTACGGCGATCCTTTCGGCATTTTCGAGGACAGCAGAGACATCAGTCACTATTGATTTTCCGCCGGGCAGCGGAGGCGGCACTATCTTTTCAGCCCCGGTATCCAGTTCGACAAGGCCGCTTTCGATAAGTTTGACCCACTCTGAAGCTGAATTCGTTTTAATAAGCGTATCGGCTTTAACTTCACCGGACTGGAGCATCCTCTCAAGGTCATGAAAATCCAGAGGTCCGGTTTCCTTATCATTGACTTTGCAGTACCACTCCATAACTTTCCCCTTTTTCTTACCTGTTAAACAAAAAATGGAGGACGCGGACATACACCACTACCTCTAACAGTAGGCCCGCCAAGGCCCAGGAAAGAAAATAACGATGAAGCCGCGCCCTCCAGACGGGGGACTGCGACCTCACTGAAATCGATCTTTCCTAGAAAATTTTGGCGGTTTACTGTTAGACGATATTCTGTGAGTTTACAGAAACTATGTTATGCTGCGTTCTATGCTAAATTAGCACCTCCTCTTAAGACGCATCGTGCGCCCGTTTTTGATTCATAAATAGAATCACTACCATCCCATAGGCTTTGAAAAAAGGCATTCCGCCCCCTTTCCCCCATTGATTTTATTGGGTTTCTTTGTGATCTGAACTGTGTTTCCGAAA
>CAYOQJ010000057.1:0-70592 GCA_964406095.1 uncultured Lentisphaeraceae bacterium
TTCTAAAGCTGCGGCGCAGAAAATACAACCAGATATTTCATGACCAGGGCTAGGCTCATTCGATGACATAAGTTTGGTTGCGGCTGAAAGCAGCTTTAGAGTAAGGGCAATAGATCAAGCTGAGCTCTGAGCTGGAAAGACTGTTTCGAGTTGGTGCTGGCAGCGCAGGAATGTTGCTACCACCAGCGGATCGAACTGTGTTCCACTGCAAAGCTTGATCTCAGCTCGCGCCTCTTCATAGCTACGAGGGTATGCGTAGAGTCTGCCCATACGCATGGCATCGTAGCTGTCGGCAATCGCGAGGATGCGTGCTCCGAGGCAAATCTGTTCGCCTAGCAGCTTGCGCGGGTAGCCTGTGCCGTCGAATCGTTCCTGATGCGCGAGCACGATTTCTGCGATCTCCCGAAATTCAGGATTTGATTTCAGGATGTCATATCCGGTTTGCGGGTGTTTTTTGACAATCTCCCACTCTTCCGAGCTCAGCACTCCTGGTTTGAGCAGAATGGAGTCTGGTATTATGATTTTACCGATGTCATGCAGTAGCGCACCCTGTTCACACATTTCGATCTGAGCGTCGGAGAGAGCCATCGTGCGTGCCAGAATGCCGACCAATTTAGATACCCGTCTGCTGTGTTCGCCGGTTGCCTTTTCGCGGGCATCAAGCATCTCCAACAGGGTGTTGAAGATATAGTTGAAATTCTGAGTTTGCCAATTGAAAGCTGATGGAGGGATTTTGCTGTTTTCCAAATCAAAGCTGTCGTCTCTGTGCCAGAGCGTTATGGTGTTGCGTCCTTTGTGTTTGGATTGATACAGCGCGCGGTCGGCTTTTTTAATCAGATTGTGCAGAGGTTTGGTGCGGATCGGCTTTTCACAGGCTGCGCCAATCGAGAGTGTGACCGGCATACGCGTTTGTCCCGCCGAGAAATTAGTGTTGCGGATATCATTTAATATCCTGTTGGCGGTTTCGGCAACCGCCTCGCAGTCGTTGACCGGCATGGCAATCACAACCTCGTCGCCACCATATCTGCAAATCAGATCAGAGACACGCAGCGTAGATTTAAGAATGGCTGCAAATTTGCGCAGCACGTAATCGCCGGCGGCGTGTCCATAGTTGTCGTTGATGATTTTGAAATGATCTATATCGATGATAATTATGCCGATCGACTTGTCTTCACGCTCTGCCACCGCTTTAAGCATACGCAGCTCTCGTTGAAAGCCACGGCGGTTGAGCAGTCGGGTGAGTGAATCCTCTTGTGAGAGATACTGCAGTTTTGCTTGGCTTTTTTCCAGTTCGCAGGTGGTCTGCTTGAGTTTGTTGCAGGTTTCCAGCAGACTCTGCTCCTTTTCCTTGAGAATCTCAATTGCCGCACACAATTCACGTTCGAGTTTTTTACGGTGGCTAATATCATAAGATATCTTGAAGTAGTGACTGATTTCACCTTTTTCGTTAAGGATTGGCGTTATTGAGGTCTGCTCCCAGAAACGTCCGCCATCTTTCCGGCATCCTTCACTTTCGCCGCTCCAGCTTTTACCGAGCAGGATATCCTGCCAGACAGATTCAATTGTGTTGTGACAGCACTCAGCGCACGTCAGTATGGAGACATTTTTTTCTTTCAACTCCGTCAATTCATAGCCGGTCAGATCGGTGAACTTCCGGTTGACATATTCGATCTGTCCGTCGGCGTTCAGCAGCATGACCGGCATGGGGCCGTCGATTATCGCACTGACGATCAAGCCTGCCGAGGCCGCATCCATTTTCAAGAACCCCGGTATTTTATCTTTTATATCTGAAATGGTTTTGTTTTGTTTCATTTCAACCTTGGTTTAAAACTTGCGGGTCACGCCGATCATACCCTGTAGCCGTTCATAGCTGGGGCTTTGAGCCCAGCGGAGTTCACTGAGCAGCTCGATATTACGGGTTAAAGTCAATGTTCCGCGTCCGCGCGCGCTCCACACGAAATCCCAGCTGGTATCACGCTCCTTTGCATAACCGGCTTCGGCACTTACAAACCCTCTGAGACGCTGCCATTCGCCGCGCAGGGTTGCATGCAACATGTGCTGCTGCAACTCTTCGGGGGCCCAGTATTCCGGAGGATCGCGATCGCTGTCGGCCACGCGAAAACGCCAGCCTACGCCGAGATAGGGCCACTCATTCACACGATACAGCAGACGTCCATCCAGCAGGGTTGTATCGTTGTCGTCATTGCGCATAATCTGCATTATGTCGGCGTACAGATCGAAAATGTCGATCAGACGCGAGTATGTTGAAAGGCGGTATGTATCCGCATGGATATCACGACGCAGTGCTTCGACGGTTTCGATTTCATCGCGTGTGAAAGAGGGTATGATATAGCCGCTGAGCAGTGGATTCGGCAAGCGCAGCGCAACGGAACCTCCGATCAAATCATCGACATCATCCATATCCAGCAGCCACAATGACCCTGTGAACCAGGTCTGAGGCGCTAGATAGGCCAGAGTGCGCAATCCGTAGCGGGTGCCGTATTCACTGCCGATATCATCGGTGCTCCAGCGGTTGCGATCCGCCAGTATTCCGAGACGGATACGTTCGCTGACAAACATGTCGGCGTTACCGCCATATTTGAAGTAATCACGATCTTCATTATCCTGCCATCCTGTGAGATAAAGGGTGATCTGTGATCGACGTTGCTCACGTACCCGTTCCAGTGCAGCGGGGATCATGGTGTTTTCCGGGTCCAGTTGCTGTGCGCTCAGCAGTTTTGCCCGTGCGGTTGGCAGGTCGCCCTGCATATAGGCATTCATGCCCCAGTTGAAGTTGACCTCAGTCGGATCGGCGCCATGTTTTTCAGCCTGCTGGAAAGCGGCATGGGCATCCTCGTGCTGTCCGTTCCAATAAAGCGCCCGTGCACGCTCCAGCCAGTTCAGAGCCAGGGGATGATGGTTTGTCAGATACTTGGCAAGCTGATCGGTGCTCCACTGCGGCGGCACGCTACGGGCTGGTATACGCAGAGGATTGTAGTGTTCTGATTTGATCAGAAAACCACAACTGTCAAAATAGACTGCATGTGTAAAACTATGTGCGACACTGCTGTGCAGCAGATTGAAGCTGTTCGTGTTCATATCAAGTGAAAGCTGACCGTAATCACCGCCGGGGTAAATCAGCACACGTTCGTCCCGGTTCTGCAGCATTTGGGATGCGCGTTTTAACTCTGCATCAATCCGGTTGCGGTACTCACTCTCTGTTTCGCTGTCCATCCCGGTATGCAAAGGATGGGTTAAGGGGTTGCCCAGAATCGACTCTTTATGATCGACCCGTTGCCGTCGGC
Organism: uncultured Lentisphaeraceae bacterium; assembly: GCA_964406095.1. Classification (GTDB taxonomy): domain Bacteria; phylum Verrucomicrobiota; class Kiritimatiellia; order RFP12; family UBA1067; genus M55B167. Next base: position 3,306 of record CAYOQJ010000057.1, read on the forward strand.
CGCCGGGTATGCCGCCGCAGGCTGGTTGCCAGCGTTTGCTTGAGAGGATAGCACGGGCGGCGGCACTCAGCGGTTTGCCTTCGAGTGTCAGCTCAGGCATGATTGTATTACCGGCATAGAGCACAGCGGCGTGGTGCTCGCGCAAAACGGGGTCGATGGCTTCTATCACCCGGGTAGAGGGATCGATCAGAACCATCATGACACGCAGTTGATCTTCTCCGGATGCGTCAATCTGTGTGAAGCGGTTGACAAAGGTGTAACCTTGTTCGGCGAGGTACTGTATGTGCTGATTGATTTGTTTCACGGAGTTACGTCCTGCATACGGTGTTCCATCGGGTGAGTTATAAACCAGGATCGGCGTAACACCCTGTTGCAGAGTATCATTTTCTTTACGCAGGATTTTGAGAGCCTGGCGGTATTTCTGTTGCTCGGCCAGTGAGTTGGCGTAGTGGCGCCATACTTCGGCGTTATGCAGTTGAATCAATGTTCTGCGGTGAGCGAGTTCAACAGCCTGCTCGACAGCCGCTGATTGTGTGGCCGCGATGCGCAGTGCCTTCAAGGATGGAACAAAGTACGGATTACGTGCGAGCAGCTCGCTGTGGAACTGAATGAGCTCATTGGTGGCAGCCATGTTCTCCAGCATCCGTCCGGCCAGCAGAGTCATCGGAACATGGCCCGGATCCTGAATCAGAAACTTACGTGCTGCAGTGAGAGTTGATTGAGCGTCAAGGCCAATTTGTTCCCGGCTTTCGGCAAATACTCTGAGCAGAGTCCGGGATTCTTTCAGCTTGAGACCCTGATCGGCCCATTCGGCAGCCCGGCGATAATTTCCGCAAGCTGAAGCGGTTTCGGCAAGTGCTTCAAACAGTCGGTAATTCTGGATGCTTTCAGTTGCTTTCAGCAGAACTTCAATCGCCTGGTCGGGTTTGTCAAGTTTAACCAGAGTGCTTGCGGTACTGATGGTATAATAGGTTGATTCGGGATTTTCGCGTTGCAGTACTCTCCACTCTTGCAGTGCCAGGCGGTGATCACCCTGGGCGGTCAAAAGTTCAGCCAGGTAGGAGCGCAGAGTGGTTTCACCCGCCGTGACACGTTTGGCGAACCACTGTGTCTGCAGCTTTGCATCAGCGACTCTGTTTTGATTCAGGAGCGATATGAAGAGAAGCTTGCGCAGGGCAGGTTGATCAGGATTGAGAACAATGCTCTTCTGCATCAGATCAGTGGCTGCGGCGTGATCACCATTGCGGTCGGCGCGGATGCCCTGGATGCCCTTGATGACCGATGGATCAGAGGCACGTTTTTCAAAGGAGTTTATCCATTTCAAAGGAGTTTTTTCTTCAACCTTCTCGGCCAGCAGCACCGCCCATATCCAGCAACTGTGGTCGGGGTCGCGTGCGAGCAGTTCACGATAGATGCGCAATGCCCGGGTATAATCTTCGCCGAGACGCAGTTTCGTTGCCGCGACTTCCAGAATCTCAGCGATCTGCCGGGTGTAGGGCTCGACGGAATTCAGTTTCACTTCAAGTTGTGCCAACAAATCCGGAGTATCTGTTTCGCTGGCATTCATTCGGAGTGTTTGCAATGCCAGCTCGGCATTTTCAGTTGAGCATTTATCCGGCGCAGAGAGCAGTGGTGAGAGATACTGGCGCAGTTCACCGAATTTTCCGTTTCGAGCGCGGACGTAAGCCAGGTTTACGCCGACAGAGGGTGTTCGGTTACCGTTTTGCCAGATGTAATCAAGTATGGGCAGAGCAGCTTTGACCCTTTTGTGGCGAACCAGCGCGATCGCCAGTTCGGCCGGGGAGCTCTGCGGATCAGTTTTGCGCATGAATTTCACAGCTTGTTCACTTTGATTCTCTTCTCCCAGTCGTGCGATAACCTGAAAGATCACCTTTTCGCGTTCATCCACACCGTCGTGTACAGCCTGCTTCAGGTGTTTCACGGCCGTTGCACGCTGCGAATCCTCCCACAACAACCAGCCCAGATCGCGTCGTACGGCGTGGTCATCCGGACGTTGTTTTAAAACATTACGGTAGGCCACGATCGCTTGTGCACCGTTACCGCCTTTCTGATAGAGCAGGCCCAGAGTACGCCAGGCCGCAGCATCCGCTGGCTGATCCGCCACAATACGACGCAGTGCTTCAATGGCATCTTCTTCCCGCCCCAGCCGCGTCAATGCGTCAGCTAATCCGCGCCACGAAGCTGTATCGGAGGCATCAATTGCGACTGCGCGTTGCAAAGAGACGACCGCGCTGTCAAAATTTCGCATGGATGATTGCAGTGCTCCGAGTTCACGCCAGACTGTGCGGTTTTTCGGTTTCAGTTGCACAATTTTTCTGTAGGCCTCTTCAGCTGCGACATACTTTTGTTCCTCCACCAGCCAGGTGGCCAGATCGCGCCAAGCTGAAGTCTCTTCCGGTTTGAGGTTGAGATAGTTCCGCAGTGCATCAACTGCCTGTTCGTGTTGACCGCACTGTCGGAGAGCAAGGGCAAGCCCACGCCAGGCGGTCTCATCCTTCGCGTTCATTTCGATCGTCCGTCTGAAGGCTTTGACCGACTCCTCCGCTTTGCCGCTGCGGTAGAGAGTTACGCCCAGCTGACACCAGGCGGGGGGATGCGCCGGATCCAGCTCAATCGCTTTTTCAGCGTGCTGCAGAGCTTGGCCGATTTTGTCGTCGGCTAGCGCGCTCTGCGAATTTCTGAGCAACTGAGCCACGCTGACTGCCTCCTGGCCGTTCGCAATCCCGGTGAACGATCCGATTGCGATTTTAAACAATAGAGTGCATATTAAAGTTTTATATATTTTCATTGTGTAAATCCTTTCATTTCGTGGAAACCGAATCAATCCGTTGGATAGACCTTGGCGCTGATGAGCCTGAATTTTCAATAGATTCAATCTGAGCCAGCCGGTAGGCTGGCACCGTGCGCAACAGAGTGTTGAGCACAAATTCCGTTTTCCTGGTGTCACCATTGATAACAATTACTTCATCGCGATATTGATTAGCGGTCAAAGCACCCCACTCCATTGCCTGGGCAGGATTCAGCAGGTGAAAAACACGGTAGCCGCGGGTGCGCAGCTCGTCTGCGATTTCCGGTAATACTCCTTCGAGCATTACGGCAGGAAGCAGCATTTTCAGATCGCGTTGCTGGAGCATCTCATCAATTTCGGCAATCCACCGCACTCCAGCCGGGCTGCTTACATCGTTTCCACCGCTCAGCAGCGGATATGTATGGATGCCTCTGACTGATGCATAGAGCAGGGTTTGTTCATCGACTCTGGAGAGTTCCGGTTTTTCGGCGGCTTTGAACCACTCCGGCACTATCGCCTGCAGTTCCTCTGGTCCGGCGGCTTTGATCTGATCCGGATGATCGGTAATCAACCAGCGTTCTGTGAGGGGTCGGGCACTGAAATCACCAGCTTCCACCACGCCTTGCTGAGCACCGATGCCCACTCGACCGCGCTGTGTGGCGGCAGAAAGCGGCAGGTTCGCAGCTATCTGATTTCCGTCCAGCCACAGCCAGGCACGATTGTTACGTATAAGCAAATGCAGTTGATACCCGCCAGATTGTTGATCTGATGGTGTGGCACGCTTACGATAGAGGGTGATCACACGATTGTCTGAACACTCCTGTACAGCTACTTCGTCATCTCTCAGAGTTACACGCAGCCAGGAGCGCGGCGACGAGGCGCGCGCGTAGAGGGATGCGATAGTTTTTTCAGTGCCCTGCATACGAACAGTCACCTCGCAGTCGCGCCAGTTTTCAGTACCTCGTAACCAGGCGGACGCATCGCTGTTGAGATGCAACTTGTTCCGGAGTATTTCGGCGTCGCCCTCAAATCTCCACTCCGCTACGGAACCGATTGATTTCATGGCAGTAGTGCGTGGTCGGTTTGAACTCAATTCCAGCAGCAGCTGTTCGGGAGTCCAGTTGCCGGGAACACGCAGCCTGGTCAGTGTCCAGGGGTCGCTACCGGGAGCGTTGAACGCATTGGAACTTCCGATGAAAGCCAGATCAAAGTGACGTACTACAGCTTCACGATTTACCGCTTCGGCGAGTGTGTCCGCATGCACACTCTGTCCCGCATCGGCAAATGGATAGAGATAGAGCGCAACCGGGGCGGCGGATGCCTCCCTGAGCAGGCAGGCTGAGCGTTTATAGTCAGCATCGATCCGTTCGCGGAATGCCTGTGTGGTTTCAAGTTGTCCATCTGCGTACAGTATCCGCTGCGTCAGAAAGCTCCGCTTCTCCTCCGGTGCGATACTCTCCGTCGCTGTGATTGCCCGGTGTCCCATGCTGCCGATCCGCCACTGGGGCAGTTTGGTTATTCTGGCGATATCTTTTTTGCGCATGTAAAAACTGCCCCATTTGCTCATGACAGAGGTCGGTACTGCCAGAACAGCGGTGAAACCGGTGCGCTGGAGAATCGGAGTAGCCCGGATGAAGGCCTCTTTGCGTCCGCCTTCAAATACAATCAGGAGTGCCTTCTCCGGTAGCGGGGAACGTTCATCCAGCCAGGCTCGTATATCTTCCGGATGTACCGACTGGTAGCCGGCCTGGCGTAGGGCAGTCAACTGGAGTTCAAGTTGTTTTGCGGAGGGATAAACAGAATTACTCCTGCGTGTTATGCCGGGGTAGGATATCACAGTTACTCCATTCCAATTGCGCCAGTCAGCCGGATTGTAAGCCGGCTGGGGTGTCGGTCGTAAAATAATAAACAATACAAATGCGGCCAGAGTTGTCACAATCAACCATTGGACAACAAGCAGTAATTTTCTCATATCAGGCCTCCTTATTTACGGGTTACCCATGCGTTATGCCAGCAGGTCAGAACAGCCCAGGGGGTTTGCCACACCAAAATGAACATGTAATAAAAGCAGAATAGCGTTCCGTAAAACCAAAGACGTGAGCGTCGGTAGAGCAGATATGTGCTGCTCATCAGGGCACTCATCAGGATTATGCCTACGATATACATCAGCGGTGAGGTGCGCTGCACTAGAGGTATGTATATCAGGGCGCGCACAACAATAGCTGGTCCCATCAACGGCAGAATGAATCCGAGATAGAATGAGAGTGCCATCAGCGGTTCTTTGCGCCACATGAAGGTTGATGCAATCAGGCTCTCTCGGAACCATGAACGCTTCCAGCGCATCTGCTGTTTGAGAAATTCGCCATGCTTTTCAGGCACCATGGTGGTGACGCGGGCTTTGGATTCATAAACCACCTTGCAGTTGCGTCGCAACAGACTGTTGGTCAGAGAGCGGTCATCACCGAAGGTGGCTGCCGTGCCCAGAAATCTTTGATTCAACCACTCCGGCAATATGGTCTGCAGCACCTCCGCGCGATAGGCTGAGATCGGACCGGAGAGACAGGTTACACTGTTGAAAATACTCTCAGCGGCCTTCATCACCCGGAAGGCGATGAAATAGCGAACCGCCTGCATGCGGGTTAGCCTGTTCGTCCATATGTTTTCAACATCACAGTGCCCGGTCACAGCCGCTACCGCCGGATCAGAGAAGCGGTTCACCAGATTGCGCAACGCCGCAGGTTCCACAAAACTGTCAGAATCAATAAAAACAACGATTTCTCCGGTGGCCAGCGCGACACCGGTAGCCAGCGCATGACGCTTGCCAGCGTTTTTATCCAGCCCCAGAATCACAAGCTCAGGGTAGATTTTCTGTGCAGCCTTCATTTTCATCAGGGTGTCGTCGGTGCTACAGTCGTCAACGGCAATAACCTGCAGACGCTCTCGCGGATAGTCTGACTCCATCAACTGGCGCAGTGTGCGTTCGATTTGTTCCTCTTCATTGCGCACCGGCACTACAACCGAGAGGGAGGGTAGTTCGGGTAACGGTTTGGAGTTGCTGTAGAATGCCGCGAAAAGAAAGCGGCTGAGTAGGTAACTGCCGACCAGCAGACTGTAAAGAAAGACCGGTACATCAAACCAGAAATAGTAGAAATTTTCGTATTTTATCAACAGAACAGCACTTGCGCTGGCGATCAGTACCAAGACCGCCAGAGAGCGTAGATAACTCCAGGAACTCCTTCTGTAACGCTCAGCCAAATCCTGTTCAAAGGCCACTCCGATCAGCGAAGAATCATCATTACGATGACGTACCTGCGCGTTGGTGGCGACAACCCCCTGGATGAATTCCTCAGGCATTGCACCCTCAGGTATGCGGAATTTCACCTTTAGACGCTTTTCCTCAGGTGGCACATCCGGTGCTTCGATCAGCAGCCCACCACTGGAAATGTCGTGCACCGTGGCACCGTACTCACGTGCGTTTTTGCCTTCGCCAACAAATATGCGTATCGGAAAATCTGCCAGAAAACGCGGCGATTCGCGACGGTCGGAGTAGTTTTCGCGTGACCTCGAACGCAACCTTCTTTCGGGTACCGGTTCAGGGTATTTCTGAGTCTCTTTTTTCATGCTTATCGTTCCTTTCAGAAAAACCGCATTGCCTAATCTAATTACAATGTTTTCTCATTTACACCCATTTTCGCCTATAAAGTAGGACTTTGTCAATAATGAAAAATAGTTATTTATTTGCGGCATAAATCCTTGTAATATATCACCTTGTGATATGAATGTAGTTTTTCCAGCTGTTTTTAAAGGTAAAAAATTCAGCAAGTTCTTGTTTTATCGGTTTCAAACTGCAAAAATGTCCGTAATTGGAACCAAGGTTAAACAAAGGTGGATTGATGATGAAACTTAGACATGTAACAGCTGGTTTACTGATGTTATGCGGCAGCGCAGAAATTTTTGCGGATAATCGTCCCAACATTCTTTTTGTTTTCACTGATGATCAGCGCTACGACGCGATGTCGGTTGTTCAACGTGAACAAGGCGAACGAGCGCGCTTTCCCTGGCTTGAAACGCCGAATATGGACAGACTGGCCGCTGAAGGTATCCGTTTTCGAAACGCCTTTGTTGTCAATTCTCTCTGTTCACCGAGTCGGGCGGTCAATCTGACTGGACGTTACAATCATCTGAATGGCATTGCATCGAACTTCCGTGACTTCCCGACTGACAATGTGACTTATGCCACGTTGTTACGTGATGCTGGTTACGCCACAGCTTACATCGGCAAGTGGCATATGGGCAGCCAGAAAGAGCGTCCCGGTTTTGATTATGCCGCTTCATTCATTGGACATTCACGATATTTCAATCCCGAGTTCATTGTCCAGGGCAAAAAGGTGCCTCACACCGGGTGGATCGATGACATCACCACCGATTATGCGATTGACTATCTCGAGAGCCGCAAAGGTTCAAAACAGCCTTGGCTGATGACCGTTGGTTTCAAAACACCGCACGGCCCGTTTGAACCGCCGCCGCGCACTCAGCAGCACTATCAAAACGCTCGCGCGAGGGTCGTGCCCAATTTCAATGCTCCCGCACCCTACGCCAACGAGAAATTCAAGCAGAGTGTCGCTGGGCGTGAGTTGGGGGAAACAACCAGAACCAACCTGGGTTACTTCCGCTGTCTGACGGCGGCTGATCAATGTTTGGGGCGTTTGCTGGAGGCTGTTGATCAGAACGGGTTCCGTGACAACACGGTTGTGATCTACACCAGCGATAACGGTTTTTATTTAGGTGAACACGGATTGGGCGATAAGCGCAGCGATTATGAAGAGAGTCTGCGTGTACCCTTCATCGTACGTTACCCTCCCTTGGGCGACGCGGCCAGCGGACGCACCTGTGACCGTATGGTACTCAATCTCGATTTACTTCGCTCTCTGCTTGATTTTGCCGAGGTTGAACCGCCTAATCAGATTCAGGGTCGCAGCTGGAAGCCGCTACTTGTCGGTGATGTTGAGGATTTCCGCAAGTCCTGGTTTTTCGAATATTTTGCGGAGGCGCAGCGTGGCTCACGCATACCGGATATCTATGGAGTACGCACGGAGAATTCCAAACTGGTGGTCTATCCCGGTCATCCAGAGTGGACGGAGATGTTCGATTTAGCTAAGGACCCTTACGAAATCAATAATCTCTATAACAATGCTGAACACGCCGCCATGCGATCCGGTTTGGAAAAGGAGTTGGAGCGATTGCTCAGGGAGGTTGAATATGTGGTACCGGAATACACAGACCGCCCCTATTGGTGGGGTCTGCCTGGCGGAGCGGACTGGAAACCGGATGCCACACCGCATCTCAAACTAGAGATTTTACCAGCGGGACTGAACGGTAGGATGGTGACCAGTTCAGTCAACAGAGATGAGCGTGCCGAAGTCAAGAACAGGGTCAAGGTGGTTGATACCGGAGATCGGCTCCAAGCCTTTGATTTCAGTGGCGGCGGCTTTATCGAGGTTGGCAAACCAGCTTCAATTGACCCATCGATGAAGGCTTTCACACTCGAGGTTGCGGCGAATATCGATGGTTCAGGCAAAGGTGTGCTGGTTGGCAGCGGTGGCGCCTCACTCGGTTACTGCCTTGCGGTCAAGCAGGGGCGTGTGCTTTTTGTTGTTAATGCAGGCAACAGACCTGTAGTTCTTAAAACCGCGAAGCCTCTGAAGGGCTGGATCAATATCAGTGCCATTTTATGTGCCGATAAGTCGGTGGAACTGCTCGTAAACGGCAGGCGCGTTCAACGCAAACACGTAGCCGCCTTTATCACAAAGGTGCCGAATGACACCATGCAGATCGGAGCGGACAAGGGTAGCCCCGTGTTGGAAGAACCTCTCGGTCAATTCAAGGGGCTGATCAGAAGCGTCAGGTTTTACAGTGGTGAAAAACGATGAGTGGGGGTGATAGAGATGAAGAGCCGGATTTTTGGTGTTGTAGTTGCGATTCTCTCTTTGAACATCAGGGCAGACAACGTGGGCTTTGTATCTCAGAGTGCGCGTGATATCCCGATAGAGACAGAAGTTGATGTTCTGGTTGTTGGCGGCTCGACTGCGGCTGTGGCCGCAGCTCAGGCTGCGGCCACAGCCGGAGCTTCGGTTTATTTGATTGCGCCGCGACTTTATCTTGGTGAAGAGATGTGTGCGACTCTGCGTCTCAAAGACACAGCCGACAAAAAAAACTCGCATCCTATGTTGAAAGAGATATATGGTCGGGGAGATCCCGCCAAACCAGTCGCGGTCAAAGCGGTATTGGTGCGCACTCTGCTTGATGCCGGTGTCAACTACATCTATGGCGCCTATGTCACTGATCCGCTGTTTGATCGGAGAGGCGATATCTGCGGCGTGATCATGGCCAACCGCGCCGGACGTCAGGCGGTTATCGCTAAAAGCGTGATTGATGCGACTGATTACGCTTGGCTCTGCCGCATGGCTGGTTGTGCCATTTCATCCTGGCCGGGCGGTAAGGTTACCTTCTCGCGTTCACTCTATTTTGCGGTAACGAAAGGCAAGCGAAGGTTTTCCGGACGTCGCAAAAAACTCACGATTGATATGCCGGATTTCTCTTTTGCATCACTCTCTCGGGCTGAAGACCTGGCGCGTGTTCAGACTACCACTCCCGATCTGTTGCGCGGGGCGGAACGTTTGTTCTGTGTGCCACCGTTGTTTGTCACCTGTCAGGGTAGTGCCGCGGATGATTTGAAAAGTTTCATCCCGGCCGATCAGCGTCGCCTCTACGTACTGAGCGGAATGGCCGGTGTTTCACGTGATGAGATGGCGCGACTGTTGCACCCCGGCGCTCTCATCTCTGCTGGCGTGATGGTTGGTCGAGCGGCTGCGACAGCTGCTGCCCGGGAAATAAATTTGGCCGATATTCATCTTAGATCGCATAAACAACCGGTTGAAACGGCTGGGAATGTCCACGAAATTTTAGAGGGCTCACGTCCGGTTGCCGTCGGTGAAACACGCAAATTGCGGATTGGTTCCACAGCAGTTCCGGTTATTGCGTCGGTTGATGTGGTTGTGGTGGGTGGGGGGACGTCGGGAGCCGCGGCGGCGATTGCCGCTGCCCGTCGTGGCGCCGCGACCATGGTGATTGAGTACCAGGAGGAGTTCGGCGGAGTGGGTACGCTCGGCCAGATCACCAAGCCTTACCATGGACGTAAAATCGGATTTGCCGCTGAAGTGCCCTTTCCGCAAAGAGTTGAAGCTAAAATGCAATGGTATCGCGATGAAATGCGCAAAGCAGGTTGTCGAATGTTGCTCAGTACGCTTGGTTGTGGCGCCTTTGTCGAAGGCTCAACTGTAAAAGGGGCGGTCGTTTGTACACCCGAGGGACGCGGTGTGATTCTGGCCGACGTTGTGATTGATGCCACCGGCAATGCCGATGTGGCGGTAGCGGCCGGCGCCAACTATCGTTACGGCACCATTGAAGTGGGAGATATCGCCCTGCAAGGTACCGGGCTCTCAACCCGTACTCCCGGTAAAAATTTTAACAACAGCGATTACCTGTTGGTTGATGAGAATGACATGACCGATGTAAGTCGCGCGCTCACTTCGGTATTTCTGGCCAACCAGCGCAATTTTGATGTCGGAACCCTGATCCTCACACGGGAACGTCGTCGTATAGTCGGCGATTTTACCATGCGTTATATCGATCAAATCGCGGGGCGCACCTACCCCGACTCAATTGTATTTTCCGGCAGCAATTATGATTCGCATGGTTATCCCAGCTCACCGTTTTTCGCTCTGCTACCGCATGATAATAAATCACGAAAGAAGAATCATCCCGCCCCCGGCGGTACCTGCTACACACCCTATCGATCGTTGCTGCCTGCAGGATTGAACAACATTCTGGTCATTGGTCTGGCCATCAGCATGGATCGGGACGCTTCGGCAATGGTGCGGATGCAGCTCGATATGGCTAATCAGGGCTATGCCGCCGGAGTGGTGGCAGCTCTTTGCGCCGCTGAAAACAGCTCTCCGCGTGAGGTTGACCTTTCCAAAGTACGCACCCATCTGATTGAGATCGGAGCACTTGACAAGCAGGTGCTGAACCATCAGGACTCTTTTCCGCTCGCCGATTCGAAGATCGCCGACGCGGTTGCCGGTTATCTTAGTTCCACTAATCCGCAGCAGGCCGGACAGGCTCTGGCTGTGATACTGGCCCATCCCGAACGTGCTCTGCCGTTGTTGCGCCGGAGTTTCAAGCGAGCTGAAGGGCAGCCTGGCGTGCTCTGCTCACAGGTGCTTGGAGTGCTGGGCTGTAGAGATGGAGTCGATTATCTTGTGCGGACAGCCCGCACGATCAAAGAGTGGGACGACAAAATTCTGCAGGGTTCCATGGCACCCTATGCTCATCTTCCGACACCTCAGGATTCGATCATCATTGCGCTGGGTTACGCAGGCGACCCTGCCGCTGTGCCGGCGCTGACCGAACTGACCGGACGTCTCGACGCCGAGGTCACACTTTCACATCATCGTGCTGTCGCTCTAGCCTGGGAGCGTTTAAAGAGTCCGCGTGGCGCCGAGGCACTCGCACGGTTGCTGGCAAAACCGAAAATGCGCGGGTATGCCATGACCGAAATCGTCCGTTCCGGCAAGGTCGAGGAACGCACCAATGCTCTGCGTGAAATCACGCTTGCCCGCGCTCTCTACCGCTGCGGTGATCACAATGGTCTTGGTGTAACCATTTTGAAGGAGTATCAGAACGATCTGCGCGGATTGTTTGCCCGCCATGCCAACGCTATTCTCGCGGGCGAGTAAGGTTCTCGAACTTATTTATTTTAAATGCGTCAGTGCGTCGCGGGCGGCATCGCGTAGTATTTCAGGCAGGGTCGGATGGATGAATATCAAATCCAGCATATCATTGAGTGTGGCTCTGTTTTTCAGTAGCGGAATCATCATATGCAGCAGTGTGGCGGCATCGTGGCCCATGATCTGACAACCCAGAATCAGGTGATCGGAGCGATTCACAAGAATCTTGGCGAAACCTTCACGATAACCGCGTGCGATACCGGCATTGCTCTCGGCGAAATCGGATCGCCCGATTGCGATTTCATCACGATATCCCGCGACATCCTGCTCGCGCAGGCCTACACCGGCAATCTCAGGGTGCGAGAAAATGGCATGCGGCACAGGACCGTAATCAAGCGCTCTAAACGGTTCACCACCGATAAGATGACGCACCAGATAGGCTACTTCATAGTTGGCTGTGTGACGAAACAGGTGATTGCCGACCACATCGCCGAGGGCGTAAACACCCGGCGCATCGCTTTGTAACGTCGAGTCAACTAGGATATGCCCTGCATCATCAACTTTGATATCGGTGTTTTCCAGCCCCAATTCCTGCGTTGCCGGTTTTATTCCGGTGCAGATTAGGATTGCATCACTTTGAATCGTTCTGCTCTCCGCGTTTTCAGAGTCGCATTTCAGGGTGAAGATGCGGCCGTCATATTCAACCGATCGTAGCTGTGTGCCCATGTGGCACTTGTGACGTTGGGTGTAAATTCGGTTGAAGTGCTGTGAAATTTCATCATCCTCCTGCCGAAGGAAGCGGCTCCGCACAATATATTCAACCTTGCTGCCTGCCGCACCGTAGGCGTAACCAAGCTCGACCGCGATGTAACCGGCACCGACCACCAGCAGACGATCTGGCAGAACCGGATTGCTGAGGGCCTCGGTGCTGGTCATATAGGGGGTTCCGGCCAGTCCCGGAATCGATGGAATGGCTGGTTCGGCACCGGTCGCAACCACAATGCGCGGAGCACTCAGCCGCGCTTCACAAACCCGGATAACGTGGTTGCTTTCAAATACCGCGCTGCCCTCGAAGCGTTCCAGTCCATCAAGGTCGGCAAGCGATTTCACGAGGCCCTCTCTGATCTCAGCGATCGTAGTGGCGATGCGTTGAACGAGATCGGAAAAGTTGATCTCTGGTTCTGAAACCTCAATGTTGATATTGGCGGCACGGCGGATTGCGTTGGCAAGCTCTCCAGGATATATGATCATTTTCGACGGTATACAGCCGCGGTTCAGACATGTGCCGCCCAACGGCCCCCGTTCGATGAGTGCCGTGTGCAACCCCTTTCGGGCTGCGGCAGTCGCAACCATCATGCCGCCGCCGGAACCGATGACGATCAGATCAAACTGTTTAATCTCTCTGTTCAAATTTACCATTTCCTCTCTCTCTTTCCACTAAGCTGGACAGCTGAATTAGTTGGCCTTAGAGATAAAATAAAGCTTCATCATACTGTTAAGATTGCCCGAATTAAAGTACAAAGGTTGGGTTTTTATCGCCAATGAACACCTTGGCGGTAGGGTATTAAAATGCAATGAGGAAACTCCGGAATACGCAATTGTGGCGACAGGGTCACTTCTGGAATTCGCGCTGGTGTCACCTGAATTATCGCTGCCGATCGGGAGGATAGAGATATATCACTTCGGGCCGTTCTCCTTCGATGAGTTTCTGACGATAATTGGTGATATTGTATCTTGCAGAATAGCAGTAAATATGGCAGAGTGGCAGTATGAATAAAAGACGTGATTTTTTGAAGATGGTGGGCGGTGGCCTTTGTTGCGTTGCAGGTGGGTGTCTGCTGAATTCCAGTGCTCGTAGTGTGGCTCAACCGAATATCGTTCTTTGCATGGCGGATGATCAGGGCTGGGGTGATATGGCCTACAATGGACACCCCGTAATTAAGACTCCGAATTTTGATGCGATGGCGGAATCAGGCCTACGTTTTGATCGCTTTTACGCCGCTGCGCCGGTTTGCTCGCCCACACGCGGCAGCGTCATGACCGGACGCCATCCTAACCGCTTCGGATGTTTTTCATGGGGTCACACACTGCGTCCTCAGGAGGTTACCTTGGCGGAAGCTTTGCAAGAAGCGGGTTATGTGACCGGACATTTCGGTAAGTGGCACTTAGGATCGGTACGTGTGGGTAGTCCGGTCAATCCGGGAGCCAGCGGTTTCGATGAGTGGTGCTCCGCTCCCAATTTCTTCGACAATGATCCGTTGTTCAGTCGCGAAGGTAAGGCTGTACGGGTTGAAGGGGAGAGTTCAATGGTCACGGTTGATGCCGCACTTGATTTTGTCGAACGGCATTCAAAATCGGAACAACCCTTTTTGGCGGTGGTCTGGTTTGGATCACCGCACGCACCGCACCGTGCCGACCCAGAGTTCGGTTCGCTTTACGAGTCGGAGAAACGCAAGGATTTCTATGGAGAGATCACCGGTATGGATGCTGCTTTTGGGAAACTGCGTAATGGCCTGCGGCGCTTGAACATACAGGATAATACGATTCTCTGGTATTGTAGCGACAACGGGGGACTCATGAAAGAGAGTACTGGCGGCCGCGCCAGAAAGGGTTCGATCTATGAGGGCGGTCTGAGAGTGCCGAGTATTCTGGAGTGGCCGGCACGGCTGAAAAAAGCAAGAAACACCGCCATGCCATGCAATACCGCCGACATCTATCCGACCCTGCTGGAGATCACGGAGGTTGACATCAAAGATCAACCGCAGCTGGATGGCGTCAGTCTGCTGCCCCTGATTGAGGGAACCCTTGACAGACGTCCGGGAGGCATGGGTTTCTGGCAGTATCCTGAGAGAGGCATCTCAACACCCAGTGAGAAGTGGATGCAGGAACTGGCGGAAGCGCAGAACAGCGGGATCGAGCTGAATGAACCGGAGCGTTTGCGACTCGACGCGGGCGACCTTTCAAAACAGTATGATGTCAACAATATTTCCGGTCACGCTGCCTGGCTCAAGTGGCCCTGGAAACTGCATCGAATCGAAAAAAAAGCGGGTGCTGTTACGCTGGAATTTTACAATCTTGCGGAAGATTCCCGTGAAAGTGAGAACCTCGCACAGAGTCAGAGTGAACGCAGTCAACGGATGCTGAAAGAGCTGGAAAAGTGGCAGAGATCGGTTCTGCACAGCCTGAATGGCGCGGATTACTGAGATTTTGAATTTTTTAGTTGATTCCAGTCACGGTTTATGCAACCATCTATGTGGTTGATTTGACCATTGAATCGACATGTGACTTAAGTGTCAAGCTGGAGGGCGAAAAAAGAATCTCATCATCATCAGTCACTTAAAGAGTCGCGGTGTCATTCAGAGCCGCGGCTCTTTTGTGTGAAGAAACACTTATCTGTCAGTGTGACAATTGTTTAACGTCTGTGAGGTTTAGGGTGCGGTTTAAATCTTTGATTTTTCTTGGTGGATTGTTTGTATGTGCGATGTGTGGTTCAGCTTTGAGTGCTGAGCGGCCGAATATCCTGTTTTTTATCACCGATGATGAGAGCTGGCTGGAACGCAGTGCCTATGGCTGGTCCACATTGCCGACGCCGCACTTTGATCGTGTGGCGCGTGACGGGGTTCTTTTCACGCAGGCCTATACATCGGCGCCCTCTTGCGCGCCCTCTCGGGCTGCAACGCTGACCGGACGCAATTTCTGGGAGTTGGATCAAGGGGCCTTCATTCAGGCCTGGGTGCCGGATAAATTCCCGGTCTTTCCCGATTTGCTTGCGCGGGCCGGTTACCATATCGGTCATACCGGTAAGGGATGGGGGCCGGGCGTTAGTCCGGAGGGAGCGCACAAATCACCTTCTGGACCGAGTTACAACAAAATTACAATTCCCAAAGAGCGGCGTATAAAACACATGTCGCCGATTGATTATGCCGCTAACTTCAAAGCATTCCTGGAAGTACGTGGAGAGGATCAGCCCTTTTATTTCTGGGTCGGCACACAGGAACCGCATGGTCCCTACGATCAGGAGAACTACAAGCGTCTCGAGCGAGAGTTCGGTTTCAAACTTGAGGATATCTCGATGCCGGCATTTATGGAGGATACACCGCAGACCCGCCGCGCACGCGCCAACTTCCTGTATGAAATCTGTTACGCTGATGCCCAGCTTGGCCGAATTCTCGCAACTCTGGCTGAAAGTGGTGAACTGGACAACACCCTGGTCTTTGTAACTTCGGATAACGGTACGGCCATCGGGAATTTTGCCAAGGCCTCGCCGTATGAGTGGAGCTGTCATGAACCGCTGGCGGTGATGTGGCCGCAACGGGTGCCCGGAGGACGCACTGTGACCGATTTTGTTTCTTTCCGTGATTTCGCACCAACAATACTCACCGCCGCCGGAGTTGATCTGCCTGAGAGTATGTCCGGTGCCTCTTTGCTGCCGCTGCTCTGTTCCGGGAAGAGCGGACGAATCGAAGCGGATCGGAACTTTATTGTGCATGGGCTTGAGTGGCATGGCGAATTTGATCCTGCCAGTCGTTCCCACCGCACTTATCGAAATGATCGCTACGCCTACATCGTGCGCTATTCCAACAAGCTGCCTGCTGAAAACGGGATAGCCGCCAATGCCGAGATAAGCTCCGAAGAACTTTATGATATACAGCAGGACCCCTGGCAGCGTGAAAATTTAATCGGCAATCCTGAGTACGCGGCGATTTTGAAAGAGCTGAAATCCGAGTTGAAAAAGTATGCTCTGAAAACCGGTGACCCCAGATTTAACGGCAGAATGAAGGTTTTTCGGGAGACCCGCGCTTTTGTTCAGGAGCGTAAACGCGGAGGCTATAAACGCTAGCATCCATTCTGCCGACATTTTGTTTATTAAAATTAAGTCTTTGCGTGAAGGAGAGTAAGATGCGTGGATTATTGATTTTTGTGACGGTGCTTGTTTTATTTAGCACCATGCTGGAAGCGCGGCAGGATCGTCCGAACATTGTCTGGCTGACAACCGAAGACAACTCGGCCTGCTGGTATCAGCTCTATAATCCTGAACAGGGTGCATCTATGCCCGTTATCGAGCGTCTGGCACGTGATGGTATTGTGTTCAACAACGCCTACTCATGCGGTGCGGTTTGTTCAGTGGCCCGCAGCACGATTATATCGGGCTGCTATGTGCCGCGTCTGGGTGCTCATTGGCACCGCCGCCAGGTGGCGGTGCGGATGCCGGAAAATCTCCACATGTTTCCCTATTATCTGCGTCAGGCCGGATACTACACCGCAAACAACCGCAAAGAGGATTATAATTTCGACTCCGCCGACAAAGCCGGGGTCTGGGATGAATCCTCCGGCAGGGCTTCATATCGCAAGCGCAAAGCGGGACAGCCCTTTTTCTATGTTCAGAATTTTATGGAGACTCATGAGAGCAAGCTGTTCGCGGCTCTACCGAAAGGGGTTGCGCGCACTGTTGATCCTGAGCAGATTAAACTCTTTCCCTATCACCCCGACACACCCCTTTTCCGTGATAAATACGCCCAGTATCTCACCCTGCACAGCTATGTAGACCGTTTGATCGGCCGGGTTGTTGAGCAGTTGGAGGAGGATGGTCTGCTGAATGACACCTTTATCTTTCATTATGGCGATCATGGTGGTGTTCTGCCCGGCGGCAAGAGTTACGCCCGCAATGATGGACTGCAGGTGGCGATGGTGGTGTATGTGCCTGAGAACTGGCGACATCTGGCACCGGTGAAGCGTGGGTCGCGCGTGGATGGTATCGTTGAGTTTGTTGATCTCTCTGCCACGGTGCTACAGCTGGCCGGTGTTGCTATACCTCCTGAAATGGATGGCAGACCCTTTATGGGAGCTGGAGTTACACTTGATGATCTCAACCGGCGTGACACCGCTTTCGGCCATGCCGACCGTTTTGACGAGAAGTATGATATGGTGCGCTTTCTGCGTAAGGGAAAATATACCTACTGGCGTAGCTACCAGCCATTCAACTTCGATGGCCTGTACAATTTTTACCGTTATAAACAACCGGCGTTTCGTGAGTGGCGTGATTTGGCTTTGAATGGCACACTCAATGACGCTCAGAGTGCTTTTTATCGGGCGCGTCTTCCCGAATCGCTTTTTGATATTGAAAAGGATCCGCATGAGATCAACAACCTCGTTGCTGATCCGGCTTATCATGAAATTTTGATGGATATGCGTGAGTCAATGCGCGAACGTGTCAAGTCGTTGCCTGATCTGGGATTCTATGCCGAGCCGGAGTTTCTGCGACAGAGCGACGGCAATGGAAAATCTTTTGGAGAAAGACATAAAGAGCAGATTGGCACTCTGGTCGATATAGCTGATTTGCAGTTGCATCCCTTTCCTGAAGCAAGTTCCAGGATCGCTCAGAGTCTTGGTTCGCCGAACGCGATGGAGCGTTACTGGGCCCTGATAGTCTGTTCGGCTTTCGGCAAACAGGCTGCTTGTTTTTACGATCAGGCGCGGGATTTGGCGCAATCCGATCCCAGCCGCCTTGTGCGTTGCCGTGCTGCGGAGTTCCTCGGTTTGACCGGTGTGTCTGATCCTATGCCGTTTCTTTTCGATGTGCTTGATCAGACAACCGATCCGATCGAGGCCAACTTGATCCTCAATACCGTTGTGTTGCTACGTGACGCTTCAGGCTGGACGGTGAATCCGGATAAAGTCAGAGCTTCCCGCTGGGCGAAACTGGGTGGACTTGTCAAGCACCGGGTCGATTATCTCACGGGCGGCGACGGTGATCCTTCGACTTCCCGTAATAAAACTAAGAAAAAGTAGTGAAACGTTATTTTTATCTGTTCTGCGGTATCTTTTTCGCACTTTTAAGACTCCCTGCCGATCCAGTTCCGCGTCCGAACATGATTTTCATCCTGATGGATGATTTCGGTTACAATGATCTTGGTGTGCAGAGCTATCCCGATCCGACAAACTGCTATCCCGATGCCGGACCATCCCCCAAACTGGATATTGCAACGATCGATCCCGATATACCATCACCAAATCAGGCCCGTCTGCTCACACCGGTGTTGGATCAAATGGCTGCGTCGGGTTTGCGTTTAACCTCATTCCACTCATCAAGCAGTTGCTCGCCTTCACGGGCCAGTCTGATGACCGGTCGCTATGACCGCCGTGTAAGCATCAACTCGGTTTTCTTTCCCGATAACTCCACCGGACTGAACACGCAGGAGGTCACCCTGCCTGAGTTGCTGCGCGAGTGCGGTTATAACACTGCGATGGTTGGCAAGTGGCATCTGGGGTACTGCGTCACAGCTGCCAATCCGATGCAGTACCTGCCGTGTCGACACGGGTTTCAGGAATTTTTCGGGGTGCCGCATAGCAATGATATGTCGGATTTTGCACTCATCGAGAACGAAAGAATCATCGATCCTGATTTCCGCAGCTCCGGCAAACAGACCCAGCTTATCTGGCGCTACACCGAGTGGGCCTTGGAATATATTCAACGTAAAACAGCCTCCCGAACCCCCTTTTTTCTCTATCTTGCCAATTCAATGCCGCACATCCCGACATATCCATCAGACCGTGAGTTTCTCAATGCTGACGGTACCGAGTGGCCTAAGTTTCAAGGCAGTAGCGGCGTAAACTGGTACTACGATGTGATTAAAGAGGTTGATCACAGCGTCGGACGCATTCTTGCAAAACTTGCCGATCTTGATATTGAGAATAACACGATTGTCATCTTCACCTCCGATAATGGACCATGGGTGCGTTTCAGCAATATAAATTGTGAGCAGAACTCGGTTGGCTGTGCCTATCCGCTACGCAACAGCAAGGGCACTACTTGGGAGGGGGGCTGCCGTGTGCCGTTCCTTGTCAGATGGCCCGGTCATATCCCGTCTAATCGCGTTTCCGACGAGATTACTGGGTTGGTTGATATTCTGCCGACTTTAGTGGGGCTGGCGGGGGGCTCAGCGCCCGACGATCGTGTGATCGACGGTATTGATCTTTGGCCGCTGTGGTTCGATGAGCCGGGGTGGGTTTCGCCGCGCTCATCCTACGCACTTTTCAGTGGCAGCGGATTGGACGCGGTGATGAAAGGTGACTGGAAACTGCGTTATGGCAGACTCTACAATTTGATTGATGATATCCAGGAGCAAGTCGATTTGGCCGCCACTCATCCGGTTGTGCTGGCAGATCTGCTGGCGGAGAAAACTGCGGTTGAGAACTCAATCGCCGCCGACCGACAGGCCAGGGGAGTGTTTACCCCCTTCGAAGTGACGTTAAGCTCTGATGAAATCCACGTTGATGAAGGTGGCACAGGTGAAATCGGTGTGGCTCTTTCGCATGATCCCGGTATGGAGGTAACGGTGAATGTGGCATGGTTTTCCGGTGACCGTGATCTGTCAGTACTCAGTGGTGATACTCTTTTGTTCGACAGCAACAACTGGTCGGTTACGCAAGATGTCATCTTCGCTGCAACGGTTGATCCGGATAGTGAGTGCGGCGGAGCCGTATTTCGGCTGGGCTCATCGCAGATTGATGCGGTGCGTGAGCTCTTTGTATTTGAAATGGATGCCGATGTTTTGCCGGAGCTGAACGCGCATCTGATCTGGCCCGCTGCCACCGAATTCACGCTGGATGAGGTTGATTTGAAGATTACGGCACAGGCTGCTACCACTATGGGCGTGCAAAGCAATTTGGCAGATGCAGTTTGCCGGTGGCTGTGTGTATCCGGAGCGGATGAGGTGCGGTTTACCGCTGACAAAGCCAAAGAAACCGGTATAGAGTTTTTAAGTGCTGGTACATACCATCTACGTTTTAGAGCCGAGCATCCCGCTGCAGCGGATTACGGTGTTACTGAATTCAGTGTTCATGTGGCTCCTGTCGTGACACCCGCGTCGCTGCTACGTTTTTCACCGCTACTGGCTTATGACGCCGCGCTGTTCTCAGGTGATGAGCACCTGTGGTGTAACATTATGCCTGCCGCAGGTTATGACTGGCTTCTGGCCGCTGACGTCGCTTTATCCGTGAGTGATCCGGCATCGGACAGTGATGTGATTGACGCGGCTTTCAGTTTTGATGGCGGATATCTGCCGACGGGAGGTGTCGCCCTGCATCTGGACGCTTACAGCACCGCCAACGCATCAATTGAATTATGGTTTAGACCTGCTGCTTTTCCGGTTGCAACGCATCAGGTGATCTGGGAGAGCGGGGGGGATATCGGCACCAGTTTTACAATCAGCAGCAATACACTGTTTTTCGCGGTTGATGATGGTTCGGCAAATGCTCCCGAAGGTGATGTGGCTCAGGCTGTACTCAAACCATCAACGAATCACAATGGCTTTATTCACTGCGTGGGCGTAATCGATCTGAGCGCGGATCAGATCAAGCTGTATGTGGATAGAGAGTTAAGCGACACCCGTCCCGTTCCATTGGTCGATGACTGGTGCGGCGGTAGCTTCTCGGGATTGGCGACGATTGCCGACAGTGCCGGTTCCGAGAGTTCCAACCATGGCCACCTGGGCGGCAATGATCTGCTGCCAGCGGGATGCTCGCCCTTTGCCGGTCAGATCGCAATTCTGAGGTTGTATGATCAGGCACTCAGTTCAGAAGAGATAGAGCAACTGCTGACACCGGCTCAGCCGCCGGTTCTCAACCGCGCTCCCAGAATCACCGCCGGAAGTGATCGGAGTGTGTCATATACCGAGAAGGTGACTCTGGCGGGTGCGGTTACGGATGAAACTCTGCCACAGGGTTCCGATTTGAATCTTCTCTGGCGTCAGATCAGCGGTCCGGGAGCGACCCTGTTTTCAGATGCATCCGCTACCAATTCAATCTGTTCCTGTACACTGCCCGGAGTTTATGCACTGCGGCTGGAGGCAGATGATTCAGAGGTGAAGGTTTATGATGAGTTTGAACTTACTGTAGCACCTTTCAGCTATGCTGAATGGGTGCGGGAATATGATATTCCGGCAGACGAAGATGGTACCGAGCAGAACCCCGACGGCGATCAGCTACTCAATATCTGGGAGTGGGCACTGGGATTTGATCCGCTGACAGCCGATAACGCCACGGGAGTCGGTAACCGAGCAGTCGCTTGGACGGCTGATGGAAAATTCGATTTCACCTTCAGTTTCGAGCTGCCGCGTAATCGTGCACCATTGGTGCGACTGCAGGGCAGCAGCGATCTGCAGCACTGGAACCTGCTCCCTGAGATAGTGCCGCAGGTGACGATCCTGAATGCCTTTACAGCCCGTCACATCTTGACACTGGAAAAAGATGTCGAGATCGAACCGCGCTACTTTGTACGTCCGACAGTAGAAGAGAGATAAGCTTAGAGGGGTGACGGATAGATAGCTCCTTCACCGAAGGGCAAAACAACTATGTTGGTTATTAGCAACATGTTGACGCTATGGCGATTTTTCTTTTGCGGGCATCTTTTCCTCCCAGTATTTCTCTTTGATTAAAAACATAAAAGAGGTACAATGCCGAACTCGTATTTAAGGGACGGTGCACTTAATAAAAATTTTGAAACTATTGAAAGAATAAAACAATGATAGGGATATCTAAATTATACATGGGGCAGGTTGAAGTTTCTGATCCGTTGCGTTACGGTCGGCACTCCGGCAAGTTGCCAAGTCATCTTTTGCAGTTTTCAGCCGACAAAAAACCGGTGGTGGTCTGGAATGTAACCTCGGCCTGCAATTTAAATTGCACACACTGCTATGCCGCGACGGAGGGTGTTCAGGATGAACTCAGCACCGATGATGCCTTGGCTGTCATTGACGATCTGGCTGCTTTCGGTGTACCGGTGCTGCTGTTTTCAGGGGGTGAGCCGCTGGTGCGTCCGGATATTTTCACCCTTGCAGAACATGCGGCCAATCGTGGGCTGCGGGTGGTTTTTTCTACCAACGGAACTTTGATCGATTCCGCAACGGCTCGCAGAATAAAGGAGGTCGGCGCATCCTATGCCGGCATCAGTATCGATGGTATGGAGGAGGTTCACGACCGGTTTCGAGCTTGTCCGGGAGCCTTTCAGAGGTCGTTAGAGGGAATCCGTTACTGTAGTGAGGTGGGAGTTAAAGTCGGTTTACGGGTTACCATGACGCATGACAATGTGGCTGAAATTCCTGCTGTTTTTGATTTGATGGAGGCTGAAAATATTCCGCGCATCTGTTTTTATCATCTGGTTTACTGCGGACGCGGAGCTGAGATTGCCGGACACGATCTGGATCATGATCTGCGACGCCGCACAATTGATCTGATTATTGACCGTACCCGGGAACTGCATGGAAAGGGGAGGCCGATTGAGGTATTGACTGTTGATAATCATTGCGATGGACCATATCTCTACATGCGTATGCTGGCCGAGGGAAATCCGCGGGCGCAGGAGGTGATGGAGCTGCTCAAAATGAACGGCGGCAACAGCACCGGTCATGGATTAGCCTGCATCAGTTGGGATGGTACGGTCTATCCCGACCAGTTTTGGCGTAATAAACCGGTTGGTAATGTGCGTGAAAAAACCTTTAGTGAAATATGGGGTAATCCGGAACCCGATTCATTGTTGGGGCAGCTACGGAACAAAAAACAACATGTAACCGGCAAATGTGTTGACTGCCGCTTCCTGGATGTCTGCGGAGGCAATTTCCGAGCCCGTGCCGAGGCGACCACCGGTGATATATGGGGGGTTGATCCTGCCTGCTACCTCACCGGTCAGGAGATTGCCGAATCATGAATCCGGCAGAGCATGAGTCAGATAAATCGGTAAATGCAGTATCATGTGATCCACGCATTGTGGCCTGGGAGATCACCAGGCGTTGCCCGCTGGCCTGCCGTCACTGCCGTGCCGGTGCCCGGGATCGGGAGTACAGCGGCGAACTGTCAACCGCCGAATGCCGCAGGATTATCGAATCACTGGCCGGCTTTTCACGTCCGATGATAATATGGACCGGTGGCGAACCGATGTATCGTCCGGACATTATCGAACTGGTGGCATATGCGACCGATATGGGGTTGCGTTCGGTCATGGCACCCTGCGGCACAATGGTTGAGACTGACAAACTGATGGCCTTGAAGGAGGCCGGACTGATGGCATGCAGTTTCAGTGTGGATGGTGCCGATGCAGGTTCGCACGACTCTTTCCGGGGTGTGGATGGAGCCTTTAAAAACATCACGCGGGCCATGCGGATTGCCGTTGAAGTCGGAATGCCGTTTCAGGTGAATACGACGGTTTCAAAGCTGAATATGGATGAACTTTCCGCTGTGCGGGAACTGGCGATTGAATACGGCGCGGTATTGCACGATCTTTTTTTTCTGGTGCCGGTAGGACGTGGAAAGGGGGTCGGGCAACTAGCCCTAAGTGCCTCTGAAACAGAGAGTGTGTTGCGCTGGATGTTTAAAATGAATGCGCAGGGAGCGATTCCGATGCGTGAGACCTGTGCCCCGCAGGCGGTACGTCTCTGGTATACTCTGGGTAAACCGGGGAATAAACCCTCCGGCTGCATGGGTGGCAAGGGATTTGTTTTTATCTCGCATACGGGTGTGCTTCAGCCCTGCGGTTTTCTGGATGTGCCCAGCGGCGATTTGCGTACCTTTGATTTCGATTTCAGCAAAGCCTATACCTCATCCGAGGTGTTTAATAATTTAAAGCAGTGCGACAATCTGAGCGGCGGCTGCGGGGCGTGCGCCTACAGATGGGAGTGCAGCGGATGTCGGGCACGCGCGTATGCAGCCACCGGTGATTACATGGCCGCCGAGACAACCTGTCCGATTGCCCGACAAAGTTTCGTGACACAGTAATCTTTATATTGTGCAATATAATGTTTTTAACCCTCTCTCGACAAAACGGTGCCATTTTTGTATATATAAACCTATGAATAAATTCAAAATTTCAGTTTTAACGTTGTTTTTTGCTTTTTCGTGTGATGCAGTTGAGCTTATGCAGACACATTTTGAAACCCCGGATGTAGTGTTGGCCGAAGAAGTTCTGAGTGCTCCCGATCGGCATGTACGGGATTTTTCCAAAGAAATTCAGAACGCGATTGACAGAGTTGCGGCGAGGGGTGGCGGAACATTATTTCTGCAAGCCGGTCACTATAATCTGGATCAGCCGATTATCGTTAAGGAGGGGGTCACACTGCGGGGTGACTATCCGGATAAGATCAGTGAGTGCGGACGCGGAACGGTGTTGTGTATCACTGATCGAAAGGGTGTGGACAGCACCGCTGCCACCATCACTGTGCAACGTGGCAGCGGAGTCAGAGGGCTGACTTTCTGGTATCCCGAACAACGATGGGAGAGACCGCAGCCTTATCCCTGGACAATCTCAGCGGCTAAGATGGAGAAGAATGACAACCAAAGCATATTCGACTGCATCATTGTGAATGGCTGGAACGGCATCCGAATCGGTCCGCAGAGTAATGAGTTGCACACTTTGCGCCGCCTGAAAATCTGTGCTTTAAACAATGCTCTTTTTATTGATAGCACCACCGATATAGGACGTCTTTCCGAACTTCTGATATCACCGCAGGTATGGCTGGAGAGTGGTTTGCCGAGGGTTCCTTCCGGTGATGATGCGCAACGTTTTCGTGACTTGTTGCGCAATGGTTCAAGTGTGGGTGTGAATTTCGGGCGCAGTGACTGGGAGTACATCTGGCGTTTACGTGTAAACGGTTATAATCGGGGAGTGGTTTTTCAAAAGGGCAAGCGCGGAAAAACCAATGCTGTGATGGGGGATTCTGATATTAGTGGTTGTTTCGTGGCACTTTGCATTGATACCGTCAGCAAAGTTGGACTTTCCCTTTATAATTGCCGTCTGAATTCCAATGATGTTTCAGTGCTAGGCACCGGAAACTTTGACACTATTACCCAGTTTCACTCCTGTAGGCTGGATAACAGAGTTGAGAATCTGGGCAAAGGTGTGTTTTCATTTAAAAATTGCAGGCTGCACAATGTTATGATCGAAAGCGGCGAACTGTTGATGGCGGACTCTACTTTTAATGATCTCACGCTGGCCGAAGATGTGCAACGGGTGCGGGTTGTCGGGTTTGATCCGCGTTCCGGCAGATTAAACAATCGAACTAGGGGGGGAGACATCATGATTTCACCCGCCTCTTTAAATCAGCAGCCACAACAGGCGTTGATCGCGCCGGAGCCAGCACCCTTCCGTGCTCCCGGAACTACTCGTGTGATTGATGTGACCCATTTTGGGGCATCGTCAGAGCTTGATGATAACGCTGTAGCCTTTCAGCGAGCATTGGATGCGGCAGGTAAAGGTGAGGATGGTGCCACAGTATATGTGCCTGCCGGGTTTTATCGGTTTAAAGATGATATCAGGGTGCCTTCGGGGGTGGAATTGCGCGGATGTTTCGATGTTCCGCATCATACCATTTCAGATGGTTCGGTTTTGATGCCTTGTCATAACGCAGGAGATCAGGATGCGTCGGCATTTGTCAGACTGTCCGCCGGATCGGGGCTACGCGGGCTGAGTTTCTGGTACCCGATGCAGTCGGTGCGTGATCCTCAACCCTATCCCTGGTGCGTGCAGTCGCTGGGCGCAGGGTGCTGGATTATCGACACCAATATCGGCAATGCCTGGTGGGGAGTGGATTTTGCCACTCATCCTTCAGAGGGGCATGTTGTTCAATATCTTTCGGGTGCCATGTTTCAACGCGGTCTTTTTGTGGGAAATGGAGCTGGATGGGTTGAGGATGTTCAGTTCAATCCTCATTATATGGGGCGTCATTCCAGCCGGGTGGCATTTGAGTTGTGGCCGGGCGAAAAATATAATCCGCAAGTTTTGATAGAGTATCAGCGACGCTATCTGAAGGGGATCATCTTTGAAAACTGTCTTGGTGAAAGAGTGCGGGGCAACTTCCTTTATGCTGGGCATGAGGGCATAACTTTCAAGGGTGAGTGTGTGGCGGAAGTTCTGATTCATGGCTCCGATACGGTCAGTCGCGCAGCCTATCTGGATATGGACTCCGGCTCACAAGCACGCTTTGCTCTGGCGCAGCTTGTTTCGCTTGGCGATTATATGGAAGGCGCAATTGTTGCGTCCGACGCAAACAGAGGTGCGGCGGTTTTCATGAACTCACAGATATGGGCTGGTAACAGCACCGCGCTGCTAAATGGTTTCGGCAGGATAAAACTGGAGCAGTTCAATACCTGCTCGGGGGTGTTGAAAGCCAATTCCGGCGAAGTAATTGCGGAGTTGGGATTTTTCAGTAACGCTTTGGAACAGCAGATTATGTCCGACGATGCGGTGCGTTTGAGTGTGCTGGCCTGTATCAACAAATTCGGACTTCTCAGAGTACAAGGCGGTGGTCAGCTGAGCATGAGTGCCAATTCGATCACTTTGCGACATGATGTGGCCGATTTTGATTCTGCGGCATCTGTGCATTTCAAGAGTTCTTTTGAAGATAATAAGGTTACAGTACCGCTTCGTAAGATTGCTACGCCGGGTGGCGGTATAAGATCGGTCATCGAAAGTTGTACAGTGGTAGGGCATCATCCTGAGGCCCACAGAGGCAGGCGGGTTGTTCGTTTCAGTGGCGTCGCTGAAAGCAGAGAACACTCGTTTGTCTATCACGTGATTTACGATCAACCGATTCTGCTGCCGCCCGACGCAAGACTGGTTTACTGGAAAAAACCGTTGAACAAATTGGGTTGCGCCACAGCGGTAGATCTTTTTTTGCGCGGCGGTGAAGTTCTGCGGTCGTTGCCATGCGGACACGGTAATCATCCTGGAGCTCGTAAAGGAGACCCGCAAGAGTGGAAAAGAATTTCAATTCCGCTCGAGTCTCTGAGCGGGAAGGTAGTTGAAAAGATCATGATTGCTTTTGATACACGCGGTGTCGCCGGAAAATTTGATGTTTTGTTTGATGATATCGAAATTGGCTCACCGCTACCGTTGAGCGTCTGGAGTGTACGGGCTCGACCGGCTGGCGACGCCTTCGCGAGCGCGCCGTTGGTCACAATTGAGCATGCGCCGGAATTGAGAGTGCGATACACATTGAATGGCACTAATCCGACGATGGATGACAGAGTTTATCACAAGCCTTTTAAAATTCCGTTGAAGACGACAACTGAACTGCGCTACTCCCCGTTTATCGAGGGAGCTCAGTGGGATGCTCCGGTTTTCGGTGAAATCTACAGAGCTCGAACTGACTGAGACTGGAAAGTATCTTTGAAGCTGCAACCGGTTGTTTGTTGAATCTCTGACAAACAACGCAACTTGCTTTAAAAACAGCGTTTTTTCTGTTTTTTCAGACAGACTCTGTCGCATTTGTAACATATCTCGTTTTTGAGGTAACCGTCGTCAAAGAACTCTCTGAGATTGGCCAGTGTGGTTTCCGCGATATTTTCAAGTGCCTCGCGGGTGAAAAAAGCCTGGTGTGATGTAACCAGGACATTGGGAAAAACAAGCAAACGGGCCAGAATGTCATCCATGATCATTTCCATCGATTTATCTTCGAAGAAGTAGTTGCTCTCCTCTTCGTAGACATCCAGACCGGCGGAACCGACCTTACCCGA
The DNA here is from genome assembly GCA_964406095.1 of uncultured Lentisphaeraceae bacterium. Taxonomy (GTDB): domain Bacteria; phylum Verrucomicrobiota; class Kiritimatiellia; order RFP12; family UBA1067; genus M55B167. The sequence goes on from CAYOQJ010000057.1 coordinate 31,407, forward strand.
TTTCAGGGCTTCAATCAGGTGCTGAGTGTTGATCAGTTTGCCACGTCCCGTGTTAATCAGCATCACGCCGTCTTTCATGCGGCTCAGCGAGTCGGCATTGATCATATACTCGGTTTGCGGTGTCAGGGGGCAATGCAGCGAGATAATGTCTGACTCGCTGTAAATATCTTCCAGCGGAACATATTCGATCTGTTCGGCAGCCGCGTAAGCTACATCCGGGTAAGGGTCGTAAGCGAGTACGCGCATGCCGTAACCCTTGAGAATCGAAATCAGGCAGCGTCCGATCTTGCCGGTACCGATTACTGCAGCAGTTTTACCGTGCATATCAAAACCCAGAAGACCGTTGAGGGAGAAGTTGCCGTCGCGGGTACGGGGATAAGCCTTGTAGATTTTACGGTTGAGCGAAATCATCAGGGCGGCGGCGTGCTCGGCAACTGCGTAGGGAGAGTAGGCCGGAACCCGCACTACGTGAATTTTCTGATAGGCCGCGTTGAAATCGACATTGTTGTAACCGGCACACCGCAGTGCGATGATTTTAACACTCTGCTGATGGAGTTTAGCAATCACATCATTATCAACCAGATCGTTGACGAAAACACAGATGCCGTCGAAGTTTCCACCCAGCATGGCAGTACGGCTGTTAAGCTTGGCTTCAAAGTAGGTGATGTCAAAATGGTAAGACTCATTCACCGCGTTGAAAAACTGCATATCATAAGGTTTGGTGTCGAAAAATGCGATTTTCTCATTCATATCAGTTGATCCCGCCGGTGTGGTGTGAAATTTTTCAGGATGGTGCCAGAGGAGGGATTCGAACCCTCACGCGGGAAACCCCGCAACGGATTTTAAGTCCGGAGTGTCTGCCATTCCACCACTCTGGCACTGTGTTGAGTCGCTATAATAGCTTTAACAGAGTTCAGACACAAGTCGATTTCACTCTGATTCAAATTGTTCCAGAGATTCAATCGTCTCGCCTACTCTGATACGCAGCCGCATCAGCTGATCGGGATTATACATATTTCGGCCTGAGTAGCGTCCTCCGGCATTGGGTATTTCACAGAAACTCAGAAATGCAGCAAGCAGATCATGTGCCGCTTTATTGTTGTGACGCTCGGCAAGCTCAGAGAGTTTCCGCAGGTACGACCAGTCTTCAACTCCGTCACGGGCTGCTTCGATACGGATTGATGTGACCGGTTCGGCGCCAGCTCCTGTTTCTGGTGTCGGGGGGTATATCAGGTAGCCGTCGCCATTGGGATAACGCACATGATAATACTCTCCGGGGGTGCTTGCCTGATTGATATAGGTGTGCCAGCCAAATTCCCAGGGATTATGGGTGTACCAGCTTACCCCCCAGAATTCATAGACATCGACACCGTATTTAAAGGCGTAGTGCGGTAGCATACGTTCGGTTGCGAGCAGAGGGGTGTCGGTGCACATCTGGCCATCGGTTGTAAACCAGAGCTGATTGCCGATCTTCCGTTGACGTTGCATCTGTTCGACAGAAAAACAGCCGTAGTGACCGATACCCCAGACATCAATCGCGTCGTCCCACTCGGGGCAGTGACGCCAGGTGCTGCTGTAGATGCGGATGGCGGGATCGACGGCATGAATCATATCGCAGCAGGCGCGCATTTGATCAACGATATGTTGATGTGAGAAGTGCGGTTCATCCGAGATATACAAAATGAAATTATCGGAACGGCCCCTGGCTTTAATATGGTTCCAATAAAGGCGCAACGCCTCCTGATAAACCTGTTTATACTGTGGACGCAGTTGCGATCGGTCTACACTTTGGTATGGGTATTCTCCCTCGTATGGTTCTTCGCCGAGAAACTTACGGGGTGGATGACCCCAGCCGAAGATATTGAAATTGTGTGGCATATACGAGACTCTAAATTTGAGTTCATCAAAGTAGAGTTGGCAAGCTTTGTCATATGCGGTGAAGTCGCAGGTCACTTTGCCATCCGTATCGCGTTTCAGCGGGATGTGGCTTTGAACTGTGTCGGGCGACAACTTTTTTGCTGCCAGAAAACGCAGAATTTTTTCACGGGCTTGGGCTCGATTGCGCCAGTTGGTGAAATCAATATTGCGGAAACGTACATCATAGATAGCAGAAAATTCGGGATTTTCCGGCAGATCAAAGTCCCAAACCGTGACTTTAAACGGGCGGTTCAGAATTGTCCGGGTTCCGGCCTTGATCCGTATTTCGCCCTGATACTCACCGGGGGCGGTGTCGGTGTTGCTGTTGAAGGTGATCCACAGCGGCTGCGTACGGTTGGCGGATAATCTGAATTCAGCTGTGCTGAAGATCGGGTCGGGCCACCATCCTGGCCATCCGTCGGAGCCGTTGCGCTGCTGCGGATATTTGAATTCCCACTCCGGTGTGCTGTGGTTGCTGTAGCAGGAGGTGGTGTCGATCGGCACAAAATCCACCCGTCCGATTGAAAAATTATTCAGCACCGACTCTGAATCGGTATGGTGTTGACTATCAGATTCGGTCAGACGCTTCCAGAGTTTGGCCAGCGTGGAACCGCTTTTTAGAGAGGGAGCGGAAATTTCTATTTTCAAATCCTGCAAATCCACACCGGAACGCAGAGCCAGTTGCAGTGGTTCACTCTCATTTCGGGCCAGGTGAATTTCAATCGGTCGGTCTTTAACAGGCGGAAGTGTCTCACGGAAGAGTTTGACAATCGGATTAACCTGCCAGAGTTTGATTTCTTTCTCCTGAGGTCTAGTTTCAGGTTCGCCAATGGTTGTGGTTAGACACTCCGCCATCAGGAAGCCGTCGTGACGCATCATGCCGCTGCAGTTGGCGGTGAGATGCAGCGAAAAGGAGTCATAACGCCGAGGAATTGTGATGGCGCTGAACATTGGAGTCCATTCGGTGTTGCCTGAAATAGGCGTTCCGGCTGAAAGAAAGATTGGCTTGGCTTTACGATCCTGGGTTGAGTTGAGGTGGACGTGCAGATGACCGGTCGCAGCGAAGTTTTCCGTTGCCATCCATCCACCGAACAGGTATGTCGAGGAAGGTTTGACAGATATTGTCTGGCGCCATCCGTGCCAGCCTGTTTTGGCTGATTCGGAGATACGGCATTCCGCGCTGTATCTGTTGAAAAGGGCCTTAGAGCTTTTATTGTGCACAACACCCGGCACAGTGTCGGATTGTCCGGAAATATACCAGTCGTCGGGTTGCGCTTCTCCCTTTTCAAAGTCCGGATTTCTGATCAGGTTTAAATCACTTGCCAACATTCGTTTGTATTCCGCCAGATCAATCTCGTTGTCGCGGAAAAGAGCCAGTTGATCAGAGGGGATGTCACTGCCCTCAATACTACCGCTCAGCGTCCTGTTTTTCGGCTTTGCACCGGAATCGGCTACATAGAGATAACAGCGTTGTACTTTCTGCCGGTTGACGGGCACTCTGAACAGCAGCAGGTTGGTTAATCGGCAGGTTTCAATTTCTTCACCGTTGAAGGTTACTCTGAAAATCGGCGTGTGAATGCCGCGTTTTAGCAGAGCGGTTTCGATAAATACCGGCATCTCGGTGCCTTCGACGGCATCTGCTGAGGGCAGGATATTGATGGGAAAACGCATGTTCCAGTTTTCAATCCCGGGCGGAGGGGCGATCCAGGCTGCCTCAGTGCCCTCGATCTGAATATCCAGATGTTCAACCGGCGTGGTGGTGATCTTCAGCTTCACGGCATTATGAACCGGTTTGTCGCTCTCAAATCGCAGATCATCAAACCAGGCAGTACCTGATCCGCGTAGCAGCGATCCGGTGCGTATTATGGTGGCATCGGGCGGAACTGTAAAGCTGATCATCAGTTCGTGCCACTCAGTTTCGGATTTTTTAATTGAGGCATGGCGGTTGAGCATCTGGCCATTGGTGCTGTTGCCGACATGTACAAACCAGCCAGCGTAACCTTTTAAATTTTCGGTACGCACCCGTACCCGCAATTCACATTCGGCACCCGGCGCAACCTTGATATCCGTGCGGTATAAGCCCGACCAGGATTGGGAAAGAGCGGGATCGGCAATCTGCTTGAGGCAGAATCTGCCGCTGTATGGAGATTCATCTGTGCGGTTGAATCGATGAGGCGGTTTAATTTCGTTTTTAAACCAGCCTAGAGGTAAATCCGAGCCGAGTTCAAAATCGCCGTTGAGCGGCAGATCGTCCGGCAAAATATGCAGAAAATCCGCCAGCTTCCAGGCAGCAGGATTGTCAAAATAGAGTGTAAATGAGGTTTTTTCGGATGCGTCACAGACGAGCGGCAGTGTCAGAATTGCCCCGGCGGGAATTTCACCGTCAGTGATGGTGGATGAAAAATCCGGCTGCCATATATTGAAAAGTAGCTGGGTATTGCGATTATTAACGACACGTAGCGAAGAAGCTTCAACCCCGGTCAGAGGTGCCTCGTTGTGTTCATCCCCAACCTTGACCGATATTATTTTGCCCTCTATGGCCTGGTCACTCTGATTGGAGACTTCAACCGAGAAACGTGAACGCCAGAAACCGCCGTTTCCCAGCCAAAGCTTGTGATTCCACAACTCCGCAGCGTTGAGCGAAAGTACGAGCAATATCACAAAACTGATAATTGATTTCATTTTAACCCCGTTTGCTATTTCCCATGCTCATGGTACTATATTCCGGGGCAGAATTCAAGTCAGTAGAAGCATCTGCGCTAAATGGCGCTGCGGGGTAGAGGTAGTGACCTTGCATCATCCGGAATAACGGAGTTTTGCTGCAGTTTCTGTGGGGCTAAGACGGGAATCTCACTTGACAACCGGATGACTAAATTCTAATGTTCGTGCCAACACCTTATTACCTCTGCGCGTTGTCAGGATTGATAAGAAACACGTGACTTTTGGTGAATTTTTGATTTGCAGGAATTACGCATGAATAAAGTTGAACTGCTGGGTCGATGGACTAAAACTAAATCCGAGGAGATTTACGGCATAAAAAGCTGGGGAGGCGGATATTTCAGTATCTCCGACAAGGGGGAAGTTATGGTTGATCCCTTTTTCGGTGATCAACCGGGAGTGCCTGTCAGCTTGATGGACATAATATCGGGGGTACGTGAACGCGGATTAGATATGCCGGTGTTGCTACGTTTTGAAAATCTGCTTGATGCCCAGATATCACTGCTCAACGACTCTTTTCGCAAGGCGATGCAGGAGCTGAACTATCGCGGCAGTTACCAGGGAGTATATCCGATCAAGGTCAATCAGCAACAGCAGGTAGTCCAGGAGGTCACACGTTTCGGCCAGCGTTATCATCACGGTCTCGAAGTTGGCAGTAAGCCGGAGCTGATAGCCGCTCTGTCCGAGATGAAGGATAAACAGGCCTGTCTCATCTGCAACGGCTACAAGGATGAGGAATTCATTGATCTCGGATTGTATGCGCTTAAGATGGGGTTTCAATGCTTCTTTGTAGTTGAGTTTCCCGGAGAGGTTGATCTGATTCTTGACCGCGCTGAACGGCTGGGGGTTAAACCTAATATCGGTGTACGCATAAAACTCTCATCCAAGGCTGGCGGTCACTGGACGGAGTCGGGTGGCGATCGCAGTATTTTTGGGCTTAATATGACCCAGGTTATCGAAATGGTTGACGCTCTGAAGGAGCGTAAAATGCTGGATTCACTTAAATTAGTACACTATCACCTTGGTTCGCAGGTGCCGAATATCCGCGATATCCGGGCTGCGGTTCAGGAAGCCGCGCGGGTTTATGTTGAACTCGTCAAGGAGGGAGCTCCGATGGGGTGGCTCGATCTTGGCGGTGGTCTGGCTGTGGATTATGACGGATCCAAAACAAATTTTTCGAGCAGTCGCAACTACAGTATCCAGGAGTATTGCGCCGATGTGATCGAAGCCGTGATGACCGTCATTGATAACAGCAGTGTTGATCATCCCGTTATTATCACCGAATCCGGACGTGCACTGGTGGCATATTATTCCGTTCTGCTTTTCAACGTGCTTGATGTGGCTGAGTTTGAACGATACGAAATACCCGGTCAACTCGATCAATCGGTGCCGGAACAGATTCGCAATCTGCATGAGGTGAATTCTCTGCTTACGCAGAAGAATTTACAGGAGTGCTACAATGATGCCCTCTATTATCGTGACAATATCAGAGATATGTTTAACCATGGACATATTTCGCTGCGTGAACGCTCGTTGGCCGAGAAGATATTTTGGAACACAATCCATAAAATTATAGAGTTGAAGGTTCGGTTGAAACGTATTCCTGGTGACTTGGTCGATCTCGAAAATGCCATTGCCGACATCTACTATTGCAACTTCTCCGTTTTTCAGTCAATCCCTGATAGCTGGGCGATCGATCAGTTGTTTCCCGTGATGCCGGTTCACCGTCTGTTGGAGATGCCTGACCATAATGCGATCCTGGCGGATATCACCTGCGACTGCGATGGTAAAATAGATCGCTTTATTGATCCTCATGATGTTCGTCGGACTCTGCCGGTGCATGTGCTCAAAGATAATTCGGATTACTATCTGGGAGCCTTTCTGGTGGGAGCCTATCAGGAGACCCTGGGTGATTTGCACAATCTTTTTGGCGACACCAATGTGGTCAGCGTAAGAATAGAAACCGATGGAACCTTCGAGATAACCGGCGAAATCGAAGGGGACAGCGTCGAGGATGTGCTATCCTATGTCGAGTATGACCTCAGAGCCATGCGCAATGAGTTCAGACAGACTGCTGAAGAAGCGGTGCGCAGCGGGTTGATCTCTCCCAGAGAGCGCAGAGAGGTGCTCAGTTCGATTGAGGATGGCCTTCGCGGCTATACCTATTACGAACGGTAGTCCCATTTTATCGGATTACTGAATTCAGCGTTGAACGATGAGGATAAATTTATGCTTAAAGAACAGACACCTTTAATTCATGAGGGTATCCGTAGCAGCTATGCTGATGCTGATCTGGTGGTTGTAGGGTATCCTTATGACGGCACCGTTTCCGGTAGGTCTGGAACCCGCATGGGCCCCCAGCATGTTCAAGCCGAACTTGATGCGCTGGAAACATGGAGTCCCTACCAGCAACGTGATCTTGTGGATTTTAAAATCTGCGATCTTGGCAGCATGGCGCTCACATACGGCAGTGTCGAGCGTGTGGTGGAAGCGGTTAAAGAGGAGTCCCTTGATATTATGGCCGACAGCAAGCTTATTCTTGGTGTCGGCGGTGAGCATCTGATAACGCTGGGGTTGATCCAGGCGGTCGCACAAAAGCATCGCAACCTGCAGATTATTCACTTCGATGCCCATGCCGATCTGCGTGACGAATATCTGGGGGCAAAATTTTCGCACGCCACCGTCATGCGTCGCGTGCTGGAGACTCTCGGCTCGGGTGGACGACTCTGGCAATTCGGTATCCGTTCAGGTACACGGGATGAGTTTGAGTTTGCTGAACGTTATGCCCGAATGCGCTGTTTCGATCTGGCTGATATTGAACAGGCAGTGGCTGAAATCGGTGATGATCCGGTATATCTGACTATCGATCTGGATGTACTGGACCCAGCGATTCTTTCAGGCACCGGTACGCCGGAGCCGGGCGGTGTAACCTTCAAGGAACTGTTGGATGCTCTTTTGAAACTGCGGGAACTCAGGATAGTAGGCGCCGATATAATGGAGCTGGCACCGCTGCTGGATTCCAGCGGGGTGTCAACTGCGGCTGCCTGCAAAGTGCTGCGTGAAGTGGCATTGTTAATGGTTTGAGCAGTATCCGATAAATCAGCAGAAAAATAGGTATAAGAAGTCAGGAGAAATAAATGGGAAAAGCTTTAATAATCGGGGCTGGCGGAGTTGCCGGCGTGGTGATTCACAAATGCTGTCAGAATCCGGAGGTGTTCAGTGAGATCATGATCGCCAGTCGCACCAAATCGAAGTGCGACGCTTTCAAGGAGAAGCTGGACGGAGGTGCGACTGTAATTCATACAGCCCAGGTGGATGCCGACAACTGTGCGGAGCTGATCGAGTTGATCAATGAGTTTAAACCGGAGATTGTGATCAATGTGGCTTTGCCCTATCAGGATTTGACCATTATGGATGCTTGTCTGGCCACCGGTACGCATTATCTCGACACCGCTAACTATGAACCGCCGGACAATCCCAGATTCGAGTATAAATGGCAGTGGGCATATCGAGAAAAATTTGAGCAGGCCGGATTGTGCGCCATCCTTGGTTGCGGTTTTGATCCAGGCGTTACCGGTGTGTTCTGCGCTTACGCTCAGAAACATTATTTTGATGAGATTCACACCATCGACATTCTGGATGCCAATGGCGGTGATCACGGTTATCCCTTTGCAACAAATTTCAATCCGGAGATTAACATCCGTGAAATCACTGCCAACGGACGCTTCTGGCGCGATGGTCAATGGATTGAAACCAAACCGCTTGAAATAAAACGCGTTTTTAATTTTGACGGTATCGGGTCGAAAGAGGCCTATCTGCTCTATCACGAAGAGTTGGAGTCGCTGGCAAAGAATATACGCGATTTGAAACAGATTCGGTTTTTCATGACCTTCTCGCAGAATTACATCAATCACCTGACGGTTCTGCAGAATGTCGGCATGACCAGTATTGAACCTGTAGAGTTTGAAGGGTGTCAGATTCAACCGTTGCAGTTCCTCAAGGCGGTGCTGCCTGATCCGGCTAGTCTTGGCTCGCGTACCCGGGGCAAAACCAATATCGGCTGTATCTGTCGCGGTGTCAAGGACGGTAAGCCGGCAGCATATTACGTTTATAATATCTGCGATCATCAGGAGTGTTATCGTGAGGTCGGTTCGCAGGCGATTTCTTATACAACCGGAGTGCCTGCGATGATCGGCGCAAAGTTGTTGTTGCGAGGAGTCTGGAAAAAGGCGGGTGTTTACAATGTGGAGGAGTTCGACCCTGACCCTTTCATGCAGGAACTTAACCAGCAGGGGTTGCCCTGGCAGGAGAATTTCAATCCGGATGTTCTCGATTAAAACCCCGCAGAAAAGAGAGAATTTGAAACCACGAAAAACACGATTTTTCACGAAAAGAGAGAGCTGCCGCCGTTAAACACCGTCAATAAGGTCAGCAAAAATCCGCTAAATATGCCTAAATCAGAAACAGATGTTTTACCTTCAGTCAAGACACCCGCTTATGTGGTTGACAAACGGTTGCTTCGAAAAAATCTCGAACTGCTCGATTCCGTGCAGCAACGCACTGGTTGTAAAATCCTGCTGGCACTCAAGGGGTTTTCGATGCACGCCTTGTTTCCGATGATCGGCGAGTATCTGGCTGGCATCACCGCCAGTTCACTTTTTGAAGCACGGCTGGGATATGAGAAGATGGGCAAAGAGGTGCATATCTACGCGCCCGCGTTTCGTGACGATGAGTTTGATGAGATTCTGAAATACTGCAATCATATTGTTTTCAATTCAGCGGCTCAGCATCAACGTTTCAGAGGCCGGGTGGATGAGTTTAATCGTCAACATAACCGCGGTGTTCAGTGTGGGTTGCGGCTCAACCCGCAGTACTCGGAACAGCGCGTTGCAATATACGATCCTTGTGCGTCCTGCTCCCGACTGGGGGCGGTTGCTTCGTCGATCACTCCGGAGGATATTGAAGGTCTCAGCGGTTTGCATTTCCACACAATGTGCGAACAGAATTCGGATACGCTGGAGCGTACACTTGTCAGAGTGGAAGAGCGCTTCAGTCAATATTTCGAGGGTATAAAATGGATCAATTTCGGTGGCGGGCATCATATAACGCGGGCTGATTATGATGTCGAGCGTTTAATCAGAGTTATCATAGATTTTCGTGAGAAATACCGATTGGATGTTTATCTTGAGCCGGGGGAGGCGATTGCGCTTAATACAGGATTTTTGGTGACCTCGGTGCTGGATATTGTGGATAACGGAATGCAGTTGGCTCTGGTTGACACCTCGGCTGCCTGTCACATGCCCGATGTGCTTGAGATGCCTTACCGTCCGCAGATTATCGGTGCGGGAGAGCCCGATGAAAAACGGTTCACCTATCGTCTGGGCGGCATGACCTGTCTGGCTGGCGATGTGATCGGCGACTACTCTTTTGATAAACCGCTGATACCGGGTGATAAGCTGATTTTCACCGATATGGCGCACTACACTATGGTTAAGAACAACATGTTCAATGGTGTGAATCTACCGGCGATCGCCGTTATGGATGACAACGGGATTGAGATGATCCGTGAGTTTGATTTTCAGGATTACGCCGCGCGTCTCTCCTGATCCGCAGTGTCGATTGAGGGAGAAGATTGAAGAGTGAAGCGACTATCGGTAGCGATTTTGTGAGAGAGGTAACTTAACACAGAGCTACAGAGACCATAGAGAAGAATTTGTGGAAAATCCCCATCGCTGGCTATCCACATCCCCGATATGTCGGGCGTTGGGAGTGGAGTCGACCAACCCTCTCCATGTTGTGTCGATGAGAAACGGACTCGGCGTGCTGCCATTCTTGAAACTGTCGTCTTCATTTTGGCCGGATTGACCCCGAGGACGCAAATTTTAATATTAGCTCGGACACCTGAAAAAGGGGAGCAAACATCAAGCATCGACTTGCTTCGGAAACTTCTCCCGTGAAAGGCTACGATTTTGTTATGGTGATGCGGAGAGCTGCAGCATCTTCTGAATCCAGTGTGTAGCCTCGGGCGATGCGATAGCCGGGAATCCAGATCACCTCGTCACCGCAGGCAATGACCGGCATTGTGTCGCGCAGATGGCGCGGAATTTTTGCATCGATCATGATATCTTTGATTTTGCGACTGCCCTGAAAGCCTGTTGGTGCAATGCGGTCGCCCGGTTTACGTGAGCGGACGATCAGCTTTCTGCCGGCAATTTTTGCTGCGTCGAGGGAACAGAGTGCGGGGTAGTTGCCGATGCCGTGCGTTATGAATTTTATGCCACGGGATGCAGAGGTTTCGATCAGATAATCCGCCCATTGGATCGAGCCTCCGATAATCAGCTCGACAGAGGCTGCTCTTTTACGCTTAATTTCAGATTGAATAGAAAGCAGTTCTCCACGGGTGACAAGTCGGCGATTTTTGTCCAGCTGCATTGTATATGCGGTATCGGTGTTTCGGCAATGTGCGAGAATTGAGTCGACTGTTTTAAGACCGGCAGCGTGTGCCGAATTATTTCTAAAGAGCCACAGACGCAGAATGCGCCGCTGGATGGCGGGGGGGTGTTTGAGCAAGGCCGCGATCAGGAGTGCTTCGTTGTATTGTAGGGAGGCGAGCGCGCCTTCGGCAATTTCCTGCAGAAACGCCTCGTCATCGCGTAATGATTCAGCGGAACGGCAGAGGGATACATTGATATTCGGCGAAAGATTTTCGCGTAAAAATGGCATGACGCAGTGTCGTACATTGTTGCGCGGGATTTCACAGTTCTGATTACTGTGGTCTTCATGCCAGGTGAAACGGCGCTCGTTGAGCCAATCACGCAGGGCGGAGGAGCTTATCCGTAGCAGAGGACGATAGAAGGTGAGTTTTCTCTGATCGTGCTGCGAAGTGATGGTTGATATCGGTTTCAGTCCTGACAGTCCAGCAATACCTGAACCGCGAGTCATACGCAGCAGCACAGTTTCACAGAGATCGTCGGCATGGTGCCCGGTGGTGACGGCATCCAGTCGATTTGCGGAGGAAGCTTCAAAGTAGAACTTCAGACGTTCCTCCCGGGCGGCCATTTCGAGTGAGCAATTTTTGCGTGGGTGTTTCAGCAGTTCGGCGGCTCTGCTGTGGAACTTAAATTTCTGAGTGTCGGCAAGGTGACGGACAAAATCAGCTTCAGCGTCCGATTCGGGGCGGAGGCCATGGTTGAGATGCAGAACAACCGTTTCGATTCCGGCTGCTTGGCAGAGTGGCGTCAGCAGATGAAAGAGAGCAACTGAATCGGCACCACCTGAAACCGCCACTCCGATGCGTTGAATGTTCGACGGAAGGATTTGAGTTTCAAAAAAATGTCTTACTACCGGTTCGATTTGCGACACTGATGTAAGATAAAGTGCTGTGGTGTAATGTTCCATGCGATGAGCGATTCTGTGCATTCAGGTGCAATGGGAGTCTTTCAATCCACGCGCTCAATACGATAGAGGTGTTTTTCAGTTCTGACAAGCAGAGATTTGTCGTGAATAGCCGGCGAGGCCCAACAGCCGCTCTCGAGCGTATTGTTGCCGAGTGTCTGAAAGATATCAGATGCCTTAACCACGCTGCTGTCGCCGCTTTTATTGAAGAGAAAAATATTCCCCTCGGCATACACAGGTGAAGCTTCATGTTGTCCACCGATTCGTTTATCCCAGATGATCTCGCCGGTGTCGGCTTTGCGGCAGGCCAATTTAGCGGAGGTCATTGTATAAAAACGGTTGTTGATCAGAAGAGGAGAAGGCATATTGGGTACCTGTCGGCTGCTCTGCCAGACAATTCTGTCTGAGTTTGTGATGTCACCGCGGGCTTCAAGGGGGTTGATGCAGAGCATAACCGGTTTGACTACCCCGGCACAGATATAGAGCAGCCCGTTACTGTAGAGTGGACGCGGTACAACCGACCATGCCCGATATCGTACACGCCATATTTCGCGTCCGTTGGTCAGATCATAGGCGGCAGCGTAGAGACCACCCGGGCAGATGACCTGCTTTTGTCCGGCCACTGTTATGACATGGGGGGTGCATGAAGAGTGAACCATACCCTTGAGCTGCTCCTGGCTGTGAACGCGCTCAGTACGCCAGATAGTGGCGCCGGTTGTTTTGTCGAGAGCGGTTACAAAGCGCGCGCTTTTGTTGTCGCCGTCAAAGATCATGATCAGTTTGTCGTCGTGAATAATAGGAGAGCTGGCTGCGCCGACATCATGATAGGTGACATTGAAATCACGGCGTTGCCAGATTATTCTGCCGCTTTCCGCCGCCACGCAGGCGGTGCCGGCGGCTCCGAAATTGACATAAACCCGGTTGTTTTCCAGTACAGGGGTGGGAGTGGCGAAGCTGTTGCTGCGATGACACAATTCCGGTTTTGCGACCGTGAACAGAGTTTTATTGAGAGTTATGTCACCGCTCGCAAAATCAACGGCAATCAGATTGCGGGAACGCCCTTCGTCGGGAGAGGTTGTCAGCCAGATTTTGTCGGTGATGATTACCGGTGATGAATAGCCTTTGCCGGGAATGGCAGTTTTCCAGCGGATATTTTCATTTTCATTCCAAACGGTGGGAAGACCGGTGGCGGTTGATGTTCCGTCTCCCTGAGCTCCGCGGAACTGTGGCCATGTTTGCGCTGCACGCACTGGCACTGTCGATATCGACAGGACGAATATAAACCTGATGGCGTGAAGCAGAGTGCGAGTGATAAATATTTTCATTTTTTCCAAAACATTGATTGGCTTAGCCGACTTGATCAGATCAAAGGAAGTTCGTTTATCTGATCAATCGGGACGGGAGGGATCGTCTTCCAGCGACACTCATCCTCGGTTGCTCCGTTTTCCTGTGTGAACATATGCTGCCAGCGTTTCTGAAAGAGCAGCCCATTGCGAATAACAACGGCTTGGTTGCGGATGGTGGGTGTTCCCTGGGTGGTCACGCTTTCAAAGTGATACATCTCGACATTTGGAGTGTAAATAGCTTTATAGCCTGCCTCACGCAAACGGTAGCAAAGGTCGAAATCTTCAAACTGAACCGGGTGGAAGGCTTCGTCGAAACCGCCGTATTTTTCCAGCAGTGCGGCGGGAATCATCAGGCAGGCACTGATCAGACACTGCACGGCGCGGGGCTGATTGAAAGCAGGGGTGTTGATCGCCTCGCCGCGTCCTCTGAAACAGACATGTCCGCGTTTAGAGATGCCAACCCCGGCGCACTGAATCGGATAGGGTTCCCAGGTATAGACCATTTTGGGGCCGACCATACCGATCTCCCGGTCGGAGTCTAGTACCGTACGCATTTTGGGCATCCATCTGACGGTGCGTGGCGCCACGTCATTATCGGTAAAAACGATATATTCGCCCTGTGCCGTGGCAATCGCCTGATTACGTGCGTATGAGCAGCCGATATTCAAGCTGTTGTGAATAACCGTAACCGGCACATCATGCTTTTTGCCAAGCTCTTTGAGCTCGTTGTCGCACCACTCCTTACTGCCGTCGGTTGAACCGTTGTCAACCACTATCATCTCCCAATGCTGATCGCTGAACGAGTTTCGAATCAGCGCATTCAGGCAGCGCCGGGTGCATTCCAGTTTATTGTGAGAGAGAGTGATGAGTGAATAGGTCATAGCAGACTTCACTTTTTATTCCGCCATGGCGAGATCAGCGGCGGCTTGGATTATTGACTCAAGAGAGGGCATGCAGGCACTTTCAAGATTTTTAGCGGAGGGTACCGGCAGATCGGCGCCAGCGTGACGTTTAACGGGATAGTCGAGATACTCAAAGGCGGCTTCGTTGATGCGTGCCGCGATTTCAGCGGCGATTCCGCCGGTCAGCGGAGCCTCCTCCACAATCAGCACTCGTCCGGTTGCTTTGACGGATGTCAAAACGGTTTCGGTGTCGAGTGGTGCCAGTGTACGCAAATCCACTACTTCGACCTGGATATCCTCTTGCGCAAGTTGCTCGGCAGCGCGCAACGCCAGTACTGTCATGTAGGACCAGGCGATGATCGTAATATCCTCGCCGCGGCGGGCAATTTTCGCTTTGCCGAGTTCAGAGGGTTCGGGCAGAGTGTCGCCTACCTGGAAACGCATCGGATAAAGCAACTTATGTTCCAGAAAAATAACCGGGTTGTTGTCGCGGATGGCACCCTGCAGCAGGGCGGAGGCATCTTCAGCGTCGGAAGGCGCGACGATTTTGATGCCAGGCACGCCGAAAAAGATTCTTTCCAGGGATTGGGAGTGGGTGGCGCCATATCCGCGACCTGCACCGGGAGGAGTGCGCAGCACGAGGGGGCATGGTTGTCCGTAAATCGGATGTAGCTTGGCCGCCATATTGATCAGCTGATCGGCTGCCAGGGTGATAAAATCCATGAACATGATTTCGATGATCGGTCGCTGGCCGCTGACAGCGGCTCCGATGGCAATTCCGGTGATGGCCTGCTCGGTGATCGGGGTGTCACGCACCCTCTCTTCGCCGAAAATTTCAATCAGACCGCGCGTTACACCGAAGGCGCCGCCGTAAATTCCGATATCTTCCCCCATCAGTAATACGGTCTGGTCACGTTGCATTTCCGCTTCCAGTGTTTCACGAATTATTTGAGTAAAGGTTATGTTTCGCATAAACTGAGCGCCGTGTGTTTGTATATTTTTGCTTGTTTCGGGGATTACTGAGCGAACAGGGAGTTTTGAAACTCATCCAGCGAGGCTTCAGCAGCCTGTTCACAACGTTGAACCGCCGCTTCAATCTGCTGAGCGGTCTGCTGTTGCATCAACTCAATTTCCGATTTGGAGACAATCTTCCGTTCAATCAGTGTTCTTTCAAAGGTTCTGACCGGATCTTTTTTCCAGGCATTCTCCTCCTCTTCACGACCACGATAAACACGCGGATCACCGCGTGAGTGACCGGAAAGACGGTAGGTCAGACACTCGATAACAGTCGGCCCTTTGCCTTGCCGCGCTCTGTCGGCATGATGCCGGACGCAATCGCGTACCTCTTCAAAGTTATTGCCATCGATTCTGATGCCGGGGACTTTTAGAGCTGAGGCACGATCAGCTACACGGGGATTGGCAAGTCCACGAAAGGTGGCGGTTGACATTGCGTAGCCATTATTTTCGATAACATATAGAACTGGCAAATTCCATAAGGCCGCTATGTTGAGGGATTCATGAAAAACACCCTGGTTTGATGCGCCGTCACCGAACATGCAGACTGCCACGCGTCCAGTTTTACGCACCTGCGCGTCCAAGGCAATACCGGTAGCGAAAGGAATGCTTCCACCGGTGATACCGTTGGCACCGTAGAAACCGATCGACGGATCCATCATCATCTGACTGCCGCCTCGTCCTTTGGAATAGCCTATACTTTTGCCGAACAGCTCTGCCATGGCACGTGCCGGATCTGCCCCGCGGGCCAAAAAGTGTCCGTGTCCACGATGTGTGGTGGTCATTGCGTCACATGGTTGCAACGCCGCGGCCACGCCTACTGAGAGTGTCTCCTGACCGATGCAGGTGTGGGCGGTGCCCATCACACGACCTTCCAGAAAAAGTTTTTCAATTGTCTCTTCAAAATTACGAATCAGCAACATGCGCCGATAAGCTTCCTGTAAAAGCATTTTCCCCCCAATTTTTGAAGGCTATGTTATCAGACCCCGGCACTCCTTGCAAACCAAAGACGATTCCAGGATTTTTCGCTCTACCCCTTTCCTAAGGAAGTTAAACGCAATCTTTTTCCACAATTTAAAAGGAATGGGTTCGCATACTCACTCAAAGATCAGCGAAATAGAGCCCTCTCTTTGATTTCAGTTTTTAATGATGGGTGTGAGAACCATATTACGATAGTCCACATCGGTATGGTCGCCCTGCAGAAAGATGGGGCCGGGTTGAAACTCGTTGGATGTGATGGCTCCACCGGTACAGCCCATTGCCGGTTGATTGTCGATAATCTTCTGTCCATTTAGAATTACCGTGATATAGCGGTTGCACAGCGTTATATCGAGTGTCTGCCATTCGCCGGCTTTTTTCTCAGCCGCAACCGTGGGAGTTATGCGCCCGTACAAAGCACCCATGTGATGGCAGTCCACCGGTTTTCCGTAGCTTTCCGCAATCTGAATCTCGTAAATGCCGCGCAGATAGATACCGCTGTTGCCATGTTCGGGAACCCTGACCTCGGTGGTGAGGCGAAAGTCGTTGAAGACTTTCTCAGTGCGGATGTTTGTGCCATGGCGTTTCTTGCCGTCCGTTCCCGTAACCCGGTTGCTCAGGACGCCGTCTTTAATGCTCCAGCAGTTGGGGGCCTTTTTATTCATCACCCTCCATCCGCTGAGATCTTTGTCGTTGAGCAGCTTGATCGGTTCACCGTACTGCAGCGTACTCAGATCAGGTGGCGCTCCGTGCGGTGGAATCTTTTTGCCGTTGAAGCTGACCTCATTCTGGAGTTTGCCCTGCTGATCAATAATTCTGCGCTTGATTTTGATAAAATTGCCCTGCACATCCGCTTCATATAGCTCGGTATTCTGCTTGCCGCTTTTTTCTTTTTTGATGCGGGTCATCACCAGGGTATTGCCACGCGTTTTGGTTGTGTTCATACCGTATGGTGAACCGCCGCCCCAGAGCATTGAGCTGGTAAGCGAACCGTCGGGTATGCGTTCCACCCCGAGCCAGCCGGCGCCACCGTTAGGTATTATCAGAGCCCAGTTGCCGACGTAAGCAGCGGCGGCATCGGCCATGAGTGCAAGTGGAGTGCCCATGGCACACAACAGCGAGACGGCCAGCAGGCCCCCGGTTAAGTTATAGAATCTTTTATTTTTCATAATGCGGTATTTTGGGGTAAAAACGTGCTGGTGACAAGTCAAAATACTGCAATCCGCTCTTCAATATCCTCTCTG
Source organism: uncultured Lentisphaeraceae bacterium (assembly GCA_964406095.1). GTDB lineage: Bacteria > Verrucomicrobiota > Kiritimatiellia > RFP12 > UBA1067 > M55B167. Next base: position 48,921 of record CAYOQJ010000057.1, read on the forward strand.
AAGATGTTACTATATCAAAGTTTCCTTCGAGAACCTTTTCGAATGGCATCCGGCTATGTTCTCCGGAAATGCGGCAGAGAGTTGCTTGGAAAGTAAAAGAGCCGGTTAAGTTATTGTCGGCTGAACAAGGGGTTCATAAAACAATCAGAGATTTTTTTAAATGGTTGTATATGTCAAAGTTGTATGAAAAGGCATGAAAACGGTTAAAGAGGGGGAGAAGATGATTGAACGTCGCAGTTTTTTAAGAGTTGCCGGAAGCGCGTTGAGTGGCAGTATGGTTGCTGGTTGTTCGGTCTGCCGCTTTGGCAGGAAAAGAAGTGTACCGCCGCATCTGAAGGATTACGCGGTTCAGTATGCTGCTGATCCGCGTACGGCGGCACAGCAGTGGTTCAAAGAGGCCGGGTTCGGACTTTTTCTGCATTACGGACTTTACTCGCTGCTTGAGGGTGAGTGGAACGGAGTGGAGTCAAAACCGGCGGAGTGGATCATGTTGCGAGCCAAAATACCGATCCGGGAGTATGAAAAACTGGCGGCTCGTTTCAATCCTGCTGAGTTCGATGCTGATTTCATTACCGATCTGGCACTTGCGGCGGGCATGAAGTACGTGAACCTCACCAGTAAGCATCATGACGGTTTCTGCCTTTTCGATCCGGGCAGGGGCAGCTGGAATTCGGTAGCCGCCAGTGGTCGTGATTTGTGTGGTGAATTGGCGGAACAGTGCCATAAAAAGGGGTTGGGTTGTTTCTTTTATTATTCATTGCTTGCGGATTGGCACCATCCATATTTTTATCCCCGCGTGTACAATCAGATCGCACGACCGGATTATCTTGAAGAGCCAGAGCAGTATCTGTTTCGCAGTGATGAAGACTTTAAAAAATATCTGGCGGACGCGACTATGCACATTAGAGCACTGCTGACAAACTACGGTGATGTGGCGGGCATCTGGATTGATCCGCTGATGGGATATTACGGCAGACCGGATCTCTTTCCGATGAATGAAATCTACGCGATGATCCGCGACATTCAGCCGCACTGTCTGATCAGTGCCAAACAGGGCATTACCGGTAGTGAGGATTTTGCGGCACCTGAGCGTAGCGGTAGCTCTCTGACAGAGCGGATTACCAAACAGTACGGAGCTGAGGCTGGCAAAATAGCGGCCCATGCCTGGGAGCTCAATCGTCACAAACATAATGAGATTTGCGACACCCTGCAGCCTCACAGCTGGGGACATATGCGAAAAGATGACGGTAAACACAAAAAACCCTCTGAGGTGCTTGCAATGCTGAGCAAAGCCCGACAGGCGAATGCCAATCTGTTGCTAAACTCAGGACCATTGCCGAACGGAGCGATTCATCCCGAGGACGTGGCGACTCTGCGGAGGGTTGGTGAAATGCTGAACAAGAATCGGTAGTGTTCCACAAATTTCAGAGGGGACAAAGGGATTTACGTCATTGCAAAGTGACGGTCGAGAATGTATTATTCATCCACGTGAAAGGTTGCCGTTACCAAACCGCAACATGGATATTCTGTTATGACATATTTAACATGGTATGATTTAAGTGATGCCACTGTCGGGCTGCTTTTCGGTATTGCCGGGGTGCTGGGTGGTTACGCTCTGCGCGGGCTGATTGGCCGCTGGCAGGCCGACGCCATCGAAAAACGCGCACGCATGGTACTTGAAGAGGCCGAGGGTGAGGTCAAGTCCAAGCTGAAGGAGGCCGATATTCTGGCCCGCGCCGAGGTGGTCAAGGCGCGCGAAGAGTTTGAGAAGTCAACCAAGACACGCCGTCAGGAGCTGCAGGAGATCGCCGATCGTCTGGCCGGGCGTGAGGACCAGTTGGACAAGCGCTCTCTGTCGCTTGATACCAAGGAGCAGAGTCTTTCGGCAAAACTGGAGAACTATACCAATGCCAGTGAAAAGTTGCAGCAGGATCGCAAAAAAGTTGACCGGATGACAGATGAAGCCGATCGGCGTCTGCAGACGCTGGCTGGTTTCACGCATGAACAGGCGCGCAAAGAGCTTTATAGCAGAGCGGAAGACGAGGTGCGCAGTGAATCCGGCAATCTGATCAGACGGGTGCAGGAGGAGGCCAGGGAGATTGCTGACCGTGAAGCCTCCCGGATTGTCTCTCTGGCTGTGCAGCGTTTCGCCATTGCGCACTCATCGGATATTATGACTAGCTCAGTCTCCCTCGAGAGTGATGAAATTAAAGGACGCATCATCGGGCGGGAGGGACGTAATATCCGCACATTGGAATCGCTGACCGGAGTTACTTTGCTGGTAGATGATACCCCCGAGATGGTGGTCATATCGGGGTTTGATCCGATCCGGCGCGAGATAGCACGTCAGTCGCTGGAGCAGCTCGTCGCGGATGGGCGCATTCATCCGCAGCGTATCGAAGAGGTAGTGCAGAGTGTCACTGAAAATATCAATAAAACAATCTACGAGGCGGCGGAAAGCGCGGCCTTCGATGCCCAGGTGCAGGGAATTCCATCCGAAATACTGAGAGTTATCGGTCGGTTGAGATTTCGTACCAGTTACACTCAGAATGTGCTGGCACATTCTGTGGAGGTGGCACATTTGATGGGCTTGATGGCGGCTGAATTGGGTTATGATTCCGCATTGGCCCGCCGTATCGGTTTTCTGCATGACATCGGCAAGGCGATGGATCACACGATTGATGGTCCGCATGCTATCATCGGCGCTGGATTTCTGCGCAAACATGGCGAGAGTGATGAGGTTTGCAACGGAGTGGCCGCGCATCATGGCGAGGCGGACAGTAGCGGGATGTATGGGGTGCTCTGTTCTGCGGCGGACGCGATTTCCAGTTCGCGTCCCGGTGCCAGAGCGGAGACCCTCGGAGTATATGTCCAGCGACTTGAGAAGCTTGAGTCTATCGCCAATAGCTATCCGGGAGTAAACAAAAGTTTCGCGGTGCAGGCCGGACGAGAGGTCAGGGTTATTGTTGACCCTGACAAGGTCACTGATGATGAGGCCGCTGTTATGGCGCGAGAGATCAGCGGCGAGATTTCTTCTGCAATAAAGTTCCCCGGTCAGATCAGGGTTGTGGTTGTGCGTGAAACCCGATCGGTTGACTATGCACGTTAAGAGAATTTAGAAATGAAAATTTTAATTGTAGGCGACATGGTCGGCAGTTCCGGCAGAAGAGTTTTTAAGAATGTAGTGGCGAAACTGCGTACTGCTGGTGATGTGCATCTGGTTATTGCTAATGCTGAGAATGTCGCTGCTGGCAATGGTATAACCCGGGCTTTGGCGGATGAGTTATTCAAAGCCGGTGCTGATGTGATCACAATGGGTGATCATGTTTGGGGCCAGCGTGAGTTGGAGGGGTGCATCGATCAGATTGAAAATTTGGTACGTCCGTTGAATTTTCCTGATGGCACACCGGGAAAAGGATGTGTTGTCTTTCAGAGTTCTTTCGGTGCAATTGCGGTTGTGAATCTGCAGGGGCGGGTTTTTATGAACCCGATTGATTGTCCGTTTCGTGCCATCGACCGTCTGCTGGATACGCTTCCCAGAAACATACCTGTTATAGTTGATTTTCACGCCGAGGCCACCTCTGAGAAAATTGCCATGGGCTATCATTTGGATGGCCGAGTAACCGCGGTTGTTGGCACTCACACTCATGTTCAGACCAGCGACGCGCGTGTTCTGCCGGGTGGCACCGCCTATTTGACCGATCTCGGTATGACGGGAACGGTACGTTCGGTGCTTGGCAGAGACCCTGCGGCGGTTCTGAAAAAATTTAAAAGCGGCATGCCGGTGCGGCTTGATGTTGCCAAAGGAATTGCTGCCCTTGAGGGAGCTCTGCTTGAGATCGACCGGACAAGCGGTGCTGTCAGTTCATTCAAGAGCTGCCGCTACCAGGAAAAGGAGCCTGGCGGAGAGATTTTCACACTTTAATCCATGATTGCAATGATGTTGAATCCGAATCCCAGAGTTTTATCCATTTCAGAGCTGACACACCGGATCAAGGGAATTTTGTCGGAGGAAATCGGCAGTGTAGTTGTGCAGGGTGAGATATCCAACATCAAGCGTTACAGTTCAGGTCACACCTATTTCGTGTTGAAGGATGAGCGGGCGCAGTTGAACGCGGTTCTTTTTGCGGGGGCGCGTGCGCAGTTGAACGTCGAGAGTTGCCTGAAAGACGGGCAATTGGTTAGAGCCGGAGGACAGATTTCAGTTTTTGAAGGGCGGGGCCAGTATCAGCTTATAGTGCGTAAAATTGAGGGTGCTGGTATCGGGCAACTGCTGGAACGTTATGAGCAGCTGAAAAAGAAGTTGTCGGAGGATGGTTTGTTTGATCAGGCGCACAAGCAGCCGCTTCCGCTGTTGCCCGGACGGATCGGCGTTGTCACTTCACCCTCCGGAGCGGTGATTCATGATATGCTGAATGTGCTACGACGCAGATTCCCGAATATGAATGTACTTTTGGCACCGGTCAAGGTTCAAGGTGAAGGTGCCGCTGAATCAATTGCCAGAGCGGTGCGGTGGTTGAATGAATCCTGCGGAGAGGGAAGTTCGCGTCAGGTGGATGTGATTATTGTGGGACGCGGCGGTGGCAGTCTTGAGGATTTATGGGCTTTCAATGAAGAGATTGTCGCCCGCGCCATCTATGAATCGCGAATTCCTGTGATCTCGGCGGTTGGTCATGAGGTGGATTACGCGCTGAGTGATTTTGTCGCCGACTTACGCGCCCCGACACCCTCGGCAGCGGCTGAGCTGGTGGTGAGGTCCAGAGCTGAGTTTGAAAGTCTGCTGCAACAGCGCGCAGATCAGATGAAACGTCTGCTGTTGCAGCGATGCGATATACTGAGACATCGTCTGCGTCGATCAGCCTCATCACCGGTACTTAATCATCCGGATCAGGCAATGGCACGCTATGCACAGAGAGTTGACCATCTGGATATGCGTCTCCGACATGCTGTACGGCGTGAGCTTCTACGTGTCAGAGGCCGCTATGATCGAAGTTGCGCCGGTTTCAACCACCTGCGCGAAAGAAAAATTGATGATTTGCGCACTAGACTTGGCGGTTATTGGGAGAACATGCGACGTTGTGTACAAACGCGCTGTCTGCGTTTGCGGGATAGCATGGAACACCATGAACGTCAGTTGCTGTTGCTAAATCCCTTGAATATATTAGAACGCGGTTATTCACTGACACGGACGAAAGACGGCTTGTTGATAAGGAGTGTGGCCGATGTGAAGTCCGGGAGCGTTGTGCTCACAATGCTCAAGGATGGCAAGCTGATCTCGGAAGTCAGTACTGTATGTATCGATTGATTATAAATGTCGTTGCCTTATCGATACGATATGAAGGCAGAATATCGGAAGACGGGAACTGATTTAAGAAGAGAGGAAGGTGTGATGAGCGAAAAAAAGAAGCTTAGCTTTGAGGAGTCGTTGACGCGTCTTGATAAGATTGTGGAGGAGATGGAGTCCGATAAAATGGAGTTGAACGCGATGATCAGCGCTTTTGAAGAGGGGCAGCGACTGGTCGGGGATTGTAACGCTATGTTGCGGGAGGTGGAGTGTAAAATTGAAAAGGTGATTAGAGACGGTCCTGATGGTGGCGAGACGGTTCCCTTCGAAGATGCGGAGTGAGTCCGGATTTTTGGTTTGACGGCTTATTTAAAAAGAGGAGTTTATGTCTGTTAAAGTTAATCAAGTTGAGATAGAAGATTCGGCTGTACAGATCGAAATTGAGCGGCTTAGGGTTGACTATGAGCGTTATGTGCGGGAAAATGGCGGTGAGCCTGATGCACAGCAACTGCACGAATGGGCAGTTGAGAATCTGATCGAGAAGGAGTTGTTAACCCAGGAGGCACTGCGTTCGCAGGCTGAACCGAATGCTGCACAGGTGGCATCTTATCTGAAAGACAACGCCGATTCGTTTGATGCAGAGCTTTCCGATGAAGAAAAGCGTGAGTTGTGTGTTCGCGATATCAAAATCCGCGCACTTGTAAAGTCGGTTCGCAAGGGGGTTGAACCGCCCTCGGAGGAGGATTTGCTCAGGGAGTATCACGAGCATATAGAGCGTTTCACTGTTCCGGAATCACTGCGGGTTTCGCACATCAGCCGTCTGCCGCGCGCCGCAGAGAGTAGGTCGCAGGCTTATCTGGAGCTGCTGGATATTCGCCAGAAGATTGAAAATTTTGAGCTTACCTGGATGGAAGCATTGTCCCGGTCGGATACCTACGCCGAAGACATGGGTGTTTTTGATACTGTCATCCGGGGTCTGTTTCCAAGTGAGGTGGAGGAGCAGCTGTTTGCTCTGAATCGCGGTCAGGTGAGTGATGTCATCGAACTTGAGCATACCAATTCATTGCATATTTTCAGAATACTGGTGAAAAGGGATGCGGAGGTGATACCGTTTGAGGATGTGCGTGAAGATATCCATTCGATGCTCTTTAACGATGCCGCTGAAAATGCGCTCAATGACCTGGTAGACCAACTGAAACAGAGTGCCGATATCAAACGATGAGACGCTCTGTTAAACGCGATATAATTGCGAAATAAGTGTGTACGGCATGAAATATCGGGAAGCGGTGAGAGCGGTTTGCCCGCCGGATGAAAGCCGTTAATCACAATTGACATGGGGAAACAAATGAAATTTGTTTTTTACACAGGTGCTTTACTGATGCTCATGCTGGCCGCACAGTGTCGAGCAGCTGAGTTTTCAGTTACCGATTTCGGTGCGGTAGGTGATGGAAAAACAGATGCGAGTCGGTCTTTTATTAAAACTTTAAAAGCGGCGGTTGACCATCCGCACGCGATTGTGCGTATTCCGGCGGGCGAATATCTGCTGAATCATTGCGTTCAGGTTGCCTTTCGCGGTGCGGTTGACAACGGTTTGGCAATCGAGGGTGACGGACAGGGAGTCACCGTGATCCGTTGTGCCAACACCAATGGAGCATTCAGCATTCGTAGCGAGTTGTGCCAGAGCATGGTTTCGATTCGTGATCTGACTCTGGTGGCTGATCTTGCCGGTGCCGGCACTGCGATTGAGGTGACATCCTCGCTACGGGGGGTGCGCAATTACCGCACCTTGACTGTCGAGAATGTTGATATGCGCGGTTCCGGTCTGCCTACCCGCAAATATTTCAATCGCGGTCTGAAAGCGTATGCACAGTGGCGTCCGCTTTTTCGTAATGTTATTTTCGGCGGGATGCTTGATCCGGAACTCAAAAGCAGATTGCATGAAAACAACGTGCGGGAGATATATTTTGATCCGGAGTATGCTTTTTGTGCAGATTGGTGTTACGCGCCCTCTTTTCAGCATTGTTACGCCTGGTCCTGTCACACCGGTTATCAATTGGTTTCACACGGTCTCAAACCGGAAGGCCCTGAGGATAGCGCGTTTTATCGCTGTTTCGCCGTTGAGGTGGTGGTGGGAATCGATATCGATACACCTACCATAGAACCTCAGCTGGTTATCGATTCCTGCCACATAAACAGTCGGGAGGTTGGCCTGCGCATCAGTAATCGCAAATTCTTTCACATTGTAAACTCGCTTTTTTACACTCTCAACGAGATTGAATATCCCTATGTGGATATCGATCTGCAAAATTGCTGGGCCGGTTTTGTCCATGGCAATATGTTTCATTCGCCGCACCCTGACAATATGAAAATGCGTCCGCGCTCGCTGCGCACATGTATCGCGCTTGACAACCGTAGCAGAAGTATTATGATTTCAGGTAATACATTTAATGGTAAAGGCAAAGCTTTTGCGGTCGCAGACAAGGCCGTTGGTATAACCATCAATAACAACATGATTATTAACCGCCACGTTGAAAAACAGGCAGGTCAGAAGAATCGAGGAAAAAATGAGCAGCATGAATAAAAGTCGTTTCGTGGCACTGGCCGCAATTTCAGCTTTGTTTGCCATGACGAGCATGGCTCGCCAGCCGAATCTGGTGATCTTTCTGGTTGATGACATGGGCTGGATGGATTGTGGCGTATATGGATCAAAGTATTATGAAACTCCCAATATCGACAGGCTGGCTAAGCAGTCGATGCGCTTTACAGACGCTTACGCTGTGCCTCTCTGTTCGCCGACGCGTGCGTCGATTCTGACCGGACAATATTCGGCACGTCACCGCATCACCAGTGCCACCGGTCATCGTCCGCCAGCCAAAGAGGGCGTATCGCCATATCCTTCCAAGGTGCGACCGACGCAAAAACTGATCTATGCCGACAGTAAAAACTATCTGGATTTGAGTTTCACTACACTGCCGGAAATCCTGAAAGCGGCTGGTTACCGAACCGGACACTTCGGTAAATGGCATCTGGGACTGATGGCCGAGCATCGGCCGGACAGGCACGGCTTTGAAACCACCTGGGGCTGCGCACCCGATCCCGGCCCACCCAGCTATTTTTCGCCTTACAATGTTTCACCGAACGGAGTGCCGTCGGGTCAGCACCGTGTTGGCAATATCACCGACGGTCCTGAGGGAGAGCATATTGCCGACCGTTTGACCGATGAGGCGGTTAAATTTATCAAGGCGCATAAAAACGAACCCTTCTATCTGAATCTGTGGCAGTATTCGGTGCATGGTCCCTGGCAGCATAAAGAGGAATATACCGCTGAATTCGCCCGCAAAAAAGATCCAACTGGACGGCAGGGCAACCCGGTGATGGCATCAATGCTGCGTAGTATGGATGAGAGCTTGGGACGCATTCTGCAAACACTCGATGAGCTGAAGCTGACCGATAATACCCTTTTTATTTTTATGTCCGACAATGGCGGTAATACCCATAGCTGGAAAGCTGATGATCGCAGAATCGCGAATATAAAAGAAGACCACAAGCTTTACGACACGGTTATGAGCTATCGTAAATGGGCCGGAGACCAGCCACCAACCTGCAACGCGCCTTTGCGCGAGGGCAAAGGGCGTATCTATGAAGGCGGGCAACGCGTGCCTCTGATGGTGCGTTGGCCGGGACGTATCAAACCGCAGACAACCAGTGATGTCGTGGTGGGAGCTATTGATATTTATCCGACGGTGCTTGAAGCCCTTGAACTTGAAAAACCTGCCGAGCATATTGTGGATGGCCTCTCTTTTCTTGCGGTGCTCGAAGGCAGGGGCACTCTCCAGCGTGAAGCATATTTCACCTGGTTCCCACACCTCATCCCTGCGGTCTCGGTGCGTGCCGGCGACTGGAAGCTGATTCGACGTTGGGAGTCACATCCTTCATACCCTGAACTTTACGAACTCTACAACCTGAAAGATGATATCGGTGAGAGTGAAAATCTTGCTGCCGTAATGCCTGAGAAGGTGCAGGAGCTGAATGTTCTGATTGAGAAGTTTATCAAGGATACCGGAGCACTGGCTCCTAAACCCAATCCAGTTTACAAAGGAGCGGTGCTGGATGCCGGGCTGGTACCTAAGTCATGTACCGCCGAGGTTGTGCCCGGTGCCTATCGCGTGAAAGCCGATGGACAGGGGGAGCCTTTTATTGGCAATGCCCAGGTCAGATTCAGCGGAGCGATCAAATTCAATCTGCGGGCGCGCAGCGAACAGGGCGGCAAGATTGTTCTGCGCTGGATAAATATGAACGGCGAGGCCGGTTTTACAGATAATCCCTCCGTAACCCTGCAGCTGCCAGCCGGCAACCAGTGGCACGACCTGGAAGCTGAAATTCCGGTCGACGGAGTTTCGCGTATTATTCGGCTCTATCTGCCCGCCGACAAATCGCCGGTTGAGATCGAATCACTCCGTTTCAGCTCAGAGTCGGGAGAGGTCAAAGCCTGGTCGTTTAAAGAGTCGTGAGTATTTTTCAAAACAGATTGCTGCCGCAGGAGAAAGTTGTGCAAGTTTGTCGGAAAGATTTCAACAGGAAAAGCAGCCGGCCTGGCGAAGGGTTGCGGTTTTTCAGCCTGAGACTGATGCTGCTTTGCGCGGTTTTTCTAACCGTTGCGTTCTCGGCCGGGCAGAGACGCCCGTTGGTTGTGGCCGCCTGGAATGTCGAAAACCTTTTCGATACGCTTGATGATCCCGACTGCGAGGGAGATGATCCCTACTCTCCCGGCGGATGGGTACATTGGTCAGAGAACAGATACAACGGCAAAATCGAGCGGCTTGCCGATGTAATCGCCGGTATCAAACCGGATATCCTCTGTCTCTCCGAGGTTGAAAACAAGCGTGTTCTGCTTGACCTTACCACTCGGCTGCAAAAAAACCATAATCTTGATATCGGGCATATAGTTCATCGTGACGGCGAGGATTTTCGTGGTATCGATGTGGCAGTTATCGCCCGGTTTGAGCCGAAAAAGAAATGCTGGTTCAATGCTGTCAGCGGCCAGCGCGATATCCTGGCATGCACCTTTGAAATTGACAGTCGCGAGCTTACGGTTGTCGCGAATCACTGGAAATCCAAACTGGGCAACAGTGCACGCAGCGATGCGATCAGAGAGCGTCAGGCGCGTTCGGTGAGAGAGTATCTGAAGCGTGAACTGGCAGTTGATCCAGGGGCGGCCATTTTGGTCGCTGGTGATTTCAACTCCGACTTCAACTCAACTTGCCTTACCGAATCCGCCGGGTTTTTGACCAGCCTGGAGGAGTTGCGCAAACCATCCAATGCCTCCAAACTCTACAATCTGGCTGCGGAACTCGCTAGTGATGAGAGAGGAACCTATTATTATGTAAGGGCCCGGCGGTGGAACTCCTTCGATTCTATCAGTGTAACCCGCGGCATGGTTGGGATAGATCTGCTCGCTCCATGGCGGGTACGTGATGGCTCATATACAGTTTACAAACCGGAGCAGATAACTTTCAGGGATGTTGGCACCCCATTGCCGTATCGTCGTATACGAAGTAAAAAGTATGGTGACCGTTTTGTTGAGGGCTATTCCGATCATTTCGCGGTTTTTGTAGTGCTGGAATAACTGAACTCGCCGATAAAATGCCATCGTGTAAGGCTTCGCGTTAATTCGGTTAGTCAGATGCAATGAATTTATAAATTAAGTTGGAAACAGGGAAACGGATTTGAAAAAAGATTTTTTAACAGCCATCATGGACAAACCTCTCGTTTTTGATGGTGCAATGGGTACCATGATCTACGCCAAAGGTGTTTTTATCAACACCTGTTACGAGCATCTGTGTGTGAGCAATCCCGAATTGATATTCGAAATTCATTCGCAGTATGTCGATGCTGGCGCAGATGTTATCGAGACCAACTCTTACGGCGCCAACCGCCTGCAGTTAAAGGGTTACGGTCTGGGTGAGCAGGTGCGCGAGATAAATCTGACGGCTGTCGATCTGGCCCGCCGGGCAGCCGGCACCGATTGTTTTGTGGCCGGATCGGTTGGCCAGGTCGGAGCCGCTGTCGACCATTTTACAGTGCAACAGCTGGATGACCTGCGTGAAATATACCGTGAACAGATCAGGGCTCTGGTTGAAGGCGGTGTGGATCTGATTATGCTGGAAACCTTTCAGAATTCGGCGAATGGCATACTGGCGGCCGAGGTCGCCGCCGATTTCAATCTTCCTGTTGTGGCCTCATTTGCATTTGGTGCCGACAAATTGACGCCTGCTGCCGAGAGTGTCTCCCTTGTGTATGCCGAGCTCGAGCGGGTTGACTGTGTAGACATTGCCGGTATCAATTGCGGCGGAGGTGCGGCCACACTGCTTGCCAATTTCGAAGAGGCCCTCAAATACACCCGCAAGCCCTTTGTCGTCATGCCCAATGCCGGTCTGCCGCAGACGGTGCATGGACGTACGATCTACATGTCCAATCCCGAATATTTTACCGAATACTGCAAAAACTTCATAAAAATGGGGGCTCGCGGTGTGGGCGGTTGCTGTGGCACGACCCCTGAATATATCGCCACCATGGCGCGAGCGATCAAAGGTTTGAGCGAGGTTAAACACCACATTCACGTTGCTGCCGTGCAACCTGAAAAGGATGATTGCCCGGTTGAAATTACACCGCTGGCGGGAAAAAGCCGCATGGGTGCGAAACTGGCCGCAGGCGAGAGTGTCAGCAGCATTGAGATAACACCACCCAGATCAATTGATTTAAGTGTGATGCTGAACAAGGCGCGTCAATGTCGCGATGCCGGAGTTGATGTGATCAATATACCCGACGGACCGCGCGCCAGTGCTCGAATATCACCGATGATTGCCGCCATTGAAATTGAACGCCAAGTCGGAATAGAAACCGTGTTGCACTATTGTTGCCGCGACCGTAATCTGATCGGCATGCAGTCGGATCTTCTTGGTGGAGCAGGGGCCGGTCTGCGCAACTATCTGATTGTAACTGGAGATCCACCCAAGTTGGGTGATTATCCCGATGCGACCGCAGTATTCGATGTGGATGCCGTCGGCCTTACACAGGTTGTGATGAATCTGAATCGCGGTCGTGATGTAGGCGGCAACCCGATTGACCCGCCTACCTCGATTCTCTGTGGTATCGGGGCCAATCCCAATGCGATTGACCTGGAGCATGAGATTGAGCACTATCACAATAAAATTCGGGCGGGAGCCGAGTTTGCCATCACCCAGCCGGTCTTTGACGCGGATGCCTTTCTGCGCTTTGTGGATAGTGTTTCAAAATTTGAACGCACGATTCCGGTAATTGCCGGTGTCTGGCCGCTGGTTTCTTATCGCAACGCTGAGTTTATGCGTACGGAGGTGCCTGGGGTTTTTGTGCCCGACTGGGTGCTGGAGCGTATGGCACTGGCCGACACAAAAGAGGATGCCCGCAGAATCGGCATTGAAATAGCTTACAAAATCTGTGCGGTTATTGAAGATGCCGTTGCCGGTTATCAGGTTAGTGCCCCTTTTGGCAATATCGAGCTGGCGTTGCAGGTGCTTGAACTGAATTGACCTCAGAGGAAAGCACCGAAATCTGCTACAGCTATATCTTTCGCGCCAAGACGTCGTGCTTCCCGGCAAAGATCTTTGTCGTTGCTGACCAGCAAAACGGCAGCGTCGGCATCGACACTTTTCAGAAAGCGAATCTGATCGATCAGCACTTTGTCCGCACGATGTTCTCCTTCGCCGCCTGAGTAAATCACACGGACATTTGGGGAGGGGTTGCTGTCGCTGCGGGTGGCTCCGTCAAAAAGTGTTATCGCACGCATGGCTGGATTCGGGTGTGTTATCCGCACCACATCAGAAACCAGCTTCTCGCGTTTTTCTCTGTCGGGCACAGCCTTGCCGCGCGGCGGCATGTAACGTGCCTGAAGTCCGAAGAGCACATTGTGCCCATCCAGCAGCAGAACAGCTAGCATTTTTCCAGCCAGAGCACGACCCAGCAGGGCCAGTGCATCATGACGTTTTTCCATATCAGGATCAACCGCTACCCCCAGAGCTTCAATTGCGCCGAAGCGCTTGCTCAGCTCTTGATTGAGTGTTTTCACAGCACTTCGATCCAGTAGCTGTAGTGAGTTAAGTTCCTTCAGCAATGTTTTCAGTCGGGGCAGAAGTTCCTCCGGAACCGAATGAATCTGGTTGAGCAGAATTCTTTCAAGCGGAGATAGTTCAGATTCAATGTTCAATTGCATCTGTAAATGGTGGATTTCGTCGTTGAGCTGCGCGAGTGCGAGTTTGAGTTCGGGTGCCTGACGAATGGCATTTTTCAAGGTGTTTTCAACCTTTTGTCTGAGTGATGTAAGATTCTCCAGACGCTCCTCAAGTTTCAGTCGGTTGCCGCTGTGCCGATCGATCGCCGCCTGTATCTTCAAGGCTGCGCGTGCGCGTTTCGCCACATCTTGAGCATCAACCGGGCCAAGCGCTGTCGCTTCCAGTGATCGTGCTTCGGCTAGCCAACCGTGAAATTCTCGGGCCAGACGCAGATCGAGGGCCGCCTGCAGACGCTGTTCACGGCGGGTTGTTTCCCGTTGCAGTTCTTTTTTCACATCCTCCAGTTCTCTGTGGTAGCGGCGCAGTTCACTCTGTTTTGATTTAAGTTTTGCTTCCAGCGATTTGATCTGTTCGGTGGCTTTTGTCAGCAGAGTTTCGCTGCGGCGTCGTTTGTCGTCAACCCCTTTAAGACGCCGATTCTCCGTCTGCAGGGCTTTGATGCGCTGACCAAGTTTTTCACGCTGTTCCTCACGACTCTCTCTGGTCGGTGGGGGCGTTGCGCTTTTTTCGGCACCGAGCAATTCGAAGATATCGCTGAAGAGTTCAGTAAGTTCACTCAAAGCAGCTTGCGGAGCGGGTGTGGCAAAATGCGGAGTGCGTTCAAGCCACTTCTCAGCTTTGTCCCGTAACTCGGTCCGCGGATCCAGCAGTGCCGCCGTCAAAAAAGTTCCGTCACCCAGCAGTGCCGCCCAGGCCGACGCGGTGGCGGCAATGGTCTCGACAGACAGATGTGTCAGCAGAGTTGCAGAACGGGAATGAGCAGCCAGAACGTTTCTTGTTAAACCGGATATTTTTGATGACCCCAGCACAATCTGTTCGAGTCGCTTGCGTAGTAGCTCCGGTTTGCGTGAGCGGAAGCCGCCCGTTTTGAAAGCCGGTTCTGTGGCCAGTAGTCTGGTTAATTCCTGTTGCGAGATACGTCCAATAATACGGAGCAGCTCATCGCGGCATGGCTGATTTAATTCTTTTGTGCAGATAGACATAATTTAAGTAAGCGTTTATATTTGTTGAGCGAAGGCATACTTGGGGTTATCAGTAGCTTTACTGATATTGTTGGCGGTATGCGCGTGGCGTAATTCCCTCGGTTTTCTTGAAAAGATTGCACAGATACTGTGCATGGCACAAACCAGTGCATTCAGCAATCTCCCGCATGGTGAGTTCCGTCGTGGCAAGCAGTGATTTCACAGCATTCAGACGCGTTCTATGAAGCTCGCTGTAAACGGTGCGGTGGAAATTTTCCAAAAAAAGACGATCCAAAGTGCTGCGTGAAACTCCGGAGTGATCGGCAATTTCGTTGATGCCGATACTGCGCTCCAAATTCTGCTTGATGTAGGTGACGGCATTACGGACGGCAGGTATGTCAATCGCGGTGTAATCGGTACTGCGTCGCAGACTGATTCCTTTGGGTGGTATCAGTCGCGGTCTGACGGGTGCTCTGGCACCCTTTATCAGCTTGTCCAGCATGGCGGCCGCCTCGTAACCGACGCGTGTCAGATCATGAATTATGCTGGAAAGAGGAACCGGCTGATTGAGACAGATCAGCTCGTTATTGTCGACACCGAGAATGGCCACATGCTCCGGAACTTCAATATTGGAGTTGCGACAGACGTAAAGGATGTTGGAAGCATCATAATCATTGTAAGCGAAAACAGCCAGCGGTTGAGGGGCATTTTTCAGTTTTGACTCCAGCCAAACGCTTAGATCTTTCCAACTGTCGAGATTGCTGTATGTCTGCTGTTCCCATACCCATTCAAATGGTGCGGGCAGACCGAGTTTTATGCAGCGTTCTTTGAAACCATCATAACGCATACGTGCTATAGGGGTGTTGACTCTGGAGAACCAGGCGGTATGTCTGTAACCCCGTTCGGCAAAATGATCGGCTGCGATGTTGCCGATCATGCGGCTGTGTCCACAGACACGCGAAAGTTTTATTTCGGGGTGATAAAGGCCCATGTCAACTACAGGCATTGTCAGACCATTTATGTATTCAGCAAGATCGGCACGTTTGTTAAATACGGTAAGAACCCCGTCGCCCTGCCATCCACGTGGAATAGAAGCGCGTTCATCAATTGTAAGATGCCAATTGTGCTCAAGCGCGTAACGTCCGATACCCTCTCTGATATGATGGTCGTACCATTCCATCAGAATGAGAATATTCGCCTGTAGAATTTTTTGTTTCTTTTTTACGGCCATGATGAAATTATGCACCAGAATTATGATAAATTGCAATTTCATTTTTTGTAAATCTGTTTTAAAATACCCGTGTTTTCAAATTAACCCCCTTACAATAGGAGAGCAAGCAATGATTACACGTCGTCGATTTATGAACAGAACAATCGCTGCGGGCGGTGCCCTGGGTTTTCCAGCTATCATCCCATCATCGGTCTTAGGTGCAGATGCGCCCAGCAACACAATTCAGGTCGGGCAGATAGGGTTTGGACGGATTGCCAAAACCATGGATGTGCCCGGAATCATAAAGTGTAAAGGTGTGCGGATTGTGGCTGTCTCCGATCTTGATCGCGGACGTCTGGAGGTGGGCAGAAAGGTTATCGATGAAAGTTATGCACGTAAAAAACAACCCGGCGACGTGCGAACCCATGCCGATTACCGCGAAATCATCGCGAGGGACGATATTGATGCTGTGGCAATTTCAACGCCGGATCATTGGCACAGTCAGCCCGCCGTCGAGGCGGCTTTCGCCAACAAGGATGTCTACATGCAGAAGCCGGCATCATTGACAATCAGCGAAGGACGTTTTTTCAGTGATGCGATTACCCTTAACAAACGTATCTTTCTTCTGGGTTCTCAGCAGCGCTCGAGCGAACAGTTTCATCGTGCCTGCGAGTTGGTACGTAATGGCGCGATCGGCAAAATCAAGCACATTGAGATTGGTCTACCGGGTGACCCGGCAGGCGGCCGCACGGAGGAGATGCCGGTTCCCGAAGGACTTGACTACAAGATGTGGCTGGGTTCAACTCCCGAGGTTTATTACACCGAAGACCGTGTTCATAACCGGAAAGGGATAATCGGCCGTCCTGGCTGGTTGCGCTGTGAGCAGTTCGGTGCCGGAATGATTACCGGCTGGGGCTCACATCACCTCGATATCGCGCATTGGGCCATGGACTGGGAGAGCATCGGTCCGCAATACATCGATGGCAAGGGTGAGTTCCATACCAAGGGGCTTTGGGATGTTCACGGCGATTATGACATCACCCTGACCTACCCTTGCGGTACAACCATGCGGGTCTGGAATAAATTCCCAAACGGAGTGCGTTTTATCGGAGAAAATGGTGCTTGGATTTTTGTCAGTCGCGGAGCAGCCAAAATGACGGCTTCCGATCCGGTGGCACCGGGACGACCGCTGAAGGCGCTGGATGCCAGCAAACCGGATATTTTGAAATTCGAGATACCCTCCAATGGAGTGCGACTGTACAAACATCGGGGAGCTCATCATCAGAACTGGATCGATTGTATCCGCAGCCGTAAAGAGTCGCTAGTGCCGGCGGAGACCGCCCACCGCTCCTGCACCGCCTGCCTGCTGGCCCATATTGGTATGAAGTTTGGACGCAAGCTCGAATGGGATCACAAAACAGAGCGTTTTGTCAAAGACGACGAAGCCAACGCCATGCTGGCTCGTGCTGAACGCGCGCCTTACGGTACGCGGCGCGCCTTTGAACGCCTTTCACGCAAAAAGTGATTTGAGGTTTTTAGACAGGATTACATGATTAACAGGATTGAAATTTAATTGGATGCTGCGTGCGGGCGCGTTGTAGGGCGGGTGACCCTACCCGCCGTTGAAAATGGCCGGTGAGGTTCCGCCTTCGCTAACGCTAGGGCGTGACATGCACCGGCCCTACAGGGAAAAATGTAGAGTTGGCTCTATGATCCAAGGAAGATTGATAAATGACACAGATGCAATGGGAAAAAATGCTGGCGGTTGTGCAGGGGCAGAGGTTTGACAAACCGCTGTGCGCCTTTGTGGCCGACAGCCCGTGGCTGCCGGAATGGAGCGGGCAGGCCTCTATTCTGGATTACTATACTTCGGACAAACTTTGGTTTGAAACCAACATGACGGCAATACGCACATTCCCCGATGCCGTTTTTCTGCCGGGTTTCTGGTCGGAGTTCGGTATGTGTACCGAACCGTCAGCTTTCGGGTCAAAGTTGATCTGGCATGAACATGAACTGCCTTTCGCGGCCGCATTGGACGGTGTCGAAGCAGGTGAAAAAGCACTCGTGCTTGAGAAGCCCGATCCGCGATGCAGCGGACTTATGCCCTTTATGCTGCGTCGGCTGCAACTGGCGCAGCCGGCCATTGAGGCTGAAGGGCACTCTATCCGCTTTGCCGTGGCGCGCGGTCCTCTGAACATTGCCAGCTTTCTGATGGGTACGACCGAATTTCTGATGGCGATGCAGTTAGATCCCGCAGGCACCTCTGCTATGCTGGAGGTAATCACAGAGTTTCTCGAGGACTGGATCAAAGTGCAGGCTGCGACTTTCCCATCAATTAGAGGTGTTTTCATTCTGGATGATATCGTCGGATTTGTTGGTCCGGATGATGTCGACCGCTGGGTCACGCCCTCATTAAGGCGTATTTTTTCAGCTATTGACAGTGACATCCGTTTTTTCCACAATGATGCCAATGGATTGATCTGCGGTGCACGGTTGGCTGATATCGGTGTGAATTTGTTTAATTTCAGTTTCGAGCATCCAATCGATGAAATGCGCACACTGGTGGGTGAAAAGGTCGCGTTGCTGGGTAATATCCCGCCGCGTGATGTGCTGGCCGGAGGCACGCCCGATGATGTGCGGCGTAGCGTGGCTGCAATGAAGGAGCACCTCTGCGAAGACTACACGCGCGTGGTTTTCTCATGTGGCGGCGGTCTGTCGCAAGGGGTGTCGACAGCAAACTTGAAAGCGTTTATTGAAGAGGCCGCAGTCTAATTTAATTGTGAATTACGAGGAATGAATGGATTTTCAATCCTGACATGTGTTTGGAACGACGAAAATTACGAAAGACACGAAAGAGATGAGAAGTATAAAACAGATTATGGCAATTGTGGCATTGGCCTCAAACGGGCTGCTAAACCTGCAGGCCGTGGATGATTACACCGTGACAGCGGAGTGGATCGCTTCGATTGAAAAAATCGCGCCGACCCAAGTTATGGTAACACCGAAAAAAGAGCGAAAAATCCTGATTTTTCCACTAATTACCGGGTTCAATCATAAAGTGACCGATCAAACCACCGAAGTTGTCAGGATTCTCGGCGCTCAAACCGGTGCCTGGAGTAGCTTTGTCAGTAGTGATATCGAAGAGTTCGCTCCAGAGAAGATCAGCAGGTATGATGCGGTTGTGCTGAATAACAACTGCCCCACCGGCAAGGATCGCGATATCTTTCGCGATGTGCTGATAAACCTGGTGGACAAGCACGGTGTTAAATACAAAGATATGCCTCTGCCCGAACGCGAAGCCAAGGCTGCTGCGCTGTTGCGCTCATTGATGAACTATGTTAAAGAGGGGGGCGGGCTGATTGCACTGCATGGAGCAATCGCGAATTTTAATTACAACGACCAATTCAGTGCCCTGATCGGCGGCAGTTTTGATTTTCATCCACCCGCACAGGAAATTACACTGCAGCCGGTTGACAGCAACCATCCGCTGTTGCGAACTTTTAATGGCAGAGCCCTTGTTCACAAAGATGAACCTTACTTTTTTAACCGTGCCTACGCCGCCATGAACTTCCGCCCTTTGCTTGAGCTGGAAGTCAGTAAGCTGAAAGCGCATCCTAAGGTTGCCAAGCTGCCGAAGATTAAACGTTACGCAGCCTGGATAAAGCCGCATGGCAAGGGGCATGTGTTCTACTCTTCCCCCTCGCATTTTCCCGCTAGTTTTCAGCACCCCGAGCTGCTGCAGTTTATGCTGGGCGGAATTCAGTATGCCTTGGGTGATCTGGAGTGCGATGACACGCCGCTGAAATGAGATGCGGGAGGTTTGAAGGTTTCATCGTCCCACGGCTGCGGGACTGGTTTGAGGGTTTCATCGTCCCGCGGCTGCGGGACTGGTTTGATCGGTCCCGCTGGGCGGGACCTCGTTCCATCGTCCCGCTGGGCGGGACTGGTTTGAAGGTTTCGACGAGCGGCAAAACCATGTCACCGGGTCAACGAGTCACCAGGTCAGAGCGTGGGATGTGGGATGTGGGATGTGGAAAGTGGGATGTGGACCGTGGAATGCGATCTCCGGGAAGCGAGTTGCTGCGCGGCTCGCTACGCAGTCGTAAACAAATGTCGGGCTTAATGCCCGCCCTTTTTTCTGTTTTGCATGATCTCACGCGAAGGCGCGAAGGCGCGAAGAACAGAGCAGCGGCCGGAGCCAATTGTCTGCTGAGGGACTGCCGGGGAGAGCACGCTGAAGCGTGGACTACGAACAGTTTGTAGTACACTCCCGCAGGCGCGGGACTGCCGGGCTGCCCTGGAAATTTTTCCATCTTTTTTGCCGGTTTCGTTTTATAATGTTGTCTTCGCTGTATTCCGTGATTTATAATTCCCCCTTTCACGGGATTCGTTCAGCTTTCATTAACAGGAGAAATCAGTCATGATCAGAAAAATGTTGCAGTGCGCAGCGCTGCTGCCGCTGATGGCGGCGGCGCAGACGATGGAGCTTGAAGTGACGCCCTCCGGCGGCGGCGCCGAGGTCAGCCTGGGCTGGAACGCCCAGCCGGGACAGACCTACAACATCTTGCAGGCGGCCGCTCTCGACGGCGGCGCCTGGTCGAACGCCACCCCCCAGGGGGTGTTTGCGCCCACGGTAATCGGCGAGGCCTCGCTGAGCAGTCCCGCCCGCAGCGCCTTCTTCCGTCTGGTGAAGGAGGACACCGACGCGCCGGTCATAACCAACCGCGTGCCCCGTGCGGACGCTACGGATGTCGCCCCCGGCAGTGCGGTCACCTTCTGGCTCTCCGACGAGACCGCCGTCGATCCCGCCTCCGTCCTGTTCCGCGTAGGGCCGTATGACGGCCTCGCGGTGGACAGCCCCGGCGTGACCTGGTCCAACAATGTGTTCCGGTTCGATCCGCCCGGCGATCTGGGCGGCTACGGCGAGGTGGTGACCAACCTGCTGTACGCCTCCGACACCCTGGGCCATGCGGCCAGCAACCTCTGGACTTTCACCATCGAGCGCATCCCGGTTCAGAAGAGCGATTTCTTCCCGCTGGTGGCGCCGCCGGATTCGACCATGAAGCTCTCGATGAACGGCCCCGCCGTGCCGCGCAACATCCCCGGCGTCCAGCCGCTGGCCGGGCAGGAGAGCTACGAGGTGGTGGCCGTGACCTCCAACAGCGTCGTGTTCTCCTACCGGAGCGTGATTCCGACAGTCACCAACGGCACTTTGCTGGTCAGCTTTGATGCCGCGCACCCCTTCTACCGGCAGGTCTCCTCCGACACGATGACCATCAACACCGTAACACACATGATAACCGTGACCACCACCAACATCCCTCTCACCGCGCTGATCTCCGAGGGCTCCCTTTCGACGCTCGATCTGATAGCCGCCGACGGCGGTGCCCAGCCGATGTTCTCGGGATCCCTCGACGTGCTGGACTTCAGTTTCGGCGACGATCTCTCCGGCACGGTGCTGCACCAGAACGCCGACGTGAAGCTCTGGCTGCCCTCCGCCATGTGGAGTTTTTCCGGCGGGGTGGATGTGTATATCGACTTCGCATGGGGCAAGCTGAAGGCGCTGAAGGTCGATACAAACTCCGAGTTCAATTCGTATGTCAGCGCTCAGGCCCTCTTTTACAGGGGCTTCTCCGATTCATACACAAAGGAACTGGGCAGCTTCAGCAGGCCCTACGGCGCGATGATCGGTCTCGTGCCGGTGTGGGTGGAGATCAAAGGCGAAATCACCGCCGTGGCGGAGGTGGACGCCTCCGTTCAGGGCTCGGCCGACGCGGCGGTCGGCGCGTCCAAGGAGATCGGCTTCGAGCTGAACTACCTGGGCGGTGAGTGGAGCCATGTGCCGGACAACCCGCCGATCGACTTCTACGCCTCGTCCCTGGATTTCGA
>CAYOQJ010000058.1:0-53375 GCA_964406095.1 uncultured Lentisphaeraceae bacterium
ATATTCACCTCATGGGTTAGGTTACAAATCAATAGTTCGAACAGTGTTTTCGTGTGTTTCGTGTATTTCGTGGTTAGATCATTCCCGTTTTTAGGATAAAGTATACCTCAAAGCCTCATAATAAAATGTCCGATTTCACTTACAATTCGCCCCCGACCGATGCGTGTCTTTAAATTATAATCCTGTTAATTGATAAATGCTTAGAGCTGCCAATCATTTTTAAGCGCGGTTTTACGGCTCTCGAAGCCGGCAATCCGCTCGGCGCCGTCATAAAGAACGCTGAGCGAGCCCTCCCGGACAATGCGAAGTTTGCAACTCTGTCCGGCAGAGATAATTGTCGCCAGCGTCAGGGCTTTTTCCAATCCGTCACCGCGTTTGAAATTCCAGAGTTCATCGGGCTGGGCCAGGCGCGCCTCACCATCGTAGATCGACTCATCTGGCCAGCCTCTCAGCAGGGCGATAATTTCGGAATGGGACAGCTCGTGCGACTCTTCGATGCAGACCGGATTACGCTGGATAGCTGCGAGTAAAAAGGGTTCAGGAGCAACGAATGTGAAATCGCGATAAGCGTAAAATGCCATCTCCGCCGTAACATTGTGTGCGCGCAGAGTCTGCAGTTCAGCGATAATCTCTTGGCGCGTCATATCGGCTTTCAACGTAATCGGCGGCTCGGAGTGGTCGAGTGTCACCCGGCTGATATCCGGCAAACGCGGTTTTGTATGGCAGAAATCGATCAGCTGTGCGACCATCCGGTCGGCACTGATGCAATGATCGCCAATTTTTTCTTTCAGGGCACACAGATCATCATCATCTTCAAGATCGATAGAGTGCTGTTTAACGAAGTCTTCTATTTCATTCAGCACTATCCGGCAGGCCGGGAATGAAGCGGAGTACTCCTCGCAGGGGATAGTTGCCAGCAACTTTTCACGTGTGGGGCCGGTAACATGGTAGGCACTGTCATGTTCAAAGCGAAAGGCTTCGTTCAGTGGCAGATAGCGGTTGATGCCGCGGATGGGGTGACGGATTACGAAACACTCCCGGCACTCCATATTCTGACGCAGGAAATTACCGAGTATCTCCGGGGTCAGGCGGGTCGTGAGATAATCATTCAGTTTTCTGCGGAAGTACGCGAAACGCTCCTGCGAAATTGTAGCACGTTCGTAAAGGGTATGAATCCAGCCGGTTGGGTGTGCCACAATGGTAACCAGTTCATTTTCAAGTGCCCGCCGGGCCTGACCTGAAATCTGAGTTCCGTTGAACCACATTGATTTAGTGACAAGCCGGCGATTGTTAATCAGCACACCGTCGCGTACATCAACAAAATTCTGTGAATGTAGCGGTGTCGCCATCAGATAGATATCTTCAAGCGGAACACGGGCGACAACAAATAGAGCGGCGGCATAGAGAGCAGCCAGCGACACACACTCGCCGGCGCCGGTTTCAAAGCCTTCCCGATATCGGAAGGCATCCATTGCCTCGACGGTTTCGGTTTTCCAGAAAGGAATAACGTCATCAGAGTATTTATCCAATCCGAAATGGGTACGGATATCGATATCAAAATAGTAGGAGTCGCCCTGATAGCCAAAAAGCGCGTTGGACTCTCGAATTTTATCCGGATCGAGGATATCACTAAAGCGTTCAAGCTGTGTTTGTTGGGTGGTCAAGCCCCATGTTTCGAGGTCGAGATTAAAGACGTAATTATCCATTATATACTGGCGCAGGCGCTGCATGCGTTTATAGGGTTTAAGTGTTTCAATCCCCTCGAACCAGGACTCTTCGCGCCAGCGCCAGATGCGCGGCGACATGATATTGGCCAGAACCAGTGAATACATTAGTTCAGGGAAAACAAAAATTTCCATATCGGAAAGGCTCACCGCTGAAGTACGCATCTCCATCTCTCTGTGTGTCATTTACGTATCCTTATATAAAAAATAAAACAGCCGGGTAACCAGCACACCAAACTGCTGTAAAACAATCATTTCAGTTCATTTTTTAACTGATTTAGAAAATCGGTGACACCTTTAACCGCCTGGCTCTCCAGCGTTTTTTTAACGACACCTCCCATCGCATTACGAAGAGCGGCGGAATCAAGGCGCGGATTATCAACCGTACCGGTCACAGGTACCTTCACCACAAGCTGTTCGGGCACTTTAAGTCCGGTTTTTGCGGCGATTATCGCACCGACAGGTATTTCGACAAGATAGTTAACCGTGGAGTCAAAACCCACGCTACCGCTGAAGGTCAGCGGCATTTCATCAAACTCCATGGTCACTGCATCCAGGAAGACTCTTTCATCGCGCACCTGAACACGCAGCGGCAGGTGCTCCACTCTATAAACCCGCTCTTTAATCTGAATCATCGCGAGCAGATCGAGCATGGCGGGTGAAAGCGTCATTTCCAGATTATCCAGGTTGCATTCGGCATCAACCAGCAGATCGCCATGCCCAGAAAGAGCTCCGAAAATAAAACGGTTAATCCGCACGTCGGCTGTACCGTTAAGCACCCGGCTACCGTGAAAAAGCGGATTAAAGTGAACAAGCAGCTTGTCCACCATTTCCTGGGTGATAGTCACGTTATCCAGCAGAGTGCCAGCCTTGATCGACACTGAGCAACCATCGTCCGTGAAATCAAAAACCGGCGCAAGATTCAATCTGCCTTCATTCAGAGGCGGGTTCCAGACGCATTTCAGGCATCCGTCAGCGAGTTTTAAACTGATCGGTGAATTGCCCGCGCTTAATCCCAGCCCACTCAGGGATTTTAGCGGAAATTCGCCGTCAAACTCACCTTGGCGCAGGAACCCGCTGTGCAGTGGAGCACGCAAAGTGAAGGGGGATCTTCCGCCGCCGCGCAAATGCCACTCATCGACACCGCGCACACGCAACAGTTTTTCGACTGCGTCAAACTTCAGGTCGATATATCCTTTGAGATTGGCATATCGCGTCCGCCGGATATCGACAATTGAACCGGTTGTATCGATATCGATCAAGGATGAAGTCAGCTTTAATTTTTCAAAGTGAAGATCACTGCTGGAGTCTGTTAAATGGAGCAGAGCGTCAAGACCTGCGTTTTTTTCAAAGAAAACAATCTTCCCATCTTTGAGCATATAATAGTCGGAGAGAACTGCGCTAAAATCAATCCTAGTGGCATCGGCATCTCCGACCGCTTCCAAGGCGAGCTCCATCTTGCCGCGCACCTGATTGTGGCCGCCATCGTCGGCCAGCAACGGATAAAGCAGAGCCACGTCGGAGTTCGCCAGGGCACTACCGGAAAAGCTGAGTTCTCCGTCATCGCCGTCAATCCGGACAGACCACTCCGGCACACTCATGTTCAAACCCTCTGAGTCAACCAACACCTCATTCAGAGCTATGGAATTTTCAAACGCATTGAAGGTGATCGCGCCACCCGCTCGCACCTCAGCTTCGTTGAATTTCCGCCCCGCCGCTGTAAACCGGATATCGCTTGCGAGGCTGTTGATTCTGATTGTAGCGACATCATTAGCAGATTCGGCAACGCAAACCGCGACCATTCGGCCCTGCCAATCAAGAGCCTCGGCAAACATCTTTTCCGACATTAGAACGCCACAGGCGTTGACCAGAGCTTGTGATTTAATTTCGGCATTCAGCGAAAATCCGCGTAGAACAGGCAATGCGGCATTTTGCTGCACCGCAATGAAGCGCGCGATCTCACCATTAAAGCGGGTGCCATCCAGACGCAGATCGTAACGCACATCTCTCAAGATCAAATCCGACAACCTTCCGGCATCGGCAGCACCATCGATTTTACCGGCACAGGAAAAGCTGCCGTCCCGCACCGATGATCTGCCGGAACCGGGCAGAGACAACTTGAACTTTGAGAGTTTAGTCATCAGATCAAACCTGGTTTCATCATCGGTGGATTGTGTGATCAGGTTGAAATGTGCAGCACCTGAGAGATCGTCATCGGTGTTAAAAATCCCTTTGAAATCGGCAGCCAGCCTGGTCAGGTCAAAATATCCCTTAACTGCGGCCTGCCGTAGATTGCCACTGCCGTAGAGATCAACAAATGAACCCTGCACACGCAGTTCATCGATCTCCGGGAAAAGCCGATCGGATAGGCGGGCTTTGAGTTCGACGGAAAGTGTCTGCTCCAACGCGACACGCCGCCGCTGGTAAAGCATTACCAGATCGTCAATACTGAGCGAGCTCTGCACTGCGACTCCGGCACCGGACTCGTTGATCTTGAGTTTGCCCTGTACTTTACCGTCTGTGAACTCCAGGTCATCGTTTATTTGCAGCAGGGCATGAAAATCACGGGTGATCGCGGCGATATCCAGCGAGAGCTCGGCATCTATATTGCCGGCCACGCGGCGGTTATCGGGCACCTCTCTCAATCTGCCGTTGATACTGGTTCGGCCCCAGGGTGAATTCAGTTCAAACTTACGGATATCGCAGTGTTTAGCATCGACTGCGGCATCGATTAGCAGCGCGATATTGCCAGCTGGCGAAGGTTCATTTTTCCGGGCGGCAAGTTGCAGATCATCCACTAACATGCCGCCTACTAGCTGAAAAGAAGATTCCGCATTGCGGCGTTCGAATGTCAGAGCACCCTCCGCCACACCGGAAACCGGCATAACCGGAAGCCCGGCAAGGGAAAAAATCTCTTTCAGCTCGGCAAGTTGCATACGTTTCAGATGGAGGGTTACCTTATCACCCTGTGTGTTTTGATGTGTATCGCTCAGCGACATAACACTGCGCATCTCAGCGGTCAGCGAAAGCTCTCCTCCGCCGCAGAGGCAGCGCAGATTGAAATTAAAGGGACGCCACAAAGAATCGAGTTTCAAGTCCCCCTCGATTCGGGTGCCACCCAAGATTTCACGGCCATCTTGCCGCAGAATCACTGCTCCGTCGCGCACAAAAAGCTTACCGCCCACATCCGCAACCGGCAGGAAGAAAGTGCTCTTCTCATCTTCGCTTTGCGTGCCTGCGGTAGTGCGTTCTTTTTTCTGTTCCGTCTTTTGTGAGTTATCGTAGCTGATAACTGGCGACTGCACAATTATCTCGCCAAGTGCCAATCTACCGAAGGGCAGAAGGGCTCTGACCCCTTTCTTCAGGGTAATTTCACGCACATCGATCTGCAGACCTTCCGTGGGATCATTATATTCGACTCCATGCAGATGCATGGAACCGACCAGCGGCACCTCCCATTTTTCCAGATTGATCCGCGCCGGTCTGATTGACCGGTTGACACGATTGAGCAGCCAGATTCTGGCAAGATCGGTTGTCAAAAAATAAGCGCACAACGCTCCGACAACAAGCAAAAGGGCGAGCAGAGAGAGGAAAATCCGTAGAAACCAGCCGAGACATCCCTTGTTAGTTTCGTCCTCGAAAACCTCATTATCCTCATATATTTCGCTACCGCTGAAATCCATATTTTTTTCTCCGTGAGAATTCAGCAGAACGCTCTCATTTTTTAACCGGCAGGGTAGGTGTCAGTTTTTCAAGATCGGTCCAGAGTGTACCCTCACCGGCATGAATAATTCTGATGCCTACATCAGGATTCAATGTTTCCACAAAACGCAGTTCCGCCAGAGCGGCGGGATTGCTGAATACATCGGCGCGCATTTTGCGTCCGAGAGCCTCCTCGTTGCTGACGACAAACTCGGCCTGAACCTCAGCCTCACCGCTAACGCGGGTAATTTCGGCCTGAATTTCAGCGCGCTCAAGGTTTATCTGAGCCACCTGCAGATCGGCGGCCGCTTGAACTTCGGCCACCTCCTTACGGGTATCAGCGGCAATTGTAGCGACCTCTTTTTCGGTTTCCTGTTCAACCTGTCGTTTCAGCTGGTTGATCAGGGCCTCTTCGGTATTGAGCTCCGCCTGTTTACGGGCCGTATGCTGCAGAGCCTGATTGGTCAAGTCCTGTTCTTTGGCGACACTGGACATCTGAATGGGGGTGAGTATTTCCGGCGGAACTTCGACATGCCGGATGATGGCGTTATGCACCACAATATGCTTTTCTTGCATCACAGCGGTGAGTTCTTCGGTCAGATCTTCCTGAAACTGCTGGCGCCCTTCACCGTCGATAAAATCACGGGCGCCGTAGCTGGACCCCTTGATACGGGAGATTGAAAGAATCTGAGGCAGCAGAATTTTATCGACCACCGCCGGCAGATCACCGTAGAGCATATAGATTTTGGCAATATTTTCCGGCATAAGCTCAAACTCGACAGTCATATCCAGAAGCACCTGAAAACCATCGCGGGACGGAAATTCCACAAAACGCTTCAAGCCGAAAGCCACCGCCTCCGGAGCGGGAGTGCTGGAGATGCCGACACCCGCCGACTGCGGCTGAATCTGATCTTCAAGCTCTCCGCGACCGGCACCCTCTTTGGAGCGGGATTGCAAGCCCATTTTCTGTCTGGTGCCCTGGGTCATTCGCTGAATATCCTCACTGATAGCCTGTTGCGAGATAAATCCACGTCCGCGATTCTTTTCCAAATATTCGTCGCGCTTCTCCTTCTGGGTCTGAATCGTATTCTGCTGCAGAGCGGTCAAAGCGTCGCCGGCACTGGTTATCTGACTTTTTGTAATCACCACCGAACCGGATCGCCCGAGGATGGAAACCTGGTTCATGCCGATTTCCAGCACATCCACCTGATAGGCGCGATTATTGATATAGTACAGACCCGGCTGCAGCACATCCTCCATCACGCCTTTCCGGCCCGGACCGGCAAACTCACCCGGGCTGACTGGCTCACCGGTCTGCGAAGTCACAACTCCGACATAGCCGATCGGTATATTGATCACATCGAGCTGTGTAACGGTGTAACCCTCTGGATTGAGACGGTAAGTTCCCGGACCAAGTACATCGGCCCAAACACCTTTGCTCTGCTTATGAGCCGCGATAATGTGCCCTGAGGGCAATTCCTCGCCCACCTTGGACGTTACCACTCCGATCTTGCCGACTGGTATGTTGACTGCTTTTTCGATGCGCCATTCATTGAGAACCGGGTTAAGCCAGTGTCTGCCTTCCGGTAGCGGAATACGTTGAATGCCCTTCTGTCCCGGCTCCGCCAGAATCTGATCGGAACCAAGTGGTTTACCTAACTTGGAAGTCACAATTGCCATATAACCGGCCGACACATCAACACGACAGAATGTCCACATGCAAAACGCCCAGATCAGAGCAACAAGCAGAATGGGGAAAACGACAATTACTGATTTTTTCATCGGGCACCTCCCGGCGCAACTTTACCCTTTTGGGCTGAGACATTCTGATCAGACGCATCAGGCCGGGCAGCTTGAGTTTTTCTGGTGGAAGAGAGGTCGGCGCTGATCGGCGCGGGATAAACCTTGACTGGCAGCCCGAAGATATCTCCACCATGATCCGTTGTAAGGATAGTTGTGATATTTGGTGCTACTTTTTCATAGAGCAGGGCACGCACAAAATCCTCTTCATCATCATAAACGGCGACCTGCTGTTTCAACACAGCGGCATCGGCCGTATTTCGACTTTCCACAACCTTGCGATCGGCCTCCGCCAGGGTTAACAGAGCCTGAGCATCAGCGTTAGCAGCCTCTAGCTGCACATGGGCGACTTCGAGCTGCGTGCTGGCCTCCACCGTTTTTTCAACTTTACTCTGTTCAGCCATAACAAGCTGGCGGATTTTTTCCGTGTCGGCGTTGACCACCTGCTTACGTTGTTCGGCGAGGGCATTCTGCTTTTCCAACTCGGCCTTTGATTTAGCCTGCACAATCTGCTGCTCGAATTTTTTAGCCTCCTGTGCGGCAAGTTCGCGATCCCGGATAATTGCGGCGATCTCCTGCGGTACAATGATATCGCGAATCAGCACGGAGTTAAGTGATATTCCCCAACCCGCACAGGTTTCGGCCAGAAACTTATGCAGATTATCCTGAAAAGCCTGACGGGACTCGCCAACGATGAAATCGGTCGCCTCTTTTTTGCTACCTTCGATGCGGAAGAATCCGCGTGCGCTCGGCAGGATGAGTTTATTCATGATATCTTCCATGTCGCCGACCTCATGTGTCAGCCGAGCAACGCTTTCGACATTGAGATTAAATTCCAGCGTACCTTCAACGGTTACGCTGAAACCGTCGAGCGTTAGAAAGATGATTGCCTCGTCGCCGGTGAACTCGAAGCGCTGACTCTGGACATTGACGATAGATACGGCGTAAAGGTAGGGATTAAGCCGGTGGGTGCCCTCTTTGAGAACCTCCTTTTTGACTCCTTTCCAGCCGGTTTCTGTTAGGAAACCTTTTTCGGCGATTGGTGCTTGTTTATCGGAAGCCAGTATATCCGCACCAAAGAGTGCCGTAACGACACCTACGTGACCGGGTGCGATTTTTATATCGTCGAATATTTTAACTTCATAAGCATGGGGATTGATACGATGTTTGCCGGTTCCAAGCACCTCACCCACGATACCCTTGTGCTGGTCATCCGGAGCGATGATCTCCCCGCGGGGCAGGTCTTTCCCATACTTACGCACCAGCACACCATACTTTCCGGCGGAGATGTCGGTCATCTTAATGATTTTCCAATCCCACACATAGGGATTGAGAAAGAAGCGTCCCTCGGGCAGAACCTCCAGCTGCACACCCTTGTATTCATCTGAAAGCGCGATTATCTCTTCGGGCGGCAGATTTTTGCCGGTTTTTTTTGTGAGCACGGCGATCTCGCCATTACCCGGCTCAATGCGCCACCAATACCACCACCACAGAGCACCCAGAATGATCAAAGCCAGAACAAAGAAAGGCAGAACGGCTGCGGCAGAGGGTACTCCCGGAGGAGACCCGGAGTGCGAAGGGCGACGGTATTTCCGGCGAGCGCCGGTAAAGGCACGCTCCTGAGGAGGTGGCGGCGGTTCAATCATGTCGGCATCGTCTATCATAACAGCTCTCCTTTTCAAAGATATTTCCCAGATCAATCAAAGCCTGCGGAGGTTAAAGCATTCAGAGCGGCAGATGTCATGAATT
This sequence comes from uncultured Lentisphaeraceae bacterium, assembly GCA_964406095.1. GTDB lineage: Bacteria > Verrucomicrobiota > Kiritimatiellia > RFP12 > UBA1067 > M55B167. Next base: position 8,976 of record CAYOQJ010000058.1, read on the forward strand.
TGTGCTCCGCTCAATCACGACCGCCGATCTGCAGGGCAGATATATTCTGATTATATTACAGCATTCTACATCCCGGACATCATTCATCAGAGCGAAATGCTGTCCGGCCTCTATTCTGCCAAAGCCGCCGAACTCCAATTGATCTGAATCCAGCAGCAGATGGTACTCACCGGGCGGCACAACAATGGGGTAATCCGCCACTGAACGTGAACTGTGAAAGTTAAAAGCGAAAACCAGACCACCACGTTCAAAAACAAGAATCTTATCCTGATCGTTGACATATAGCCGTCTGGGGACGCTGTCAACCAAGGCGTTTTTATCTCTGATCAAATTGACAGCTGCTTCATCAAACTGCGCCAAGCACCAGTAATTCAACTCCGGATTATCGCGCAGCGACCACTGACGGCGGGCATAGTGATAAGAAAAGTCATTGCCTTCCCGCGGAAAATCAATCCACTCCGGATGGCCGAATTCATTACCCATGAAGTTAAGGTAACCACAGCCACAGGTACCAATTGTAGCAAGGCGGGCCAGTTTATGCAAAGCGATTCCGCGATCAATACTGATGTGCCTGGCATTGCGGCTCATCGAATTGTAGATGGCATCGTCGACCAGTTCAAAGAAGAGGGTCTTGCCGCCAACCAGTGCCTGATCATGACTCTCAACATAGTTGACGGTTTGTTCATCGGCGCGGCGATTGGTCAGTTCGTGCCAGAGATATCCGACACTCCAATTCTCATCACGGACGTTACGGATCATTCGGAACCAACACTCGGGCACCCCCATCGCCATGCGGCAGTTGAAGCCGGCCCCCATATCCTCCGCCGGAGCCGACAAACCGGGCATGCCGCTCACATCCTCCGCAATGGTGATTGCATCCGGACGCAGCTCATGAATCAGTCGGTTGGCCAGGCAGCAGTATATCCAGGCATCATCATCGACAGTTGTATCGAAATACTGTGAATAGTCAGTAAAATCCACCCCAAGTCCGTGATGTAAATAGAGCATACTGGTGATACCGTCGAAACGGAAGCCGTCGAAGTGAAACTCATCCAGCCAGTAACGACAGTTTGAAAGCAAAAAATGAAGCACATCGATCTTGCCATAATCGAAGCAGCGTGAATCCCAAGCCTCGTGCCAACCACGCGTTCCGCTGTGGAAATACTGATAACTTGTACCGTCAAAGCGGGAAAGACCGTCACGTTCATTCTTGACCGCATGCGAATGGACGACATCCATAATAACGGCGATGCCCGCCCGATGTGCAGCATCGATCAGGGCCTTAAGCTCCTCCGGGGTGCCGAAACGTGAAGAGGCGGCGAAAAAATTGGAGACATGGTATCCGAAAGAGCCGTAGTAAGGGTGTTCCATCACAGCCATGAGTTGGATCGTGTTATAACCGGCTTTGATGATGCGCGGCAGAATCTTGTCGCGGAACTTGAGATATGTTCCGATTTCGGGCTCTTCCTGAGCCATACCGACATGCGCCTCATAGATAATCAGTCCGGAGGCGGGCACTTTGAAATCGCTTACCTGCCATTTGTATTCAGGCGGATTCCACACCTGGGCGGCCAGCAGCAGCGAATCCTTATCCTGCACCACCCGACGGGCGTAGGCAGGGATTCTTTCTCCCCGTCCACCCTTCCAACACATTTCGAGACGGTAGAACTGTCCGTGCTGAACAGCGTCTTTCGGCATATAAAGCTCCCACACATCTCGTCCGGGCAAGCGTGTGAGTTTGAACTGATCGCGCACTTTCCAGTCTGAAAAATCACCGACGAGCCAAATTTCAACGGCATTGGGGGCCCATTCACGGAAGACCCAGCCCTCTTGTAACTGGTGCAGGCCGTAGTATTCATGCGCACATGCGAATTCGGGCAGTGAGCCGGGCGCAACCGTCAGTTCGTTAAGCTTTCGCTCAACAAGTTCATGTCTTCGTCTGATCACATCCGCATACGGCTCAAGCCAGGGATCATCCATCAGGCGTGCTTTTTGAGGTTTTGCTGTCATGCACTACTCAAACGATTTAACCAGAGGTCGGTTTAACATCTCCTCATAAATATCAATATAGGCCTGAGCACAGACATCATGATTGAAGCGTCCGAGTGCCTCTGTCATGACACGGCTGATATGAACATCACGTACGGCGGCATCCTGCCGATAGAAGTCCATGGCACGGTCCATTGCCCATGAAAGGCCGAAACTGTCGTAAACTTTGAAAACAAATCCATTACCGCTGCTGACCAAGCCGCTCTCGAGATGTTCAACGGTATCGTGCAATCCGCCGGTATCGTGCACAATTGGGAGAGAACCGTATATCTGTCCGACCATCTGCGGCAGACCGCAAGGCTCGAAACGCGAGGGAACCAGTGTGAAATCGGAAGCGGCGAAACCCTGTTTTGAGAGAGCCTGATTAAAGTCACAGACCGCCAGCCGCCCATAGAGATCATGAAAATTAAGAATCTCATAGAAGGGCTGTTTGAAGGTTCCGTTGGCGACAATCACTACTTGCGCTCCACTCTGCCAGTGACGCGCCAGAAAATTATACAGGATGTCGGCCAGGAGCTGCGGGCCCTTTTGCACCGGATCGAGGCGCGAGGGCCAGAAAAAGATCGGCGCATCTGGATTGACATTCAGTCCCACCTTATTTTGAAAAGCAATCTTATTCTGTTTTTTGGCTTCAGCATGATCCTCCGCTCCGTAATTGACATCAATCAAGGGATCAATACGCGGGTCATCTCTGATATCGGGTGCATTCAGGATACCTGCGGCGCAACCGGCGTTATATTTATTGCGTATTTCCGCTCTCAGGCTGTCGGGCACGAAATCGTGCCAGCCGTTGACGATCTCTTTGAGGAATGTCGGACTGACCGTATTTATATAGTGCGATGCGAAAACCCCGCTGGCCTGCATATCGACCATATTACTGTAACGAGACTCTTCATAGTTGAACGGTATCCGTTTATAATAGAGATTACCCCAGAACTCTGCCGCATCGATGCCACTGTCTTCAATCTGCGCCAGTGTCAGATCGTGCGTATGGATATTATGGACGGTAAAGAGGCAGGCAATCCCCATACGCCGCACCGTAGCCGGTATCAGTCCCGTCATCCAGTCGTTGCAGTGAACCAGGTCGGGCTGCACAGTGGGAATGATGTTGTTAACAATCTCGCGTGAAAAGGCCAGCGCCAATTTAGGATTTTCACTGCCCGAACTGTAAACGGTGTCGCGATAGTAGAAACAGCGGTCTTCGGCCAGATGGAGCCGCGAACCGGGCAGTCGGTTTTTATATACGCGCAGTTCATCGCTGATCAGCTGACCGACCTCCACATGAAACATACGCCGGTAATGGGGCAGAGCGACATGCACATCGGCCCCCAGATCAAAAAGAGATGCCACCAGTGAGGCGGAAACATCGGCCAAGCCACCCGCTTTGGCATTCAGGCGGTGAGCCATGTTACCCATGCCATCGGGCAGATAGGTGATTTCCGGAGTGACAATCAAAATACGCGGACGACTGCTGCCCTCGGACTTTTCATTGTTTTTCACTCGGGCCTCCATAATCAGCTCTCCCCATGCTTTTATTTCTTCAATTGCTCTATTTTTTCACGCAACTTCTTCTCACCGGCATCCATCTGTTCCACCTGTGCTTCGAGTTGTTGCATTTCGGGCAGTCGGGCAATCTCTTTCTTCAACTCTTCGCGCACCCTGATCATTTCGAACTGCAGCTCGCGCAGACGCCCGCGCAGTTTTTCAATCACCGGTGAGGTGAAGCTTTTATCCGACCAGGCTTTGTCCATGCGCTCCTGCGCCTGATGCTTTTCAACCATAAGCTGAGCACGCTGCGCCATGGCATCGTTCAGCTCCTGTTTGCGTTCGCTCTGTTCGGCACCGGAAACCGCTACCATGGTTAGGTTAACTGTAATAATGAAAAAATACAACTTCATAATGCAAAACTTTCTCAGGCCGCGGTGCTATCATAATAAATATCAAGCTTAATACCAAGCGAATCCATATTTTTTAACAGCAGGCTACGAATCCGGGATATAATTCAGCTGCGTGCGCTCTGACGGCGCTGTTGTCTGGTAGTCACAACCACGGCATCATCGATCTTGTCTTTACCCGGTGTCGAATCACCGTGGTGTCGGCGCATCATCAGCATCTGCACGATCGAAAGCACCTGACTAACAGTCCAGTATAACGAAAGAGCCGACGGAAAGCTGTAAAACATGAAAAGCATCATCACCGGCATCATGATCATCATCATCTTCTGCTGCTGGGGATCACCTGCTGAAGGAGTCAGATAACTCTGCAGTGCCATTGTGCCGGACATCAGGATCGGCAGAATATTTAGTGAGCCGACCAGCGGAATGCTGCCTGCAAAAAGATTTTCCGGTTCACTCAGATCGGCAATCCAAAGAAACGAGGCATACCGCAGCTCAACCGCACTGCGCAGCACAGTGAAAAGCGCAATAAACACCGGTATCTGAATCAGCATCGGCAGACAGCTGGACATTGGGTTGACCTTATTCTTTTTGTAAATGGCCCAGGTCTCCTGCTGGAGCTTCTGCGGATTATCCTTATACTTCACCTGCAGAGCCTTGATTTCGGGTTGTATCTCCTGCATCTTACGCATACTTTTGGTACTCTTGTGGGTCAGGGGCCAAAAGATAATCCGCACCAAAACAGTGAGCAGAATAACAGCGATCCCGTAATTCGGTATAATCCTGTAAAAAAAGTTTAGTGTCGGCACCAGCAACTCACAGAACCAGCGGAATTTACCGAACTGCATCACAGCATCCATATTGTTGCCCATCGCACGCAGCAGATCAAGCTTCTTGGGTCCAACATACAAGGTGTATTCCCGACTCAGGCTCTCGTCGGCATCCAGCAGCGTCGCCGGAAAAAGAACATCGGCGGAGAGTGACTCCAGCACAAACTTCTCTTTAGATGTATCACGGTACAGATCAACGCGATATCCGCTGGTTTGAGCATCAGATATGAATGCGGTCACAAAAAATCTTGATTTGACGGCCACCCACTTCTGCGCTCCCCGCATAGGTATGCTCATACGTTCGGGCAAACCCAGAGCTGGTTTACCGCCGCCGCAACCGAAGCCGCCGCTTCCGCCTATAAATCCGCGTGTCTGTTTCTCTTTATCCCAGTGCAACACATCAGCTTTTTCAACCGCAGGCATGGCATCCACCGAAAGGATATCGTTTTTGGAGCTGCCTCGATACATTGAACCGACACTCAGCGCGTTGGTGTTCAACTGCATCACCCGAACACCCTTGTTGCGGAAGGTGTCAATCAGCCGGATTTGGTAGTTATCCTGCAGTTCCAGACTTCGCTCGACCACCAGACCATTCGCAGCCAAAGCTCTGAACACGACACTTTCACCATTTTCACTTCGCTCGATCTGATAGGCGGCGTTGGGAGCAAGCCCCGCGACCCCTTGAATCTGCAAACCGGGGGCACGGTTAAAATCCAGTACCACCGGTGGATTATCCGGCGATCTTTCACCGGGATAGGAGTTGTAATCCTTGAGCAAAACGCTTTGAATAACTGCCCCGTGTGATGAGAGCGTTAACCGCAGATATTCATTTTCAATCTCAACCACCTTCTCCGGGGCATCAGGTGGCGGCAATTCAGCCTTTTCAGCCACCGCCTCTGCAATCTCAGGCAGGTTCTGATCTGTTTTCTGGTCAACCTGTGCGAAAGTATTGGTGAGTGTTGAAGCTTCACGCTGCTCAACCCGCGCCTGTTCAAGCTGCCTGGCATTCTGCTTGGTATTGTAAACCATATAGAGCAGCAGGGCCAGTCCAAGCGCCGCCGCCAGAATTTTTTCCTGAGTATTCATATAAAATTCAAATCCTGTTAGCTGTTAACATTCAATCCCCGACAATTCAATCTCAACGTTTTCTGCGATGCGGAACCGGGTCATATCCCGACGCACCGAAGGGATGGCAACGCAGAATACGTTTAACCCCCAACAGAGAACCCCTGAGCACACCATGTTCGCGAAGTGCCTCGATAAAGTACTGTGAGCAGGAGGGTTCAAAACGGCAGCAGCTGCCGATATGCGGTGAAATCACAATCTGGTAACCCCTGATCAACAGTGTGAGTACCCATCTAACCGCTCTGCTGAGAAATGTCGTCACAGCTCTGCTCCTGAATTTAAGCACGCCAAATACCGGCCCGACGGCACAGTCGTTCGAAATCCTGCTCAACCTCCTGACGGTGCAGACCCGCCATAGCGCGTTTTGCACTCAGGATCACATCCGCATCAACAGTCAGGTTGACACGTTGCAGGCGGAAAGCTTCACGCAGGAGCCGTTTGGCTCTGTTACGGTCAACTGCACGACGGAAGTTGCGCTTCGAAACAACAACGCCGACCCTTCGGCCGGCGTCCGCGGAAATTCTTACCCACATTGTCATTGTCCGTCCGTGATACGGTCGTCGGCTGTTAAACACCTCCCGGTAAGCGGATGACTCAAGCCGATGCATTCCGAATAATCTGGCCATCTCAGCGCTGATAAGAATGCCCTCTGCCCCCTGCTGTGCGCAGTTAGCCCTTTTTACACCTGCGTAAGACGCATACGCCCTTTGCGTCGGCGTGCATTTATAATGGCACGACCACCCCTGGTAGCCATACGTGCGCGAAACCCGATCTTACGGGCGCGCTTCAAATTCGACGGTTGCCATGTCATCTTCATCTTTAATTCTCCTGGTTCTTAAATCAAAAAGGTTGTAAATAATAGCATGCTGGCCCTTTCAGGTCAACGTGGAAAAGCGGTCAGGTGCCGAAAAGAGCGGCACGGGCGTTTGAAGCGGTGACATCAGCAATAACGTCAGCGGAAACCTGACGAAGTTCGGCGACTGTGTTGCAAACAAATTTAAGATTGGATGGCTGATTAACCGGGCGGCTACGTTCGTCCACAGCGGCGGGTATCCCGCCAGCAGGAAAGATATCCGGTGAGTCGGTTTCAACCAGCAGCTGCCCTAGGGGCACAAGGGCTGCCGCCGCCCGTACTTTAGTCGCTTTAACATTGCAAACCGACCCGGCAAAACTGAGGTAAAAACCCATATCGATCAACGTCCGCATGATTTCGGCTGAACCGGAGAATCCGTGTGCAATTACAGCCGGTATCTTATCGGCATAACCCTGCATAACGGCAACCAGTTCACCCCAGGCCCGTGCGCCATGCAATATCACCGGACGGCGATGCGCAGCCGCCAACTCCAACTGGCAGCGCAACAGAGCAACCTGACGTTCCCGCGAAACACTTTTACGAATACCGTCGAGCCCGATTTCGCCGATCACCGCCACTGGATTGTTTTCCAGTGCTTCCTCAAGTTTGCAAATCCAGTCATCCGGGAGATTTTCAACATACCAGGGATGCACACCGTAGCCAGCAGAGATAACCAGATTGAGTGAATTATACCGTTCACAGACATTACGCACCGCAGCCCAGTCGGACGGCGCAGTACCACAGCAGCACAGACCGGTGATCTGGTCGACAATCGCCCGCCGCATGACTTGTTCACGCACTGCGTCGAAGCGCGGATCATGCATATGTGTGTGTGCATCGAACATGATCAGTGATGGTAAAAACACACTGTTGCGTTGATAAATCGGCTTACGATTTTAACGCTACTCCAATTCCGTGGCGGCCTTGACATACTGGGCTCTTTCGAATCCCTGGCCGTCGCGCAAATCGGTTTCCTTCAATTTACCTTGAAACTCACGCAGGGAGCTGTAACCCTTGCTGTTCATCCATGCAACCAGCTCTTCAAGAATTATTCTGCCCGCGTCAAAATCTTTATTTAACATAAAAGCTGAACAGACATATCCCACATCGGCACCGGCCATCAGAGCTTTGGCCATATCGAACCCGCTATGGATGCCGCCACTGACAGCGATATCGCAATCAACAAAGCCCCGGACAAGGGCGGCCCAGCGCAGTTGGTCTGGCAGAATCTCGGAGGTGGAGTAATTCGGTGCGTAAAAAATCGACTCTCCATCAAGGTTTATGTCAACATGCAGAAAGCGATTAAAAAGTACAACTCCCCGCGCACCGGCACTCTCCAGTTCGCGCACAAAACGGATCAATGCGGTATATTGCCGACTTAATTTGACCGTAACTGGCAATCTGACCGCATCGGTTACATCTTTTACCATGGCAGCCTGCGACTGCTCAATTTCATTGGAGGTAATCGACGGATCAGCAGGCATCTGGTAAAGGTTGAGTTCAAGGGCGTCGGCACCGGCATCCTCAATCTTACGGGCATAGTCAATCCACTTCACGGATGAAAGACAGTTGACACTGGCGATGATCGGAATGTCCGCACTTTTCTTCATCTCACTGATATTATGCAGATATTTTTCCGGCCCAAGTCGTCCGGGCAAATCAGCCTGCAAATACTCTAACGCGACGGCGCTACTGTCACCTTTCAGCGAAGCATACATACTGCTGACATCAGCGAGAATCTGTTCCTCAAAGATAGATTTAACCACAACAGCCGCCACACCTGTTTCGGCTAGTTTATTGACCTTGTCCGGCGAGCTGGTAATCGGTGAACTCGAAGCCACTAGCGGGTTTTCGAGTGTCAGTCCAAGATACTTTGTTGTTAAGTCTGACATAATTGCACTCTTCAATCTTTACGCTCTACTCTTCATCTCTCTGATATCTGCCCGGCAATGGCCAGCATACGGGCTTCTACACTTTGAATCTCAGCAAACCCCTGCGAACTCACTGGATTGAGCCCATCGCTGGCCTCCATGGAAGAATCGGCCTCATTATAAATTGAAGAACTGCAACCAATCAGCGAATTATAAAAGATATTACCTTTGTACAGCGAAACCTCAACTGTACCGGAGGCATATTCGGCCAGTGTATCTATGGCAACACGGGCGGCCTGTGTGGCCGGATCAAACCAGCGACCATCGTAAATCTGATCGGCGATAATTCTGGAGAGCGAAGCAAAAAGTGCGGCTGCACGTCGATCCATTGTATTCTGATAGATAAAACGCAACGAAGTCGCCAACAGTTCCATACCCGGAGCCTCATAAACTCCGCGGCTTTTGGTGCCGATAATGCGATTTTCCAGCGCATGTTTCATCCCGATACCGTTACGTCCGCCGATTCTGTTGGCCAGCACCATTGCTTCGAGCGGAGTGACTTGCTTACCGTTAATCCTGACGGCGCGTGCCTTCTCAAATGTTACGGAAAACTTCTCCATCTCATTCGGCGCATCACTTGGCCAGACCCCCATAGTCGGCTCGACAATCAGCATAGATGTCTCCAGACTCTCCAGGTCCTCGGCTTCATGTGAGAGTCCCGCAAGGTTTGAATCAGTGGAGTATTTCTTTTTAGTACCTGCAAAAGCCTCGATGCCGAATTGATCGAGATAAGCGACCATTTCGGTTCTTCCGGGAAAACGTTGTAAGAGTTCCGCATCACGCCAGGGAGCGTAAACCTGCATCTCGGGGGCCAGCACATTGGTATAGCGCTCAAAGCGCATCTGATCATTACCTCGTCCGGTAGCGCCGTGAACCAAAACTGTGCAGCCATGTTTTTGCATCTCTTCGATCAGACCACGCGTTGTGACAGCGCGTGCGATACCGGTTGAATTCCAGTAGCCCCCATCATACATAGCTTGCGATTTAATCACTTCAAAACAGGCTTCTGCCATAGGTTCTTTCAAATCGATGATAAACGTATCCACGCCGCAGGGTGCCATTCGGCTTTTTATATTATTGATGTCGATCTCATCGGGCTGACCCAGATCAGCTGAAAAGGCAATCACTTTGACACCGGCTTCGACCATTACTTTGGATATGGTACGACTGTCGAGTCCGCCGGAAACACAGGCACCGACGGTTTTCCCTTTTAAATCCGAGAGTTGCATAACAAGTTCCTCTTTCAAGCGTGCGGAGGTTCGTTTACTCATCACCGAAGAGCTGATCCAGCGCATCACCGATCATCTCCATAGCCTCTTCAAGATCACTCTCTTTCACATTCAGCGGCGGCACAAAGCGGATAACATGTTCACCGGCGGCACAGCAGAGCAGTCCCATGTCACGACAGGCCTCCACGACCTCGCGGGCAGGCCCTTCGACGACCATACCGATCATCAATCCCAAACCGCGCACCGCCAGCACCTGATCATACTTATCGACAAAGGCGTTGAGTCCCTCCATAAACAGTCTACCACTCTCTTCGGCACTTCTGATCATAGCCTCTTCCTCGATTGCTTCGAGTACAGCCAAAGCTGCGGCACAGGCCAATGGATTGCCGCCGAAAGTGGATGCATGTTTGCCGGGGGTAAAGGTGTTCGACAAATCATTAGTGGCAATCAAAGCGCCGATCGGGTAACCGCCTCCCAGAGCCTTAGCGAGGGTGAAGGCATCGGGTTTAATTGGAAAATGCTGCCAACCGAACCATTTTCCGGTGCGTCCCATACCGCACTGAACCTCGTCGCAGAGCATCAGCAACTCCTTCTCATCGCAGAGTTTACGGATTTCGAGCATGAAATCCGGCTCAGCGGGTGTAATGCCGCCCTCTCCCTGCACCGCTTCAACCATGATCGCAACGGTTCGTTCATTGACAGCCGCCTTAACCGATTCGATGTTGTTGAACTCCGCATGTGTAAAACCAACCGGCAGAGGGTCAAACCCCTTCTGAATCTTTGCCTGTCCGGTGGCAGCCACCGTGGCCAGCGTTCTGCCGTGGAACGAATTGCGCATTGTGATAATTTCAAACTTGCCTTTCTCACTGCCCCACAGGCGTGCCAGCTTGATCATCGCTTCATTGGCTTCGGCGCCGGAATTGGCAAAGAAGCATTTTCCATTCAAGGAAAGTTTTGAGAGTTTCTGAGCCAGCAGAGCCTGATTGGCATTGTAGAACAGATTTGAGCAATGACAGAGAGTCGCTGCCTGGCTCTGAATTGCCGCCACAACTTTAGGATGGCAATGACCGACGTTAAGAACCGCTATGCCCGCTGTAAAATCAAGATAGGTCATGCCATCCGGATCGCGCACCTTACAGTCATGACCGCTGGTCAATGTAGCGGTCGGCGCGTATGTATTCATGACATACTGGTTGAACAATTCTGCGATATCCTTACTTTTACTCATCTGCTATGATCTCCGTTCCTACACCTTGTTTAGTGAAAATTTCCAACAAAAGGGAATGCGGCATACGGCCGTCGACAAGGTGCACTTTACCGACACCGGCCTTTATCGCTTCCACACAGCTCTCAAGTTTTGGCAGCATCCCCCCGGCTATCACTCCGTCTTCCCTCATTCTCCGCACCGAGCTGACATGCAGTGAATGCAACAGGGTCGCATGGTCGTTCACATCCATCAGCACACCGGGCACATCGGAGATAAAAGCCAGTTTATTTACACTCATCTCCTGTGCCAATGCCGCTGCGGCGGCATCAGCATTGACATTGTGCAATGCGCCTTCATGATCTCTACCCAGCGGGGTGACCACAGGAATAATACCGTCGTCGATCTTCCGGCATACCACGTCGCTGGCCACTTTCACGGGAAAGCCTACAAAACCCAAATCAAGTTTCCTGCCCGACTCAGAGCAGGTCGCGCTTTGGCGCTCAACAGTGAAAATTTCATCGCCATGAACAGCCTGAGCCTTGGCTCCATGTCTGGTCAGAATCCGGATAACATCGGCATTGACCTCGTTTTTAATCACCTCTTCGACCACCTTGATACTACGGCTGTCGGTTACACGCAATCCATTCACAAACTCCGCTTCAATGCCGCTATGCAGCAGTGCTCGCGAAATCGCTTTGCCACCGCCATGCACCATTACAACCTTCATGCCGACCGCATTCATAAAAACGATGTCCACCAAAAGGCTTTCAAGGTTCTCAGGCGACTCCATCACACTGCCACCCACTTTCACCAACACAACCGTGCCTTTAAACGCCTGAATATAAGGTAGTGCCTCTATCAGCACCTTTGATTTTCTTATCGCCTCTTCCATAATCAACTGTAACTTCCGTCTTGCCAACAAACACCGCCGGGCCTTGCGCGCCACCCGAGTCTATGTTGTGTACTCAGCGTTTATCGTGATGTACTCATGTGAAAGATCGCAGGTGAAAACCGTATCACTGTGATCCCCAAGATTTAAATCAACCGCAAGATCAAACACACGCTTTCTCATGGTTGCCGCAGCTTCGTCCAGACACTGCTGATCCGCAACCAGCCCCATATTGTAAACTATCGTCTCACCAATAGCAATCTGAGCTTTCGCCTCATCAACGTCGGCTCCCGAATAGCCAACCGCAGCGATCACCCGGCCCCAGTTGGGATCGGCCCCATAAAACGCGGTTTTAACCAGGGGTGAACGGGCAACAGCCCGCGCCGCCAACTGCGCGTCAGCTTCACTTCGCGCCCCCGAGACGCGGACAGCCACAAATTTGGTGGCACCTTCGCCGTCCATTACCATCTTCTTTGCCAGCTCCAGACATACCTCTCCCAGAGCAGCGGTAAAAACACTCCACTCAGAATGAGTCGGATCAAGCTGGTCATTGCCGGCAGCTCCGGATGCCAGCGCAATCACAGTGTCATTTGTGCTGCGATCACCATCCACCACCACGCGGTTGAAACTGGACACAACCGCAGCACGGAGCGCAAGCTTGAGTGCAGCCGACCCGATCGCCACGTCGGTCGTGATGAACGCCAGCATGGTGGCCATCTCAGGTTCGATCATGCCTGAACCTTTAGCCATACCGCCGATTACAACTCTTTTGCCGTCAATAGAGCAGGCAACCGCACTCTGTTTATCCACCGTGTCGGTAGTCATAATTGCCCGAGCGGCATCATCAGCGCCATCCACACTCAACGCCGCAGCCGCCTTTACGACTCCCGCAGTAATGCGTTCCATCGGCAGCTGAACACCGATCACACCAGTCGAACACACCATCACCAGCGATTCATCAATCTCGAGTGCCTGTGCTGTCAGACCTGTCATTGCATTGGCATTGGCGACACCCTCATCACCAGTGCAGGCATTGGCGTTGCCACTGTTGACGATTACGGCCTGCGCAACTCCGCCGCGTTCCCGTTCACGGGAAACACGCACCGGTGCGGCCTGCACCCTGTTGGTGGTGAACATGGCGGCCACCGTGCAGGGTTTATCGCCCGCTATCAGAGCCATATCTTTTTGTGTCGCATATTTAATACCAGCCTCGATACCGCTGGCTTTAAAGCCACGCGCCGCTGTTACGCCACCTGAAATATGCTCAAATTCTTTCGTCTCAAGATGCATTCGGAAAATAACGCTCCAAAATCACTGACAGTCCAAGCCTGCCGATTGAAAAGTGATAAATTTAGTATGATTGAACATTTCAGCGGAAAAGTCGATGACAAAAAACCGCACCCCGGGTGCTTAGTGCGGTTTATTTTAGTTCAAGCGGTTCGCAGATGCGCACCAATCCAACCCGAAACAGCAGTTTCCAAACTTCGACGGCATTTTAATTTGGCACTGCAGGCGAAACTTTAACTATCAGAGATTTGCCAAGGGTCGGGAAAAGACGTGCCAATGTGACACTTCGCAGAGAACCGGAGCTGTTGAAGTTGACCACATCAGAACAGAAAAGCTCAATGTGGAAACCGTGAACACGCAGAATGCGGAAGAGCTCCGATTTGACAAAATAGCGGATATGCCCTGCGGCGTTACCGTGGAAGGATATCTCGATATGCGGATTACGGTTAAGCAGCAACATCAAACGTCGTCCCAGCGCCGCCAGATTAGGAGTTGTCACAATCGCGAAACCATCCGGCTTGAGCACCCGGTGCATCTCTGAAAGCATTTTATCAATGTCAAAAACGTGCTCAATGATTTCGCCTGCGAAAACCGCATCAAAGAACCCGTTGTCAAAGGGAAAATCCTCTTCCACATTACCGAGTTTCGCCTTAACACCACGCGCAATCGCTTTTTCGATAGCAGGTTGCGATGCATCCAGACCGTAAACCTCGCTACCCCGCGCCAAAAAAAGTTCGCCGATCGTGCCATCCAGACAGCCGACATCAAGAACTCTCTCAGGAGCACCCATCAAAGGCAGAATTCTTTTTATCCGCGAATCATCCTGAGCACAACGCGACTGCGGATAAGCAGTTGAATTAAATTGTATCGCATCCATTTAGATCACCCTTTTATGTTATTACACATTAAATCCACCAGTATATTTAATTCCCTGGCGGAGATTGCATTCCAATCATATCGCTGACAGACATTTCGTCCCAAAGCTCTATAACGCTCAAAGTCTTTGGTGTCATCGAGAAGCGCACACAACTTCTCAGCCATATTTACGCAATCCAACGGAGGCGCCTTTAAGAGAGCATCGCCATATATTCGATCATACACCGGCAAATCATAAGCGACAACCGGCAATCCGCAGGCCATTGCCTCGCAATGCGCGATGCCCCAACCCTCCTCATGGCTGGGGGCGAACATCACGCGACACTCCTTAATGCGTTTTATAAACACGTCAAAAGGCAAAAAACTATCCTCGTCACCAACAAACTCAATACAATTAGTTAATCCAGCTTTTTGAATACTCTTTTTCAACGCAGTCACACCAGTCATTCCGCCCATCAAACGCAAAGTGGTTCCCGGTCGGATGCGCTGTGCCACACGCCAGACAGGCACAATATCATGCAAGCCTTTATTAGGTCTAACCCCTATCATAACCGCATCCACGATTTTTGACTGCTCCGCCACCGCGTCGATGTTATGCAAATCAATGCCGTTCTGAATGCGCACAATACGATCAGACGCCATTCCCAGCGCCTCAAGCCTTGATGCAACTTCATCACCGGCATCGGAATCAAGCACCCAAGCTTGATCAGCCTGCCGCGCTATACGTTTGAAGCTCCACTCCTGAATCCACCAAGTTATGATATTGACCCACCGGTTGCCAGGACGCTGCGAGGGATGCAGCTCTTTGTGATGAATCCATGCGATCCATCTGCAAACTCTGTTTTTTCGTTTAAGAACAATTGCGGGCACGACATCACAGAAATAATCGCTGACCGTGATGCAAAAGTCGGATTGCGGCACTTTACGCCAGAGCCACAGTGCTGAAAAAGCGGTTGTCAGATACGAAATCATACGATAAGCTTTGAACGGTTCTTTTTTGCAAAAAACAGTTGCCGGAAAAATCACCGCATCAAAATCGCAACCAGCACGGGATGTAACCGATTTGCCGCCTGCGGTGGTCAGAAGAACCTGCTTAATCCGCGGATTAAGCCGTTGCCAGCGGCTTGAGACTGCCTGAAACCGCTTGGGCGCACCGCTTGTCGAAGAATGATCGATGCCCTGTCCGTTTAATATCCAAAGTATTTTCATTTTAACCATCGATCATCAACAAATCATTTACGCGCTGTCAGATAACACAACCCCATACCGATTTTCAACAGATACATGCCGCAAAAGAGAATCGGATGTTTCACGACCTTGCGCCACTTGCCATTTTCAACAAACACATAAAAGAAACGATACCGAATACCAAACTGCCGCTTAATCTCAGGATCATCCTTGCCATAGCGATCTCTGTAACGGTCGAGACAGGGAGTATAGTAACTTACTTTACTGATCAGGTCACGCAAACGAAAATTCGGATCTTCGTTATGTATCATGATCGCATCGGTTGAGGCAACCATCCCCAAAGCTCTGATCTTCCGGTTAAAATCCCAATCCTCTCCGGCGTTCAGCTCCTCGTCAAAACCACCGCTCCGCAAGAACACATCCCGCTTTATGATGCGCACCGCGTCGAGTACAGTGCCATCGTAAAACTCACGTTCAAAACCTCTCAGCCGATTGATCCAATTGTTGGCCACCCAACGCAACGGCACATATACAGCCACCGGAGCATCGGGCGCACTAAACAAATCAACAGCTTCGGCGATCACATCGGGAGTAATTGTCATGTCAGCATCCATATACATAACAAAGTCCCCGGTGGATTTTTGCGCCATGCCATAATTGCGTTGAGAGGAACGTTCCGGTCCGTAATTAAAAACCTTGTCAGTAAACTGTGCCGCAATCGCACAGGTGCGATCGGTTGAATTGTTGTCAACAACTATTATCTCCAGATTACTATAAGACTGACTTTTAATACTCTGCAAGCATTGAGCTATGCACCGCTCTTCATTTTTAGTAGTTGTAACAACCGAAACAAGCGGTCTGTTTTCTATGACAATATCGGACAACTAGCACCTCTATGGCAGTATGTAAAGTAAACAGGAAAGCCGTGATTACCGCCATTCATTTTTGTATTAAGTGTATCAAAATAATGTGTCATGACAAACCGGCAAACCGCAAATAATCAACCTGCAAATAAGCTGATGATTTTTTCAGAATTATGATATTATTTTTATTGTAAATTTGATCAGACAAGAAAGAATGTGCATAATGAGCTTTAAATACGCATTAATCGGTTGTGGCCGTATATCACCCAACCACATTGTAGCCGCGCAACAGAACGCTTTGGATATTATAGCTATATGTGACACAAAAGCGGAGTGCATGGAGGACAAAGCCCTTAAATTTGAGTTATCCTCCAAAACCAGAAGATACTTTGATTACCGCGAACTTCTAGCCAGAGAGAAGCCGGAGCTGGTGGCAATTTGTACTGAAAGCGGAACACATGGCGCAATCGCTTTGGACTGTATTGAGGCCGGTTGCAATCTGATAATTGAAAAACCGATTGCCTTATCATTAACCGAAGCGGATAAAATAATTGAAAAGGCCAAATCAAAAAAGGTCAAAGTCTGCGCCTGTCACCAGAACCGATTTAATAAATCGGTGCAGAAAATACGTGAAGCGATCGAAAAACACCGATTCGGAAAATTACTGCATGGCACAGCACACATTCGCTGGCACCGCGACCGCGAATATTTTGATCGGGCGCAATGGCGAGGCACCTGGGCGCATGACGGCGGAGCGCTGATGAATCAGTGCATCCACAATATTGATCTGCTCCGCTGGCTGATGGGCGACGACATTGAGGAGGTCGTTGGAATGACGAACAACCTCACCCATGATTATATTGAAGCTGAAGATATGGGAATCGCCTTGATCCGTTTTACCAACGGCAGTTACGGCATTATTGAAGGCACAACCAATGTGTACCCTGAGAATCTGGAAGAGACACTCTATATCTTCGGAGATAAAGGCACAGTTAAAGCGGGAGGGCAGTCGGTCAACCTGATTGAAGAGTGGCGTTTCGCTGATCTGCTGGACGATCCTGACGAAATCAAAACGAAATATCATGAGAACCCGCCGAATGTTTACGGTTTTGGACATAATCCGCTTTATGCCGATGTCATTGAAGCCATCAAGGAGGATCGGGATCCTTATGTTACGGCGGAGGACGGTCGTCGGGCCTTGGAACTGGTGCTTGCAATTTATAAATCCTCCAAAGAGGGCGTCAGCGTCAAGTTGCCCTTGAATAACTACAGTACGCTGGATGCGATGCGGGAATTTTAACTATTTAACCTTGCACAGAGACACGAAGTTTTTTCTTCGCAGTCATTTAGACATGATTGGCGCTCTCACGCTTTGCGGGTTCGCTGCCACCACAAGGGTGGCCTTACTACGTTTTCCAGGATTAACATGATTAAGAATATTTCCAAAATGTTTTCTTTGTGCTCATTATGCTCTTTGTGTTATTTGTGATTTCAGAATTAAGAAAATAGACAACAATATGAATTATTTTGTTCACGAAAGCAGCTATGTTGACGAGGGTGTACAGGTTGGCGACAACACGAAAATCTGGCACTTCTGTCATGTACAAAGTGGTGCAATTATAGGCGAAAACTGTTCATTAGGCCAAAACGTAAATGTTGGCAACAACGTCAAGATCGGCAATGGCGTTAAAATCCAGAACAACGTCTCAATTTACGAAGGCGTTGAACTTGAAGACTTTGTCTTTTGCGGACCCTCCATGGTTTTCACCAATGTGAAAACACCACGCAGTGCTTTCCCCACCGGCACAGATGGTTACCACAAAACATTAGTTAAGCATGGGGCATCAATCGGTGCCAATGCAACCATCGTCTGCGGAACAACCGTCGGCAGATGGGCAATGATAGCGTCAGGGGCGGTTGTAACAAAGGATGTTCCTGATTACGCTCTTATGGCTGGCGTTCCGGCAAAACAAATTGGCTGGATTTGTGAATGCGGAGAACGGCTGAGTGATACTTTGATTTGCAGTAAATGCAAAACAGTTTATAATCTTAGCAAAAAGCAACTGAAAAAAGTCTGAAGTTACAATGCAAAATATCAAACAGCTAACTGACAGTCTTTTGAACCTGATAAAATCAGGTGAATCTGAGACTATTGAGTTTAAATTATCTTTTGGCAAAGAGGTAATTGAAACAGCCGTTGCTTTTGCAAACAGCAAAGGTGGATATATCTGCATTGGACTAACTGATGACGGGTCTGTACAAGGAATTGATGTTACAGAGGAACAAATCAAAGAGTGGCTAAATCAAATCAAGGTGGCTACGCAACCACAACTTTTTCCTCAACATCACATTTACAATTTTGATGGGTATTATATAGTGATATTAGCAGTACAGGAATACCCGCTTAAACCGATCTCCTATAAAGGCCGCTATTTCAAAAGGAATGGTGCGTCAAACCATTTGCTCAACTCAGATCAGATCGTCGATTTACGAATGCAAAGCTTAAATATGTCATTTGACTCATTCTCTGTAAGCGGAAGCGTAGAGGATCTTGACAGCAACGCATTGCAAAAATTTTCAGCCGACATAAAGACATCAGGACGGTTCACACCATCCAATGATCTCATTCTGGATTTAGAAAAACTTGGATTCACGGAGAACGGAAAACTCACCCGTGCAGCTGAACTTTTATTCGGCAGACATAATACATCCATTCACATAGGGCGATTTAAATCACGAGACACAATCATTGATGACATAGTAATTAGAAGCCCGCTTATTATCGCAATTGACGAGGCGATGGAGTTCATAAAGAAGAATATAAGGTTAGGATACGGATTCACAGGGGAATTAAAACGAAAAGAGACATGGCAATATCCTCTTCCTGTTTTGCGTGAATTATTACTTAATACTGTAATTCATAAAGATTACCGCAATCCTACCGATGTTATAATCAAGATATTCGATGAACATATAGAGTTTATGAATCCAGGAGAACTGTTCGGTTCAATAACACTGGAATCTTTAGAAACTGATTTTTACAAAGCATCACACAGAAACAAACTTCTGGCGGAAGCCTTTTATTTAACCGGCGAAGTTGAAAAGTACGGAACAGGCTTTATCCGAATCAGAGACGAACTCAGAAATAATTACCCCGACATAAAACTTACGCTGGATGTGAAACATGGTGTTTTTACCGTTATTATCGGAACCGCCCCTAAAACCGCCCCTAAAACCGCCCCTAAAACCGCCCCTAAAAAAGAAAATACTAGAAAACAAATTATTAAATTACTAAAAGAAGACCCCAATCTGACAAAACAAAACTTAATGGACAAACTGAACAAGGCGAGCGGAACTATAAAAGAACATATCCGGATATTACAGCAAGAAGGTAAAATAAAGCGTATCGGTTCAAGAAAAACAGGCCACTGGGAGGTGATAGATTGATAAAATTTAAAGATCTTCAGGCTCAATATCAGCATCTTAAAACAGAAATCGATGCCGCAATAATGGAGGTTCTTAACGAAGGTTGCTTCATCAACGGGCGTCAGGTGCGCGAATTCGAAGAGCAGCTAGCGCAGTACGTCGGAGTCAAGCACTGTATCAGTTGCGCCAACGGCACAGATGCACTTTCTCTTGTTTTGATGGCCTGGAATATCGGCCCCGACGATGCGGTCTTTGTTCCCGATTTCACCTTCTTCGCAACTGCGGAAGTAGTAGCTTTGCGAGGAGCCACACCAGTCTTTGTTGATGTCAGAGCCGACACTTTTAATATTGATACGGTTAAACTGGAAGAGTCAATCGTTGAGGTCATCAAAGCTGGCAGATTGCGGCCGAGGGTTATCATACCTGTTGATCTTTTCGGACTCCCTGCTGATCACATTCAAATTGCGGCTATAGCAGAAAAGCACAACCTGCTTGTTCTTGAAGATGGAGCCCAGGGACTCGGTGGCAGTATTAACGGAAAAATGGCATGTAGTTTTGGTGATGCTGCAACAACATCCTTTTTCCCTGCCAAACCACTTGGCTGTTATGGTGACGGTGGTGCAATTTTCACAGACAATGATGCCCTTGCCGAAACCATAAAATCATTAAAAGTCCATGGCAAAGGCATCGACAAATACGACAATTTGCGAGTGGGGTTGAACTCACGGCTGGATACTATACAGGCGGCGCTATTATCGGTAAAGCTAAAGGCATTCAGGGAATTTGAACTGCAGCGGGTTCAGGAACTCTTTGCCTTATACAACGATGCGCTGAAAGAGATTGTTGAAATCCCTGTCATTCCAGCGGGATACACATCAAGTGTGGCACAATACACCATAAAACTTGCAAACCGGCAAGAGCGCGATTCACTTAAGCAAAAACTAGCTGACGCTCAAATACCGAGCTTTGTCTATTATCCCAAACCGCTGCACCAGCAAAGCGTGTTCGAAAATCTGCAAAACGCACCTGAAACCGTCTCCGCCCTGACATGTTCTCAAATGCTAAGCGAAAAAGTGCTGTCACTGCCCTTTCACGCATATCTCAAAAAGAGCGAATTGCATTTTTTGCATATGTTACCTGAACTCATTCTCTCAACAACCGCGTAGTCGAAGCATATTAAATTATGAACTTGATAAAAATTGAAAAAAACAACCGCCTAGTTGGCTATGTTGATTCCATTGCAAGTGAGACACAATGGCTCAGCTATTATTGGCAAATCAAATCCATTCAAAAGCATTTAAACCGAAATCAATCACTTGTGGAAGTAGGGCCAGGCCATGGTGTTTTAAAGCGTGAGTTGAACGCATTGAAGTATAATGTTGTGGCAGTTGATGTGGATGAGAGAAAAAAACCGGACATACTCTGCGACATTCTGGATATTGACTGGGAAAAACTCAACGTCAAAGCTGTAGCCTTGTTCGAAGTATTGGAACATATTTCACTTGATGAAAATAAGATCATACTTCAAAAAATGGCCAGGGCAAACATTGGAACTGTTTTTATTAGTGTCCCAATTAACGGGAGTAACCTAATTGCAGCCGGAATAAACGTACTCAGTTATAAATGGATCGGAATCAAACTTAAAAGAAAAACAAAAATTGGCAACACACATAAATGGGAAATCAACTGTTGTGCGCAAATGGATGGTATATTGTTGAGTCTTTTATTGTTGCAAATAAATTTCTTTTTTATGTTTTGAAGTCAAACAAAGAACAGTGCTAAAAGGTTGAGATTTACAAGGTGTCATCATTAATTAAACATATAACCGGGATTGTAACAAACAGATTGTGCATGCCGATACTCAATCGTAAACGTGAACTTGACTGCCGTCGCTTTCTGGAGTCACAAAAACTGCCTGATATTAATCTACGCCCTGTTTTTATACTTGGCCCGCCTCGTTGTGGTTCCACCTTAATCTATCAAGCAATGACGCATTATTTTAAGCTTTGCTATTTTTCAAATGAAATGATGCATTTCCCATATGACTTTCCTTGTAGAATCGCACAAAGAAAAATCGGACTGACCAATTCATCGAATTTCACAAACTACTACGGAAGAACTTCAGGCAAAAATGCTCCACATGAAGGCTTCCCTTTCTGGAGAAGATTTTATCCGCGAAAAACACACGATTATATTCAAGATTGCAACTTTTTAAGCGATAATTATCAGATTGAAATCAAACATACCATCCAATACATGGAGCAGATATTTGAAGCTCCATTTATAACAAAAACAATTGAAAATTCATTACGACTGAGATCTTTGAGAGCCATATTCCCTGATGCCGTTTTTATTCTAGTCGTTCGCAAACCCGAATTCATAATACAATCTATACTCACAGGGCGTAAAACTCTCTACAAGAATATCAACCACTGGATGGGAGCGAGACCAGCAAATTATGAAGTATTGCGACGCCAAAAAGTGATTGATCAAGTGATGGGTCAAGTTCATGCTATTTACAAAACCATAGCAACTGACACAACAGACCTGACACCACACATAATTCATTATGAAGATTTCTGCAGACACCCGGAAGTGTCATTAAAAAAAGCTGAGGCTTTTTTTAAATATTCAGGAATTGACATCAAACGCACCCATAATTTTTTGCCGAAAAGTTTCGATATGAAAGAGAATAACAACTTGCCACCAACAACATTACGCGATATTGAACATACTTTTTGTGCCAACCCTCTATTCAAGAAATATTATGAATTGTAAAGAACACTATAAGATTTTTTGCAAGAACGAATCAAGCATCCCCGTTTTTTCTGAACCGTGGTGGCTTGATGCTGTCTGCGGCGAAGACAAATGGGATGTCGCTCTTTCTATGAATAAAGACAATGAGATCGAAGCCTTTATGCCATATTATCTGCCAGGGCTGGACAGAATATGTATGCCGGCACTAACCCAAACAATGGGACCGTGGATACGCCAAGGATATGGTAGTTATTCAAAAGAAATATCCCGTAAACAACACCTGATGAAAGATCTGATTAAGCAGCTTCCCGAATTTTTGACATTTTCCCAGAACTTCCACTACTCGATCACAGACTGGCTTCCATTTTATTGGGAAGGATTCGAACAAGTCACACACTATTCGTATGTCCTACAAGATATTTCCAACCTCGAAAAAATCTTCGCAGGCTTTGAAAGATCAAAAAGAAAGAACATACAAAAATCAAAGAAGATTGTAAAAATTAAATGGGACATATCAGCTGATGATTTCTTTGAAAATCACAAATTTACTTTGGGCAAACAAAAAACGAAGATTTCCTATACAAAAGATTATTTCTCTAAAATTTACACAGCGAGCTACGAAAACAAGCAAGGACGAACACTTTATGCAATTGACTCTGAAGAAAATATACATGCAGCAATATTTATCATCTGGAACAAAAATAGTGCCTATTATCTGATAAGCACAATTGATCCAGATTTCCGAAATTCGGGAGCCTCAACGCTTCTTGTCTGGGAAGCCATTCAATTCGTAAGCAATATGGGTGTTTTAAAATTTGATTTTGAGGGCTCCATGATTGCCAATGTAGAAAGCTCATTT
Organism: uncultured Lentisphaeraceae bacterium; assembly: GCA_964406095.1. Lineage (GTDB taxonomy): Bacteria > Verrucomicrobiota > Kiritimatiellia > RFP12 > UBA1067 > M55B167. The sequence continues at coordinate 32,240 of CAYOQJ010000058.1, forward strand.
CGAAAATTTGGAGGGCAGCAAATGCCCTATTTCATGATAAGTAAAGATAATCGCAATATACCAACTAAAGCCGCATGGTTCGTTGGAAGAAATATAGTAAAACTTCTAAAACTCAAGATTTAGAGCGAATACAAACATCTTTTGCGATCAGATAAGACCTCCCCTCTGTTTTTTGACAAACATCTCAGATCGTGAAAAAGCTTTTTCTCCTTTCGCATAACACTCTATAATATCGCGTCCACTGCCAAACCAAGCCCCCTCGTCTTGTAACATATCGATAACATCCCCATAGATTCCTATCCACTTTTTTGACGTAAAATCTACTGGAAAGGAGTTGTGCCACAGTAGCACAAAAACACCGTGAACCCGCTTTACTTCATCTGCAAGGTGTTTAATAGTCGCCTTCAACTCAGGAATGTTCTGAGATGTTCCGCAAAGTACCGTTACATCCATCACGGTAAGAGGCAAAACCCATAAATTAAGCTCATGGTCTTCTACAACAGGCTTAAAAGGATAACACGTTCCCCCCATAAATCCAGGATGAGATGAATAACTAAAAGAAGAATCATAAAGAAAATTTAATTTCGCATGCATAATCCAGGTATCAGGAATTGCCAGCCTTAGGTAATGCTGACGAACCCCGTAAATTTTGTTTGCTACAATACTGTCAAATATATCTTTCTCACTCTTCATTAAGTCAAAATCAAACATGGTCTGATATCCGGGATGAAACCCCGCCTCATGCCCTGCATTCTCCACCTGTCTAATCAAATCAACCACCACATTAAGATCGATTGTTGAATCATAACGGGAAGGCTCGGCCGTTTTAAAAAAATATGTTCCCTTGGCGTTATGTTTTGATTCCACATGTAAAAAACCATCAATTGCACGCCGATAAGCATCCAACTTACCTAAATACGGCAAACGATTAGCCAAAAGGGTTTTCATCATTAATTTGTTATGTGTCACGGCAAGATTTCGGACATCACTGCCAATCTTCAACAACCATGCTTTCAGATTGGGGTGCATTGCCAAATGATCGATATCATGAGACAAACAACATGCAAAAGGATAACTGCCCCATGGAGAGCTGGTCATTAAATCGTAGGCGTCTTCGGAGACAAATGGCAATTTGTGACAACCGAAATGAAGTAAATCATCAGGAACACCATTGAATTTTAAGCGTCCATGTATATCCAACAAACTGTCCATTACATCTATTTCTTCTACTATAAGATAAATTTTAAGCTGATACTGAATCAACTGACTCATACACCATTTTACGGATTTGTTTGAAACTTTGCTCAGCATTCAAAATCTTAGCCGCAAGAACCGCATTTTTTTTAAATTCAACAATCTGTGCGACATCCAGCGAATTCAAAGTTTTTGCCAGCGACTCCACCGTGTACTCTGCTGACACAACGCCGACTCCAAACTGTTCAATTACACGCTTCATCTCCGGCAACGGCCAAGCGACAACACCCAAACGACCCTGTATCCACTCAAATAACTTGTTTGGCAAGGCAAATTTCTTACTGAGTGAACGCACCTCCAACATGCAGACCCCCAGATCATATTCATTGAGACGCTCAGCGATTTCACACATTGCAAAAGGTGACAAAATTTTAACACGATCGGCGACGCACGCAACCGCTTCACAAATTTTATTCATATAATCCCTGTCTCCGCTCTCAACCAGCACGAGATCTAATGTAAAACGGTGATCCAGCATTTCGACAACTTCAATCAATTCCAGAATTTTACGATCCGGATTGGCTACACCGTGATACACCAGTCTGATTTTATCAGCACGTACCAATGAGGGAGCCTGTTCAACAAATTCAGGTGCGTTGAGTATCACTTCACACATCACACCGGTATCAGCATAATATAATTGCATTATGCCTTCACAAACCGTGATGCATCTATCACACAAAGGCATTAACCGCTTGCAGCCTCTTTTGTTGTATCCCGCAAAAAAGGTATCGAACATCCAGCCGCTTGATTGACCGGGAAAGTATTCATGCAGATCTGCGATTATTTTGGCATTCCATTTACGAGCCAGTCTAACAGCAATGGGCAGCATGTCTATATCGTTGGAAAGAATCAGATCATATCCCTGTTGCGCAACTAGCGTTTTGAATGTTTTGCGATGTCGTTTAAAACCCCAGTGAAATAAAGCATCAAAATGAAATGCCAGCATCAACATACAAAAAAATTTTCCAAACAATCCGGGTCGTTCATCAGCCGCAACTATAAAGTTACCATTCAGTATCGGAGAATCACCCCAGCCGCAGACAGTGAGTTGATAATCATCTTTGAGCGCATTAATCTGCCGCATGACCCGCGGGTCACTTTTAATCTCAGAAAAACTCAGTATCAATATTTTCTTCATGGCAATTAACAGCCCGCCGGATTATAAGATTGAACATTCTGCTCTATCTCATTATAAAATCTAATTAAATTCACTTCCACAGCTTCAGCATTCCAATCAGAACAAAAAGCATTCAATGCATTTCGTCCCATTGCTTCACATCGTTCATCATCATCAAGCAGTGTTGAAATCTGCTGTGCGCACTCTTTATAATTTCGCACATCAACCGTAACAGCAAAATCATACAACGCCATCATCTCTCTGTGTGCGGGAATATCCTGCAACACTGAAGGAAGACCAGCGGCACAATACTGAAAAACTTTAGTCGCAAAAGAATAGTTTAGACGCCAGCTTGCGACAGGTGGCAGATAAACACCGATATCCGCCAGCCTCAGATAAGCAACTAGCTGATCATATTTAAATGCGCCTGTAACAATAACATGCTCTTCCACTCCCAGCTCTTTAGCCTGATTCACAAAAATTTCTTCACATCCTTTTCCGCCGACAAGCAGAAGCACGACATCATCACGTAATTTTGTAATCTCCTTCATAATGTGAATCAAATCAACAACACCCCGGTCAGCCGATAAATAACCGGCGAAAACTAAAACTTTGCGTCCTTGTAGCCGCGCTTTTAAATCTTCACTGACAACTGCAACCCGCGGTTCGTCAAAAATCTTGCGCGACGGATAGTTTGGCAGATTGCAGACATTGGCGCAAACACCGACAAAACGTTGCACCAGAAATTCATTGACCGTGACAACACCATCCACCCTGCGTGTCAACCACCTTTCATAACAGGCAAACAGATCCCTGACCACCCGATATACCATCCCGCCGGAACGATCAAACATCTCTGCAAAAAGTTCAGGTTGAAACTCATGACAGTCGTAAACTACTTTCTGCCGTCCTTTCCTTTTCAGCAACAAAGCAACCAGCAGACTCTGGTATTCGTGACAGTGAATCACATCCGCCTTGCTGATGAAACGTCGACATGCAAAAAAAAAGCGGATCAATGAGAATGGCTCAAGCAAAAACCTGATCAACATATTACCGGAATATCTATCGGAAATTGCCAGCGTCGGCACACCATGCACCCGGCGTCCGCCGATCTTGCCGGTGATTCCTGCACGCCCCATCACTGCGACGCGATATCCGTTAGCACGCAATGTCGCCGCTTCACGGAAGGTCACCCGTCCATCATTTACAGGATGGGAAAAACACAGCATCAGAATCTTTGTTTTTTCATGTCGCATCACTAAGAAAAAATCTCCCGGTAATTGACTTTCCGGAACCAGTACAGACTGACCAGCAAACTCACGAGCTGATGACAGATAATCAACACCGCCAGCAGACCTAGACCTGGCGTCAAATTTTTATCCACAAAGAGCCACAGGGCATCAGGCAGGAATCGCTTTGTACCTCCCCATCCGAACAAACAGTAGGTTGCTCCCAAAAAAAAGGCGGAAAACGGCAGACGATACCAGCAGTGTTGAAAACACCATTTGGCAATCAGATCAGTCACTAAAACCGAATTGAGCTGAGTCAGAATAACTATTAACGCGAAGGGCCAGACATATTTTGAATAAGCAGCATAAGCCTGCCAGGAAGGCAGATATCTGAAAAACAGCGGTGATGCCACCTGCACCAAAACCGTACTGAGAAACCCTACAACTACAGTAAACAACATCGTCCGCTTGACAGTCGTCAAGGTGGAAGTTTTATGCTCATGACGGTTTGAGAGTATCGGCAGTAGAACAACCATCACCGGAGCCACAAAATAAGAGGGGATAAATGAGAGTTTGTAAACAAAATAGTATCCGGCGGCATCCTGATCCGTCATAAAATGTTTAATCACAAACGGAGGAATAAACTTCCAGGCCCAAGCCAAAGCGCCCCCGGCTATCAAAGCCACCAGATACTTTTTGAGAATGTCCCCACACTCAGAAAAATATCTTTCAAATGGCGCGGAATTGCCGAAAACATGCCTGCGCAACAGCCATACAAAATAAACAAGTGGAATCAACGACTGAAATGTCAGTGCGATCAGGTAGCCGTTTAACCCATACAACGGGATTAAAACCAAGGACAGAACAAGCAATGAGCTGGGCATCACCAAAGCGACAAAAGCTAAGCCAAAAAACTGTCGCAGAGAACGCAACAGGATCATCATCACAGGAAGCCACCCGGCGCAAACAAGATAAATCAACATTAAAACAAGAAGAATTCTCGATTCAATACCCAGCCTGACCGCCAGAACATCAAAAGAGACAACAAAGAAAAGCGCGAATCCGGTTAACATGACAAGCGTCAGAAGCAACAGATCTCTGACAATGCTCTTTAACTTTCCCCACTCTTGATTAGCTTCATACTTTGTCACAAATTTAACAATCAAAGAGGATAGAACCGCCAAGGGCATCGCCCCTACGGCTACATATTGCGTTACAGGTGTAACCAGACCAAGCTCATGCTCGCTGAAATATTTCGGGATGACGAAGATGCCTATCAACGCGCCGACGAGGGTGCCAATCTGAGTGAAAATAAATATAACACCGGAATGAAAAAAAATTTCCGGTGTTTTACTTTTAACAAAAGCGTATTTTTTAATTACAAAGTCGAGCATCACGCATCTTACCACAAACATTCAGACTCTAGCCGATAATACTCGGCAAAACCCCTCCGATTGAACCGGAGTGCCATAGATATTTGCCCGAGTGTAAAACTTGCTGGATTTCATACAGCCCTCCGCCAACCAATGCTCCATTCTCCGACAGCAAACACTTGCCTGCCTGTTCAGCAGGAAGCAAATCAACTATTTCCTCGCTCTCTATCAGTAATTTCTTCCAGTCTTGGGATAGTTGGACAATATCTGGAAGAGGCACTGAAAAATCCAGCTTTTCCAAATCAGCATGAGTGTAACGGGATGAGCGCGCCGCCTCTTTTAATATCCCCTTAGGGTTAAAGCCCGGGTCTTTTCCGCTTGCCGACCATGCAAGCAATCCAAGGTGCTGAATTTTACGGGAGCATTCCTGAACATCAATCCAATCACGAACCTCCAACCGTCCCACCAAGGCCAGAACTTTATTTGTTGCCAAGTCAAAAGGATGCATGGTCAACCCCAGAACGTCATCTTCGATCAGAGGGAAAAAACGGTAGGCAGTATCACGCACCCACTGCATCAAGACCCGTTCGCCATCACGTGAAACAAATGCTTCAACAAAGGAAGGAGCTTCACGGATTAGTTCAACCGTAAAACCATATTGCAGCAAAGATTTTTTATCCACATCCCAGGAATAGCGCAATGCCTCGGTTGTGTCATGGAAGATATCAATGTCATGGGATAGTCGCGGTGCACCCAAAAGCAAATTCAAAGCAATGCCGCCCGCTATGTAACTTGCGCTATCGGCTTTGCGGTTAGCGGCAATAACACGGCAAACTGCTGACTGAAACAAGGTTATAGCCATTTTTTAAGCTCCCTGGCGCGGACAAACTGTGCCAAAGTACCGTTTTTCTCAATCTGGCTCAGCGCATCCAATTTATCACTGGCTGTTTCTGGAACAACTGATTTATTCCAGAACCAGAGACAATGATCACGACATTCAAGGAAAAGCTCGTTAAAAGCCCTATCCAAGTCAGCTTGCATTTTTGTTTGCATGATCTCTTTCATATCTCACCTGCGTATCGCTTTACGAGGCGTTTTTTCATCCTGTCAATCCTACCGTGTCACAGCGCGGCCATTGGTAGAACGGGGCAATCTTGTCAAAAAAACAAAGCATCCTAAAATCGCGGCGCAGGAGAGAACCAACGGCAACAAATCTTTTTTCCTCTGCAGAACAACCTCATTCTCGCCGGGCGGCAATTTGGCCGCCATCCAAATGCCATCAGCCACATTTGCGGTCTGTGGCTGACCATCCACCCTTATCTCATATTTATCACTCACTCTTTGGTTAAAAACCAGCAATGATTCAACCGCCGAAGCTGTTTGAACACCGACAGTATAAGAGCCCGGCAACGGATTTTCAAACAGAACTTTCATAACAGGTTCCGATTCAGGACTCTGCACCTCGTTCATTACAGCATCAGAAACGACCAGTTTAGATGTTTTCAAGTGTTCCACATGCTCTGAAACTTCAACCCCTCCCTGCCAGTTTGTGAGTAAACGCGGCTTGATTTCAGTCGAGCGCAATGCCAACAAAGCACAGGTGTTTTGACTCTGCTGTGAGACGCTGCGCACAACTCCAGCCCCGATTTCAAAGGTTAATAACGGATCGGCAATACCCGCTTTCACAAGTTCACTGGCAGAATCAAGCGGCAGAATAATATGTTTAACGTTCAACACCTGCCACAAGCGCACCGGATTCTTACCAAGCTCCGCGAAAAGCCTACCATACGGTTTATCAGCATCAGCACTCTTGGGTTTTAAATTAACAATACCATTGCAATATAATGAACGGCTGAACCAGTCATCATCGCGCTGCGAGCCCGGCGCATAACTTATAACCTGCGGCAAAGTATCCGCCGCAGCCGATTTAATTGCTTTTATAACCGCGTTTTCGGTGTAAAACGGTGTCACATCCATCGCTTTCACATAACGTTTAGCGACCGTTGACTGGTCGATCACAATTAGAACCAGCACAGCAAGCAAAGCTCCGCCTCTCCACTTTTTTGACGCGATGCCCAGCAGACAGCACCCGGTTGCGAGAACAAGAAAAACAAAAGAGCGCCCAATATTTTGCAGCGCATAACTTCCGACTGACTCCGCATTGGCGATTGACCCCAGCTCTTTGACATAATTAACAAATGCTCCGCCGCCCAGCATAAAAAACAGAGCTGATACAACAAGCAATCCTGCGACGCAGCCAGCCAGCCACAGTAACATTCGTTTCAACTTAACCGACTCCACCTGCGATGCCAGCAGCAGATGAACCCCAAAACCGCAGAGAAAAGCCGAGGCAATCTCAGTCAGATGCATAAATTTGACAGGTGCACGGATTAAATCCATATAAGGAATGGCGTAAAAAAGACGATAAACCGGAGTATATCGACCCATAGCAAAGACCAGTGCCACCAGCCAGATGACAGCCCAGAAGGGTATGTCACGCAACACATCAGAGTCATCGTTCTCATCCTCCTCAGTCTCTTCAGTCTCTTTTTTATTGCACCTAAACCCACAGATCACCGCAAAAAACGCAAACACAAAGGCAATGATTCCAAGATATACCGTGTGCTGACGATAATTAGGCATCATACCGCCCTTGCGGAACTGAGTTTTATGCGGACGTCCCAGACGTCCCCAGTATGGATGCGTGCCATTGAAAGATTCATTGCCAAAAACTCCAGGCACAAAAAATTCGAGCACATCCTCCGGCGGCAAACTCCAATTGGTGGCGAATATCCATTGCTGCTGTTTATCAAGATCATTAATGTGCGTATCAACATCGGCTTTCTGCTGTTTTTTTGCTCTGACATCTACCCCTACAATTTGTGATCGTCGATCAGCAATACGCTTTGTGACTGCTGTATAAATTGCCCCGTAACCGGCGAGCACTAAAAACAGCAGCATCAATAAAAAGCGCGGCCAGATGATCAGTGCAGTGCGTTTAAAACCGCTATCAGCGACAAAAGTCAGCCACAACGCATACAAACCAGCTACAACACCAATCATAATAAAAACATCGGGTTGATATGTGATGCCCCAGGCGAAAATCAAGCCGAGCATGCCGAAGTAGAATAATTTTTTTGTGCGAAAGCCGCGATCCAACAGACCGAAAGCCCAAACCACCGAGGAGATCATATGGAAATAACCACGATGCCCGGCACAGAATAGCGTGAAGGTATAACCGCTGAACCCAAGAGCCAGTCCCCCGCACCAGGCTGCCAGAGGATGAACTTTACGACCCCGCAGATAATAAACACCGGCAAGTGCTAGAATCAACGAATCAATTATATATGTCACTTCATGTGCGTAAAGCGGATTTAAAACAAGCCAATAAAGAGATTGAGGCGCAACTGTATCACCACTCAACATATTGTTCCAGATCGCCTTACCGTAGTGTGGTATAAAAAATGGCATTGAATCAGGAGCGTGCAAAGCGGCATATTGACCCAAAACAGGAAAGAAGATATAGACAACGGCAATAGTGAAAATTGACAACCCGACAAGTATTTTGTGCTGCTTTAAAAATTCGACCATATCAAACGCTCTCATTTCTGAATGTAACAAACGGATATTACAAGAAAGTGAGAGACTGTTAAAGACTAAAGCTTTGCCGAAACTATCTGATATCTCCATTCACTTTGAATGCCGAGAAGATGGTGGTAGAAAAATACGCAGTACCTAATCATCCTATTTACGGCATCTGCGGCGTTGTACGGCTTCCAGCATAGTCACTATAGCTGAAAACCGTGCGCCTTGCATAGTCATCAGTAAAATGTCCTCAGTCAGTTAAAAAATCAATCGCATTTAATTATCGTGAAACTCACCGAACGCGATCACGGAGTGTTCACGACAACCCGATAAAACGCAGTGGTTGCGGCAGGTTCATCGGCAATCCAGATGCTGAACCCATCTTCATAACCGGTCTGACCAGCCACTTCATCCCATATCTTTGCCGACAAATCAACTGAGATAAGCACCTTAGGGATGCCGTGTGCCGGACCATTGCTACGCCACTTTATGTATATTCGTTCAGCTTCATTCACTCCCATATCCAGCAACTCAAAGGGCAAATCAAGGTTCTGCTGATTCAGCAGCCATCCCTCGTACAGCGTCAGTGATGTCCCCTCCGACACATAACCGAGTTTATCCGCCCACCAGAGAGGCGTTTTCCCATCCCCCTCCCAAATCTGGAAAGTGAATGCCGCTTCATTCGTTATATTGCGGCTGATATTGAAGAGATTCAATTCATAATGGATTTGTCCGGTCGCTTCAGCAACCGGCACCCCCTCGGACACAAGCGTTTTAATTTGATTAAACTGATCAGCTTGATAAACAAGTGTTCGGTAATCTCCGCTTTTTACCGAAATCACTCCCGCAGGATTAGCCGTTCCACCTGCTGAAGCCAATGAATGGATTTGATACGTCTTGCGTGGCGGAACCGACGGCTCCAAATCACTGACGACCACATCGTCGATCATTGTCCCTTGTCCATGAAAAGAGAGACTTCGCAAAATCCGCTCGACCCCTTCGGCTGACTGAGCACTATAGTTGGCAAACCTGAACCAATGGCCACCTGTATATGCGGTCGGATCAGATGACGGAGCTCCGAAACCTTCCGCTCCGACACCAGACTGAATCTCTCCGTCAATCCGGATGCTAAAGAAAGGTATCGTCACCGATCCGCTCACCGCCTCCGTATCCACTTCAATCGTCACTCGCCGCCATGTATTGGGAGTAAAACGTCCATCCAGCACCGTTAATGTATCCGTATCGCCATCTGCACCGCCATGATAGGCAACAATGTTTCCGACCGGATTCATCAACAGATTCATTTTAGTATCAGAGTGATCCCGCAGGTAGTACGAATCATCTTCAGCAAGCGGAACAAAATAAACCATGGAATCCAGATAAACATGCAAAGCGGATGAAGGATCGTGGAGCACATCGACACCCGTTCCATCCACTCCGTTCCGCAGATGAAATACTTGGGTATGCGGCTCCTTCAACGGATACTCTCCGTCATAACTGTAGTTCATAAGGATAACCGAAGAGTAATCGCCCAATGAACTCTGCCAACCAATATCCGCCGCGGCACTGCCCTCCGCTACTCCTTCAAAGCTCTGTACATAAGGAATCGACTTTCCCGCGCAAACCTCGATTTGCAATGCAGTTTCATCAAACCGTCCATTTTCATCTGTGACACGCACCCTCCACTCGTTCAAACCCAGATCAGCTTGAAACGGCGTACCGATGGCGGAGCCATCCGCGTTTATAACAAGCCACTCCGGCCCGGATCGTTTTTCATAAATCAGCGAAGTGCAGTCGGGATTATCCGCGTATTGATTCAGAGCTCCGCGATATGCAAAATGGAGAGGCGCGTCCGACCACACAACCGGATCACTTAAAAAACTCGGCGGGGCAATACTTGCAACTTCACGCAACACCCTCAATTGAGTTGCGGTGTCGGGAGGAATCGCGCTCAAATTGTCGGGGATAGTTTCCCGGGGATAAAGAAACCAGGAAAAAAGCAGAAGTGCATCAGGTCGACCTCCGGCATTAATATATTTTTCCACCCCATCAAGCACATACGTACGCCAAAAGTTGCTGGAATCCATGCCACCGATATTATCGGTGCAAACCAGACCGATTTCGATACCGACTGTGTTACGGATAAAATGCTCAATATCGACCAGTTTTGCCCAGCTTAAACCATTAATACCGGTGCGCGGATAGGACATTGGAATATCCACATGAATGAATCCCAACTGATATCCAGCAGATTCAACGGCATCGCGCAAATCCACATACCACGTTTCATAGGGGCTGCCATGAGCTGGTGCGGCACAGATAATTCCGATCTTCACCTCAGGAAATGCTGGTTTCACCTGCTTCATAAACTCAACAACATCCTTTACACGCCACTCCTGCCCATAAACTCCTCCATCCGGCGCAGGTTTTGAAAGGACACTCTGCAATCCGATATGGGTGAGCACAAAGCCATTCGCGATCAGTTCCCGCAACTCACTGATAGTAGAGGTAAAATCGGGTGTATTGTAATTATTCAAATAATGAGCCCAAGTTGCGGCGGTGCAATCATACGCCAAGGTGGTTCCCGCCGCATTATGCGCAGCAGCCATTCGCTGCTGCAAACTATGCTTCCCTTTGATATGCCATTTAAAGGTGCTTTGCCGCAGATAAAACTTATCCATAATAGAGCGGGATACCGTCCATTGATCCAGATTTTCTTCATCGTACCTTTCAAAAAGATCGGGAGGATAATTAGTGGCGCTGTTTAAATTATTATCTTCATACCAGATCTGAACCGCAGATGCTTCAGCGGCATAGACGGAAAAAGGCACCATCAAAAAACATAGCACCGCGCACAGGCAAGCTATTGTTACATACCGCATCATTTACTCTTCAATCTTCAGTTTAATTTTATGTTCCATTTCCGGATTTGTCGAAAGACGCGGGGTCACTCCGCTTGCAGTTTCAAGATTGTTTACCCGCAGAGTTTCGGTTAAAGCGTAAGGGAAGGGCCGCTCATCGCCGGCCTTGCCGATAGCATCCGGAAAATAGAGAATTCCTTTGTAATCTTCGGGATGGCGGGCATCATCGATGAAAAGTCCGTCGATGGTGATGCTGTGCGGCATGGAACAGGGATATCCAAAATCGTGAGTGCCGTCATTTCGCATACTGAAGATCGTCGGTTGCGTGGGAATACTGCCTGTATTTGGAATCCAGCGGCAGTTTCTGATGACAACATCACCCTGCCAGGTTGAACCGTAGTCAGGGCGGAAGGTGATAAAGTGCCTGCCGTTAATTGTTGAATCTTCAACAATCAGCGTGCCGCTGCCGATCGCATTCAACCCCTGATGACCTAGTTTTGAACGCCGGATGATATACGTACCTGAAACACCCTGATGCACATCCATCCTTGAAAGTTTACAATCTTCAATCAACATATTTTTCATGAAATTACTGCCGATTACACCCCAGCGACTGCGGTCGTTGATGTCATCCATCCAGCAATTAAGCATGTGGAAATTAACCACCAGCGAGACACTGTAACCGTATGAACCCATACTGACCGGCTTGCCGGCAGACCCGATTGTCTTGTAGGTTTTATGTCCGTCAATCCGGCAATTGCGCAACGTGATGTCGGCACAGGTGCCGATATAAAGAAATCCGCCATAGGGGTTTCCGACATCTGTTTCTCCTGTGACATGCTGGATCAAGCCGTCCACCACGGTATTGGAGCGTTCAATGCGGATATTACGCCGCCAATAGTTGTAGCCCTTCTCCTGCCGCATCCGATTTGCGATGCGGGTGAAAATACCACCGCGCAGAATCAGGGGTTTCGGATCGATCGGCCAAGCCTTGATAGAGGTTATATGATCGTAATCCCAGATTATATCACCCTCGATTGTGCCGTCGGAGCGAAGAATGAACACCTCACGTTGCGCAGTGCCAGAGTTCTGATTCCGCCCGCGTCTTTTGTATATTTTAACCTTGCTGTTCTGCACATAAACCAGGGCATCACGTGCCGGTTTGATATCAAGCTGTTGCTGTTTGCGTTTAAGTCTGTCGATTTCAATCTTAAACGGTTTCAATTCCGAGACGACATCAAAGAGCGAGCGCTTATGATTCTCGACCTCGCCGCTGTCATCGATAATGAATTTGGAGGTTCCCCAATCGGTGGGGGTGGCAATCCTGGCAGTCAGTGCTTTGCGCCCCAGATGATAGGTGGCATCGGCTTTAGTGCGGACTGGTTTCTTGTGTTTATTGGCGTATTCATGTGCAGCGCAAATCGCCGGCAGGTCATCGCTGATGCCATCACCAACCGCGCCGAAGTCTTCATAGGTCACAAACGCGCCTCTCACCACAGTTTGTGGCTGATCGACTTTCGGTTCAGCCTGACTGAACAGCGCCAAACTGCCTATCAGCAGGGCCCCCAAACGACATAGAAAATCATTCATTTTACAATCCTCCTCTTTATTAAAATCCACCCTGTGACGGAGAGTAGCACAAAAAGGCCGGGCAATGCCAGCAGCCAGTCTCCCCATCGCACATAGGGCGTGGGGCTGAGTTTCTGTGGCACACGTACCGGCACCATCCACACGCCGGCTACATCAAGTGTTTCTCCCGCAACTGTCAAACGATTAACCCGACCAACACAATCCACCACGCAACTGACTCCTGAATTTGCCGATCGCACCAGAGGCACGCCGCACTCCACAGCCCTGAAAACCGATTGATTCAGATGCTGAAGCGGCTCAACCGAACCGTTGAACCAGGCGTCGTTAGTCATCAGTGCCAGCAGATCGGCACCGGCGCCGACCGATTTCCGACTCAAGGCCGGGACAGTATCTTCAAAGCAGATCAGCGAACCAATCCGCATCGATTTGCCGCTCCTGTTCTGCAGCTCGATAAGTGCGGGACCGTCACCGGGGGTACAGCTCACACCGGTGGGTGCCAATTTCTGCAATATCGGGATACGCTTATCAAACGGGATATATTCACCGAAAGGCACCAGATGCTGTTTGCGGTAGCGCCCCAGCACACTGCCGTCGGCAGCGAACATCCAGGCGGCGTTGTAGAAACGCAATCCTTGCGGAGCAGTCGCGCTTTTTTCAACACGCTCAACCTCGAGTGTGCCGGTTAGCAGGGCGGCACCGGCAACACGCACTGCCTTGTTCACAAAGCTCATGGTTTTCGCATCATGGGGCACCGAACCGGGCAGGGTTGTTTCAGGCCAAATCACCAGATCAGGCCTGGCGACCGACATCCTCTCTGCTGATTCCAGCAGATAATCGAGTTGGCGCTGCATGGTCTCGTCGTTATTGATAAAAACACACGGGGTGTTCGGTTGAACCAAAACGATATTCCACTGGGGCTGCTCGCTTTGCACCGCCTGCCACCTCTGAATACGACGCAATCCATAATGCAGCGCCGCAATCGCGCAGAGTAGCGGAATAAAACTCTCACAAGATTTTATCAGACGCCCGGGCAGTCTTTCACGGTTACATGTGAATGGGCAACGCAACAGACGGCAGACAAAAGGATACCCCGCCCTTTCGACAATCGAGGCAAGTGCACCATTAACCATTATAATCAAGGCGGAGACTGCATAAACACCACCAATTGCGGCCAGCTGAATAACAACGCTGTTGTTTACCTGACTGACCCCCAGAAAATTCCAGGCAAAGCCGCTGAAGAGTGTGCCGCGCACATACTCCGTGCCAACCCAGAGCAGCGGGTCTATCAGCAGAATCATACCAATACGCCTGAGCGAAGCACCTTCGCCACAACGCTGCCACAGCGATGCCGATACCCAGGCAAAGACAGCGGCGAAGAGTGCACACACAGCCGCGAGAGCCACCTGCCCGAGAATCACAAGAAACCATGGACCGCCATTTTTTATGATAGCCGGGAACCAGCTAAGTGTCATCACCCAGAAGCCCAGTGCTGCCAGAAAAACCCACTTGAATGATTCGCGGGCACCGCAGTGACGAATCAGGAGCAAAATCGGAACCAGTGCCAACCAAACACTGTTACCTTCCTGCGCGGGCGGAAACGAAGCCCACAGCAGCAGAGCACTGATCAGAGACGCAATGATTTTTAATATTAGTACGGTCATCCGATCAAACCTTAACCCCGGCGCCCGTGCTGTTTATCCGCCCCGCTTCTCCGTTTGCCGCTCTCGCCACTCTTTTTTTTAGAACGTCCGCGAATATTATAGTGCTCGTCGCTGCTCGCTTTTGTGGTGCGCCTACGCCTACCACGACGGTCGCTCTTTTTGCCGTCCTCAGCAGCGATACCGCCAGCAACGGCGAAATCCGCACGGCGCTGATTGAAGTCAACTTTGATGACATACACCCGCAACTGCATTCCGACCTTGTAATTTCTGCCTCCCGCGCTGAGGCTCTCATTGGCGGAGTTATAGCGCACAAAATTATTGGAAAGCAACGAGATATGCACCATACCTCCCATAGCGAGCGCAGGTATATCCACAAAAACCCCGTAATTGGTGCACTTTGCTATTACGGCATCATAGACAACCGGTTTTTCATCATCGATCTGCTGCTGCAGAAAACGGAATTTCTTGATTTCAATCAGCTGACGCGATGCCTCATCGGCCACCTCCTCGCGTTCGGTGGCCAGCCGTGTGATCGCATCAAGCTCATTCGGCGGCATTTTGCCGCTGCCGCTGGTCAGAAAATTCGCTAGCTGACGATGAAGAATCAGGTCGGGATAACGACGGATCGGCGAGGTGAAATGAGCGTAATATTTTTTTGCCAAACCAAAATGACCGATGCGATCTGCGGCATAGACTGCCCTTTTCATACTGCGCAGTATCAGAATGTTAGCGTGGTAACGCAGAGGATGATTGCTGATTGAACGGATGAAAGCAGCCATATTCTGTGGTTTAGAGAGATCCCCCGGTGAAAAACCCAGCATGGCTAGATTGGCTTGAAGTTCCTCCAGCTTCTCCT
The DNA here is from genome assembly GCA_964406095.1 of uncultured Lentisphaeraceae bacterium. Lineage (GTDB taxonomy): Bacteria > Verrucomicrobiota > Kiritimatiellia > RFP12 > UBA1067 > M55B167. The sequence goes on from CAYOQJ010000058.1 coordinate 47,769, forward strand.
CATCAGGTGGTTCATGCAGCCTAGCAGGTATCTTGATTCCACGACTCCAAAGTTCAGTTGCCACCGCCTCGTTAGCGGCAACCATGCACTCTTCTATCAGCTGATGCGATTCATCATAGGGACGGATCAAAACATCTTTGAGACGCGCGTCTTCGCCCAGCACAATCTCCGCCTCAGGCACGTCCAAATCAAGCGCAGCCATTGAAAAGCGGTTCTTACGCAGCTGCGCCGCCAGTTTCCATGTCGTTTTGAGCAGTTGGCGGGCCTCATCAGAAATTTCCGGCAGTTCCTCGGGTGGTCGATCCTCCATCACCGCCATCGCCTGTTCATAATTCAGACGCAAATTTGAACGGATACGCGATTTACAGAAATGCCGCGCAATCATTTTGCCGGAGCCATCAAAGGTCATAAAGGCGGAAAATGTCAGGCGATCCTCATCCGGCCGCAGTGAACAGACGCCGTTTGACAACTGCTCAGGCAGCATCGGTATCACCTTGTCCACCAGATAGACACTTGTTCCGCGCTCACGGGCCTCGACATCCAAGGCGGACTTGGGCCGGACGAAATGGCTGACATCCGCGATGTGTACACCGAGTACACGATTGCCCTTCTCATCAAACTCCAGTGAGATTGCATCATCAAAATCACGGGCGGTGGCCGGATCAACGGTCAGAATGAATTTTTTTCGAAGGTCTTCACGTTTTCCCGGACATTTCAGGCGCCCGGCAACATGTTCAGCCTCATCAATAACAGCAGCGGGAAAATCCTGGGGCAGTTCGAACTGCCGCATCACAACTTCGGTGTCCAGCGAGGGCTGATCCGCCGGACCGATGATGTCCACAATTTCACCTTCGGGTGCCACATATTTATTCTCCCATCCGGTGAAACGCACCACTACACGATCCAGCGGGTTGGCGCCATTACGTTCCGGCACATAAAAATCTTTGCGGTAAACCGGATTGAGCGGCACAACATACAGAAATTTGTCGGTGGTATGCAGAGTTCCCACCACATCACGCGCGGAACGCTTGATAATCTTGATAACTTTTCCTTTGAAATCCCCCTCACTGCGATAAAGCCTCAAAGTCACAATGTCACCGGGCAGAGAGGTGCCCAGATCATCCGATTCCACCCATATCCGTTTGCCACTTTCGGGATTATTAACATAACCCGCTCCGTTGCGAACCATTTTCAGCGGGCCGGTAACAAGATCCGCCTGTTTACCGAGAGTGTAGACACTCCCTTTGCGTATTTCCACAATCTGGCCACTCAGAACCATCTTGCGCAACGTCTCATGCAGGTTCTTGATCTGTTTACCACGCAATCCCAGAGTCGCGCATATCTCCTTGGCTGTCCAGGTGCTTTCGGGTTCTGATTCAAACAGGTACTGTACCGCGACCATCTCTTTGTCATTTTTCATAATAATCTTTCCACTCATATAATTGTCAATACCTCGAATTATAGCACAGGATAGCTTCATCGCAACTGAAAGAAGTGGATTAGGATTTTTCACAGATTGACCAATTTTCGCCTTTCATCTGCGGACAAATCCCATATAATCATCTCCGGTAGCGTAACTTGCACTAAAGACCGTGAAGTTGATAAAAACATAAGAAAAAAGGGATATCTAATGCGTACTGAAAAGCTGACTATCTGCTTAACTCTGATCGCAATGTGCGCTTTGCGTACTCTACCGGCATTTGCACGGGTAGATATTGTTAATCTACGCTGTGAATACCGCACAAACCCAGTCGGCATCGACGTAACCAAGCCGCGCCTCAGTTGGCAGTTGCGCTCCGATCAGCGCGGTGTCCGGCAGAGTGCTTATCAAATTCTGGTGGCCGGTTCACCGCAGCTGCTCAATGAGGATCAGGGTGAACTTTGGGATACCGGTCGCGTAGAATCCGGCGACAGCACTCAGATCGCCTACGCCGGCACACCATTACAGTCGCGTATGCGCTGTTACTGGAAGGTACGTATCTATGATCAGGAGGGTAAGCCCTCCGCCTGGAGCGCAGTCGGCTCCTGGAGCATGGGTCTGCTCTCAGCGCAGGATTGGCAGGCGCAATGGATCGGGCTGGATGCCGTGGAGAAAGAGTTTTTTCTGGAAGACTGCTCCTGGATTGGTTATCCCGAAGGGCTACGCGGCACCGACGCTCCTCCCGGAATGCGCTACTACCGGCGCGTTTTTGATCTGCCGCCCGGCGATAAAATTATCCGGGCCGAACTCTCGCTGGCAGCCGATAACGGGTTTGCCTGCTCTATCAACGGAGCCCATGTTTTACGCGGCCACAGCTTCTCAACAGCAAAAACCAGAGATATCGCCTCGATGCTGCACGCCGGACGTAATGTTATCGCAGTACAGGTCAACAATCTTGGAGAAAAAGCCAATCCGGCCGGATTGATCGGCAAACTGGTGATTACATTTGAAAAGGCCGCGCAGCGCACCATTGCCACGGATGCTGAGTGGCTGGCGCACAACGCACTGATTCCCGATTGGCATCTGACTGGTTTCAACGATTCACAGTGGAACGCCGCCAAGGTGCTTGGAGCAGTGGGTATGCCTCCCTGGGGTAAAATATACGGTAAAGAGGATCGCCGTCTGCCGGCACGTATGCTGCGTTGCGAATTCGAACTCAAAGCTCCGGTAGCCCGCGCTACCGTCTATTTCAGCGGACTGGGACTCTCCGAGCTATATGTGAACGGTAAAAAAAGCTCTGACGTTGTGCTTTCGCCCGGACTGACCCACTACACCGAGCGAGTGTTTTATGTGACCCGCGATCTTACCACGCTGCTTAAACCCGGAAAAAATGCGTTGGGTGTCTGGCTCGGTAATGGACGCTATTTCGCTCCCAGAGTCACTTCACCCTTGAAAACACTGACCTACGGCAGCCCCAAACTGCTGATGCAACTTGAGGTCGAGTATGCCGATGGCGGAGTTGAAACCATCATCAGCGATGAAAACTGGCGTTTGACCTGCGACGGTCCGATCAGAGCCAACAACGAATATGACGGCGAAGAGTATGATTCCCGGCTGGAGATGCCCGGCTGGAATCGCCCCGGCTTTGACGATTCAAAATGGCACTCCGTCGAACGGGTTGAACAACCAGGCGGCACCCTGACAGCTGAACCAACCGAACCGATCCGCGTCACCGAAACTCTCAAACCACGTTCGATATCAGAACCGCAACCCGGCCTGTATATCTTTGACATGGGACAGAACATGGTAGGCTGGTGCCGTCTTAAAGTCAACGCCCCGGCCGGAACAACCATCAAACTGCGCCATGCCGAAACACTCAAAGAGGATGGAACACTTTATCTCGACAACATTCGCGGTGCCCTTGTGACTGACACCTACACAACCAGAGGTGACGGCCTGGAAATCTATGAACCGCGCTTCACCTACCATGGTTTCCGCTACGTCGAGGCGACCGGCTTCACGAATCCGCCCGATATCTCCGCTATCGAGGGTTGCGTTGTGCATGATGATCTGCCGGTGGCCGGAAGTTTCTCCTGCTCGAAGGAAATTATTAACCGCATCTATGAAAACATACGCTGGGGTGTGCGTGGCAACTATCGCAACATACCGACAGATTGTCCGCAGCGGGATGAACGTCAGGGTTGGCTGGGCGACCGTTCATCCGAAAGCAAAGGTGAGTCCTACCTCTACGACGTTTCACTCTTTTATGCGAAATGGCTGCAGGATATGCGCGACGCACAGAAAGAGAGTGGCAGCATCCCCGATGTCGCGCCACCCTACTGGCCGCTGTACGGCGACAGCGTTACCTGGCCGGGCAGTGTGGTTATCATCCCCGACGCACTCTACGAGCAGTACAGCGATATCCGCCTGCTGGAAGAGCACTATCCGGCCATGAAACGCTGGATGAATTATATGGACGGCTTTGTCAAAAATGGCATTATCAAAAAAGACAGCTATGGTGACTGGTGTGTTCCACCCGAAGACCCGCAGTTGATCCACTCGAAAGACCCGGCCCGTAAAACCTCCGCCGCCATTCTCGCCACCACCTATCTCTGCTACTGCCACAAGCTGATGGCCAAATACAGTACGATTATCGGCAGAGAGAATGATGCACATCATCATCACAACAGAGCGCGCGAACTGACCGATGGACTTAACCGCGAATACTACAACTCAGCCACCGGCTATTATGACAACGGGACTCAGACCTCCTGCGTACTGCCGCTGGCCTTCGACATGGTTCCGCAAACGGAACGCAAACGTGTTTTCAACCACCTGATCAGCAAGATCATCGATGAGACCAATGGCCATGTGGGCACCGGTCTGGTGGGGGGACAGTGGCTGAACCGTGTACTTACACGGGGCGGTCGACCCGATATCAGCTACCGTTTTGCCACCAATACCACCTATCCAAGCTGGGGATATATGGTCGATAAAGGCGCAACTACAATCTGGGAACTGTGGAACGGCGACACCGCCGATCCGGCGATGAACTCCGGTAATCACGTGATGCTCGTGGGTGATCTTCTGATCTGGCTTTTTGAATCACTGGCCGGCATCGCTCCCGACCCGAATGAGCCCGGTTTTCGGCATATTATCATGCGCCCGCTTCCACTGGGTGATCTGACCTTTGTCAAAGCCGATCACAACTCTCCCTACGGCAGAATCAGCAGTGAATGGCAGAGATCGGATGACACCTTCGAGTGGAATCTGACAATCCCGCCCAATACCCGTGCCACACTTCATCTACCGGCATCACGCAAGGCCCTGATCTCCGAGAGCGGCAACCCGCTCAAAAAAGCATCAGGTGTTCAGCTTCTGAGTCGTGAAGTGCAACATGCTGTTTTAAAAGTCGGCTCCGGTAGCTATCACTTCAAAGTGTCGACAGAGCAATGAATTTTGGTCATACAAACACTCAGCGGGACATTCAAAACCTCAACACAGCAGTGACGGGGTAGTGATCGGAAGGGGAACGCTGATTTGCGGAAGGTCTGGCGACCTCCGCTTTCAGCGCCTTCATTCCCTCAGGCACGAAGATATAATCAATTTTTTTACCATCGGTTTTACCCTCAAATCCGGTGCGCTGGATTTGATGGTTTCTACAACCATCTTACCTCTGAATTTCCAATGGTTGGTGCCATCCCGGGCCGGGCCGTAGCGGATGTTGAAACTCATCACATTTGTCTCCGCTGCGGAGCTAAGCAAAATCTCCTGCCGCAACTGCGGGATCGGCAACCTTTTCGTAGAAAGCTGCAATCGCTGTGAACATGTAGGGTTGTACCCACAAAAAACCGATACCGCAGGTCAGAAACGCAACCAAATACCAGCCGGCAAATGCACATAACAAAGTAAAAAGTTTGTAACGATTGCCCTGCATCATGCGTTTGCTTGCACGCAGAGCATCGGCCGCACTCATACCGGGATTATCCGCCAGCACAAAAAAGGTCATGGCATACGAAAACGCTGCCACTATACCGGGTATGACCAACAGCAACGACCAGAGTGCAATGTACATCATCGTCAGCATATACGCAAACAGAGCACTCCGCCAGAATTTAAAACCATAAAAGAGACGTACCAGCCGTGCTGGCTTACTGCGGATAATATCGAGATAAAAACGCGACACT
>CAYOQJ010000059.1:0-26340 GCA_964406095.1 uncultured Lentisphaeraceae bacterium
ATCTATCATCGGGATGACAAGACGTTATCCTATTTACGGCATCTGCGGCGTTGTACGGTTTCCAGCATAGTCACTATAGCTGAAAACCGTGCGCCTTGCATCTACGACAAAATGGCAACTGCCGTTTTTAGGGTTATTGTTGCAACCGTGGTCATTCGGCATTGGTTATGCTGTTGAACTGCAATAATCGCAAGCGGGCATATTGAGGAGCAATGACAAGGGATATACAAAAGATTATAAAAAGCAAATCTGCCGGTCCTAAGGATGTGGTTGGTCTGGAGGTAGGCGCGGAGTTGCCACAGGGTGTTCCGGCGGTCAGGTTGCATATTGTCCACAAGCAGGTTGAGCTGATAGCGGCGGGATTCGTAAAATTGGATGACCGGTTGCCAGCCAGAGCTGAAGAGGCTTTCGCTGAACGCGATAGTTTCTGGACACTCCCCAAAAGCTTTCAATCATCCAAGGCCGCCATAGCCGTCACATCTCCGATGGCTATTTTGCGACAGACTTCTGAAGCAGGTGGCAAAGATGATAACAATGTCAGACGGGTGAGTGCCACCATCGACCGCCAGCACCCGCCGATTGTGGCATCTATGCCGGACTTCCTGGCATCCTGGATTGCCACGCGTTTCGTACAGGGACACCGTCCTACCACTCGCTCTATCCAGGTTTCCATGTCGGCGGCACTCAACTGCTTTCTCACCGGGCCGATTACCAAACAATCCAAAGATCCGGCTATTGTGGTTTTCTGTTTTAAGAATCACTCATCCATAACTGCGTTCTACGAGGGACGTTTAGTGCTTTACCGCGAACATCCGGTCGGCTATCTCAGTATCAGAGAGGCCATCAGTATCGGAATGCGTATTGCGCCTGAAATGGTTGCCGCCCTTATGAACGACCCGGTGGTTGATGTTTCTTCGGCGATTACGCCACTGTTGACCTCGCTTTTCCGTCAGGTTGATATCTCATCCGATTATCTGGCTCGCCGCAAGAATTGTGAAATCAGGAATTTTTATATCTACGGCATCCCGGAAGGTGTCAAATACTGGAGCAACCTATTCAAGCAGGTGGTTGGCACCACCCTCAATCATCTTCACCCTTTCGGGGGAATTGCCTGCTCCAGCAAACGCTCTGTCCTGCCAGAATCATTTGAAATGGAGGCTCCGCTGTTTATGAATGCCATCGGTGCTGCACGCGCACTGCTTAAAGAGCTGGAGGATTTATGAGCAGACAAATCCATCTTAATCTGATTCATGAAAACGAAATTGCCAGCTCCGGTCCGATGCGCACCCACGTTATCGTTCCGATAATCACGCTGGCGGCATCGATCGGTGTGATCGTCTGGTGGCTCTTTTTGGGCATGAACTACACCTATGTCAAGAGTATCAACGCTCGTAATCTGGAGATTCATCAGCAATTACAGCCCGAATACAAGAAAATACTAGCCCTGAAAGCGCAGGAAAAGGAGCTGCGAGCCCTGACAGATCAATTGAAACACTATAAGAACGGCAAACTCCACTATGGCGCATTCTTATGTGACATTCCCGCTCATGTGTCCACCAACATTCAGTTCACCAAACTGGAGGTGCTGCCACCTCCGCCACCCCTGTTTGCCAAAAACAAAGAGTGTGCCGGTCCCACAAACTCATTCGAGCGAGCGGCTCTCACGATCTCCGGTCTGACATGCGGAGCAAATGCCGTTGATGCGGTCGAACAGCTACTAAACGGACTAAAAGATGATACCTACACAAATCTGATAAACTATGCCAGCATACCGGTCAATTCCATCCGCCCGAAGAGTTCAGCCAGGCGTGGTGGCAGAAATTTGCTCCGCTTTGATATCTTTTGCGAGTGTCGGCCAAGGAGGTTTGAATGACCAGATTTAAAACATCCGAAATTGCCGATTCACCCACTAAAAAAGCTGCTTTAATTGTAATTGCGTGTATGTTACTCAACGCCACTCTAATATATTTCATCGTACTACCGCTGAAAGACAGAGTCAAGGATACACAGGCCAAAGTCAATGATCTCATCGCCAACAATGAAAATATTCAGGAAATCATCGCGTCCATCGATGACAAAAGATCACTGGTTGAAAATCTTGAAATGGAACATCAGAAGTTAGTCGATTCCGGTGTACTTACCCCATTGCTAAACTCACATACCATGCGTGCCAAAACTATTATCGAGCCGTTGGCTCTGCAGTACGGTTTGATAATCAACGACGTCGCCGAGCTTCCGCTCATACCCATGCGGCGACCAGCTGAACTGGAGACGGTCACTTATTCTCGCCTCCCGATTGAATTCACCACCTCCGGCTCCTACACTCAGATTACAGCCTTTGTCAATTCTACAGAACAGGAATTACCCATGGTTGCTCTCTCATCTTTGAAAATAATCCCTCAAAACCGCGACCCTGAAAATCATCTGGTTAAAATAAGTTTGGAATGGCCGGTCGAACAGAAGGTGCCGCAAACGAAAAAGTAACGCTGGTTTAACCATGAAAACTACAATCCTTCTAGCTCTGATCATCACAACCACCAACGCATTGGCCAACGCAAAAGTGTCACACAGAGACCCTTTCTGGCCAGTCGGTTACGCGCCAGCCGTGCCGGAACCGGAAAAACCGGTTGAGATTCCCAAACCGGTTGAAAAGGAACCACCGCCGCCGAAACCGATTACCGAAAAAGATTGGAAGGTGGCGCGAAAACTGCTTAAAGTCAGCGGTTATGCGTTGGCAAACAGGCCGGTAGACGATAAAGATGTTAAAAAATCGCTGGTAATTATCAACAATCGCCACTATCAAAGCGGTGATTCCGTTAAGATTACAAGTGATGGGGTTTTGTTTATCTGGAAAATCGGTAAAATTGAAAATAATGCCGTCGATTTGTCAGAGCTTTCCGCAACCAGAGTTGCAGAAGATCAGGCGGCTAACAAAAGACAACGTGGCTCCGAAGGAGCTAAAAAAGTTGTGGTACAGCCACGACCCGATGATGTGGTCAAGTGATTGTTTGAACTAAACAGGAGCAAACTATGAAAGCATACAAAACGGCATACCCCCTGTTGACAGCCTTGCTGCTCACAGGATGGTGTGCATTAGGAGAGAATCAGAGTGCCAACACCGTGCGTGTTGTAAGCAAAACCGATAAAGAGGCGATGGTCTCAATGACCTTCGATGAAACTCCGCTTGCGGATGTGATCAAGGCATTTCGCGATGCCACCGGAGCCAACATTATCTCCTCTGGCACAAATCTGTAGCAGAGTGTCAGCGTACGCCTCGACAATGTCCCTTGGCAGAAGGGTCTGACTTCGATTCTGGAACCGCAGGGATTGCAGCTGATCGAACGTCCCGCTGGCTCAGGCATCTATCTGGTTGATGTCAAAACCATCGAAATCCCGACGGCAACCAAGACCTTCCAGCTTTCAAACGCACGCGTCACGGATGTTGAAGAGCTCTTTGCCTCGGTTCTCGGCGACAAAGGCAAAGCAACCGCCTTTCCCTCATCCAACACCATAATTGTGAGCGCGCCGGAAAAGGAGCTCAACGAATGCGAAATGATTCTGAACTCGATCGACGCGCCCCGCCAGCAGGTTTATATCGAGGCGCGCTTTGTTGAAATGACCGCCTCCGCCAGCAAAAAACTGGGGTTTAAGTGGGATTCGCTCAATGAATGGGGGGTGAATGTCACCGATATGAAGGGCGGGATTGAAAACAACAACTCCCGGATAGCCACCTACCCAACCGGTGCAACTTCCACCGAGGACTCACTCTCTGGTGATGGTACCAAGCGCGACATGCGTGTCAATATGGTACCCTCCACACTGACAGGTTCGACACTGGCGGGTACATCCGAAAATGACATGACCTGGGAACGGGTGCGAGCCTATGGCGGCATGATGAGTATTGATGACTTCAGAATCGCTCTGAGCGCTTTCGAGGAAAACGACGGTATTTCGATCTTTTCCAATCCCAAGGTGATTGTCGCCAATGAAGAACGCGCCAAGATCGATATGACCACCAAAGAGCCTAACATCGAGGTGGATTACCAGGCTGCCACCACCGAGGGCATGCGCGACAGCGTCTCAACCAAGCTGGCAATTATTCCCGGGGAGGAAGAGCCTTTTGTGGGGGAGGCGTTTTTTAGCTACGGAATCGCCCTTGAGGTCACACCGCGCATCAGCAGCTCGGGTTTGATCACAGTGACCATAGAACCCTCTATCAGTGAACGCATCGGCTATTTTGATGTGCAGGGCCTCGATGAGCAAATGCCGGCAAGTCGCTTCCCGATCATCGACATGAAGCGCATTCAGACCGTTTTTACAATGGACAGCGGACGCACCGCTGTGATCGGCGGACTCTCCCGCACAATCGATTCCAACCTCGACAACGGCATCCCCTTCCTGAAGAACCTCCCCTGGATCGGCCCGCGGCTCTTCGGCTGGAAGGGACGCCAAAAAGAGCAGCGCGAGATCGTAATCTTTGTGACCGTCGGTATCGCCGATCCTGTGACGATCGAAGAGGATGCCGGTATGCCGCGCAATGCGGTTCTCAGCCGTGATGTAATGACCGGTCGCACCAAAGAGCCCTACCGCTACACCCGTGAAGAGATGAAACCCTTTACCGATAAATTTGCGGAACAAGCCGCCGATGATGACGAGCTTCAGGGAAAAACAGAAACTGCGCCGCAATCCGGCGACGCAAGCGACAAGCAGAGTCCCAACAAAATGCAGCCGCTTTTGACAGAGTGATTCACATAATCGCCCCTCCCGCCGCTTCTACCACTACTTCGCCCTTACGGATTCAGACGGCTGAACATGTGGATTGGTTTGTTTCAGGCAGGCCAAGGATGAATCATGCCTTGAAGATTCATTCCAAAGGTCAGAATGAACCTAAAAACGGGAATGATCTAACCACGAAAACACTGTTCGAACTATTGATTTGTAACCTAACCCATGAGGTGAAAATGGTTTTTCCATCTTTTTCTCATACGTGGTTATATATAAGATACTTAAATTCGTGCCTTTCGTGATTTTCGTGGTTTAATTGATTTTTCCAGGTTTAGAAAGAGTGTTGTTGGGAATGTCTAAGGAAGAGCGAGATAAGTTCTTCGCAAAATCGAAGAAACTCAAATCTTTCGTAAAGCGATCACAGAACGGGAAGCTGAAAGCGCTTCTGCCAGACGATGCCCAATGAAATGCCGTCTTCCTTTTCCCGATCATCACGCGCTGACGTGCGTTCGTCTATCCCGTATGCACCGCGGTTGACAAGAAGAACTGGCTTTTCCTTGGATCCAAAGATGCGGGAATTCAAAGCACCATTATAATGACGGTGCTGCTCAACTGCAACAAAACTCACACGGGAGATGGTTTTGTCATTCACATAAACGCTCAACCTCGACCAGCGAGTGGTTCATATGATCACGTTCATCCAGTCCGACCCGTCTGATCAGGTCTCCGAGTGTTTTCTGACGGGGATAGAACTCATCAAACCAGATGCTCTCAACCGGTTCATCATCAAATTCAGGATGCTCCTGCGCGAAGCGCATATACTCATGCTCAGCATGACTCTCGAAGGCGGCATTCATTTTGAATGACCAGCGCGGATTAAGCCGGTACATGATGCGCGTCAGGTAGTAATAGACAAAGGTCATCTTGCGCGGCAGAAGAAAGTGCTTGAACCAGCCGAGTCTGATATTTTTCTGCTGACACATATCCGCCCAGAGCAGCATGTGCCACTGTTCATTATCCTGAGCTTCGCGCCCCATATCGATGTGGCGCAAAGCGTCTCTAACGCTCTTTTCCGGCACAGCTCGGGTGGCGCAGTAAAGCCGCGACAGCTTTTTATAAGCACCATTCTCCCAGGCCCAATAGGGATAACGTGCCAGTATTTCAAGCACCAGAACCTTGGGCAAAGTGCGTTCTTTGCCGTAGAGGATATCCATGCTCAGGAACATCATTCGCAGAATAGCATTTGCCGGCAGTTTCGGAGTGGCCAGCGTTTTTTCCTGCTCCGCCTTTAAATCCAGCTCTTTACCCATTGTATAGATATCTTGCGCCATTGCAGTTTCTCCGTTTTTAAAGGTAGACCTCGACAGTTTCGTTTAAAACCGTCGCAAACCGCGATCTGCGAGGTTCCTCGGCTTAACCGGCCTTGAGTGTTGTATTGATCATCTCAGGAGTGACATTGATAGTTTTGCGTCCTTTACCCGGTGCCTGATACATAATGTCCAACATAAAGGTCTCCATGATGGCACGCAATCCGCGGGCTCCGGTTTTGCGTCGCATGGAAATCGCGGCAATATTTTGCAGCGCGCTCTGCGAAAAACTGAGCTTGATGCCCTCCATCGCCAGAAGCTTCTGGTACTGACGCAACAGACAGTTATCGGGTTCGGTCAGAATACGCACCAGGTCATCCTCAGTCAGCTCTGATAGTGAAGAGATCACCGGCAGCCGTCCCACAAACTCGGGGATCAAGCCGTATTTGATCAAATCTTCAGGCTGCACCGAACCGGCGGAAACCTGCGAAGCCAGATTGTTCATCCGCTCCTTATTACCCTCCGCCGTATTGTAACCTATGCTGTTACGCCCCTTGCGACGTGCCACAATATCATCCAACCCCACAAAGGCGCCACCGCAGATAAAAAGGATATTGCCGGTGTTGACAGCGAGAAGCTCCTGCTGCGGATGTTTGCGTCCGCCTTTGGGCGGCACATGCGCGATCGTTCCCTCCAGAATCTTCAAAAGTGCCTGCTGCACTCCCTCACCGGAAACATCCCGTGTGATGGAAACATTCTCGGTTTTACGCGCCACCTTATCGATTTCATCGATATAGATAATGCCCCGTTCAGCGCGTTTTACATCCATGTCGGCAGCCTGCAGCAAGTAGAGCAGAATATTTTCGACATCCTCACCCACATAACCAGCTTCAGTCACTGTTGTGGCATCGGCAATCGCAAAGGGAACATCCAGCATTCGGGCCAGAGTTCTGGCAAAAAGGGTCTTGCCGCAACCAGTCGGACCGATCAGCATGATATTGCTTTTCTCTATCTCGACATCTCCGAACTCAGCCATCAGTTTATTATCACCGCCACCGGCATTCTGCTGCAACCGTTTATAGTGATTGTGCACCGCCACCGAGAGCACCTTTTTTGTGCCGTCATGGCCGATTATGTAGCGATCAAGAAAATTTTTGATCTCTACAGGTGCCGGTACTTTGAGCTCAGGCAGTTCATCCGCTGCGCTTTCAGAGTCCTGCTGTATGATTTCGTGACAAATCTCCACACAAAACTCACAGATATTGGCCTGCGGCCCGGGTATAATCATCACACCGTCCGCTTCACTTTTACCGCAAAACGAACAATGAATCTGCTTAGTGCTACGCGCCATATATTTAAACCTCACACCCCTTCTCAAAAGGTATACTTATGTGTTGAAATTTCACTTGTCAGGGAGTTGCCAGCCTGCAGGCGGTCAGGGCTGCTCCAGTTCAGGTATGCCTGCTTAAAACCTCATCCACCACACCATATTTACAGGCCTCTTCGGCAGACATAAAAAAGTCACGTTCTGTATCTTTAGTAAGCACTTTGACAGTTTTACCGGTATGGAATGAAAGAATATCATTCAATCTGCTCTTCAGTCTCAAAATCTCCTCGGCTGCAATTTGGATATCGGAAGCCTTACCCTCTGCTCCTCCCCACGGCTGATGTACCATAATACGGGAATTAGGCAGGGCGTAACGTTTACCCTTGGCCCCGGCCGTGAGCAGAATAGCCCCCATACTGGCCGCCTGACCTACGCAGTAGGTCGCGATATCGCACTCAATAAACTGCATCGTATCGTAGATGGCCAGACCGGCAGTCACGCTGCCGCCCGGCGAGTTGATATAAACCGAAATATCTTTTTTGGCATCCTGCGACTGCAGAAAAAGAAGCTGCGCGATGATCAGATTGCTGATATCGTCGTTTATTCCGGTTCCGATAAACACGATTCTATCCTGCAGTAAGCGGGAATAAATATCATACGAACGTTCTCCGCGTCCGGTCTGCTCGACCACCATCGGGATCAGCATTGATGCGCGTTCGGTTTCATTCATTATTTTATTACTCCTTGTGACGGTGTCCTATTTAGCTTCCTGCAGCAGGAACTCCATCGTTTTTTCGAAAACAACCTGCTGTTTCACAACATAGGAAGAACCGTTTTCAGCAAGCTTCGCACGTAGCTCTTCAACCTTCATGCTGTAATCATCAGCCATCTTGGCATACTTGTCAGCGATTTCATCCTCCGAGGCTTCAATGCCTTCCTGTTCGGCAATTGCCTGCATAATATAATTCAACCGCAACTGATCGGTCGCCCCTTTGGTGGCATCCTGCAAAAAGCGGTCTTTGTGTGCGGTTATCTCCTCTTTCTTCATGCCATGATACTGCGCCCGGCGCAACATCTGATCCAAAACATTGTTGACCATGTCGGCCAACTCGGATTCAGGCAGATCGAAACTAGCCTTTCTAAGCAGATGGGCGGCCACCGTATCTTTGCGCCGTTGTTCCTCGGTCTCGCGAGCACTCTGCAGCATCCTCTCCCGTACATTAGCTCGAAAATCTTCCATGCTCTCCTGCTTGGCCTGCTTGCACAACTCATCATCGGCCGGACATATCTGCTGACGGATCGACTTGACCTTGACCTCATAAACCGCCTTGCAGCCATGCAGCTTTTCAATCGGATGAGTTTTTGAAAATTTGAATTTAATGGTTTTTTCATCACCGCTGCGTAACCCGATCAGCTCCTCGACGACCTCAGGTATAAATTGAGACTCTTCGACCTGAAACCAGAAATCCTGCGCTTCGGAGATACGCTCCGCTTCAGGCACAACCTCTTTAACCGGCTTGCCGTCGATGGCACCCGCATAATCAATGCAAACCAGATCATTGCGGGAGATCGCATATTCCTCTTCGGCATTTTCAAATTTCGCAAAAGCCGCCCGGACTTTCTCAATATAGCTGTCGACCTCCTCTTCGGTTACTGTTAGATCCTGCGGCTTGACGGCGATACCCTTATATTTCGGCACTTTCACCTCAGGCTCAACATCGGCCACCAGGGTGAAGTTCAGTCCGGTTTCCGGTGAAAACTGTACATCAACAATATCTCTAGCCCTAACCAGTTTAATCTCGGCCTGTTTCAAGGCCTCGGGATATAATTTGCGACAGAGGCGGGTTTCGGTCTCCCGGTTGATATCGGCCCCGAATATCTGCAGAAGCTTTTCCTTAGGCGCCCTGCCCTTTCTAAAGCCCTTGATCTGTCCCTCGCGATGATATTTATTCAAAACATTCTTATACTCTGCTCCTGTCTCAGAAGAATCGGCCTTTACAGAAACATTCACCTTGCAGGCGCCAGCCGGCTTGACATCGACATTCATTTAAAATCCTTTCCTTTTTCTGGCAAAAAGAGTCTTGCATTTTAGCAGTTAATGAAACATAAATCACGCATAATATATTATGGGTTGAAATGGTTGAGAGGTTGAAACTGCGTAGTATTATCCTTTAACTTTTTCAACTCTTTTAACCCTACTAAAACAGCGATGATTAAAACTCTACGGTTCTTTTGTTAACTAGCTTACGCTCTTAACAAAGTTTCAGTTTGGTTACCTGTCTGTGCGTGTACGCACCTGTCTGCCTGATAGGCAGGCGCAGACAGGTGGCTCCGCTGTTTTAGAGATACACTCAACCGACAATTCGCACCAACCGGCTTACGCCTCCTTAATCCCGATTAGAAACTCCGCATTGCTTTGCGTCTTTTTAATACGCTTGACGATCATCTCCATCGCTTCCACCGCCGGTATGCCATTGAGTGCGCGACGCAGTGTCCAGGTACGGCTCAACTCATCGGGATAGAGCAGCAACTCCTCTTTGCGCGTGCCGGAGCGCTCGATATTGATCGCCGGGAAGACACGTTTGTCAACCATTGAGCGGTCCAGACAAAGCTCCATATTACCAGTCCCTTTGAACTCTTCAAAAATAACATCATCCATACGGCTGCCGGTTTCCACCAGTGCGGTTGCAATGATCGTAAGGCTGCCGCCGTTTTCAATATTACGTGCCGCGCCGAAGAAACGTTTGGGTTTGTGTAACGCGTTGGCATCCACACCGCCGGATAGAATTTTGCCAGAATTAGGCTGAACGGTATTGTAAGCACGCGCCAGGCGTGTGATGCTGTCCAGCAGAATTACGACATCCTTGCCATTTTCCACCTGCCGTTTGGCAACTTCACTGACCATTTCCGCAACCTGAACGTGGCGCTCAGGAGCTTCATCAAAGGTCGAACTCAGAACTTGCGCTCTAGTGTTGCGCTGCATATCGGTCACCTCTTCAGGTCGTTCATCAATAAGCAGAATAAAGAGTTCGGCGTCAGGATGGTTATCCGAAATTGCATTGGCAACCTTCTGCAACAGCACAGTTTTGCCGGTCCGTGGCGGGGCCACAATCAAGCCGCGCTGACCGAAACCGATCGGCGTGAAGATATCCATAATGCGCATTGAAACTTCCGCAGGCTCCGTTTCCAGTCTGATCCGCCGATCCGGAAAAAGCGGCACCAAATTCTCAAAATGAATGGTGCGGCGTGCCATATCGGCGGTTTTGCCGTTGACACTGTCAACTTTGTTCAGCGCGAAAAACTTATCTTTGTCTTTTGGATCACGCACCGGGCCCTCCAGCACATCACCCGTACGCAGTCCGAAGCGACGAATCTGAGAGGGTGAAACATAAACATCCTCCGGGCATTGCAAATAATTACTGCGCGGCGAACGCAGAAAGCCATAACCATCCGGCAGTATTTCAAGCACACCGCTGGTAATCACCGTGCCGTTGCGGCGCAGATAGCTACGTATTATTTCAAAAATGATCTGATGTTTCTTAAGCGAAGCCAAATCTTCGGGGTCGGCCTGTGGCAACATATCCATCAGCTCCGCCACACTCTTTTTTTGCAGAACCGCCAGATATAAATCCGGCAGACTTTCCGCCACCGGCGGTGTGTAGACATCGACAATTTTTTCCTGACCGCCCCGCTGACCACTTTGCTGTGATGAGTGGTTTTCGGCAGCAGAACTGCGGTTACCCTTCTGTTCAGCCGGTTCAGAAGAACCCTTTGCATCACTCTGATCTTTTTTGCGGGATGATCCCGGAGTGCTCTTAAGACGTGCACCGCGTTTGCCTGAACTCTGTTGCGACGCACCAGAACCTCCACGCGAGGGACGGGTCACGCCGCCAGCCGAGCGTCCGCCGTTCGCACCACCGGTTTTCTTCTCGCTACTGGCAGGTCGACTCACCGCGCCTGCCATTGTGCCGGGTGTATATCTGGTCCATTTAACCGGGCCGGCTGAGCTTTCACGCTGTGTTTCGTTCTTGGCGTACTTTTCTTTATGTTCACTCCGCTTGGAATCTCTGCTCTCTTCTGCACTCATCCGTACCTCTTTTTCAGGAGAGACCCTACTCTCTCCGCTTCCATTTTAAGCGCTTCCACGCTTCCGTTGTTTTCAACTATTATATCGGCCCGTCGACTATGCTCCCCGGAGGAGATTTGCGCGGAAATCCGCGCCTCCGCTTCATCTGTGGTAAAATTGCGTCTGCTGATCAGACGTCTGATCCGCTCTGCACGCTCTGCAACCAGAGCTACCACACAATCATAACGATTTTCCCAACCCAGCTCGTACAGCAAAGGAATCACAACCAAAGGGATTCCCCGATGCGTACCTTTAAACCACTGCTCAATATGCCTCTCCACCAAAGGATGCACTATTAAATTTAAAAGTTTACGAGAAGATTCATCCGCAAAAACAATCGATCCCAGCAGTTTTCGGTCGACCGCTCCATCTGCCTGAATAACTGCGTCTCCAAACTCTCGACGAATAGGCTCAACTGCGGCCCCACCCCGCGACTCAAGCGCATGAACTACAAAATCACTATCCAGAATGTCAAATCCCTGTTCACTCAGATAGGCACAGAACAGAGTCTTACCGCAGGCAATTCCGCCGGTTATAACAATTTTGGTCATGATATTGCGAACACCTTTTCAGGCAACCGCCTGTCCGGCCTTTTTGATGCGTACCCGATTACTTATGGAGAGCTATACGTTCACAACCAGCAGGCAGTGATAACACTTCCCTCAACCTAAAAACGGCAGTTGCCATTTTGTCGTAGATGCAAGGCGCACGGTTTTCAGCTATAGTGACTATGCTGGAAGCCGTGCAACACCGCAGATGCGGTAAAACTGGCAACCCCTTGCGGTTTGAAATTCAGAAAATTCTTCACCCATTGGGTGCAGCTTATAAAATTAACAAATTCCTTATTAACAATCATTTAACTCAGTTTCTGAATTTCAAATGCCGTAAATAGGCTCAATCGATCATGCCATCCAATACACAACACGAAACGCCTGGTTTTTGAGCAAAAAAGGATGCCAAGCCTCATCGGATGACATCCTTTTTCAGCAATGACGCCGCATCGCCTCAGAATACCGGCTCTGCTGCGGGTGCCGGTGCCTCCGGTGCAACTGAGGCGGCAGTTGTATCACTCGGTGAAGATGCAGCACCACCACCACCGCCGGAAAGGATCGGTGAGGTCGCTCTGCTACCCTGCCCGATTACACGTCCGGCCGGGTCAACAAGACGAGCTGTCACAAAAACCAACAGGTTACGTTTGTCACTCTGTTCCGAACGGCTACGGAAGAAACGTCCCATGTATGGCAGATCACCTAGGAAGGGAATCTTGTCCTCAATGGTTACCCGGTTTTCATTGATCAAACCGCCCATAACCACAGTCGCGCCATTGTATATAGAGAGTTGTGTTGAAACCGAGCGTACCGGGAAGAAGGGCTGTTCCATCGGCAGCTCTGTATATTCAACCTTCGACTCCTGCAGGAAAATCTCAGTAATAGGATCCAGCACACCGGACGGCACAATTTTAGGAACCTTGGTACCGTAATTTTTCCAGACCGGCTCCGAAACAACCTGCGGATTGAGCAGCAAATTGATCATCTGTCCCTCGGCTGAAACCTCGGGCACCACCTGCAGAATCACGCCTACTTCACGCATTTCAAAGTTCTGCGGCTCAACAATCGCCAACGGATCACCGCTGCTGCCGTCGCTGATGCCGCCAATGTTACCCTGCTGCGACATCGTGACTTCGAACTCGGTCGGGTAGATATACTCAGTCACCACCTTCATCACCGCCTCCTGCCCGGATTTGGTTACCACCTTGGGGGCGGATAGCAGATCGGAATCGGAGCGCTGACTCAACATGTGCAAAATCATCGAAACATCGGCATTGCCCAAGAATGCGTTAACGCGCATG
This sequence comes from uncultured Lentisphaeraceae bacterium, assembly GCA_964406095.1. GTDB lineage: Bacteria > Verrucomicrobiota > Kiritimatiellia > RFP12 > UBA1067 > M55B167. Next base: position 13,335 of record CAYOQJ010000059.1, read on the forward strand.
AAGTTGTCATTGATTGTCGCTCCTTCGGGCACAATCGGGTTGCCCTCGGTGCTCAGATAACGCATGCCGGTACTGTAATTGTTGCCGTCTATCTTGCCGACGCTCATGTTGTGCGTACTACTGGGCACACTGCCGACAAGTCCCTCCAGCGGTACCGCGTGGGTTGTACCCAACTTATCGGTGTAATAACCGGTGCCCATCCCGCCCGGTGAGTTGTAGGGCGCATACTGAGTGAGCTCATTACCCGCGACATCCTCGAGCGGGTTGCCGTTGGCATCATAAACCGGAACAAGTTTATTGCTGTGCTCTTTGAGATTCAGCGCTTTATCCAACAGACCACCGGCATCAAAACTAAAGTCGCTGTTGAGTAGCCACTCAAAGCCCAGTGAATTCAAATCGTTCTGAGAAACCTCGACAAAACGGGCTTCGATCTCAATCAGACGGGGAGTGACATTCAAATCTTCGAGGACCCGCTCAAAAGAGGCTAGCTGATCGGATGTGTTGGTCACTCGCAGTTTACCGATGGTAGCCATATAGGATATAGATGAGCCATCAGGCCACTGCACACCCATATCTTCGAAGAACTTCTTCCAATCCTGCTTCTCGCCCATATCAGAGGTGGTCATGAAGATGTCGGTGCCGGTGCTGGCGCTGCTTCCGATCTCGCTGGCCGCCGCTCCCAGACGCTCGGTCAGGGTCGGCAGAACATTGTAGGCGCGGGTGATCAGCTCATCGTCGGGATCATTCATCGGCACAATCATAACGATATTACCGCGGACACGGAACTTCATGCCGGTTACATCGCAAACCAGTTTGAGGGCGTCATAAAGACTGATGAAGCGTGCGCTCATCGCCTGAATCTGCGGGACTCCGCCACTGGATGGTATTGTGTCGGCAGCTGCGGCAAAGGGATCGTTGCTGATTTCCTCAGCCTCCTCCTTGGGCGCATTGCTGCCTAGTTTGAGCACCAGGTTAACGCCGCGCTGTTCCACCGGAATCTCCGGATCATCATAGTCGCGACTGGCCTGCTTGAAGAAATCGACTGCGTCGATGATGGTGGCTGGCGGACGGAAACTGACCTCAGGTATAATAATACTCTGCAGTTTCTCAGAGATGATCTGCTCGTTTGTACGTCCAGTATTGATTTCGACTTTATCGGTTTTACTGGTCAGTTCGTTCTCACTGTCAGCAACCTGCTCGCTGTTGATCGCATAACGATCGGGAGTCCAGGCGTCGCGCACGTCGCGGATCATCAGTGTGCGAGTCGCTTCAAATTCAAGATCCGCCACCAACTTATCGCGATCACCAATCAGCTTGCGCAAACGCATAGCTTCGCTGTTATTGGGAAATTCGCGCAAAACCAGCTCGCACTCTTCAAGTGCCTTGTCGTAATCACCCAGAGTGTAGTGCTGACGAGAGAGGCGCAAACGGCGACTTACCAGATCGCGATCCTCCTTGTGACTCTCCTCATTCATCACATGACTTACTTCGCTGGCATCTTTTTCCGCTTTTTCAGGCTCACGACGCAACAGATCAACCAGATTCTGAGCTTTGGGATGTCCGCGTTCCAAGGCCTGGCCAGCCAACAGCAGAGCCTGGTCGTACTTATGCGATCTGTAGGACTGCATGGCCTCCTCGTAATACGCATCGCGCATACCCTGGCGAGCCTCGTTGATGGCAGCCTCGGTTGATGGACGTGCCACAATATAGTCCAGTGCCTGTTTATACTGCTCGCGGGCCTTCTCGTATTCCTTTTCCTTGAAAAGTTTACGGGCATTCTCAAGCGAACTTAAACCATGATCGTCCAGTGACTGACGGCGAATGGTTTCGAGTGTCATCAGCTCCGATATGATCGCCTCCTGATCCCTATTGTCGCCCTGCGCTACAGCCGTCTCTTTTTTATCAGCAGACTTCTGCGGGGTCGATGCAACAGCTTGGGTAGCCTTTTCAGACTCCTTCGGCTTGACCTGCGCATTTTGCACTGCTGCCTTAGGCTCCGCTTTGGCAGCAGGTGCCGCTTTCTGAGCAGGTGCAGCATCTACCGCATCACGCTTATCCTGTTTCGCAGCCTGCTCTTCAGCCGGCTTCCGGACTTCAGGCTTCTGGGCAGGTTTTCCTCCCAAATCCTGCAGCAACGCTTCAAGAGCATCCTGAGCTTGCACATTGATTATTGCACTCAGTGCAACAACACCTAAAACTAACAACCACCTTGATCTGTACGTCATACGGAGAGACTCCTACATTGGCAGGAAACAACCTGTTAATTCTTCAAATTGAGATATTAATATACCTCATAACGGGACAACTAATCAAGCTTAGTAATAACTTTTTGTTTACCAGTTGACTCATTCTCCACAGTTACGGATGGAGCTTCGTTGTCGACATCAATTACACGGTAGCTTTCCTCGCGAACTTTCAGAGTGCCGCCCTTAACCGCCTTGTATTCGGTATCATCGAGCGGCAGTCGGATCGTTGCTTCAATATCCGTATTCTTTCTGCCTTCATTGATTCTCATCGTCACCTCCTTGCCGTCTGACTTGCGCCTGACAACAACCGTCGAAATATCTACAGTCTGCTCGACATTGTCCATACCTTCAATTTTGCGCTTTTCAAATTTTTTCTCGGCACTGAGGGAGACCCAGCCGGTATCACCAATCATCTCATTCGCCTTAACCCAGTAGGTACGGCGCGGCTGGGCGACATTGAATGTCATCTGCAGCTTGCCGTCAGGCATCTTGTTAAGTCCAGTAAAGATAAAGGGTATTTTCACGCTACGTACATCCACCAACTCAAGAATCTCCATCAGCGGCGGATGTGATTTGGGATCATCCAGAGCCGTGCCGGCTTTATACTCCACCAGGTTTGAAAAACCGTCACCATCCAGGTCGAGCTCCGCGTCAGCCGCAACATTCGGGTTCAAGCCGTATTTATTTTCGATATCATCCGGTATGCCGTCGTTGTCGCTGTCCTGCCCCGGCATTTTTTCATCCGGTTTACGTGGCTGTTCCTTGCCGCAGAAGGGGCAACTGCGAGCGTCGTAGGAGATCGGTTTGCGACAACTCTCTTCAATGCACATGACGCGCCACTCGGGGGTTAGAAAACCGGCCTCGCCAGCCTGCGGAGGATTGAGCGCAAGCGGTTTCCGGGCCTGACTAACTGCCTGATCATACCCGTCCATGTTTATCGGATTCAGGGGCTCCCCGCTCGGCTTCAGGCTGGTAAGCTGATTGACAAAACGCTCTTCATCCTGCTGGCGATTCATGCCGGCATTGGTCAAATAAAAGAGCGAAATCACCAGACCGATCAGCACTATAACCGCGATCAGTTTGTCATATTGTCTTAAAAAAGGAATTTCACTGATAGGCTTCACTGTTGCTCCTAAACTCCTTCGAAGGTGTATACATCGATAACCAGCTTAACGCTGACAGGCGGATCGGTATTCGGATTGGTAACAGTGCGTTCGGCATACGAGAGCTGAGAGTGCGCTTTCTGCGCCTCGCCAGCCGCAACCGCACTTTTGGGCTTCTGCTCCATGACCGCCGGTTGATCATCGGTTTTCTTGAAACTGTTTTCTGCAACCACCGTGAAAAGCCTCATGGCGGCTAGCCGGTTCAGCGCGGTGACATAAGCTTCGGGCGTAGCAGTGAACTCAAATGTGAAACGCTCCTTGCTTACCAAACCGTCAGGTAACTCAAACCCAACCGGCACTGAACCAACCGCGTCAGGCTCATCGTCTGCCATTGAATTTCGGCGGCGGCTACCGCGCCTTCTACTCTCTTCAGGTGCGTCCGTTACGGTTGTAGCACTGTCAAAAGTTTCGCGTACTACACTGTCAATCGCCAGCACTTTGGCGCCGTAAAGCTCATGGCTGATATGCTCAATCATGCCCAGCTGTCTGTCTAAACGCGGCACATGCTCTTTTTCCGGCAGTGAATCAGATTCGCCCAGATATTGATCAAAGCCGAAATTGAAACCAAGAGTAACCACCTTGCCGCGACGAACACCCGGCTGCTGTGAAAGCCGGCGCACTGTGGCCTGCAGCTTCTGCTTGAAGGTTGCCGGGGTCAGGTTGTTCTCCGGAAGATCCCCCTCATGCAGAAGCTCACTCGTTTTTTTGAGCCATTCCTCGACATCCGCCCTGTCCTGGCGGATACGCTCGATATTAGCATCATCAGGAAAAACCGCATCCGCATAGATTTTTCGTAATCGGTTGTAGTCGGCGTTACGCCGCTCCGCGGCACCACTTCTGTCTAAAACGGCCTTGATCAGAAGCCAACCGACCAACATGCACGCCAACACCGTCACGGACAGGATTACAATAGAGATTATCTTGTTGCGTTTCATCATTTTGCAGACCCCTCATCCGCGGAAGCCGAAGGCAACTTTGCTTTAATACTGAATTCGATCAAATAGGCTCCCCGATCCTTAACGCCGGTAATAGCAACATTCTCGGCACTATCGCCAAACTCCGTCTGCGCCCGGATACGGTCGCGCAATAGTTCAACCGCTGTGCCGCTCTCTCCCCGCGCAGCTGCTTTCTTCTGAACGTCCTCCAGTTTGTCGGCCCAACCGCAGCCTAAAATATTCACCGCCGTGACATTGCCATTTTCATCTTTGTCTTCCGTAAAGCCGGTCAGCCACATCCCATCATAGAGGCTCTGCCGGATCGCCTGTAACCGCTTCAAATTGGCAATGCGTTGCTCAATCAGATAGGTAACGGCATCGGCCCGACCGACGACAACCGCTTTCTCGGCATCCGCAGCCTGCAGTTCATTCTTTTTGGCGGTCAGTTTGTTAAGCTCTCTTTTAACCTGCTCCCCCTGAGAAAGATAGAGCTCGGTCATCTTCTTTTCGTAAACAGTCCAAATACTCAGACTCATCAGCAATCCGACAACCGCGAGACCGAAGAAGGGTACGCGTTTCTTGAATGATTTATGCCGAAGTATTTCAGGTGGCAACAGGTTGATTTCAATCGGGCAGGCCAGTGAACGGCGCAGAGCCAGACCAACCGTTTCTGAGAGCATAAAGGCATCCATGCCCACCTGTTTGTCATCCAACTTTTTACTGATTGATATATTCTCAAAGGGGTTGAGATACTGAACTTCAACTCCCAGCTTCTGACGAAAAAAATCATCCAGTTTGGGTATGGCCGCTGTGCCTCCAGTCAGGAAAACTCTTTCCGGCGGATTGCCCGTCTGCTGACTTCTGTAAAAATTGATTGAGCGGTTTATCTCAGCGTGAAGACGCGTAACCACATTGCGAATGATCTTTGAAATCCGCTCCTGTTTCTGGTTCTCAGAAGCATAAACACCACCCAGCGAAACATACCCCAACTCACGTTTCATCTGCTCGGCTTCGGCAAAGGAAACACCGAACCCTTTAGCGATGTCCTGCGTTATCGCATTGCCCGCTACCGGAATGCAACGGCTATATATCTTTTCGTCCTCAATAAATATCAGATTGGTCGAACGAGCACCAATGTCCAACAACAGCGTGCAACCCGATAATTCAGGATAGTTGTACCGCAGACAGTTGTACAATGCCATGGGTGCCACATCCACAACATCCGGCTCAATGCCAGCGGTGGATAGCTGATCGGTGACCTCCCGCACATTATCTATCTTGGCGGCCACAATCATTGCACACTGCTCACCGGTCGAATCATCTCCGATATATTGATGATTCCAAACTATATCGTCCATTGGGAAGGGAACATTCTGCTCCACTTCATATTCAACCATCTGTAGCAACTTGTCTGCCTCAACTGCGGGTAGCTTGACAAAACGCGGAAAAACGATCTGACCTGAAAGTGCAACGACCAGCGGGGCCGGTCGTATACCGTTGGCCCGCATCACCGCACGCAACGCCACAGCCAGCTCTGGTGCTTCGCCACCCTCGGCGGAGGCACCCGCCGGCCCCATGCCATAACGCAACAGCTCTGGTTGACTGCCGCGTTTAACCTGATATTCAGCAACTGTTAATTTACCCGCTCCGACATTGAGCGTCAGTATTCGATCAGAGGAGAACACTATTGCACCACCTCGTAGTCATCAATATTGATTAAAGCAAACGGAGTCTTCGATCGATCCACCAGACCTTCTCTCCTTTTGACCTTGGAACTGTCCAGCACCTTGCTGTCCTTCCACCACTCCTCGTTAGGAAATTTGATTGTTGTTTCGGAGTTCATATCAGCAATCTCACCCTCCTTGTCGATTATTTCAAGTGCCAGCGCCACCGGTTCGCCATAACGCTCGATCTGACTGGGTGCTATCGCCACGCAACTCATATGGTCACCTTTGGGAATATCGATATAACGGACGGTGGTTGTGTAAAAATTGAAAACCTCGTTGCCCTCTCTGTCCAAGCCCTTGGTCATTACGTAGTAGTTAAAACTCAGCTCATCAGTCCACTCGGCGGATGTCGAGTATTTGACCTCGAAAAGCGCCCACTCGCGCGGTTTACGTGACACCCGACGCATTGTATTCTGTACCTGAACGTCAAACTCTGGTGTTCTGACCATGGCGGTCTTGTTGGGCGGTGGCATACGTTCAATCTTTATGCGGTTTTCCTCTTTGCGCGCCGCCGGTGCGGCGGCCCGGCGCAATTGCGCCGATGCTTCACTCACAATGAGAAACAACGCAAGTGTGAAGCAAAAAATGACGCGGCGATAAGCGGGTTTTGTCAGATTCATCTCGGAACTCCTATCACTGTTAAATACCTAACACACAAAAAAAATCCGGCATTTAGTATGAATAATTTAATGCTGAATGAGTCATAATGCAACAACGAATATCAAAAAGTTTGATTTTCTTTTCAAAATTTTGGGTTTTTACTGCGATTTAACCCCTTCAATACCTGATTTCTCCCCTAATTTCTTCCTAATTGTACATTTTTTAACTATCTTTTTTTGCCGAATTTCCTTTCCAGTTCGGCATAAGCAGTGAAAATCATCGTCGGTCGGCCCTGCGGCGAGGTGTAGGGCATCCGACATGCCGCCAGTCTGCGCACCAGTTTTTCCGCCTCTGCAACGGAGTATCTGAAAGAGCCGGCCGCGCCGGTCCGGGCAATCGTGCGAGCAATCAACTCCTCTTTCCATCTCATGGAACCGCGCCTTCGCCCGGAAATCGCAATCTCAGCGACAATGCCAACCAGCAACTCCCGACTGTCAATCTCCCCCAGCACAGCTGGCAATGCCTCCACCATAAAGTGGTCGTCTTCGAAATCCGCTATCCGGAAGCCCATCGAGTTCAATACATCCAGATTACCGCGCAAACGCTCTGCGTCCGCCGGTGCAAGCCGCACAGTTTGCGGGATCAGTAACTTCTGTGAGAGTAACGCCGATTCCTCGTTGTGCCCAAGCAGACGCTCATACAGGATACGCTCAGCCGCCGCACGCTGATCCACCGTCACACAGCCGCTGTCGGTCTCAAGTAGCAGATAACAACCCTGCAGTTCACCGATCACGCGACACCACTTCCAGGGAGCCCCGTCCTCCGGCAACTCAATCAGCGACACCGGGTCGGCGGTTGGTGCAGCTGGTAGCGCCACAGCCGGTAGTGCGAAACCCTGTCCGTAATCGGGCAGAGGCTTCAGATTTACACTCCCTGCCCGCCTTAATCCGGGTGCCCAAGCATCATGCCGCCGGGTTTTAACATCGGTCGCTGCCGTTGCCCTGTCCAAAGAGCGTAGCGTAACTTCAGCATCCGGTTCACCCGGCTTGACAACTCTGAGCTGCTCCCGCTGCGTACCCGCCGCCACTACCCCCCTCAAAGCAGCACTTAACGCCAAAATCACAGCCTCCCGTACACTCGATGACTGTTTGAAACGTACCTCTTTCTTGGCCGGATGAACATTTACATCCACCAACCCCGGATCCATTTCGATAAAAAGAATTAAAGCCGGACGTGTCCCGCCGTCACGTATAGCGTAGGCCTGTCTGACCGCATATGTGATAACCGCAGCCGTCGCCGGACGACGATTTACAAACACATACTGCTGTTCACGCTCACGCGCACCAGAACCCGGAACTCCCGCATAACCGTAAACCCGTATACCCGCCATACTGCTTTCGACCGGCTTGAGCTTCTCAGCATACTCCGTACCGAAAAGTTCACGCACCCGGTCGCAAAGCGACGCTCCGGACGGCAGAGCGTAGTTTTCGCGTCCGTCGCAACTGAGTGTGAACCCAATCTCCGGATGTGCCAGAGCGTTACACACAAAGGCGTTTTTTATGTGACCCTGCTCGGTTTGATATGCTCTCAGAAATTTGCGGCGCGCCGGAACATTATAGAAAAGATCACGCACTTCAACCACAGTCCCAACCGGTGTGCCGATATCGTTGACCGCTTGCAGCGTACCTCCCTGGAGAACCAGCTCCGTTCCTGCATCACTTTTTGAGTCACGGGTTTTCAACGTGAACCGGCTGACCGAAGCAATAGAGGGTATCGCCTCACCCCGAAATCCCAAGGTGGCGATCCTTTCAATGTCATGCACATCTCTGATTTTACTTGTAGATTGCCGTTCTATGCACATTAAAGCATCGGTACGATTCATTCCTCCGCCGTTGTCACGTACTGCGATCAGCTTGCGTCCCCCTGCAGTGATCGTGACGTCAATGCGATCAGCCCCCGCATCAAGCGAGTTTTCAACCATCTCCTTCACCACGGATGCCGGACGCTCTACCACCTCACCAGCAGCCACCTTGTTGGCGACCTGCGCCGGCAACACCCTGATATGTCCATCTTTTTGCATCAGGGTTTATCATGCCCGCAGCCCTATCTCCGGTCAAGCTCAATTTTTTTAATGCCTGGCACTAATTTTAATGCCTGGCACTAATTTTAAATTCTGAGTATCGGTTTATGCAGAAAGTTCTTTTCAGCAGTAGATAAACCGTTTAAATTACCTGTGTTATGGCCAAAAAGAAAAAGAAGAACAAACCGTCCGTCAAAAAGAAAGAAAAGCGAAACCGAAAAGCCGACACGCCAAAGTCGGAAGTCATAACACCCGCGGGCAACTCTCAAATCACGAAGAACAAGGGTGAGTCGGAGATTAAGGTGTCCCGCAGTGTCGATCCACCGTCGACGAATGATGAGCAACCCAAAGAAATTCCGGCGGCCTCACAACCGCCCGGGAAAATTGCTAATCCACCCCGAATAAACACCATTCTGGGTAAAATTGACCGTCACGGTCGCCTGGACAAGCGCATCCGGCGCATGTTGCCGGATCTGATAAGTGTTCTGATCGCTCTGATTGTGGTCGTGCTCGGAAGCATTCTCTGGTGGCAGCCACCTCTGTTCACATGCTCATTTCCCGCTACATCCTTCTCATATAAGAGAGGACCGGCCATGGCGGCCACCCTCTACCGTCCGGTCGCCATGCGACAACGTTACTACATCCAACTGCCGGAAAAGATTGAAAACCGCTACGAGTGGTTTGCCGTTGACCGCCGCCGCGAGGTTGTCGCCCTCTCTGAAGAACCACAACATCAATTACTGGGAGTGAGTGCCATTCGACGTAGCGACCCTCTGGGGCTTGATCTGGAATTCCGTACAATCGACGGGCATGAGTGGCTGATCCATTTCCACCGCGATGCAATCGTTTTTTCAAATAATCTGCTCAAGGTCAGAGTGGATACCGGCAATCCCGACAAAGGGGCACCGAATTCGCAATTTAAACAGCCGCGACAAACCTCGACCGCAAAGGTTGATTGAGGGCACAAGAGAGGATAGAACAAGCATGCGAGTACTGAGTTTACGGCTGGCGTTGCAAATTTTCTGCTGTTTGACCTGCCTGGCCGGTGATACCGTTATGTTGCATTCCGATGATTACGGAGTCAAAGCCGACGGATGCAGTGATGACGGAGCGGCCGTTGAGCACATGATAGGTGCTACGTCCAAATCGAGCGCAACTCGCTACCTGCTTTTTCCTGAAAACGCCGCTCTCTACGCACACAGCGTTTCAAACCGCTATCTCTTCGATCTTTCAGGAATCTCCAATCTTACGATCGACGGTTGCGGGACAACCTTTCTTTTGCACCCCGATATACGTTTTATGCGACTCTCCGGATGTACCAATCTGGTTGTCAAAAATCTGAATGTCGATTTCACTCCACTTCCCTGTGCGGAGGCATTGGTTACCGACCTCTCAGAATCGGAAGGGTGGATCGATGTGCGGGTTTTCAACGATATTCCGCAACGCTTATGCGGTCAGCCGACCGGCAAGGACGGCGAACAGGCTTTTTTTGCCATGCTCTGGAACGCTGGCCACTATGCAGATGAAAGCTGCCACTACTGGATACGTTTAATAGAGTCGCTCCCCGACTACGATTCTCTGAGATTACACTGCGAAACAAAATTCCGGCGTTTTAACTTTATCAGACCCAATGAAACACGTATCTCCATCCCCGTACCCGGAATCGCTCATCGCTATGGCCCAGGTGGTTGCATCGATATCTTCGATAATCACAATCTGGACTTTAAAAACATTGAGCTGTGGAGTGCCCCTTGGTTTGGCTTCCGGGTATTCCGCAACAGCGGAGAGCTTAGCTTCAACAGAGTTCATATCCGCCCGCGCCCCGGCACCGCAAGAGTGACATCCACCTGGCGGGACGGCTTTCACGTCAAAGGCAACCGCGCCGGACTGATCTGGGACAACTGTATTCTAGAGGGTATGAACGATGATGCGTTCAATATTTCGACCCACTGCCGCAGTGTCGTGGCAGTGCTCTCTCCGCAACGTTTCACCGCCAGACAGTTATACCCCCTCAATCCGATTCCTTGGGTGATTGGTGAACAGGTTGTAGGGCTTGATCCAAGTACCGGAAGGGTGAAGGGCAGTGCTGTCGTCACAGCTCTCGAAACACAACCACGCCAGCATGGCGGACAACCGGCCGCACCGTTGCTTACCGTCACAACCGATCAAGCGATCCCCGATTTGGCCGTTCAGGACAAATTGTGGCAACCCGCTTCCACCAACCCTGATACATTGATCAGAAACTGCACTATCAGACAAAGCTGCCGCATGCAAAGCTCCCTCACAATGGAGAGCTGCTCGGTTACAGCTCTGCTCTGGTTTTACGGAGAATCCATTGAAGGACCTGGCCCGCAAAGAGTAACATTGCGCAACTGTGTACTGCGTCGCGGACGCGGCAATCGCACTAACGCTCTGATTGTCAGCGGCACAGGCAGAAATCGTGGACACCTCCTGCGTCCTCCCCGCCTGATCGAAGAGGTTGAACTATCTAACTGCCGCATATACGGAGGCGTCACAATCAGAGGCGCTGGCAAAGTTGTCTTAAAAAACAATCGGCTATTGGAAGATTCGGCCCTTTTTGAGGTGGAGAACAATCTAGTTTTGGAACACATTCATCAAACACTACCCAGTAACTGATTTTTGAATGACAAATCATGCCTTTCAGATCAATTCCCGTTTGGTCAGGGCTAAGCACTGGATTAAACAAATTCACTTTAGCCTTTAATTCCACCCCGGCAAACTTTAATCTATTGCCATGAGTCTAAACGCAACACCTAGGGGTGAGCGCACCCATATAGCGCTTTTCGGCTGCCGCAACGCTGGCAAGTCGTCGCTGATCAATGCTTTGACAGGGCAGCGTGTCTCGATTGTCTCGGAAGTCAAGGGCACCACAACCGATCCAGTGTACAAGGCAATGGAGCTGCTACCTCTCGGTCCGATCACGATTATTGATACCCCCGGACTAGACGATGAGGGCGTTCTGGGTTCATTACGCATTGAGCGCACACATGAGATCATCAACAAAAGCGATATTGCGCTACTGGTGGTAGATGCGCTGACTGGTTTCACCCCGTTTGACGCACGGATCACGGCACAAATCAAAGAGCGCGGTCTGCCCCTGCTGACTGCTGTCAACAAAGCCGACCTCCATTCACCGGGAGCCGAAGTGATCAAGGCTATCCGGGAGCGGAGCGGTGGCGAGGTTTACGTTGTCTCGGCTGAAAACGGTGACGGAGTCGAGGAGCTCAAGCTGGCACTGGCCGAATGTGTACCGGAAGCACCCGAAAATCTACGAATTGTTGCTGATTTGGTTGATCAGAATGACTTTGTCGTGCTGGTTACACCCATCGACAGTGCCGCTCCTAAAGGCCGTCTGATACTACCGCAACAACAGACTATTCGTGATCTGCTGGAAGCCGGTGCCATTTCCATAGTAACCAGAGAGTTCGAACTGCGGGCAGCTCTAGAGAAGCTCGGCACGAAACCACGACTGGTCATCACCGACTCCCAAGCCTTCGCCAAGGTAGCTGCTGAAACTCCGCCGGACATCCCGTTGACCTCCTTTTCGATTCTTTTCGCGCGCTACAAGGGAAATTTAAAAGAGCTGGTGCGCGGTGCTCATTCGGTCGCAAATCTGCACGACGGTTCACGAGTACTGATTTCCGAGGGCTGCACTCACCATCGGCAGGCAGATGACATCGGAACGGTCAAGATTCCGTGCTGGCTACGGCAGCACACCGGCAAAGAGATCGTCTTTGAACACACCAGCGGCATGCGCTACCCTGACAACCTGAACGAATATGAGCTGATCATTCACTGCGGCGGCTGCATGCTCAACCGGCGCGAGATGCTATACCGGATTGAACAAGCACGGAGTGCCGGTGTGCCGATTGTCAACTACGGTGTATTGATCGCCCACCTGCATGGAATTCTGCCACGCTGCCTCGCCGCCATCCCCCTGCCATTCGAAAAAGCTTTTTGAATGAACTTCTAGGCCCTGCACCGAAGGGTAAAACCAACATGAATATCCTCTAAGCCCTTTTGGAGGGACAAGCGTTCCTCCCTATGCGATAATGCAAGGGCTTGCTCAGACACCGCTGAGCATCCCAGTTATTAACGGTACACCCGCATAGAGGAGGAACACATGAATTATTACCCTAGAAAAATCAATTAAACCACGAAAATCACGAAAGGCACGAATTTAAGTGTCTTATATATAACCACGTATGAGAAAAAGATGAAAAAACCATATTCA
>CAYOQJ010000060.1:0-38350 GCA_964406095.1 uncultured Lentisphaeraceae bacterium
ATATTCACCTCATGGGTTAGGTTACAAATCAATAGTTCGAACAGTGTTTTCGTGTATTTCGTGTATTTCGTGGTTAGATCATTCCCGTTTTTAGGCTAATGCGTAGCAATGAAATCCAGCTAATCCTGTAATCCCGTCAAAAAAATTGGTTGCGGCTTTGCTGCGCTACGATCTTTGTGGTTTCAGATAAGAATACGGAAACCAACAAAGTCCGGGATGGTCTTATCGGCGCCGGCATCTTTCAGAATCTCGTCGGAGAACGAAGTTGTCAACCCCACACAGTATGAACCTGCGGCCCGGGCGGCCTGCGCCCCGCTGACGGCGTCTTCGAAGACCACGCAATCCGCAGGATCAACTCCCATCATCTCCGCGGCTTTCAGGAATATATCCGGTGCCGGTTTCTTATGCTCGATATCGCTGCCGGTTATCAGGGCATCGAAGATGTCCGCATCCAGCCCGATGGCATCCAGGTTCACATCCATCTTATATTTATCAGCGCTGGTTGCCACTGCCAGTTTGATGCCTTTTGTTGCGGCATACCTGATAAACTCCACAACACCCGCTACCGGCTGAAGCTTCCCCTTCACGCACTGGGCATAGAGCTGGTAGGTCGTCTCCTTGTCACGCGGCATAGTCAGGGTGATGCCGTACTTCTCGGCCACTCCGCCGATAAAGCGATCCTCACCGGTGCCGATGAAGGGCTCGAAGTCGGATGGTCTGGCATCCGTCCCGTAAACGGTTTTAAACATCAGGCAGGCGGCCTCGGCGATAAACTCCTCCGAGTCGCACAGCACGCCATCCATATCGAAAATATAGGCTTTAATCACAATTCTATTCCTTCAAAACGCGCTGCGTTTTTCCCTAAAGCTGTGGCGCTAAAAATACAATTGGGCAATGGAAGATAACGGCTGCGAATATAACAGTATGCTCGTTTGGTTCCGGGTAAAAAGCAGCTTTAGTTATAGGCGCCGCAGGACTGGCGGACAACTATGTGGGCGTTCAAAGAGACGGTGGCATAGGGCAGCGCCGGGCTGGCGAGGCGGTTCTGCATCACCTGCCAAGCCGCATAGGCGATGTCATGACAAGGCTGATGCATGGTTGTCAGCGGCACCCGCAGCAGGGTCGCGTATTTCACATCGTCAAAGCCGACGATGCGCACATCCTCCGGCACTTTGCACCCCAGATTCTCCAGGGTGTGCATGAGAACACCCGCCTTGTAGTCGTTGGCGCAGACGAAGGCGTCGGGCTTTCCCTTGAGCAGCTCGCCGATCATCCGCTCGTCCGCTGGATCGGTCGCCGGACAGGCACCGGACTCGACCGCAACGCCATGCTGCAAAAGTGCTTCGCGGAATCCGGCATAACGGGCGGCGACGGTGGGAGCATTGTTGGTGTTCGCCACAAAATGCAGCCTGCGGCAGCCCATTTTAAGCAGATGCTCGGTCAGCATGTGGCCAGCCGCAAAGTTGTCGATGCCCACCAGATCAAAATCGCTGCGCTGCGGAAAAGGCACAACATCACAATCCAGCAGCACCACGGGAATGCCCGCCACCCGCAATCGTCCGGCGATCATGCGGTTGATCTGCGCCTGTCCATTCTGCCAGCCAAAAGGCGCGAAGAAGGCCCCCTTGACATTGCTCTCGATCAGCTCCCGGCAGAAATCCTCAGCCTGCGCGACAACCGCCCCCTCCCGGTCGTAGGTCGCGGGCGAACCGCTCCAGACAACGCTGTAGTTGTTGCCGCGCGCCAGACGCACCAGCTTGCCGCAGATCACATCAAAAATCTCGGTGACTCCCATGCCGGGAACCAGCAAACCGATGAAATCGCCGGTTTTGTTATCACTAACAGAAATTGAGCGCGCATAAGTTCCGGAACCGGCTCGGCGTTCCACCAGACCGGCCGCCTGCAGATCATGCAGGGCGCGGGCGGCAGTGGGGCGCGACACCTTGTATTTCATGACAAGCTGCGCCTCACTGGGCAACCGTCCGTTATCCGCAAATTTTCCTTCGATAATCTGTTGCTTTAAATCATCGAATATCTGGCTGTGTTTACTGCGTTTACTCATATAATTTCCTGTTACCGAAACTTGCTGTATGCTATCTGAGTGCGTTGGCCAATGCGAATCAGTCTGGCATGATGATCAATCCCGGTCAAATCCATTATTCCCGATCTTATGATCTTTTGCTTTTAGCCTGTTCTTTTTACCTGGAAAATCAGGGTGCATACCCTGCATGCGCGATGTCTGCGGTCGAATCGGACCCCAGTTCACAGAGTAAGGGTAATCTTCGCATAATCGCTCGATGTCTTTCCAGTTATCACGCACTGCTTTAGCGATTCTTTCGTCCGGTTGCCTGCTATATTGTGCCATCAATTCAATATTACAAACAGCCAGACGGGTATAATCAAGTCCGGCACGGACAAACTCCAGCCGACGGCGATAAATCTCCGACTGACTCGCGACTCTCTTCCGTGCACTGGTCAACAATCTCTCACCCTCCGCCAGTAATGAATCGGTATATAACTTTGTCATTTCAAATAATCCTGCGCTGTATCCATGTGCCTGTACAAAATCTCTACGTGCCTCTTCGAAAAGCAAAAAATAAGCACGCACATCATCTGCTGCCAATCCAAAACCACGACTATAGAAATCATCGAGAATGAGCTCCACATCTTTGTCATGATCCCAGGCTAATTGAGCCATAACGTAGTATTGCGGACCCTGAGTGGCCCAGTGCTCCCAAACACTGTCGATATATATACCTATACAGCGATTCTCCGCCACAAATTTGAGATCTTTGCCTGTCTGTTTGATGGAAAGATCCGGCAGTCCCTGCTGCCACCCGCAGGGACTGCCCGTATTTGGCCGCCACATCACCTGCGGCGCGATCCTTGCCCATCCGGCAAACTGTTCACGATGGGTGGTGCCTGACGGCGAACCGCGATCTTTCAAATCTGAACGCCCGAAGAAATTGGCAACACATGCAATAATTACATTCCCGTCCGGCACTGCTTTCAACGGAACCGGGCGGGAATGGCCATAAGAAAGCATACTCACGTAATAATCTCTTTCAGGATAGCTCTCTTTCAATCGACGTGCCAGATGGTTGGCAAAGGTCACATGACGGTCGGAAAGCGCCACATGCTCCCCGCTTACCCCTTTCCAATTAAAATGTCGTTTTTCAGCATCAGGATGATCCCAGGCGTTGCAATGTCTGCAAATGCAATGGCCGCTGAGCCAACCATCATTGGGTGAGCCGTTAAAAACCGTCTGCATCGGGTTACTCTCCAACTGGGCGGCCACCTCACATAGCCATTGTTCCCAAACCGCCGGATTGGATTGACAAAGCTTGGCGTTTTCCGGGCGCGGGAAACCGCTGCGCATTCCATCTGGTTGTAAAGCGAATAAATCCGGCTTACTAGCATGAAGACGCTCCCACCAGTCGTTAAACGCGTGTCCGCCAGGCTGATGCAGAGAATCGAGCTGAAGCCTTTGACGCCGCGTCCAGTCATGTGCGCGACCGTAACCGCGGTTACCGAGAGATGAGAACCTGAAAACCCCGCCTCTGGCCCGTATTCCTGGATGATAGCGGAAAACAAGAGGTGCCACGACCAGGCGTTCCCTTCTTATGACGTCCTCGCCCAACTCGCCCGGCCAGAGCCAGCGAACCCCCAGATAATCTTGAATAAAGGTGTAAACGGCATTAACAGTGCCATACTCCTGCTGCACACCTTCAACCGGTTTATCCCGAACTCTAATTTTTAAATGTTTTTCATTCCAGCGGTCGCGGCCGGCAATCACCACATGCCTCTCAGTAGCCGCTATTAATATTTCCTCCGGTTGCCGGAATTCAAAATCAATTGCGGGGAAAAGCCTTTTTAGTACTGGTTGATAACCGATCCATATAGCATGCTTAGGCATTGTTTCCGGTTCACCTTCAATGATCTTTGGTCTGGCGCCGCATATTTTTTCAATATACGTTGCCAGTTCATCAGCCGCCTCTCTGATTAACGGCGGGGCACCCTCGAAAATGACAATCGGTGCCAGACTGCGACCTTCGTCAGCAAGCACAAACTCCGCTGCCCTGATCGATATGCAAATCAGTGACAGAAGTGTCCAGAAAAATATAGTGACTGTTTTTTTCACAATAACTGCCCAAACTCAAAGCAACTAAAGATTATCAAGGCAAGCCTAATTCCCTACAGAATATATCAAATGGTAGCACGCGAAGTTCCCTGTAAACATGCCCCCTTCGCCAACGCCGCCAGAACCTCTCACTGGCAGCAAAAAACGGTTCAGGAAAACCCCCGATAAATACCATCCGGTGGGCAAGATCCTCTCTGACAAAAGAACCAATATAGCGTTTTTCTTTTATTTACAACATCATAATAACTTATAGGTATTTTAGAGTCAACTCAAAAATACCCATGAGTAAATTAAAGTATACTCTAAAATACTTATAAAGATTTCCAACTGTCAGCATGTTTTCTTTGGATGCGGCTGACTTGCATTTCCCATGGTCACCTGCATAGCGAACGGCCTCGCATATACCGCGTCTTGCTCACAAGCTGTTCAGCGGAACCACCGCCAGCTCGATGCTGTTGTTGTTCCAGAGCTGACGCCCCTCGCCGACACGACCGACACCGCCGCCGCTGTTAGAATAACCGACGTAGAGTTTACCGCCGTGCTCGACGGCGTAGGGATAGGCCAGCGAAGCACGTTCGTTCGATTCACCCGCTCCATCAGGGAACAATGAGTGGCGGATGACATACAGCTTGGAAAATGTCGCCTCGCCAGGCTGCGAAAGCGCGATTGTCAGCGGCGCCCGCCGGTTGCCGCCGTCAGCGGAACTGGAGCAAATCAGATAGTTCTCTCCGGTGCTGAGCGTGCCGGTGTAGGGTTTCGATGCTACCATCGGCATGTTGCTCGGACGTGACTGCGTCCAGGTGCGGCCGTAATCTTCACTCTCCGCTACCAGGGCGACGGTCTGCGATTTGGCGTGATAGCGCGCGATATTCAGAATGCGCTTGCCCTGCACAATCACCGAAGACTCGCCCCACATTGCACCGGGCGCTTTCGGAATTACCACCAGCTCCCACTGCAGCAAGTCGTCGCCGCGACTGATCGCGACCGCCGCCGGATTGCCGCCGCCCGGTCTCGCTCCGCTCATGATCCAATTGCCATCCTCCATTTTTAACGGCTCCTGCAGCGGCCAGAAGCCGTCGAGCATTTTGCCTTTGAACTGCCAAGAGTCATCCTGCTCATTCAAGATGTAGGCACGGGTATGCAGACCATCGGTGATATGATTTCCAAAAGCGCCGTGAAAGGCCCAGAGTTCCCCGCCGCGCGAGAGCAGCACCCCATGACTGATGCCGAAGGGCGGCTCGCTGGTGCCGGACTCGATGACCTGCATCGGCCCCCAGCTTTTGCCGCCGTCGGTGCTAACGTGGAAAACCGCCTCCTCGCCACCCATATTCTCGCTATGGCGGTTGATGCCGTAGGTCGCATAGAGCTTCTCTCCATGCCAGGCCAGCGCCACACCGTGATGAAAGCGGTAGCCGTCCTTTTGAAATTCGTAGGGTTTAATGACACTGAACTCGGTGTTTTTAAGCACCGGAATTTTTTGTGCCTGGGGAATTGCGGCCCCTGTCCACAATTCAGTCGGTTTCAATTCGGAGATTGGAATCACCGCCATCTCGGCGGTGGCGCGTCGTTTAATGGCGTAGCCCACATAGAGTTTGCCATCGTGTTCGACGGCATAGGGGTAGCTCATATCCAGCCCCTCTCCGGAAGGACCGGGAGTATCCGGACAGATCGCATGACGAATGACATAGAGTTCGGAGAGAAGTTTTTCGCCGGGTTTGCTCAACGCGATCGTCAGCGGGGCGCGTCCGCCACCGGTGTCGGCCGTGGTGGTGCAGATCAGATAATTCTGTCCGGTGCTCAGCGTTCCCGCACACGGTTTGCTGGTGGCCATCGGCAGATTGCTCTTGCGCGACTGCGTCCAGGTGCGTCCGTAATCCTCGCTCTCCGCAACCAGCGCTCTGGCCTGCCCGCCCCAGCGCGAGATATTGAGAATGCGTTTACCATCCACGATCACAGTCGATTCCCCCCAGACCCTGTTCACGCCGGGTGCCACCGGAATAACCACCAGATCCCATTTGGTGAAATCATCGCCATGACTGATAGCGACCGCCGGAGAATGACCCGCCATATTTTCATAGCCCTTGGCTATCCGCGCCCCAGGCATGATCCAGTTGCCGTCATCCATCTTCACCGGCTGATTGAGCGGCCAGAAGCCCTGATCAACCACAACGCCCTTTGCCGTCCATTGACCGGTCGACTCATTCAGCGTGTAGGCGCGGGTGTGCGTGCGCTGGAACTTGTCGTAGAATGCGCCGTTGAAGGTCCAGAGCGTGCCGCCGTGCGAGAGAAAAACCCCGTGACTCACCCCGAGATTACCTTCGCCTGGGTCGATCACAAACATATCGCCCCAAGTTTTGCCGCCATCGTCGCTAATGCGCCCACGCGCCTCCTCGGTTGCTGTGTTCTCATGACCGGAGTTGAATCCGAAGGATGAATAGAGCCGCCCCTTATGCCAGACCAAGGCGGTGCCCAGAATCCAGTTGCCGCCATCCACCTTGGGCTGATGCGGTTTAACCACGCTGAACTCAACACCCTGCAGAACCGGAATTTCCGCCGCCTTCGGCAGAGGCGGACCATCCCATATTTCAACTGGAACAAACTGCGTCACATCATGCGGAGCCGGCTTTCTGTCGGCCAAAACGGCTATCTGTTCCGCCGTCAATTCCTCGCGGTAAATACGGATATCATCCAGAGCTCCGTGAAACTGCTGCATCAGCGTTCCGCCACTGCGCACCGCGCCGATCGTCAAAGGCACGGCGGTCGGCACGACACTCCCGAAAAACTCCATTTGCTCTTCCGCTTTGCCTTTGATATAAAGCGTAATTTTGTCGCCGCCGACAACCGCCGCCAGATGATACCAGCGACCAGGCACCGGAACTGTCTTGCTTTTCAACGTTTTCCACCCCCCCTGCCGGAGATAAAACGCAAACCGATTATCCCTATCAATCATCAAGCCCCACTCACGCTTATTGGCGGCATAGTCGTTCTTGGCGGCAATCATTTGCTGCGCACCGCTGAGATCATATGTGTTGACCCAGGCGGCAACTGTAAACGGTCCGCTCTCAATACTGTAATCGGAGCCTGCGGGAAGTGTGATCAGGGATTCGCCGTCCAAGAGCAGTGCCTTGCCAACAGCCCCGGGAACCTGTTCCAATCTGCCATGCACTGTGGCCAAGTGTTCTGCACCGACAGTCTCGACTTTTCCTTTTTCCGCATTGTCCAATGGTAAACGAACCATCTGGACTGCATATAGCTGCTGAATGGTTATTAAGATAACTCCTGAAATGCACATAATCCTACTGTGTGAATCTCTGTTTTTTTTCATAGTTCTCCTTCTTTTCGCCATAGTAAATGTATCTCTAAGTCACGCATAATACTCTGTAATGCGACAGCCCCATGGCCGCGTTGATAAGGCCGACCATACCGATCTTGTGTGCGACAGGGTCGCACATTTCTAAGCGGTGATCCAACTACGCTTGCTACTATTCCGTAGCACAAAAAAATCACCACACTCCAAAGTCTTCAATAATCCAGAAAATTACTCCACAAAAAACCGCGTACCGTTGACAGGTTTGGGCGCAGTTATTATACGCAATACTGGACGATAAAATTCATTGGCATTTTCAGCAGATGCCACCATCAAAGCATTCTTTCCAGTGGAGGCCTCATCTGTAGCCAACAGAAAGCCTGCGTTAATTTCTCCCTTGGCCCACTGCTCGAGAGCAGAGAGCCCTTCCTCATCATCAATAGCAAATATCAGTTTGTCACCAATGGAGATTTCACTCACATCCACGGTAATGCTATCGAGCAAAGTGACAAGAGAGAGAGAATTCGTACTGTTCCCGATGCCAAGGCCTCCTGCCCATGCGGCTGAGGGAACCTGCCGCCAGTTCCAGCAGGGTTCGCCGACACCGGCAGCGATGTCATACTGTGTTCCCTCCACCCAAACCGCATCGGTCTCATTAATTAAAAAAAGATTAGCGATGAAATCTCCGTTTTCCGGAACAATTTTTGAATTGTTATCCTGTGTGAGAGTCAATGTTGCCCCTCTAATGGATCGCGCTCCCATGTCCAGGGTGCCGGGATCGAATCGCAGCAGAGTGCGGTAGGTCAAGTTGCTGGCATTCAATCCGATAAGCAGAAGAGGATATACCCCCCAGTTTGCATTTTTCCATGTTTCATCGCCATTATAGATAAAGGTGTCATCAAGCGCAGCAAACTCCTCCGCCTCTTCGGTGTAGGAGACAGAGAGAACAGGTTGAACATCCGGGGAGCTGTTTTCCTGTGTGCCGAAAAAAAGTGCATTCCGCCCATCGGAAATTTCGTCGGTTCTCAGCAGAAACCCTGCATTGGAGCCTTCCTGTGTCCAGGTTTCAAGAGCGGACAACCCTTCGGGCGAATCGATTGTAAAGGTCAGAATTGATCCGACAGCGACTGTATCTACATCGACAGTGACCGTATCAAGCAGGCATTTGATTCCCGGTGAGGAGGAATCATTGCCGATTCCAGGTCCGCCAGACCAGGCCTCAGCAGCATACTTCCTCCAACTCCAGCAGGGTTCTCCCGTTCCGGCGACATCGGCATCCTTAGTCCCTTGCACCCAATCCGCATTGGTATGATCCAGCAGAAAAAGCTTCATCTCAAAATCACCAAGAGACGGGGTAATTTTATCCGTTGATGTGACAGTCAATTTTACTTCGGCGGACTTAACGTCGCTACAAGTTGTCCGCAGCGAACTGAGGTCAAAGCGCAGCAAGGCACGATAGGGTTTGTCCACAAAGTTTAGTCCCGCCACCATATCTGTCCGTGCCCCCCAGTTTCCTGTTAACCAGGCTGTATCGTTATAAATAAATGTATCGTCAACAGAGTTAAAGGATGCTTTCCTGATATTCACATTCAGCGATGCCACCGGGATGATCGCCATTTCCGCACTGTTGACGTTACCGTTGCGAGAACCGTTGTTGGAGTAGCCTACATAGAGCCAGCCATCCTTTTCAACCGCATAAGGATATGAGAGAGCCGCAGTGGCAGCAGATTCCCCTGGCCCATCAGGAAATAGGGCATGACGGATAAGAAATACCCGACTGAAAGTGGTTTCACCCGGCTCGCTGACGGCGATAGTCAGCGGATATCGGCTGCGTCCGCTGTCCGCTGTGGTGGTACAGATCAGATAACGTTGACCCGTGGAGAGCATGCCGGTGTATGGTTTGCTGGTTGTCATTGGCATGTTGGATGCGCGGGCAGGTATCCAGGTACGCCCGTAATCCGAACTGAATGATGCCAAGGCATAGGCGCTGCCACCCCAACGGGAGACATTGCATACATTTGATCCCTCTACGATCACGGTCGACTCTCCCCAAACGGAGGATACGGAGACCGAAGGATCACAGGGAATAACAATCAAGTCCCATTGGGTCAGGTCATCGCCATGACTGATTGCCACCGCCGGCAGGTCGCCTGTAACCGGCAGTCCTTTATCGGCACGCATACCGCTCATAATCCAGTTACCGTCGGCCATTTTAAGCGGTTCCTGCATAGGCCAGAAACCATCGGCAACGACAACACCCTGTGGCATCCACTCGCCTGTGCTTTCATCCAGAATAAAAGCCCGCGTGTGGGTCTGCCGAAAATCGTTTGTAAACGCGCCGTTGAAGGACCAAAGCGTACCATTTCTGGAAAGAAAAACTCCGTGACTGACAGCCAGGCTGCCATCACCGGGACTGATAGTAAAAACATCGCTCCAGGTTGCGCCGCCGTCATCGCTGTAGCGGCCACGCGCCTCTTCGGTTCCGGTATTTTCAGCCCCCTTGTTGTGCCCGAAGGAGCTGTAAAGACGCCCCTTATGCCAGCACAAGGCAACACCATGCAGAAAAGAGTAGCCATCCACCTCCGGTTCATACTCCTTGATCACATGGAACTTCATCCCGACTGCAGCTTCCAGCTCGGCAGCAACCGGAACAGTGCTGCCACCACTCCAAAGCTGGACGGTATCAGCGGAAGCGGACAATGCATAGAGCATAACGAAGACAAACCCAAAAGCTCGACCTTCGAATCCCGCAAAGCTGGAAAAGTTAGCACTCCGTGCAATCATTTTATTTTTAAATTTAAAACCGTTCATAAAACACAAGGATTGAAAATAGTAATATAAATGGCTAAAACGCTCCACTTCGCAATTACAGGGTAGTCGCAGCCAAAAACACACGGCTCGTCAGAAGACTCGCCCTCCTTCGCTCCGCTTTTTATAACCACCTGATGGATCATATGTGACCAGAATGTAGGACGATCATCTGGGCCGTCTGACCACAGGCGGCGCAAAGCACCGCCCTACATATAGTCCACAAACAATCACGCATCATCTGACTCCACTGCCGATTGTTTACTGCTAACTGCAGGTTGTTGCTTCCGCCACCATGATGCCAACACCGAACTGGTGATCGCGCTCCAGGGGCCGAAGGTCGCCGATGCCATCGCCGCCTGCGCGCTGTTCAACACATTAAAGGCCAGTCCCGTGGCCATGCCCCCATTCTGAATACCGACCTCCAGCGCGACGGTGCAACAGTCGCGCGCTTCAAGGCCAACCAATCGTGCACCCTGATAACCCAACAGATAGCCGATGGCGTTATGCAACACCGAAGCGCCGAAGAGTGTAAGGCCAATCTTCAGCAGATCGTCTCGCGACAGCGCGATTGTAACCACGATAATGATGCAGATCGAGAGCATCGCCAGCAGCGGCAGCACCTGAACAAGGATTCTGGCCAGCTTCGGCAGATAGCGATGGATCAGGATGCCGACAACCAGCGGCAGAATGATCATTTTGAGGATCGAAAGCATCATCGGCAGAAATTCAATCGGCACATAAGTGCCCGCCAGCAAGCGCATGGCCAGGGGTGTCATCACCGGTGAGGCTAATGTGGAACAGGCAGTCATCGAAACCGATAGCGGCACATTGCCGCGCGCCAGATAGGCGATCACATTCGAGGCCACTCCCCCCGGGCAGGAGCCGATCAGAATCAGCCCCGCCGCAACCTCGGCAGTCAGACCAAAAGCGCGGGCGCACATAAAACCGACCAGCGGCATCACCGTAAACTGTAAAGCCATGCCCACCAAAACAGCTTTAGGCATTTTCAACACTCTGGCAAAATCCTCGAATGTCAGCGTCATGCCCATGCCGAAGAGAATCAACTGCACCAGAGGAGCGATAGCCCGCTTTAATTCAAAACCTCCCCAAGCTGTAAAAAACGCCGGAAAGGTCATTGCCGCCGAACCAAAGGCGAAAACCGAGAAGGTGAAGCCCAGACCTTCCAGCCAACGGCATCTGCCCCAACGGGCAAAGGCCGCCAGTGATGCGAAGATGAGAGTAAGAAGTGTTCCGATTATTGGATTCATAATTTACACAAGAGGCTTACATCGCGTTTCAAAAGATCGGCTCGGCGGGAGCCTCGCCCTCCCAAATTTCACTTGCAAAATGGCAAATACAGGGAGGGCGATGCTCCTGCTGAGCCGAAGAGGATTTACGCAATAATCCCCGCGTTTTTCAAAGCAATACGCATGCGTTCAAGCAGCTCTCCCTCCGGCACCGGCAGGATCGGGTTGCGCGGCACTCCCCCGCTGCGTCCCTGCAGGTTGATCAGCGCCTTGACCTTACCGGGATAGGGCGGCTGCAGATAGGTCATGACAATCGGCACAATTTTAGCGTGAATCGCCATCGCCTCGGCCTGGTCGCCACGCTTAAACGCCTGCCACTGACGCTGACAAAGCTCCGGGGCGATGGTCACCATCGCGGAGAAAGCGCCGCAGGCGCCGGCGGCGTAGGTGCCGTAGAGCAGTTGGTCGCAGGCGGCATAAACGTTGTAAGCACCGTCGTTCATCGCACAGATCTCCGCCAGGCGCACAGGATCAACCTGCTTGATACCGATCACGCCGTCGATCTTCGAGATGCGCTGAAACTGCTCGGGGGTGATCAGATTGGAGGCAACCACATTGTAGATAATCACCGGCAGTTTTACCGCCTCGCAGATTGCGCGGTAGAACTCGAAATTGCCCTCCGCAGTGGCACCGTGATAAAAGACCGGCGTCACCAGCAGCACATCCGCGCCGCACGCTTTGGCATCCTGTCCGGCACGGATGACATCACGGGTGGAGTTGCGGATGATACCGGCATAGACCGGAATTTTCGCACTGTTCTCCTCGCCGATGATCTCAAGACAGCGGCGCAATTCGCCGTCGGAGAGCAGAGCGCCTTCGCCGGTGCTGCCGCCCGAGCTTATACCATCCACACCGTGATCCAGCAGATAGCGCGCCTCCGCACGGAAGGCCGCTTCATCCAGTTCACCCGCCGCATCAAACGGCACGACCATCGGGGCGATCATGCCCGCAAATTTCTTTAAATCCATATTATTCCTTAAGTTTCTCTTTCGTGACGTTTAGTGTGTTTCGTGGTTCATCCTCTTAACCGTTCTTGGCAACCACGAAAGGCACGAAACTTCACGAAATCAGTTTGCAAATTGACGGATATCGAGTTTTGGGAAATGACAGAAATTCACCAGCAACCCGAGTTTCAACTGGGTGATCTTCAGATAATTCAGAAGCTGCGCCTCATGTTCCGGCAAGAGAGCCTTGACCGCTTTCAATTCAAGAATGACCTTGTCATAACAGACAATGTCAGCCCGATAAACCTTTTCCAGCGGAGTCCCCTTGTAGAAAAGACGAAGAGGTTTCTGGGCTTCGAAAGGCATCTCTCTCAACGCCAACTCTTTCTCCAGTGCCTCTTGATACACCTCTTCAGCAAAGCCCGTCCCCAAAACACTGTAGACTTCGAAAAGGGCACCGCGTATAGCATACCCCTCTTTTTCGTAGATCATCCCATCCCCTTTCGTGAAGTTTCGTGTGTTTCGTGGTTCAAACTTCCCGCCGCGGCGACCATCTGACGCAGGTTCTCAACCGGTGTGCCCGGCGGCACAAAGCAGCCGGATCCCAGAATGAAGCGACAGCCCGCAATGCGCATCTCGTTAATGGCGCGGCACGATGCAGCAAGAACATCGGCGGGCGTGCCGTTGAGCAGCGTCCGCACCGGATCAAGGTTGCCGATCAGCGTCACATCCGGTCCGATAATCCGACGGGCATCTGTCAGCTCCACCTTGTGATCGATCTCGATGATATCCGCGCCGCTGCGGGCGAAATCCGCCAGCACCGGCAGGTTCCCGCCGCAGATATGCAGCAGTGTGTACACCCTGCGCCCAGTTGCTGCGGCATGTGCTTTAACGGAAGCAAAAACCTTCCGGTGATAGGGTAGCGCGTACTCACGATACATCGCCGGCGAAATCATCTCAGCCGAGGCCAGGGAATCGCCCATATAGGCCAGATGAACACCGCGATCCACCTGGGCGCACAGAAAAGCGGCGGTTGTTTGCGCCATCAGCTCCAGTAGCGTGTGCAGACGGCGGCGGTCGTCCGGGCCGCACTCATCCATCGCCAGTTGCGCCAGCAACATCAGAAAATTCTGCTCGCCCAGCAGATAGGCCGCCAGCGAAAAAGGACCGGTGCCGGTACCGCGCAGAACAGCCTCGCCGGCGGTCATCTCACGTAACTGCTCAAGCGCCTCCAGATAAACCGGCATGCGGCCATCCCGCTCTGGATCGGGAATCCGCAGGTTGTCAACCTCCGCAAGCGAATTTAAGAGCGGTTCGTCAACCGTCGGCAGGGCATTGTCATAGTGCGTGGTCTTGAGACCGAAAGCCTCGGCGATGTAATAGGTGTCCGCCGCCGTGACAACGATATCATGACCGACCTGACGGAGAAGCTCCATCTGCGCCCGGGCGATCACCGAACCGTCCGTATAATACTCGCGCAGGGAGGCCCCGACCAGCGGCGCAGCCATCGAACCTACGAAAGGGCCGACCAATACGCGATCAATTTCCCGTCCGGCGACCGTCGCATTTAATCTTTCAATCGATGTCATGCTTATTCAATTCCTATTGCTTCCAAGAAGAAGCTACGCCTCATTGCCGCTCGCAGAGCGGCTACTACACAACCAGTCCCACTCAGCGGGACGATTAAACCAGCGCCACAGGCGCGATGGAACCTCTTTAAACCAGCGCCACAGGCGCGATGGAACCTTACAACCAGCCCCGCTCAGCGGGACGCCTATGCTACTTTCTCCGCTCTCTCAACGCAACAGCATGATCGTGCCCTGCGGTATGACCGGCTCCAGCAGAATGGTCAGAACCGGACGGTAGGACTGCGTGGGGTGCTCGCGCGAGCCGATCATTACAGCGTTCTGACCGCTGGAGGCTTCATCGGTGGTCAGCAGAAAACCCTCATTCACTCCGCCGTCGGCCCAGCGTTCTAGAATCGCCAGCCCCGCCTCGGATTCGATGTAATAGATTATTTTATCGCCGACCGCGATCGTCTCAGCATTAACCAGCGCTGTAGCGAGCTGAGCGGCGACACCAGCCGAACTGACATCGATGCCGATTCCGTCGCCGCCAACCCAAGCATCGGTGGCGTATTTTTTCCAGTTCCAGCAGCTCTCACCAGCGCCGGCTGTGGCGGCGCTCTTGGTGCCCTCCACCCAATCGGCGTTATCCAGCACAGGCAGAAGTAGACGCGTTTCAAAGGTCGCGCCGCTGGCAGGCTTTATTTTACTGTTGTTCGCCTGAGTCACAGTCAACTTCGCCGCTTTTATCCTCTTATGCGTCGTGTTAAGCGTACTGAGGTCAAAGCGCATCAGCGTCCGGTATGTGGCCGCGGCGCTGTTCAAGCCTATGGCGAGTTGCGGAGTGGTCCACGCGCCCCAGTTCCAGTTACGTAAATCTGCGCCTCCATTATACATAAAATTATCGCCTGCCGGCTCGAATGTCGTGACATCTGCGGTATAGTTGATCTTCAGCTCCGGATGCTTGGCGGGGTCGCTGTTTTCTGAAGATGCCACCTCCAGAGCGTTCTGTCCGGCGGCGGTTTCATCGGTAGTCAAAAGAAGTCCGGCATTAATGCCGCCGTTTATCCAGCGTTCGAGGATTGCCAAAGCGGTTGGTGAATCCAGTTGCAGAACAATTTTCTGCCCTACGACAACCGTGCTGGTATCGATCATAACGGAAGCGAGCAGATTGCTGATGCCGGCGGAGTCGGTACTGTTGCCGATACCCTTACCTCCGACCCAGGAGGTATCGGGATAACTCAGATACTCCCAGCACGATTCACCTGGCAGCGATGGCCTGTCATCACCGCTTCCCTCGACCCATCCCGCATTGGAGTCATCCAGCAGAAACAATTTAAACTCCAGATTGCCGAGTCCCGCATTTATCCGTCCGACAGAGGTGACGGTCAAAGTAAGCTCAGCACCGGTTAAGACATTATACGCCGCGCGCAACGGCTCAAGATCAAAGCGCATTAAGCCACGGTAAGGCCAGTCGGCGGCATTCTTCCCGATTATCATGCGCTCCAGACTGCCGTAGTTCCTGACTTCATAATAAGGTCCGTTCCAGATTAGATTGTCGTCAGCAGCACCGAAACTCACATCGCCGGTGGTTGTGTGAACAATCATTTCAGGGCGATAATTCGAGTTCGAATTCTCCTTTGATCCGAAGTAGATCGCATTCTGTCCTTTGAAGACCGGACCCTCGTCGGTGGTCATCAACAGACCGGCGTTGTCGCCGCCCGCGGCCCAGTTGGTGAGCGCGTTGATGCCGGCAGGTGTATTGACGACAAAGGTGTAAACATCACCGCCAACCGTATTGGTAACATCAACGACCACCGTATCCAGCAGCGCGGCAATCCCTTCTGAATCCGTGCTGTTGCCGATGCCCGCTCCTCCTGTCCAGCCTTCAGCATCATATTCTCGGAAGCGCCAGCAACTCTCACCCTCAGTGGCCAAATCGGCGTTTCCCGTACCCTCAACCCAATCCTTATTGGCATTATCGAGCAGAAAAAGCTTCAGGTCAAAATTGCCTCTACCTTGCTACAGTTTATGGGTGGAGGTGACCGTCAGCCTGATGGTCGCCGAGGTGATTGAGGTCGAAGCGCCCAGGCTGGATAGATCAAAGCGCATCAACGATCGATAAGGCTGATCGGCGGCATTCAAACCGACAGCCATCTGCGCATATGTTCCCCAATTGTAATACATCCAGGGTTTTTCATCCGCTAGCATAAAGTTGTCGTCCACCGGCACAAACAAACTTTCGTCAGCCGTGACACAGAGTGCTGCCAACATAACAAACGTCGCAACAACGGCTCTGACGTTTTCTTTTCTGAATAATTTTCGCATACCATACTCCTTATCTTTTACATATCAACCTTCTCCACCGGCGGGCGGGAGTACACTCTCCCACCCGCAAAAACTTCTACCCTCCTCATTGCGACAACTCTGTCGTCGCAATAATCCCCAATCTCGCCAAATGCCCGCGGATAATTTCCGTCTCTTCGGCGGTAGCAGGCGCCAGTGGCAGACGTGGCGGACCAACATTTAAACCGCAGAGATTCATGGCGGCCTTCCATATCGGGATACCGTTGGTACGTCCGTTCTGACAGAAATCCTTGAAGAGCGGGTCAAGCCCCATGTGAATTTCCAGAGCTTCTTTATTCTTCCCAGCCAGAAAGAGATCGATCATCTCGCGCATCTGCCTGCCGATAATGTGTGAAGCACCGCTCACAACCCCGGAGGCTCCCTGAGCAAGACCGCACAGAACCATGATGTCATCTCCATTGTAGATGGTGAAATCATCCGGGGTTACACGGCTGAATTCAGTCATCTGGGTGGGATTGATGCCTGCCTCATCCTTGATGCCAACGATGTTCGGTATGTCGTCGGCCAGACGCGCGACGGTCTCCTTTTCCACATTCAGCCCTGTAAAGATGGGGATGTTGTAGAGCATGACCGGCAGTGATGTAGCTTGGGCAATGGTTGCAAAGTGACGATAGACCCCCTCCTGGCAGGGACGACAGTAACAGGGCCCAAGAACCATAGTCGCGTCATACTCCAGACGCTCAGCCTCCTGTACCAGTCTGACGGCGTCACGGGTCGCACTGGAACATGCGCCACCAACCAGCGGTACACGTCCGCCCGCGGCATCCTTGACCACACGAAAGAGTTCGAAACGTTCGTCCAGCGAGAGTGTATTAAACTCTCCCGACGTGCCCGCCACAATCAGCGAGTCGCAGAATCCGTTGACGATTACATGATCTACCAGCGCGGCTGCGACATCATAATTAACATCCTGCGAGTCCTCCTTAAACGGCGTTGCCAAGGGTATTACAATGTGTCCGAGTTTCTCACCAAGTGTCTGCATTTTAAAGCTTCCTTTCCGCTACTTGTTTGTTCTGCAGTTATCTCTTCAAGGTAACCGATTAATATGACAAATACCATAAAAATTAGATCAACCTGTAAAAATAGTTGTCATACTGTTAGTATTAGTTGTA
Organism: uncultured Lentisphaeraceae bacterium; assembly: GCA_964406095.1. Lineage (GTDB taxonomy): Bacteria > Verrucomicrobiota > Kiritimatiellia > RFP12 > UBA1067 > M55B167. The sequence goes on from CAYOQJ010000060.1 coordinate 17,555, forward strand.
AGCACAGGATTGCGCACTCCGCCTGTAGCGCACTCACTGCCAATCTACGGCCGCCAGCGGAGCATCGACAGATGTTAGCGCAACAGTATAACCGCACCCTGCGGTATGACCGGTTCAAGCACCACAGTCAGAACCGGACGGTAACTCGGGTCGGTATGCTCACGTGAACCGACCATCAGGGCGTTCTGCCCGCCGGAGGCTTCGTCGGTTGTCAGCAGAAAACCCTCATTCACTCCGCCGTTAGCCCAGCGTTCGAGTATTGCCAGCCCCTCTTCCGACTCGATATAGTAGCTGATCTTGTCGCCGACCGTGATTGTAGCGGTATCGATCTGTGCGGTGGCGAGTTGCGCGGCGACACCTGCCGAATTGGCGCTGATGCCTATACCACCGCCACCGACCCATGCATCGGTATTGTATTTCTCCCAGTTCCAGCAGCTCTCACCCGGCAGCGCGGTGTCGGTGTCACCGGTGCCCTCGATCCAATCGGCGTTATCCAGCACCGGCAACAGCAGACGCGTCTCGAAAGAAGTTCCGTTAGCCGGTTTTATCTTGCTGTTGTTGGCCTGGGTGACGGTAACTTTGGCCGCTTTGATCCGTTTGTGGGCGGTATCCAGCGCAGCGATATCAAAGCGCATCAGCGTACGGTAGGTCGCCCAGGTGCTGTTAAGACCGTAGGCAAGTTGCGTAGTTGTCCATGCGCCCCAGTTCGTATCTCTGAAACCTACGCTGCCGTTATACATGAAGTTATCACCGGATGGCTCGTATGTCGTGACATCCGCGGTATAGTTGATCTTCAGCTCGGGCCGTCTGGTCGGATCGGAGTGTTCTGAGGAACATAAAATCAGGGTGTTCTGACCGGCTGACGCTTCATCAGTTACCAGTAGCAAACCGGCGTTGACACCTCCGTTCATCCAACTCTCAACCGTAGACAGCGCCACAGGGGAATCGAGTGACATAACAATCTTATGATCATTGGTGATCGTGTCAGCATCAATCACGACACTGGCAAGCAGATTACTGATGCCCGCAGATGCTGTGCTATTACCGATACCTCCCCCTCCTGCCCAGGTGATATCGTCATGACTCAGAAACTGCCAGCATGACGCACCATTCTCTTCGGTCGCGTACTCTGATCTTTCGTCCCACCCGGCGTTGGCATCAGCCAGTAGAAAAAGACGCAGTTCAAAATCGCCATACTGCGGATTAATTCTATCAACTGAGTTGACCGTCAGGGTCAACTCAGCGTTCTCAAACGTGGTGTAAGCAGCACGCATCGGCTCGAGATCAAAACGCATCAACCCGCGGTAAAACCAGTTGACGTCATTCATGCCCACGAAAATCTCATCATGGACACCCCAGTTGCGCGTTTCGTGATATATAAAGGAGCGCTCCCAGATCAAATTATCATCCGAAGTGCCAAAGCTAAAATCACCATCTGCCGTATGCACCGTAATCTCAGGGTGATTGAGTGGATTCGTATTTTCCTTCGATCCGAAGTAGATCGCGTTCATGGCATTGGTAACCGAACCTTCGTCGGTGGTCATTAACAAACCGGCATTGGTTCCGCCTGCCGCCCAGTTGGTGAGCGCGTTGATCCCCTCGGGAGAGTCAATCACAAAAGAGTAGACATCGCCGACGACTGTATTGGTCACATCAACCGTCAAGGTATCGAGCAGTGCGTCGATCCCCTGAGAATCAGGATTTTTGCCGATTCCCGGCCCACCAACCCAATTGGAGGTATCATACTTGCGGAAACGCCAGCAGGAATCACCCTCAGTAGCCTTATGCTCAAGCTTTGTTCCCTCAACCCACTCCGCGTTCGCGTCATTGATCAGCAACAATCTGAGCTCAAAATTACCGTGATCCTGGATCAGCTTGTTCACACGCGTAACCCGCAATCTGACTGTCGCGGATGTGATCGAGGTCGATCCACCCAGAGAAGATATGTCAAAGCGCATCAGCGCACGGTAAGGCTGACTCTTACTATGCAGCCCAATGGCGAGTTCGGGGTAAATCCCCCAATTGTGGCGCGACCATGAAATCACATCTGAAAGAATAAAATTGTCATCTGTCGGCTCAAAGACACTCTGTTCAGCATTGACTTCCTGCAATATCAAAGCGTTTGACAACAACATTGCTGAAAAAAGAATTATTCTGAAAACACTGCACCTCATAACAAACTCCATCCTTACTGCTTCAGTTTTCACTTCGTCGGAGTGTTCCGGTACGCAGCTGACCGCAGTAGCGATTCAAGCATACGTAATCCGGTCAGGTGCTGTGTTAAACCGGATGATACGCTCCTAACATATGGCCACAGTTTATCGTCAACTGCTGTGATTGTCCAATTAAATCAACTAAAGCTGATAAATATCCTGTCAAACAGCAGACAAACTTGTTATTACAAGTTCTTCAGAACCGCAACCGGCGAGGTCGGGAAACACCGTATTTACCGTTTATCGCACCCGGTCGTAGATTTTGACTTCATCGAGCAACCCTCTGAAATGGGCACTGTGATTCTTTGAATATGAACCCAAATAAATCGGGAAGTTGTTGCTGCCGACCGAACCGTTGCGCGGCAGGGTGCCGCAGAGTTCGCCGTCGATGTAGATACGCAGATTCTCTCCGTCGAATGTCCCCTTCAACTGCACCCAGCGTCCGACCGGGAGCGGACGGTCAGAGCGGACAGTATGGCTCCAGTCCGTGATCGGCACATTGAAGCAGGGACTGCCGTCCATAATGCCGAGCCGAAACCCGGTGTTTTCACCGCCACCCTGTACACGGTTGACGATCCATGCCTGGTTCTGCCCGGCAAGATCGGTCCAGACCCGGCAGCTCACAGTCAGACCGGTCGTCACATTGAAGAGCGCGTCGCCCGCCACCCACGCGCACCCGCCTGTGCAGACCAGTGCGCGACCGTCGAACCCCGGCGCACGGCCCGCGCCGAGCAGCACGCCGCCGTTGCGGCGTCCACTGTAATCGAGCGTGACGTGCTCATCGCCGCTCTCATCAAAGGCCCACCAACCGATTAGTCCAGCTTCATCGGATCCCGGCTTGACCTTCAGTCGCCGCGCGGAACTCCGCAACCGTTCGCGTTCGGCGAAGATGCCGCGGATCGCCCGGTCGTAAGGCCCCATACCGATGTCCTCCGGAAGCAGATCGACTTGAGAGGCGGCGTCCGGCGCAAATACGCGGCGGACCGCGTCCAGATAACCGAAGCCGTACTCGCGGTAGGGCGCGATGTAATGACCCTCGCCCCACTCGTTCCAGTTGTCGAGCAGGATCATGCGTCGGCCGATCGCGCCCTCCGGCAGCGTCTCGACAAATTCCCGGGCCTGGTGTAACAACGAAGCAAAACCGTCGGGCGGTATCTTCCAGATGCTGCCCTCATCACGCCAGCCACTCCAAGCCTGCGATACCGTCACCACCTGCGGCAGGATGCCAAGATCGCGCTGTTTGCGGATATACTCCATCTGCGTGTCGATCGCCTTTTTGGGAGAGGGGCTGCCCGGAATGCCCCAGCAATAAGGGAAACTCGCCTCTATCCCGAGATCGCGTAGCAATGTGAGATGCTCCGACTGGTGTCCGCGGTACTCGCCCAGGATGATCAATCCGTCGAAGCCGTGTGCCCGGCAGACCTGGCGCATGCGGTCGAAAGCCCTTGCCACCGCCTCCTTGCTGCCGAGATCCTGCACCAGATATTCAGGCCGATAAACAAACAGCACCGGTCTGTTATCCAGTTTAAGATAGGAAGGATGTTTAAAGTAGTTCTCCAGCCAGAAGGGCAGCAAATTATCAAAGAGATCGGCCTCGTCGGCGACGCCGGCCTTGCCGCGCACCTGATTCTCCCACATGATCGCGTATTTCATGCGGTCGGCGTAACGCGATTTAAACAGGGCATCGTGGATCGCGCTGCCGAAGCGCATCTCCACCGGAGCTCCCTGCGAGCTGCGGTACCAGCAGTAGATGAAGAACGATATGCCGTGTTCCACCGCCCATTTGGTCTCCCAGTCGGCAACCTCGGAGTTCTCCTGCGAGTAGAACCCCAGTGCCGGGGTGCGCTCGGGGTGCTTGAGAATATTGTGCCACATCTCCGGACGCTCCGACTCCCAGAGCGGACAGTGGTGGGCGCCGATCAGAATATCGGTCCGCACCGGCTGCGGCTCAGGGATATAGCCGCCGGAGGCCTGCAGGGATTTGTCGAGTGCCTCTTTATCGAGTTTCGGCATAAAATATACCCGGATCGACGAACCTACCACAGGATGTTTCTCCATCTTGACCTCAAGCTTAAGCTCGCCGCCGCACTCCTCCGCCGCCTCGACCGTCCAGCGCAGCAATTTCTGTTCCGCCGCGCTCAGCACTGCGCCTCCCTCCCCCGCCGTCACGCGCACACCCTCGGGAACACTCAGCCGAGCGCTCACGGCCACCTCCGATTCACTGCGGTTTTCAAGCACAACCACAACCGTTTCAGCCCGACCGGCACGGCAGAGATTGGACTCCGGTTCGAACCGCCGGATGTCGATCACCATACCGGCGGCCTCCGTTTGTCCATTGATAATCATGACAGCGCACAGATAAACCAATATCGCCGATGTTAAGTGCATTTTTAAATTCTCCCCCGAAGTTTTTACATTTCGTCATTCTACAGAGAAATAAACACGGCTGCAAGGCAGCAGTTTTCAACCGAGTACAAAGGGGCGCATCCGTTGCGTCAAATTTTAATTGCGCACAGGCGGGGAGTAATGCGATAATCACCACTGATCTATAACCCTATTTACGGCATTTGAAATTCAGAAACTGAGCTAAATGATAAATGATCCAAATCCTTTCAGACTACTGACGATGCCATGGTTCTGGTCATCCTTTCTGGGGTGGACAGTGGCACAGGGCATCAAGATGTCTTCGGTTCTGATCCGCACAAAACGCATTGATTTCCGGTATCTGCTCAGTACCGGAGGAATGCCCAGTGCCCACTCAGCCATGGTCTGCGGGCTGTGTACCTCGATTGGACTTACCGAGGGTTTCGATTCACCGGTGGCAATGCTGGCATCGGGATTCGCGGCAATAACTATGTTCGACGCGGCTGTTGTCCGACGCGCCGCAGGCCATCAGGCTTCAATCCTGAATCAGATGATCGAGGAACTTTTTAAGCAGCATACATTGAAGCAAACCCGTCTTAAAGAGCTGCTCGGTCATACCCGCAGCGAGGTCTTTGCCGGTATGGGAGTAGGCATCGCAACCGCCTTTGCAGTCGTTCATTTCTGGTCACGATAGGGTGGGGATCTGAACAGGAAAGGGAGCGGATCAGGACAGTGCCCGCCGGAGATGATGCTGGCACTGCTTGTTTACTGCTCTGTTACGGGCCCCGTTTCACTTCACGGGTCATCGAAGAAGCCAGTTACAGCGAGATAGCGGTGAAATACTTCTGTGCAAACACCCATCCCGACCACACCACGATATGCGCATTTCGCAGAAAAAACGGAACAGCATACAAAAATCTGATTCCTCTACAGGGAAGCTTTTGTTGCACATGCCTGATGATTCGAACTTCTACAGCTCTTCAGCGGCTTTGCCGTTGATATTAGCAGTTTATCAGACTTTTAAGCCCGACAAACTGCTAGTGAATTTCGTCCGGTATCGGCAATACCGGTTCCGGTTCAATCACCTCAATCGCCCGCCATCTGCCGCTGCACCAGCGCCAAGTTGTGCCGATCATGATAAAAACAACATAGATGGCCAGCCAGAGCCAAAGCGTGACAATGCTCTTATCCATCCATAACAGCAAAACGGTTCCCGGGATCATGAGCAACCACCCGCTCAAGCTCAGAAAAATCATTACAAAGTGGGTATCTCCCGCCCCCTTGAGAGCGTCGCCCAGAACAATCGCCACGGCATCAAACAAACCCCATGAGGTCATGATAATCATCATCAAGCGTCCCATTTCCAGCAATTCGGCGGTTGTGAAGGCGGCATCCGGCGGATTAAAAAGCGAGTAATAGAAACGAGGCATTGCAATAAAACTCAGACCGATCACCGACATGTAGACAAGTGCCATTTTAACCGCACTCCATCCCGCACGTGCGGCCGCATCGACATCGCCGGCCCCTTTATGTTGCGCCACAAGCGTTGAGGCCGCCACACCGAATCCGAGCAGAGGCGCAAAGGCGAGATTGTTGATGCTGAAACCGATATTGCTGGCCGCCAGAGAAAGTTCCCCCAAGCGTCCGGTCAGCATAATGAAAAGAGAGAAAGACCCGACCTCCATCAGCAGGTGCAGACCGGAAGGTGTGCCGAAGCGCAAAATACGTTTCAGCAGAGGAAGATTCAGCCGCATCATTGCCGCAAGACCGAAGTGTCTGACAGCACGGTCGCTGGCGAAGATAAACCACTGCAGCAGACAACAGGCAGCAGTTGATATCAGAGTTGCATACGCTGCCCCCTGAATACCCATTTCCGGCACCCCTGCATAACCGAAGATAAAGAGGTAGTTAAGCAGAACATTCAGCGAGCATCCGAAAAAATTAGCCAGCATATTGATATTCGTACGACCCAAGCCGGTGAAATATCCACCCAGTGCCGCATTCAGCGGCACCAGAAAACCACCAGCCATCAAAATTATGAAATAGGGACGTTCATCATTCAGCACTGCGGCACTGTGTCCACTCAACTTCATTAACCAGAGACCGGGCAAAATCAGAAGCAGGATGAAAGGCCATGAACCCACTGCCAGCCATAGACCCTGCGCAGCCGCTTCGATACAACGTCGGCCATTACCCGCGCCGTGATAATGCGCAGTGAAGGTACCGGCATAACTGCACAGCGATTGAAAAAAACAAACCAGTGTGTGTGCCAAAATACCCGCTGGCAGAGCGGCCTGAATGGCGGTGCTACTGTAGCGCGCCAGAAAGATACGATCACAGAACTGCATAATTGTGTATGAAGCCATACTCATGATAAGCGGCGCGGCAATCCGCCACATCTCGGCGTATCCCCCCGGATAAACAGCTTTCTTTTCCCAGTTTTCCCAGTTACGCATGGCGTTAAACAATAACCCGAATCAGACACTGATGGCAAGGTACAAGTAAGAAAATCAGGTAATTCGTCATTTTAGGAATTTTAGGGACAGGCACTATTAGTTTTTAGGGACAGGCACTATTTAGGGACAGGCACTATTTTTCTCTATTTTGGAGCACTTGCAAATGTGAGCGGACTTGGTTAAAATATTGATCCGAGTGCTGTTGACTGTGGCTCGTTTTTCCGTTTTTCATCAAGGGGTGTATTACAATGCGTCATTTTACAACATCTGATGGTTTCAAACGCATTCATCAGGAATCCTTTTCCAACGGGCGGCAGCCCTGCGACAGATACAACTCTCTTAGACCGACGCGGAGTGCTCACCGATTGCGGGAGATTAAGTGATGGAGATTACCTCGCTGGCCAATTCCAGGATCAAACACGCTGTCAAACTGCGGCAACGCTCTTATCGTGACGCCGCCGGAGAGATGCTTATTGAGGGTTATCGTGAGTGTCGACGCGCCCTAGACCACGGTTGTATTCCCAAGACACTTTTCCACTGCGAGAAGCTTTACCTGAAAAATGTTAATGAGCCCTCTTTAGTGAACGAGTGTCGTGAAAAAGGAGTGCTTTGTCTGAGTTGCCCGACATCGGTCTTCAAAAAAATCGCCTATCGGGAGCGCCCTGACGGGTTGCTGATGATCGCTCCGCAACTCAAACACACACTGCATGAGCTGATCCTGCCGGACAACGCGCTGCTGGTTGTAGCTGAATCAATCGAAAAACCAGGTAACCTCGGCACAATTCTGCGCAGTGCGGATGCGGCGGGGGTACATGCTGTAATTGTCTGCGACCGCTGCACCGACATCCACAACCCAAATGTGGTGCGGGCCTCAACCGGCACTCTCTTTTCAGTACCAATTATTGAAACAACATCCGAAGAAGCCCTGGTTTTTCTGAAGCAGCATAATTTCAGGATATTGGCAGCGACGCCACATGCCGCGCCCCTGCACTCACAGGTGAACCTTACCGGGAATATCGCTGTGGCGCTGGGCACTGAGCAGTATGGCCTGACCCGACAATGGATGGTTGCCGCTGATCTGCGGGTCAGGATTCCGATGATGGGGCTGGCCGACTCGCTGAACGTATCCGCCGCCGCCACCATTCTGCTTTTTGAAGCTTTACGTCAACGGATAGATGCCGGTCTGGCGAAAGTTCCGCCGCACGAACCCTGGCATGGCGAGTCGCAGCACGACGCATAAAAAGTTTTCGCCGTCAGCCGCTCACAGCTTTCTGCCGGGCAGGATGGTATTGCGTGCCTGCGGCAGCAGGGAGGGGTAGTCGAGGGTATAGTGCAATCCGCGGCTCTCTTTACGGCGCAGGGCGCATCGTATAATTAACTCGGCCACCAGGGCTATATTGCGTAGCTCAAGTGTATCGGTGGTGACCAGATAGTCAAAGTAATACTCACGGATCTCACGCCGCAGATTGCGAACCCGGTTTTGAGCCCGTGCCAGGCGTTTATTGGTCCGCACGATCCCGACATAGTCCCACATGCAGGTACGCACTTCCATCCAGTTATGAGCCACCATCACTGCCTCGTCGCTCGCGACCGCCTTGCCGTAGTGCCAGGCCGGTATGCGCAGCGTTTTCGGCAAAACGCAGGCATCCGCAATCACCCTTCCCGAGGTCTCATAAGCGCAGACAAGTGCCTCCAGCAGTGAGTTGCTAGCTAACCGATTGGCACCGTGCAGGCCGTTACAGGCCGTTTCGCCCACGGCGTAGAGACCTGGCAACGAGGTTACTCCGTCGATGCTTGTTTTGATGCCTCCACCCATATAATGAGCGGAGGGCACAATTGGAATCAGGTCATTTGCCATATCGATTCCGAACTCAAGGCACGTATTGTAAATATTTGGGAACCGTGTTTTGAGAAACTCGCTGGATTTATGGCGGATATCCAGACAGCAGTAGGGCGCACCGGTACGTTTCATCTCTGAATCGATCGCCCGCGCCACGATATCGCGCGGAGCGAGCGATCCGCGTTTGTCGTACTTTTTCATAAAGGCGTGGCCGTGTGTATCGACCAATTCGGCACCCTCACCGCGTACCGCTTCGCTTATCAGAAAACGTTTAGCTTTGGGATGGTACAAACAGGTGGGATGAAATTGAATAAACTCCATATTTGAAATTTTTGCACCGGCTCTCCAGGCCAGCGCAATGCCGTCACCGGTGGCGATATCGGGATTACAGGTATAGAGATAGACCTTACCGCAACCGCCGGTTGCCATCACGGTCACCGGGGACTGGACCGCAAAAATCTCGCCGCTTTTTTCGTTAAGTACATAAGCACCCACGCACTGATTATCACCGGGACGGCGCAACCAGCGGGTGGTGATAAGGTCAATCAGCATCGCATTTTCCATCATGGTAATGGCTGGGTGACGCATGGCACACTTGACAAGCACGCTTTCTATTTTCTGGCCGGTAATATCTCCAGCGTGGAGCACACGTCGTTGAGAATGCCCCCCTTCGCGTCCCAGATCAAAGCCGGGACTGCCATCATGCCGGTGATTAAAACGTACGCCCAGATTGATAAGTTCTTTTAATCTATCCGGACCTTCGGAAACGATTCTCCGCACAACACTTTCATTACACAGGCCCGCGCCGGCATTGAGTGTATCGATCACATGTTGATCAAAGCTGTCCTGCTCATCGATTACACAGGCGATACCACCCTGAGCCCGGTTGGTGCTACAATCCGACAGCTTCTTCTTTGTCAGCAGCAGAACCCGTCCGTGCGGAGCAAGGTAGAGGGCACTCATCAAGCCGGCTATACCGCTACCGACAATCAGAAAATCACAGCTCTCGGTTCGCATTTTCATAGAAACTCCCGTTACTTTGATTGAAATCAGCAACGCATCTGTTTGCGCAGAGATACAATTGTCATTGTAATGCGGCAATTTTACATAAACCCGCTGTTTCGTAAAAGAGCAAATTCCTGTATTGATCTCAACTTGAATTGCCCATACAATTATATTTCTGAATTGAAGATGGGGTAAAATGCTAGGTAACCGGAGATATCACACACTCATGCATTCACACATCCACAAAAACGGGAGAGAACAACTCATTCGCCACAAACACCTGATGAAACGATGATTAGACCCACAACTGGATTAGGATTCTTGACAGAACGTGAAACTATGGCAGGGGGAGATATGAAACGATTCGATTTGCTGTTCACAAAAAACAGGACAGTTATGCTATTAGCTGTAATGCTGATGGCCACTATTGGATGTCAGGAATTTTTATTAAACAAGGAATATTCGACAACCAGTATTTATGTCAGTCCTGACGGCAGTGATGCCAATAACGGCCTGAGACCAAAACTCTCTTCCAACAGTTGTGACGGGCCAGTGGCCTCTCTAAAAGCGGCTCGCGATATTGTCCGCAAACTCAAAGCCGAAGGGCAGCTGTCCAAGCCGGTAAAAATAATAGTTGCTGACGGCACCTATACAATTACCGAGCCGCTGAGACTGACACCGAAAGACAGTGGCAGTGCAGCAGTCCCGATCTCATACGAAGCCGCCAAGGGTGCGAAACCGGTGATATCAGGTGGTCGTGTTATCACTGGCTGGAAGGAATGTGATAATGGAATGTGGACAACACAAATTGATGACGTGGCTGTCGGCAAGTGGTATTTTGAGCAGCTGTATGTTAATGGCAGGCGGGCCATCCGGGCCCGTCACCCCAACAAATTTTATTTACACATGCAGGATGTATATGAAGAGGTTCTTGAAAAAGGTGGGAGAATTGCCAAACGTGCCAAACAGACAATCAAAGTCGACAAGGATATTTTTAATAAAACAGTCGGTCAGCTCTCCCAGGAGGAACTCATGGATGTCCAGATGCAGATATACCATAAGTGGGATAACACATGGCGTTTCATTCACGGGCTTGACAAAGACCATTGTGCCATTATCACCGAAGGACGCGGCATGAAGTCCTGGAACAACTGGCACAGTGGTACACGATTCCATCTGGAGAACTACAAGGCTGCTCTGGATGCCCCGGGTGAATGGTTTTTGGCACGTAACGGAACCCTTTTCTACAATCCTTTGCCGGGTGATAAAATATCGAAAGCCGAATTTACAGCCCCTACAACAAAGCAGTTTCTCATAATCGCAGGTGATCCGACAAACGGAAAATTTGTTGAGCATATCACATTCCGCGAGCTGCATTTCCGTTATGCCGAGTGGATCATGCCTCCCGGAGGATTTGAAGCGGAACAGGCCGCCGCCTCCATTGAAGCAACTCTCCAGTTTGACGGTGTCAAGAACATAACAGTAAAAAACTGTGAGGTGGCACACACCGGTATTTACGCGGTATGGTTTCGCAATGCCTGCCGGAATTGTACACTTCAACACTGCTACGTGCACGACTTCGGAGCCGGTGGTGTCCGGATCGGCCAGAAGAACATGCCGACAAATGATGCAGAGACAACCAGCCAAATCACATTCGACAACAACATCATCCGGCAGGGCGGTTATATCTTCCCCTGTGCAGTCGGCGTGTGGATAGGGTTCAGTGGTGACAACCAGGTTACGCACAACGAGATTGCCGACCTTTTCTACACCGGCATCTCAATGGGTTGGAACTGGGGCTACGGCCCCAGCAATGCCAAGAGAAATGACATTGGATTTAATAATGTTCATCACATCGGACACGGTGTGCTCAGCGACATGGGCGGCATCTATACCCTGGGACTCTCCGAGGGCAGTTATGTGCACAACAACGTATTCCATGACATCTACGCCTACACCTACGGAGGCTGGGGGCTGTATACAGACCAGGCCAGCACGGGAATCATCTTTGAAAACAACTTGGTCTATAACACAAAAACCGGTGGATTCCATCAGCATTTCGGTGAGAACAACATTGTCCGCAACAATATACTTGCCTTTGCTGAAGTTCATCAGATTCAGGCCTCGCGACCTGAGGATCACCTCTCCTTCTCTCTGGAGAACAATATCGTTTACTATAGAGAGGGGACACTCCTGGGCGGCGGAGCATGGAAAAAGGCACAATTCGGAAGCAGTAGCAATTGCTTCTGGAATACTGCCGAAGCGGAGATTTCGTTTATGGGAAACACACTTGAAGAGTGGCAGAAAAAGGGACATGAGATAGGATCGGTTATTGCCGACCCTAAGTTTGCAGACCCTGAGAACGGCGATTTCACCCTGGCCGGTGATTCACCGGCGCTGAAGCTCGGATTCAAACCTTTCGATTATACACGCGCCGGAGTTTATGGAGGGAGATTCTGGAAAAAGCTTGCAGCTGAATCAACGGCTCCTGCCTTAGAGATTGCCCCCGATCCGCCTCCCCCGACATTCAACTACGACTTTGAGTTTTGCAAAGCAGGTGATACTCCCCCGGGGCAACCACGCACAGAGGGTAAAGGCGATTCAATTGCCGTTACTGATGAAACTGCTGCCAGCGGGAAAAAGAGTCTAAAAATTGTTGATGCGGAAGGACTCAAACACAGCTATAACCCCCATTATGTTGTCCGCGGCATCAACTACAGCGACGGCAAGGCCTTCAACTCCTTTTCTCTGCGGGTAGATTCCGACGCAGATATATCTTTCGAATGGCGCGACTACAAAACAAAACCGCCCTATATGGTTGGACCAAGCATAAAGGTTCGCAAAGCAAAAATGGAGCTCTCCGGAGTAGAAAAAGTGGACATCCCTCTCAGCAAGTGGGTTAAATTTGAGATCGTTGCAGATATCTCTGAGGAAAATGGAGGAAAATGGACACTTAGTTTAACATTGCCTGATGGAGCCAAGCACAGCTGGAAAGACCTTCCTTTCGTGAATGTTGAATTCTGCAGATTGGACTGGATCGGTTTTATGAGCAACGCACAGAAGAAAACCACATTTTTCATAGACGATTTCATAGTACATCCACTTTAAAAGAGTGTGTCAACCCTGCTCAAGGTAAAAAATAATCTGCCTCGCTTGACTGGCAGCACATTAAGCCATATAATATGATGGTATTTATTACAACTCGTGCATATGGGTTCCATCTGCGAGATTTTATTTAGGGTGAGTTATGACGGAAGATTTACAGCTATTGCTTGAAAAAATTCAGCGTGAAGGAATCGACAAAGCGCAGGCTGAAGCTGACAAAATCATACAAAATGCTGAAAAGCAATCGAAAGCGTTGGTCGCCGAGGCCGGGAAACAGGCGGAAAAACTGAAAAGTGATGCCAAGGAAGAGTCTGACGCCTACGCCGCACGTGCTGAGGAGAGTATTCGACAAGCGGCTCGTGACATTATACTCAACGTTGAAAAATCGGTTACATCGCTGTTTGAGAATCTGCTGCTGCAGGATGTCAACGAGGCGTTGAAGGATCAGGAACGTGTGGCCGAACTGATAAAAGAGGCGGTCAAGGCGTATCTTCAGGATGGCCAATCGCTTGAAATCGGGGTGGCAGAAGAGATGGCCGAAGCATTGCGTGCCAAGTTGGCCTCCACCGCCGGGCAGGGCGTTGAAATTATAACCGACAAAACAATCGGTACGGGTTTTCGCGTCAAGCTTGCCGACGGACGGATTGAGCATGATTTCACCGGCGCAGCAATCGTTGAAACCCTTGCGAAACAACTCCGGCCCGGACTAACCAGACTTCTTGAATCATGAGCATTCTTTATCTCCTAGCAAGCCTGCCGACCATCCAGCTGAACTCGGCGCCTTCTTTAAGTGTCGCTGAGTTTTTAGAGTGCTGCCGGGATTGGCTGAGTGCGCAAGATTACTCTGTAGTCGAAGGGTTGATCAAAGGGCATGCCTGTGACCATCCCTTCGCACTTGCTTGGCGAGACAAAGAGACCATTCTGCGCAATGCGGTCGTGCATTTCCGTGCACGCTCAGCGGGTATTGATCCTTCGCTTCACACCCGCTACGCCCACGGCTGTGACAGAAAGATCGTGTCTGATGTTGAGGATGCGCTTCAGGAGAGTAGCCCTCTGGACAAGGAACTGAAACTCGACCAGCTACGCTGGGAAAGCGTGGAGGAGCTGCAGGGAACAGACCCCTTGAGCATCAAGGCTGTTTTCGCTTATGCCGTCAAGCTTGCAATTGTGACCCGCTGGAGCGAACGCACCCCTGATAAAGGGCGCAAGTCATTTGATAAGCTCACTGAAGTAGAGATCAAACTTTGATTATTTTGAACCGGAACCCACAAGTAGAATAACTGGCGGATATTATGGAAATTAAAGGAAAGATTGTTGGTGTCAACGGCAACATGATCAGCGTGTCTTTTGAAGGTGCTGTTGCTCAGAACGAAGTTGGTTACGTCTGCATCGGCGATAATGACAATCAGCAGCGACTGATGTGCGAGATTGTCCGTATCCGCGGACGTGTGGCCGACATGCAGGTTTTTGAGGACACGCGCGACCTGCAAATTGGTGATCAAGTTGATTTTTCCGGTGATCTGCTGACAGCTGAACTTGGGCCGGGGCTCTTGAAACAGATTTATGATGGTTTGCAGAATCCGCTACCGCAGCTTGCGGAACAATGCGGTTTCTTCCTGCAGCGCGGCACCTATCTTGCGGCACTGGATCGCGAGGCGCTCTGGGATTTCACGCCCAAAGCATCCGAGGGTGACCGGCTGACAGCTGGTGACACACTCGGAACTGTACCCGAGGGGATTTTTGAACACCGCATCATGGTACCTTTCGCTCTGAAGGGGCCCCATACGGTGAAATCAATCACAGCGGCGGGCAGCTATACGATTGAACAGGAGATAGCGGTACTGACCAACGCGGAGGGTAACGACGTTCCGGTGACCATGATGCAACGCTGGCCGGTCAAGTTGCCGATCAGCTGTTTTGAGGAGCGTCTGCGTCCAAATGAAACCATGACAACGGGAGTTCGTGCAATTGACACCTTCTTCCCGGTAGCACTGGGCGGTACCTACTGTATTCCCGGGCCCTTCGGAGCTGGCAAAACAGTGTTGCAGCAGACTACTTCGCGGCATGCCGACGTTGACATCGTGGTGCTGGCAGCCTGTGGCGAGCGGGCCGGCGAGGTTGTTGAAACTCTGCGGGAGTTTCCGGAGATCAAAGACCCGCGCACCGGCAAATCGCTGATGGATCGTACAATCATCATCTGTAACACATCATCAATGCCGGTAGCGGCCCGTGAAGCTTCGGTTTACACCGGTGTGACACTTGCCAGTTACTACCGTCAGATGGGATTGAATGTTCTGCTGCTGGCCGACAGTACTTCGCGCTGGGCGCAGGCACTGCGTGAACTATCCGGACGACTTGAGGAAATTCCCGGCGAAGAGGCTTTTCCCGCCTATCTGGAGTCGCTGATTGCAAACTTTTATGAACGTGCCGGATATGTACGTCTCAGAGATGGATCGTTCGGATCGGTTACGATCGGCGGTACCGTCTCGCCTGCTGGCGGAAATTTCGATGAACCGGTAACGCAGGCCACGCTTAAGGTAGTCGGCGCATTTCACGGACTTTCACGCGCCCGTTCGGACGCACGTCGTTATCCAGCCATTGATCCTCTTGACAGCTGGAGCAAATATTCCAGTGTACTGGAGCGTGACCGGGTTGAAAAACTTCGGATAATTCTGCGCGAGGGCAACGACGTATCCCAGATGATTAAAGTCGTGGGTGAAGAGGGCACCAGCATCAACGACTTTATAATTTATCTGAAAAGTGAAATGCTGGACGCGGTTTATCTGCAGCAGAACGCCTTCAACGAGGTCGATGCCGCCACTCCCGCAGAGCGTCAGCGTGATATGTTCGATGTTGTGGAAAAAGCTATGCTGAGCCTCTATCCCTACAGCGATAAGGCGAAAGCACGCAAGTTCTTCCAAAGCCTGACACAGGATTTTATCGATTGGAATCAGATCGATTCCGATTTACCCGAGTATGAACAACGCCGTGATGCGATTTTCAGGGAGATTGAGGAGGCCGCTGCCAATGCATAAAGTTTATCACACTATTGACAATCTGGCAGGTAGTGTAGTCACGCTGCGGGCCGATGGCGTAAAATACGGGGAACTGGCCGAAGTTACATCACGCACCGGCACCTCGCTGGCCCAGGTGATCAAGCTGGACGGAGGGAGTGTGACGCTTCAGGTTTTCGCGGGAGCGCGGGGCATCGCGACCGACGCGCGTGTGCGCTTTCTGGGTGCACCAATGCGCGTACCCTTCTCTGACGCACTGCTGGGACGCTCATTTACCGGAGCGGCCCAGCCACGCGACAAAGGGCCGGAGCTGCACGATAATCTGATTGATATCGGCACGCCCTCGGTCAATCCCGCCAAACGCATCATCCCAACCAATATGGTACGGACCAATATCCCGATGATCGATGTCTTCAACTCGCTGGTCGAATCTCAAAAGCTGCCAGTTTTTGCCCGCGCCGGAGAACCGTACAACGAGCTGCTGGCGCGCATCGCGCTGCAAGCCGAGGTTGATATCATCGTACTGGGAGGCATGGGTCTTAAATATGACGACTACCTATACTTTCGCGACACCCTAGATGAAAATGGGGCACTCTCACGCACGGTGATGTTTGTGCACACTGCTTCGGATCCGATTGTTGAATGTATGCTAGTGCCGGATATCGCGCTGGCTACCGCCGAGAAATTCGCACTAGACGGCAAAAAGGTGCTTGTGCTGCTCACCGATATGACCAGCTTTGCTGACGCCATGAAGGAGGTGGCCATCACCATGGAACAGATTCCTTCCAATCGCGGCTATCCGGGTGATCTGTATTCACAACTGGCGGCACGCTACGAAAAAGCGGTTGATTTCGAGGGTGCTGGATCGATCACGATTCTGGCAGTGACAACCATGCCCGGTGATGACGTGACACATCCGGTTCCGGACAACACCGGATATATCACCGAAGGTCAGTTTTATTTGCGTAACGGACGAATCGAGCCGTTCGGCTCGCTCAGCCGTCTCAAACAGCAGGTTAACAAAGATTCACGCGAAGACCACCGCACCATCATGGATGCCATGATCAAACTCTACGCTTCATTCAAAGAGACCCAGGAGAAGCAGTCGATGGGCTTTCGGATGAGCGAATGGGATGAAAAGCTGCTCAAATACGGCGAGCGGTTTGAAAGTGAAATGATGGATTTATCAGTCAATATTCCGCTGGAACGGGCTCTCGATCTGGGCTGGCGTATACTGGCCGACTGTTTTGAATCGAACGAAGCCGGCATCCCTTCCAAACTGGCCGAAAAGTTCTGGCCGAAAGAGACGCAAACGCAGGCGGATGTGGCAGAGCCACAATCGGCTGAAGCCGACGAAGCTGAAGCACCGGCTGCGAGCGGGAATGCCGACACCGAAGCAGAGGATAACGAGTAACTACGGTGAATGAAAATGGCCAAAGTTAAACTCACAAAGACCGAGCTGAAAGCACAGACCGATGCGCTGAAACGCTTTGAGCGTTTTTTGCCGATGCTGCAACTTAAAAAACAGCAGCTCCAGGCTGAGATCGCAGAAATTACAGTGCGCCTGGAAGAGGTGGAGCGCGAGCAGGAAACCGCATTGCATGAACTTGAAAGCTGGGTAGCCCTCTTTGCCGACGCAGATGAAACGCTGCATAAACTGATTAAATTTAACGGCGTGCGCACCGACACCAGCAACATCGCCGGTGTCACAATTCCGGTTTACAGGAATCTGAACCTGGAGGTAAGCGAGATTGACCTTTTTGAAACATCGGCCTGGATCGACAGCGGGTTGAACATGATTACCGCCATGCTGGAGTTCAAGGCGCGGCGCGCCGTGCTCGAACGGCAGCGTGATCTGATCACAAAAGAACTCAACACAACTTCGCAAAGGGTTAACCTCTTCGAGAAGGTCAAGATTCCCGAGTGTAAAGAAAACATACGGGTGATCAAAATTGCCATCGGTGATGAGCAGACTGCCGCGGTCACACGCGGCAAGATTGCTAAAGGGCGTTCCAAAACGCGGGATGATGAGGAGGAAGACGCGGCATGATTGTTCCGATGAAACATATCACCGTTGTCAGCGTGATAGCCGACAAACTCAAAACTATTGAGTCAATACGTGATCTCGGCACTGTGCATCTGAGTTTCGGCGAGTCGGAAACTCCGGAATTTCGGCAGGCCCGCCATGAATATGATGAAATTCGGCAGGCCGACAACATTCTGCGTCATCTGCACAAACCGCTGGTGCCGTCAGCCTCGGCGGCGCATGTTTCCCGGCGCATCTATCATGATATTGCGAAGTCCATCGACCAGCAGCCGGCAATTGTCAGAGGATCGATGGAACACAAAATTGAGGCGGTAATTGACCTTGATGAACAACGGCGGCATATCTGCGACCAACTGTTCAAACTGAAAAAAATTTGCGAGCACTACAAGCCCTTCGGCGAATTTGACCCTGAACTGCCGCGCCAAATTACGAAGAGCGGGGTTCAGATCAAGCTCTTCCGTTACTCGCTGCACCGTCAGCTGCCACTGTCGGAAGATATGATGATAAAGTATTTTGGTGAACGTGAAGACTATCGTTACGGCATATTGATTGGAGAGGATCAGCTGCCGGAGGGTTGTGAGGAACTCCCTTCGCCGCCGGCGCGTCTTTCGGAAATGCTCAACAGATGTGCTGAAGCTCAGGCGAGGATCGCGTACATCACCGAACGACTCGGCAACGCCGCTGAGCAAATTGACTTCAAACCGGAGATCGAGCGGCTGCGTGATTTCTGCTACTTTATCGCCGCACATGACAGTGCGCACACCAATGAAAATCTGGTATGGATCAGCGGCTGGATGCCTGGTGAAGAGCAGGAGCGTCTATTGGAAAAGGCACATGAAAAGCACTGGGGTGTGCTGGTACGTGACCCGCTGCCCGGCGAGCAGGTTCCCACTCTGTTGCGTCCTCCCCGGGGATTCAAGCCGATGCAATCTCTTTTCAGTGCACTCGGCATCAATCCGGCTTACAGCGAGGCGGATGTGAGCGTTCCCTTCTTCTGTTTTTTCAGCATTTTCTTCGCTATGCTGGTGGGTGACGGCGGCTACGGGGCTATCATTCTGCTGTTCACGCTATGGTCGGCGCACAGATTCAGGCGGGCACCGCGGGCGCCGTTTACGCTGCTCAAGGTCTTTGCCGGTGCCACAATTGTCTGGGGAGCGTTGTCAAACACCTGGCTTGGTTTTCACCCCGCCTTTCTGAAGAATCCGGCAAGCGCCTGGCTGACAAATGCCGAAACCGGCAACAACAACATGATGCTGTTGTGTTTCACTCTGGGTGTGGCACATCTGTCAATCGCGCGAATCTGGAATGCGGCATCTCTTTTTCCCGACAGCAAGTTTCTAGCGGAAATCGGTTGGGTCGGTGTGCTCTGGTTTATGTATTTCACAGCTGGCGGAGTTGTAGGGGTGCTGCCGGCGCCTGGTACAGCAATGAAAGCGGTTCTGGCTGTATCTATTCTAATGATAGCGCTCTTCATGCTTAAAAAGAGCGAGCTCAAAAGCGAGGGTGCCAACTTGGGGATGTTACCGCTGACCATAATCAGTTCGCTGGGAGACATCATCTCTTATGTTCGACTTTTCGCAGTCGGTTTGGCTTCGGTGAAGGTCGCGGAAAATTTCAACAACATGGCTCTCGATCTGGAGATGCACGCCGTTTTTAAAATACCCTGTATGATTATTATCCTGCTGCTTGGACACGCTCTTAATTTCGCGATGGCCGGACTCAGTGTGCTGGTGCACGCTGTCCGTCTCAACACGCTTGAGTTTTCCAACCACAAAGGCATAACCTGGTCAGGTTTCGCTTTCACCCCCTTTAAACGCAACTGCGATAAGTGCTAAAATGGAATATTAGTCACTTTTTCTGACAGACAGATAACCAGAAACTTTAATCAGATACTCGAAAAAAGAAAAGGAGAAACAAAATGAATGTAGAATTATCACAGGCCATGGGAGTTGCCGGAGCGGTGGCATGTCTGGCGCTCAGTGCCACAGGTTCAGCTTTCGGCACAGGTGCCGCCGCGGCGTCGGCTGTCGGAGCATGGAAAAAATGTTATGCCCAGAATAAAGCTGCTCCCTTTCTGTTGCTCTCGTTTGTAGGTGCACCAATCACGCAGACCCTTTACGGTATGATTCTTATGTTTGTGATGCTCAACAAAGCATCGGGGCCACAAGCACTGCCAATAGCCGGCCCGGCTCTGCTGATTCTTGGTATCTTCGCTGGTCTGGCAGTCGGTTTCTCAGCCCTTTTTCAGGGTCGCGCCGGAGCCGCCGCATGTGATGCGCAAGCTGAAACCGGCCAGGGACTGACTAACTATCTGGCCGCGCTCGGCATTGTGGAGACTACCGCAATCTTCACTATGGTTTTCACGCTGATCGCTGTCGGTAAAATCGGGGGCTGATCAGGTAGCACTACTGGTCAGCCTTGTGGTCTATGGCACCATAAATCCCCTTGGGATTCGGTGAAATCAGATGCTGTGCTTTACCGGGGTCAAATCAGTTCCAATCCAAATTCGTCAAAACAAGCAAATTTATCCGCATTCTGCGTGGCAAGCGGTGTATCCCTTGAGATTGCGGCGACGGAAGGCCACGGGACTCTCGATCAGCAGGAACGCTTTCAGCGTCTCAAAACCACCCCCCGCAAACCACGGTCGATGTAAATAGACTCCGTCCCAAAAAAGGATTTTTTTGGGACACCTCCAGTTTAAAAAAATTCCCTAAGCTGTGTCATTCACTAAAATCATGATTTTCCGGTCTTT
>CAYOQJ010000061.1:0-44541 GCA_964406095.1 uncultured Lentisphaeraceae bacterium
GTACAAGACCGGCATGAAGTTCAACCCTCAAACCGAAGGAGCTGAAATATGTCCGTAATGTCACCATTTTTCGCTTTACTTGATAATAGCTTGTCTTTATTTCTAAACAGAAACTCCACCTTGCGCTTGTCATACTGCGATATAAGTCCTACATCAACTGTGTTGGTGCCCTGCAACACCAGCTTAGCCGAAGCCACGCGAACACAAATCAACACCGACAGCAAGCCGATACAGATAATCTTTACTCCCGAACAGATCTGTTTCAAAGCCAACCCTTCCTATAACTATAAAAAAACCGAAACATTAATTTCAGCGTGATGTTATTAAAAAAAGAGGTTGCTCGCAACGTAATAGTGTTGCAAATTTTCTGACCATCCCATATAAAAGCAGCTGCTTCCACCACTGCTCCGCAGGAGATTTTGCATGCGCAAACTAATTTTCAGACTCTCTTTATTGTTGATCTGCCTCACTCTGAACCGCACTCTGGCTGGGGAAACCCATCCGCCCGTGCAACTGGAGCTTTTTTTCTCGCCCGGCTGCACCGAGTGTGAGGCTGTCAAAAAGGATATCCTGCCCGAGGTGGCGGAACTCTATCAGGGAGAGTACGAGCTGCATACTCGCGATATAACCGAAGCCGAAAACATCGCTCTGCTGCTGGCCTATCAGAAAAGATGTGACAACCGGCAAAACGGCAAGGTCTCGCTGGTTGTCGACCGAACGATTTTTTTATCGGGCTATGAAGATATCTTCATCTCGCTCTTCGACCATCTTGACCAGGCTCTGAAAAACCGCCGGAATCCCGCCTGGCGACTTGCGGAAATCCCTGAACTGAGTCGTCAGGATGTCGATGAACGTATCGCGAATATTACCGTGGCCATGGTCATCATCGGCGGCCTGGTTGACGGTGTCAACCCCTGCGCGATATCCACTCTGATCTTTTTCATCAGTGTGCTGGTCATCGCCAAGGTCAACCGCCGCCTACGTCTGCTGGTTGGCATGTCCTTTATCAGTGCCTCGTTTGTCGTTTACACAGCAATGGGCTTCGGATTCATCTATCTTTTCAGGCAGGTACACGATTTTGAACTCATCAGCCGTCTGTTGAAGATTGTCGTGGGGCTTTGCATGATACCTCTGGCATTTCTCTCCTATCGCGATGCCTGGCGTTTTCGTAAAAATGCCAGGCCCTCCAGCGTGACTCTGCAGATTCCCGAACGCACCAAGAAAAGAATCCACTCGCTGATCAATTCACGTATCGGCGCGGGGGCCCCGATCATCGGCGGTTTTGTCGCCGGTGCCGGTGTCACCATTCTGGAGAGCGTCTGTACGGGCCAGGGGTACATACCGGTTCTGACGCTCCTCTTGCGGGAAAATATCACCAATATGACCGCCTGGGGAATGCTGATTTTATACAATCTCTTGTTTATAACGCCGCTGGTGATAGTATTCATCTGCTTCCAGCGCGGCATGGAGGTTACCGCCCTGATAAACTGGAGCTGAAATAATCTGGTGCTGACCAAGGTGCTACTGGGAATTTTCTTCAGCAGCATGGCGTTGCTTCTGCTGCTTTGAAGCCGATTGGTGTTTTGTGCCGCTTAAAAAGCGGCTACTACATTGCTGAGCTTGATTTAATATTCGGGGAAAACTAAATGGTTGCAAATAATGATTACACCCTGCTCGACAGCGGCGGCGGGCGCAAGCTCGAACGCTTCGGCGGTTACACTTTGATCCGACCCTGTTCACAGGCGGTGTGGCACCCATCCCTGCCGGAAAGCGAGTGGCACTCGGCCGATGCAACCTTCGACCGCACCGACGGCAACCGCTGGCACAACCGCGGCACACTGCCGAATGAGTGGCAAATCGAAATCGACGGCATCCGCTTCATCCTCTCCGGTACCGATTTCGGACACCTCGGTATCTTTCCCGAACAACGCGCCCAGTGGAAGTGGATTCAAGAAACCGTTGCCGACGCTGTACAAAAACGCGGCACCCCGCTCAGAGTGCTGAATCTCTTTGCCTACTCCGGCGGTGCAACTCTCGCCGCCGCTCTCGGCGGTGCTGAACTCTGTCATCTCGATGCCAGCAAAGGCATGGTGCAGTGGGCACGGCGCAATGCGGAGGCGAATGGACTCCGAGAGCACCCCATCCGCTGGATTGTGGATGACGCCCATAAATTCATTTGCCGCGAACTGCGACGCGGACGACACTACGATGCCGTGATTCTGGATCCGCCCACCTTCGGACGCAGCCAGAACAACGAGATGTATAAGATTGAAAAGGATCTGCCCATAACCCTGGAACTCTGCCGCAAATTGCTTTCAGAGTCGCCACTCTTTGTTCTGCTCAGTGCCCACACCCCCGGCTACTCGCCGGTGGTACTGCAAAATGTGCTAACCCAAGCCATGAGCGGCCTGCAAGGCGGTATCGAAGCCGGCGAAATGTTGCTCACCGGCGCGCCCGATCTCTGTCCCACCCCCTGCGGTGTCTTCGCCCGCTGGCTGACAGGCTAAGCCGATTTAGCCGCTGTGCCGCTCACAGAGCGGCTACTACATTGCCACTTTTGCGCTGACGCATCTACGGAGCTCTCTCTGTAGTAGTCGCTTTATAAGCGACACTCTTACGACCGGTTGTGCCGCTCACAGAGCGGCTACTACATTGCTGAGCCTGATTTATACCCAGAGAGAATCAAGCCCGCCGAAGATCACAGCTTTCCAGCCATATATTTGTTGAACCAGGCAACGCACTCGCCAACCTCTTTCTCCAAGTGCTCAGACTGATGCTCATATTCCAGCGTCAGATATCCTTTGAAACCCTGACTCCGTAACTCATCCAGAACCGCTTTAAGATTACCGGCACCGGTGCCGTAAGGCACATCGCGAATTCCGCGTTCATTGCCGATACGCTCGATATCCACCAGATGTAGGGTCACAAATTTTCCTTTCAACAATTTAATCCCGTCGAGCGGCTTGACACCGACACGCATCCAGTGGCCGATATCACAACCGGCTCCAACTAGTGAGCCACGTCCCTCGAGCTGCTTCAAAATACCTTCCGGTTTGCCGAACTCCTGCCGATGGTTGTGAATTGCGATCGTCAGATTGTGCTTTGCCGCCATCTTTTCCGCCAGATCAAATTTGGCGCGATCCGGCACAATCTCAGTCTGAATGGTTTTAATGCCTATTGCGTGTGCAAAACGGGCCAGCTGATCCCACTGATCTTTATCCTTTGCATTGGTGACCCCGTAACTGACAACCTGAACGCCTGCGGCATCAATAAAATTTTTCAGCTGTGTTGTAGTCTTCTGATCAATCTTCTTGAAATCGGTGCTGCCCTCCATGTCACCCCCGATTCTCTGACCAGGATACATTTCGATATATTTTATGCCGAGTCGTTTAGCGGTCTGCACCGTCTCAACAAAACTGCGGTCACGAAAGGTGTAGGCCTGTACCGCAAGTTTGAAATCCTGAGCCGCGGCAACCATTACCACGCAAAAAAGTGTCAATATAAACATCAATCTTTTCATTTGACCTTCCTCTTTCATCTTACTATTTGTCGTTGTGCAAAGCCCCTTGCTTGTGCAGTTCATAATCCCGTATTTCCGGTATCCTGAAAGTTGCTCTCAGTTTACACCAGATTCGAGCCGACTGGCAACTGAATAAAATTAACAGAAAATCCTATCTATTGTGTCTTGCACGCAGTATATGATAACATGTTGCGTTCAATTCACAGAGAAAACAGGAAGGTATCATGACCGATCAAGCTCTACTGAACCGTGCCCGCGAAGTAATGAGTATCGAACTTGAGGGACTCACCCTAGCACGTGATGCCCTGGGAGAAGATTTCATTAAAGTTGTTCACATGCTAGCCGGGACTCTGGACATCGGCGGCAAAATCGTGGTTTCCGGTGTTGGCAAGAACCTGCACATCGCTGAGAAACTTTCGGCTACCCTGGCCAGCACCGGCTCAACCAGCGTTGTGATGAATCCGATTCAGGCGATGCATGGTGATCTTGGCATCATTGCCGATAATGATGTGCTGCTAGCGTTGAGCTTCTCCGGTGAATCCGATGAGGTTATTAAACTCGTACCGGCGGTCAAACGACTAGGCGTCCAGATCATCAGCATTGTGGGCAGTTGCGATAGCACCCTGGCAAATCTGAGCGACGCAATTTTGCCGGTCAGCATCAACCGGGAGGCCTGCCCCTTCGGCATGGCTCCGACAACCAGCACCACCGCGACTCTGGCAGTGGGTGACGCACTGGCGATGGTATTGATCGATGCGCGGCATTTCGTAAAAGAGAGCTACGCCCGGCTACACCCCGCCGGTGCCATCGGACGGGCTCTGGTTCTGCGGGTGCACGAGATCATGCGTACCGGAGAGAGAGCTGCGGTGATCACCACCCGCGCTACCGTGCGGGATGCCATCATGGCCATGACTTCCGCCAAGAGCGGCGCAGCTCTGATAGGTGATGACGAGGGTTGTCTGCGCGGCATCTTTACCGATGGCGACTTGCGCAGACGACTCTCGGACAGCTGCACAATTCTCGAGGAACCGATTGAAGCCGTGATGACCGCCAACCCAATATCGGTGCAAGCAGAGGCCTTTGCGGTTGATGTGCTGCGCATCTTCGAAAAATATCGCATCGATGACCTTCCGGTGATCGGACAGGACTATAAAATCGCGGGCTATGTCGATATTCAAGACCTGCCTAAAATGAAGGTGATGTGACATGTCCGCGCTACGACGAAGCGCGGCTGAAACTGAATGAACCGTTAGTGATTTTAAAACGTTAGTGTTGATATGGTTATTTCTCTTCATTTATTTATCGCTCAGGTTTCAGCAACTGAACCTTCAGGAGCTCTCAGCAGAGCGATTGAACTTCTGCAGCGGGGCGGACCGGTTATGTGGCCAATTCTGCTCTGCTCCATCATGGGGATGACAGTGGCCTTTGAACGTTTGTTCGCATTCTGGCGCTACAACAGCGCCAACCTCTACTTCCGACGACCGATCGGCGAATTGATTGAAATTATCAAGTCAGGCGAATTCGAACGTGCTCTGCAATGCTCCGCAGAGATTGACTCGCCCTTCGCCCGCATCATTCATGAAGCATTACAGAATCGCGCCACCGGCTTCAGCGAAACGCTGCAGGCGGTGTCGCAGCGTGAGCTGAACAAACTCAGACGTGGTTTTTCAGTGCTCGACACCGTGATCACCGTAGCCCCCCTGCTGGGTATTCTTGGCACCGTCACCGGGATCATCGGCACTTTCAATATGCTCAATGCCGCCGGTCTGAGCAACCCGACCGCCGCCACAGCAGGCATCGGCGAGGCACTGATAACCACAGCGGCCGGACTGATCGTCGCCATCTTCTGCCTGTTTCCTTTCAACTATCTTACTTCGCAGCTGATTCGCTGCACAACCGAACTGGAACAGACCATTCATAATTTTGAAGTAGCCTTCAATACCGGTAATTTAACCCCTGCCCCCCAACCGCCACAATGAAACTGATCTCCGGATATGAAAACCGCAAAGCACGCATCGAAATGCTGCCGCTACTCGATGTCATGTTTCTGATTCTGGTTTTCTTCATCTACTCGATTTTTTCGATGTCGGTCCACCGCGGTCTCAAGGTTGATCTACCGCAAGCCAGCGGCTCCCTCGAGATCGGCGAAATGATCACTATCACCGTCACAAAAGAAAATGAACTCTACCTCAACGGAGAAGAGATGGAGATGGAACAGATCACATCGAACACAATTGAAGCATGGCGCAAAACCCAGACACCGGTTTTGATTCAGGCCGACCAAACATCGGAGATCGGAGTGGGAATTAAAATTCTGGGCCTTCTGAAAGCGGGTGGCGTTCAGCGGGTGGCCTTTATGGTTGAAGAGTGAACCTTTTTCAAATTTCGTGGTTTGTCATTTCCGTAGGGGGGATTACGCACTGCTATGCTCATTTTAAATCATAGTTTAAGTTTGCTAATCACACTGCTGCTGCATCTGGTGATTATCATGCACATAGCCAAGATCGCGAACAAACCCAAAGAGCTTGTCACAGCCACACTGGATATCTCAGCTGTCGCGCTGAACCTGACCGACACTCCGACAGAACCCCCTTCCGAAGCACCGCCTTCACAAAACGAATCGCAGCCGCCACCACCTGAGCAGGTGCCGGAAAAGAGCTTTGAGCCGCAACTCAAGCCGCCGCAGAGCATCCGGACAAGGCCCGCGCCCCCTGTGAGCGCGCTACCAGAACCCGCAACAATAACAATCCCCAAAAGGGCACCAGAACCCCCGGCACACAACCCCCTGGAAATGCCACCGCCAAAAGTCGAGGTGCCGCGCCCCGATTTCCCGCCGCCGGAAATGCCTGCAACCGAAGAGCACACAAAAACTCCTCCAGCACCAGCCTCAACCGAGCCTTCACAGGTCGCCGCCAAACCCGGCGGTGCCGCAGCCGCCCGTATTGACCGGCCACCCCAACCCAGACAGAGCATCAAACCGAAATACCCGAGCGGTGCGCGACGACGCGGCGAGGAAGGTTCGGTCATACTCAATGTTACAATCAGTGCCACCGGAACTGCACAGCAGGTGGAGATTGTCGAATCCAGCGGATTCAAAGAACTGGATGAAGCAGCCCGCCAGGCTGTAAGCAAAGCGCGTTTCACCCCCGGCAGAATCTCCGACAAAAATGTGGAATCGCAGGTCAGTCTGACTATTATTTTCAAACTGCGTTAAATCTGAATTTTCAAGGCTAACTCCTCTGCGTAACAACTTCATCATAAACAGCCAGGGTTTTATCCACCATCTGTTCCAGACCGAATCGTTGCAGGGCATCCTCGCGCAAACCGTGAAATTCGCGCCCGGCCACCCGGTACAGTAATTCCGCTAGCTCACTGCTCGCACCGGGGGTGTAGAGATAGCCGTTGAATCCCTCGCTCACAATGTCCAGCGAACCGCCGAAGCGGCTGGCGATCACCGGACAATTCATTGCCAGTGCCTCCGCCATGCTACGTCCAAACGCCTCCGGCTTGCTGTGATTATTCGATGTAAGCACATTTGCGCAACTGTAAATCTCCGCCATTTTACTCTGACTGCCCGCAAAGATAATTCGATCTTCGATCTTTAACTCATACACCAGTTTCTTCAGCGATTCCGCATAACCACCCGCCTCATTTTCAACCCCGCCAACAATCACACACCTGATATTCGGAATATTTTCGCTTATTTCGGCCACAGCCCGAATCAGCACGTCATGCCCTTTCAGCCGTGTAACCCGCCCGACCGACAGCACCACAAAGGCATCACGCAAATTATAACGCTCTTCGAAATCGGTTGTGAAATTCATATCCAGTCGGGTGCTTGAAAATCTGTGCGCGTCGATACCGCGGTAGATCAATCTGATTTTTTCATCGGCCAGCTTGTAATTGCGTCTGATGTGGTCAACCACCGCACTGCCGGGACAGATGACCCGCTCGCCGTAGGTCATTACACGACTGTATGGCCCGACACTGTTGAAGCCGTGCACCGTTGAAACAAAGGGCAGATTCAACCCCCGCTTCGCCAGCATAAAAAGCCACCCCGGCACACGGCTGCGATAGTGCACCACATCGGGCTGCAACCGCCGCAGAATCCTGCGCAGCAGTGCCGCACGATACGGCGCAGAAAGCGGATTTTTGGATTTGACGTCAAGAGAGATATGTTCGCCACCCTCACGAGTCACGTTTTCCATCAGTCTCCCACCGCAGGAAATCACAGTGCTGCGATGGCCGCGACTGACAAACTCGCGGTTGATCTCGACTGTGCCGCGTTCCACACCCCCTTCCTCCAGAGCAGGCAGTATCTGTACAATATGCATGTCTGGATTTTATAGGTTGTGCGGCGGGAATCAAAGGTTAAAGTTCAACTCTTCAGTCATTTGCAAACTAAATAATCCTGTTAATCATGTAATCCTGTCTGAAAAATGAAATTGATTGAAAAGCTTGTATTCAACTTCTTGTTAAAAGTACTCACAGCGGGAAATCCTCAGAGATACATACCCTTGTTAAATAATCCTGTAATTGTGTATAATGCCGCCTATGAAAAAGTTGCTGGTTATAGCGGGAAGCGGCTCATACCCCGAATGTCTGATCAGGGAAGCACGCCGCGCCGGTGTGGAGCACATCGCTGTGCTGGCTATCCGAGGCATGGCCTCGCGAAGAATTTCAAAGTTGGCCGATGAAACCTTCTGGGCCGGTGTCGGTGAAGGAGAACGCTACCAAACATGGATTGCGACGGGCGGTTTCACGCATGGCATCATGGCGGGTCAAATAAATCCGCTGGCCCTGTTTCGCACTAAATTTGACAGCACCACACGCCAGTGGCTGCGCGAACTGCCGATTAAAAACGCCCACACAATCTTCGGGAAAGTCGCCTCACTGCTCATCGAAAACAACATCCGCGTACTGCCCGCCTCGTCTTTTATGGATGATTTCCTGCCGGGTACCGGTGTGCTGACCAAACGCTCTCCTGATCAACGTGAGCAAGCTGATATAGCTTTCGGCCACTCCATCGCCACAAAGATATGCGGCCTTGATATCGGCCAGACTCTGGTAGTCAAAGATGGCGTGGTGCTGGCGGTCGAAGCCTTTGAAGGCACCAATAAAGCCATTCTGCGCGGCGGCTCCCTGGCCGGCAAAGGTGCAGTTGTTGTTAAGGTTGCGCTCAACGGTCATGACATGCGCTTCGATATCCCGGTGATCGGCGGCAAAACGATTCCCTTTTTAAAGAAAGCCGGCATATCGGTACTGGCGTTTCAGGCCAGCCGCCTGATTATGCTGGATAAAGATGAGGTCATTCAGCAAGCGAACAAACTGCGTATTGCAATCGCAGGCTTTGACAGCGGACTGCCACACGCACCGACCCGACCGGAGGAATTCTGACTGAAGCCACTCTCAACCGCCGCCGGGCGACGTACAATATAAGTAACCGTATGTCCGGTTTCCAAACCGATCAATCAACTAATGCACGAACCTTTGAAAATATACATCTGCGCCGGAGAGGCAAGCGGTGATCTGCATGGCGCAGCACTGATGAAAGAGCTGAGAAGGCTCCATTCGGGTGCCGTTGAGTTCCGCGGTTTCGGCGGTGACGCGATGAAGGCCACAGGAGCAGAGCTACTCTATCATACCGATCAAACCGGCATCTGCGGCATAACTCCAGTGCTCAAAGAACTACCCTTCCTGCTACGCATGATCAAACATCTCAAATGCGACATGCTCGCATGGCAACCCCACCTGCTGCTGACCATCGACTACCCCGGCATGAACCTGCGGCTCGCTGAATTCGCACATAAACATAAAATTCCCACAATTCATTACATCTGCCCTCAAGTCTGGGCCTGGCACCGTGCGCGCATTCCGAAACTGGCCCGTTTTCTCGATCGCCTGATCTGCATCTTTCCCTTTGAACCGGCCCATTTCAGAGGCACCGGCCTTGATGTGGTTTTTACCGGACACCCGCTGGTTGACCGCGCCCGTGAAACCGAACAGGAAACTCCACCGCAATTTCCCTGGCACAAAGGTCACCGCATCGCATTGCTGCCAGGTTCGCGATCCGGTGAAATCACACGTATCCTGCCACGAATGCTCGCGGCAGCAGTGCGTCTGGAAAAGCTGCTGCACGATCAATGCTCTTTCATCATTCCCGCACCCACCGCCGGAATGCTTGAACTGGCACGCAAAACAGCCTCCCGATGTGCTGAAAAACCGCGCCAAGTCGAATTTACCACAGGGCGCGCCCGCGCTCTGCTACTGCAGGCCGATGTGGCAGCGGTCGCATCCGGCACCGCCACGCTCGAGGCCTCACTGATGCGCTGTCCAACCGTGCTGGTTTATTGCGTCAACACCCTGACCGCCTTGATCGCCCGACGCCTGATCAAAGGCGTACGCTTTCTCGGGCTGGCCAATATCATCGCCGATCAAATGGTTATGCCCGAACTGCTGCAGGAAAAATTCACGCCGCAAGCCCTCGCTGTACATCTGCATGCGCTCCTAACCGACACGCAACTGCGCGATCAGACGCTGCGCAAAATCGAGGCGGTCAACGCGTCCCTCGGCGCAGGCAATGCCCCACAGCGGGCCGCAAGCTCTATTCTTGATTTTTTGAGTGCCATCAAATCATGAAAACTGTAAGATAAACGCACTGAAGCACAAAATTTGCCACGCATTGCAAGGAGAATAATATGCGCATAACAGTCGGCGAAGTTTCCGAATTGGGTATCGACAGCAATCGGGTCTGTGATTTCTTTAGAAAACACTGGAAAAGAGGAATCGCGCTGTCGGAACCATCGTTCTATCAGTGGCAGTTCACCGAATCGCCCACAGATACCGGGATTGATCACTGTATGGTCGCTGTAGACGCTGATACCCATGAAATCCATGGGACGGCAGGAGTGACACGCAGACCCTTCTTCCTCAACGGATCAGCACTCAAAGGCGGCGAGCTGACAACCTGGATCGTTGACAGCGAACATCTCGGACATGGCTTCGGTGCCAGGATTCTGAAGGAGTACGAAAAGCGCTACGATGTGCTTTTCGGCATGGGCCTCTCTGATATGGCAATTCCCGTCATCATGAGAAGAGGATTCCGGTACATAAAAGCCATCCCCCGCTATGTGCGGGTTTTCGATTTCAATAGGGTGCAAGATTATGCTGAATGCACACCTCTCGGACGAAAATTGATCAAACAGTGGTCTGATACGGCGCAGCATGATTTTGCAGTAGAGCCACTGAATAGAGAAAAAGCCGCCGCAATCGAGGCTTTAATGCAGAAACATTTCAACTTCTTCACCAGAGATTATGACCATCTGCAGTGGCGGTATGCCGATCATCCGGTGTTCAATTACACACAGAATTTAATATATGCCGCAGATAAGCAGAGAGGCCTTGGCTGTATTGTCTGTATGAGATTGGAAAACAGTGTCGAAAATCTGAATATCCTGCATGTAATGGATTTCTTCGGCGACCCCGCCGATATGCAGGCCGCTATCTCATTTATCAATGACTTCTCTCTGAAAAACAACGTTCATCTGGCTGATTTCTACTGTACCTCGACCGGTATAGGCCGGTTTTTTCTCAGCTCAGGATGGTTCTCCATCAATGACGATATGTGTTTCCAATTCCCCCACCTGTTTCATCCCATAGAGCTTAGAAAACCACCGACAACCTCTGTGATCTACTGGAGCAAAAAAGATTTTGTCCATCTCTCTGATATCGGCAGACTTTATATAACCAAGGAGGATGTCGATCTGGATCGCCCTACCGCCCAAACCTATCACCATCTCGCGAAGCACAGCTCGGAAAGATGACCTTGAACAGCTTAACCATTGTAATGTATCACTATGTCCGGGATTTGAAAAATTCCGAATATCCGGAGATCAAAGGACTGGATACGGCCTGCTTTAAAGAGCAGCTCGGCTATATAAAAAAATATTACAACGTTGTCAGCGGACATGACCTGATGGATGCCGTAACAAATAAAACTCCGCTCCCACCACAACCTCTTCTTCTGACCTTTGATGATGGCTACATCGACCATTTCACCCAAGTATTTCCGGTTCTTGTAAAGGAGCGTCTGCCTGCCTGCTTCTTCCCCCCGGCAAAGTGCATTCTCGAACATGATCTCCTCGATGTCAACAAAATCCATTTTGTTCTGGCTGCTACCCCCGATAAACGCAAGATCGTTGACCACATACTCAAATTCATCGATGAAAACCGATTGCAATCCGGCCTGGCTCCCTCAGAGGTCTATTGGAAAAAACTGGCGCATCCCAACCGTTTCGACCCGGCCGAAGTTATATTCATCAAGCGTGTTCTGCAGCGGGAATTGCCGCTCGAGCTCCGACAGCGGATGATCAATCAACTGTTCAACCGTTATGTAACCAGTGACACCACATCTTTTTCACAGACCCTCTACATGAACACAGATCAAATTCGGACTTTGCAGCAGCATGGTATGTGTGTTGGCTCCCACGGATATGACCATTTCTGGCTGAATACTCTGTCAGCCTCACAACAGGCAGAGGAGATCGATCAATCCCTGAAATTTCTGGCCTCTGTCGGCCTAGATACCGAACGCTGGATGATGTGCTACCCCTACGGCGCATACAACAAATCCCTGCTCTCTGTTCTGAAAGCCCGCAAATGTGTTATCGGACTCACTACAAAGGTCGGTCTCGTTGCGCTCGAAAACTACGATCCGCTGACCATGAGCCGCATCGACACCAACGACCTGCCCAAAGATGCCAATACAAATGCAAACGAATGGACACTTCGCGCGCTGACGACTTAACACGC
This sequence comes from uncultured Lentisphaeraceae bacterium, assembly GCA_964406095.1. Classification (GTDB taxonomy): domain Bacteria; phylum Verrucomicrobiota; class Kiritimatiellia; order RFP12; family UBA1067; genus M55B167. Next base: position 12,332 of record CAYOQJ010000061.1, read on the forward strand.
GGCAACCAGAAAGAATGCCGCAGATCAAAGCTCAATAACCTCTGCCACCACTATTCCCATCACCACACACTCTGCCTAGTTTATTTGAAATGTTTGACAGCGGAACTTAATATATGTGAAAATGAAAGAATGAGACAGTGTAAGTCGCAAACAATTAAAATCGACATCCGGCCGCTGATTTCGTTTGGGAAAGAACCCAAACACAGCCGTAGCAATGTACAAGAGGGTGTAGCCGCCGACCACTTTGATTCGGTCGACTTCCGCTTCCTGTTTGAACACGCCTACGATGCGATCCTGATGGCCAATCTGGATGGCTTCATTCTGGAAACCAATACCAGAGCGGTCAGCTTTTTCGGTTATAACAACGATGACTTCCCGAGAATGGATATCCGCACTCTGATTCCCGGCTTGACCGATGAACTTTTTCAACAGATCAAGGAGGATATATTCGGAGGACGTTTCATGCGCATCCAGGCATTTGCCCTGCACAAAGGCGGCGAGGACTACAGCGCGGTCGAGATAATACCCCTGGGCAATCAGGCGGATAAAATCTCCTATATCTGTTTTCTGATTCGAGACATTCAAAGCCGTTACATCGCCGAAGAAAATCTGCACTCCACCTATCTGGCAATGGACAACACCGATTCCGGTATAGGCATTGTCAATATGGAGGGCATAATCACCTATGCCAACCGCAAGATGATTGACTTGCTCGGTGGTGGTAACACCGATGCGGTTGTAGGTCGGAAACTGGAAAAGTGGTTTGATCTTAAAACCGTTGTCAATCCGATTATAACGCATGCCTTGAAAGGAGAGGTGTGGTTCGGCGAACAAAGCGTTGTGGGACATGCGCACAGTAGCTGGCTTTACATATCCGCCGTGCCAAATGAGAGCCGTGACGGCGAATTGACCGGCGCGGTGCTATCTATACGTGATATGGCAAACGCGCGTCGGGCGGATATCGCCGAGTATCAGGCCGAGCGTAATCGGATTATGGTTGAGAGTCTTGCGGGTGTCTGCCATGCCATCGGACAGCCAGCCACCGTATTGCTGACATCGCTGGAGCTAATGAAAATAAATGGCTTTGCCGACCTAAAAAAAGCAGAGCAGATGCTGGATATGAGCTACGAAGCGGTTATTCAAATCCGCGACCTTCTCTACAAAATGAATGCTAAACAACTTTATGCGGCGGAGCTTTATCTGAGTTCAAATTCAAAATTGTCCAGCTCGGAATTTGTCCCCATCGAAACAACTCCACCTTAATTGTAGTACGCACAATATGAAGTACGCTAGAGTAGATATAAGTGACGCACGTTTGCTTGTGCGTTCTATTGGGTTGCTGCTCAACCAGGCGGCCGTCTACGGACCGGTGCATAATGTCACCAAAAGTGCTACGGCTCGTGTATATGAGGAAGTGCGGCAGCTGCTGGAACGTTACCACGTGCTGGAGCTGACAGTTAAAATTAATCTGATCTGTGTCAACGGCAGCAACGAGGAGATCGACGCGGCCATCTCAACCAACCTTGTGCGACGCTTTGCACAACTCGATATCAACGGCTTGCTGATAGTATCGCCGCTACCATTGCGTGAGTTTGAAAAGGCCGTTAAAATACTGGCCATGCCAATCGCTCTGATCACCCAGGCCGAGGGAGTCAGTCGCCTCTTTGAACGTGAAAATATCAAAGCCGTTGCGGTTGTGCGGGTGGATTATAAACGGGTAATGGACGCTACCGCTACCGACCTGGAACCGGAACCCGATCTTCAACCGGTAATTGAAACGGAGAAAGTTGTCAAACCGGAACCACCGCCACCAGTTAAAACTGGAAAAATACCAGCCGTCGACACAACAATATCCGCCCCGACAGGGGTGATCGACCTTTCAGCGGATCTGGCCGACGACAAACTCTCTTACGCCGATTTCGGTCTGAAATCATCGCAGGAAGAGCTGAACGAACACCGCCAGCAACGCCACGCTCAATCGGCTCGTCTGGCCGAACTGCTACGTAAAACCGCCGAAACCCTCGAAAACAACCCGGCGCAAGACCCGCAACAGGAACTGGAAATGGTGATCAGCGCCCTCGAACGTGTGCGCCTGCAACTCATCGAACTCAGCCGTGGCTCGGAAAAAGCCATCTCATCGCTGGCACGCGAAGTCGATGCCGACAAACTGACGGTAGCCGGGCTGGAAGCCGATGCTATCCGGCGCGGTTTTCCGCTCAAATTGACCCGTGAAGAGCTTCTGGAACGCTATGCCGAACTCAATCAGGAGATCGTTCAGCCGCTCACAGTCTCAACCGGCGTAATCGAGATGCTGCGTAAAGAGCAGATCGGAGAGATCAGCGAATCGCAGCAGGAGCTGCTTAAAATGGCGCATGAAAGCATCGACCGCGTGAATCAGTTGGTCAGCTACATGCACGGTGTTTCCGGACTGCCAAGCACCTTCAGCCCCGATGCCAACCTCATAGGCGATAGCTATAACTGATGCTGACTGTGACCACAAACCAGCTTGTAGCCAGTAGCTTGCAGTAAAAAAAAAGCTCCGGTCACCCGGAGCCTTTTTCCTTATACCACATTATTGCTTAGGTTGCTGCAGCTGTTCCGAACCTGTTAACATCATGAGTCGTATCATCATGATTAGGACATGTCACCCCATCTTCTGCAACGGTGTAGCTCGCTCCGTCCTGCCCGGTAACCGGACATTTCGGCTCTTCGGAAGCCTTGATATAGCTTCCGTCATCACCATCGGCGGCTATCAGGGTCGCGACAGTCGGCAAATCCTGGTTGCCAGCCAGCCTATATGCTTCAACGGCTCCAACGATCTGCTTCATATTTGCAATACAGGAATTCGCCTGAGAGGTGCGCCTAGCACGCAAGAAGTTGGGTATGGCGATGACCGCCAGAATTCCGATGATTGCCACAACAATCATAATCTCAACAAGTGTGAAACCTTTACGATTTGTCTTCATAGTAGTTTATCCCTTACTCTCTGTTAATAATTAATCACCGGTCGCCCGACCAATGATGGCTTTTTGTCAACACCCGCACTTTAAGCACCATGCGTGCCAGCACCGCTGTTCACAAAAGGTATAACTTTAAATTTATAGTATTATCTCAATAAAAGCCAGCAGTTTCATTCGATATTTCGTGCAAAAGCGCGTTTGATACGCTGAATATAGTGGTAATTGCATCAAAAAACAGAGCCAAAACAGCATATCCGATTAAAATCAATTTTTACGACACTCACACCGATTTGCCCCTAAACCGCTCATCTTTTTTCGCAAAGTTGAAAAAACGGCCTGCAAACAGATTTAAAAACGACAAACCGCTCAGGGATTAAGATTTAAAATTAGTATTAGCTTACTAATACTCCCAAAATAGAACAGAATTAGGGACAGGCACTAAAAATAGGGAATTAGGGACAGGCACTAAAAAAGGCACATTGCAGTTTTAATGAATGAATGTGAGGTTTTTGGGGTTCTCAGTAGGTACTCAACATGGCTTTAGCGACGGTACGGGCAACGTCCTCACCGGCAAAGTGGTGCACCAGCACCAAGCTGAAGAGCATCGCGGTGCCGGGACCCTGACCGGTGATAATGTTGCCATCAGCCACCACGGGAACGTCGCTGTATGATTCGGCCAGCATCTTGGCACAACTTGGATAGCAAGTTCCTTTGAGTCCTTCCAGAATTCCCGCCTGGGCCAGCAGCGTCGGAGCGGCACAGATGGCGCAGACATATCTGCCCTGTTCATAAAACGACCGGATTATATCGAATATCCGCTGATCAGCCATCAGATTATCGGTGCCGACACCTCCACCGGGCAACACCACTGCCTGGAACTCATCCAGATCAAGCTGGCTCAGAAGTGTATCGGCTTGTAATAGAATGTGATGTGCCCCTTCAACCTGTAGGGTATCGCCCAGAGCGGCGGTTCTGACTGTCAGCCCGGCCCGACGCAACACATCGATAATGGTCACTGCTTCGATCTCTTCGAGCCCCTCGGCCAGTGGAACTAAGATATTCATAACTCTACTCCCGGTTTTTAATTACAACGAATGATCTTATAGCGTATTTCCATCAGACTATCAAGTCTAAAGCCGTTTTCAGTCGCAAGACGCGTTGCGTCACAATGCATGGCGTCGAAATACTTTCGGGCAACGGACAGCGCAAGCCGCTGTTTTTTAGCAGACATTCGGTACTCAAAAGAGTTTCTCCAGTGAAAGAACAGCTCTTTGCCAGTTGATCAAATCAGCCACATTGGCCTGTTCGCAAGGGGTGTGGTTGCCGTTGGTCGGTATTAAAAGCGCGATGACCGTTGCGGGGCTGCCCTGAGATGGCCAGGCGCGGGCATCGGTGCCGCTATAGTTATAGGCTTCAAATTGAATCGGCACTTCGGCCTGCTGCATGATGTGGCTGATGCGGTCGCGCATAGCCGGAGCCAGCAGCACCGCTTTGTCGCTGAGCGTCACAACCGCACCTCCTCCCAATTTAACGCCCTGCGTCTCCGTCACGTAGGTGGCATCCAGCACAACGATCAGATCGGCCTGCAGCTGTGCGGCCAGAATCTGCGCACCGTGACCGGTCATCTCCTCTGAGCCAGTCGCTCCTAGAACAACCTCATAACGCCTGTTCCAGCCGGGCGGCAACGCGGCCAGCTCAGCCAGCATCCAGCAACCGAGCCGGTTATCCAGAAACGGGGCACTGACAATCCCGTTTTCGTTCGTGAACCGGGGTTGGAAGCAGACGCGGTCGCCGGTGCACAAATCGGCTTTGCGTGCCTCTGAGATTGTGGTTTCAAAGAGGTAAAGTTCACCATTGCCACCGTCCTCCGCCCGTTGGATAGTGCCCTTGAAAAAGCCGTTACGGCATTTGATTCTCCCGGCGCAACTGCTCATCTCCATCGCGGGTTGACCGAGGGTAACGATCCGCACTGTGGCGGTCGACGATTTTTCATCAAAACTCCAGGCAGGAGAGACGACAATGAATCCCGGTGAATCCATGTGGGCGCAGATCAACATGCGCGGTCGGCGGCGTTCAAACAGCGACCGCCGACTAGCCGAAATGGCATAAGAGCCGTATTTTGTGATCTGCCAGCCGTTTTGCCGCCACGCATCAGTGAGTATTGCGGCCACCTGACTCTCATCGCCGGGGGTGCTATGCGCCGCGATCAGGCGGCTCAGAAGTTCGGCGGATTGTTCAGTCATATACCTCTTTCATATACAGTGGACGGAATTAGTGTGTCAATTGTGTTCAATCGGCGGTGGAGCGCAGGTTTTTATCCATGGTTTGGCGATAGAATTTGAGAAAAGTTCTAATCACATCATCGCCGGTGACCTCGGAGATCGGATAGGTTTGCGGATCATCTCTGAACATCTCGGCATACTTAAACATCTTCTGTCCGCGGTTTAGGCGCACCTCCGCACGGGGCAGAATGCCGTTCTGCACAAAATGTTTCATAATCTGAAAAGATATTTCGTCACTATCTTCATAGCGCACATTGAGTGTAACCGAGGCGGGAGCGCGGCGCACCTGGGTTTCACGTTGATGTTGGGTATGCAGTTCTTCGGCCACCGCTTTCAGAGATGGTAGCGCCACCTTGTCCAGAAACTCCTCGAAAACCGCGTTTTCCTGCTGGGCGCGGGAACTGCGTGCCTTGCTACTGATGATGTCACTCAGTTCATTTTTCCAGTCGTTCATCTCTTCCCCCTCACTCTTTATTATCTGATAGTTCTTTATTACCTGATGGTCGCGCCATTGTAGCAACGGAGGGCATAATTCGCAACTTTATGTTTTGATTTTGAAGCTTACTGTTTTTTTGTAGCTACACCTGAAAATCGGTGATTGAAGAAAAACACAAAAAAGCTGATACTGATCTGTGCGTTCAAACAGGTGGAGAGGGAGAGATTGATGGTTGATATCATGATAATTTTTCTACTGCTGGCTGTGCTCGGTCTGCTCGTTGCGCTACTACTCAGAAGGGCAGCCTCCGGCGATCAGCTGCGACAGACGGAGGAGGCGTTGCGCCAGGAGTTGTCGCGCCAGCAGAGTATGCACAGCGGAGAGGCCAGGGCCCTGCGCGAAGAGGTTGTCAAACTGCTCGAAGAGTTACGCTCGGGAACCCACCGGCAGCGACAGGAGCTGACCGAAACCCTGACACGGCTCTCCGACACTCAGGGACATCAGCTGGAATCGTTGCGCACCACACTCGCGGAGAATCTGGAAAAGATGCGCGCAGAGAACGGCATCAAACTTGAAGAGATGCGACGCACGGTGGATGAAAAACTGCATGACACCCTTGAAAAACGGCTCGGCGCCAGCTTTGAGCAGGTCAGCAAACGGCTTGAGGATGTGGCCCGCGGTCTCGGTGAGATGCGCCAGCTCGCTACGGGGGTCGGTGATTTGAAACGGGTGCTGACCAATGTCAAGGCGCGCGGCACCTGGGGGGAGTATCAGCTGGAGGCGATCATCTCGGAGACCCTCACAGTCGAGCAGTTCAGTCGCAATGTGAAAACCAATCCGGATTCAAACGATCTGGTGGAATTTGCCGTCAAGCTGCCCGGGCGGGAGGAAGCTGGCGGTGCACCGGTCTGGCTGCCGATCGACGCAAAATTCCCCAAAGAGGATTATGAACGGCTGCAGATGGCGGTTGAAGCTGCTGACCGTGAGGGTGCTGACCAGGCGTTGCGCCAGCTTGAACGTCAGATTATCAACAGCGCGCGCGACATCCGCAAGTATGTGGCGCCGCCGCACACCACCGATTTCGCGATCATGTTTCTGCCGACCGAGGGTCTTTACGCCGAGGTTCTGCGTACTCCCGGACTGATTGATCGGGTGCAGCGGGATTTTCGTATTACGGTGGCGGGTCCCACCACCCTGACCGCCCTGTTGAACAGCCTGCAGATGGGATTCAAAACCCTGGCGATCGAACGACGCAGCAGTGAAGTCTGGCGGGTGCTGGGGTCTGTAAAGAGCGAATTCATGAAATTCGGCAATGTTTTTGAGAAGGTGCAGAAGAAAATTGGTGAAGCTGACAATGTGCTCAAAAGTGCGCAGGTACGCACTCGTGCCATGCAGCGCACTCTGCGCGATGTCGAAGATTTGCCGGATGGCGAGGCTGGTGCGTTGCTGCCAGAGGAAGATACCGATGAATGAAACCCTATTTGCGGAGCTGTATGAACAGTTTATCGAAAATATCTGGCTGCAGGGTCTGCTGATTGCATTGGCGGTCTGCTTTCTTGAAGATGCAGGCCGCTGCGCGAGCGGTCTGCTGGTGGCCGCCGGACGGGTCAACTGGTGGTGGGCGTTGCTCTGGATGCTGACCGGCAGTATGGCGGGGGATATTGGCCTCTATCTGATCGGTCGGTATGCGATCAAATTTTGTGTGAAATGGGGCTGGATTAAAAACGCCACCATTGGGCGTTTCGAAGAGTTTTTTGCCTGCCATGTGATCAAAGCGCTCTTTCTGGCGCGTTTTGTGGCGGGCGTACGCACTGTGATTTTCATGGCGGCCGGCGTGATGCACTACCGTTTTCTCAAATTTACGGCTATGCTTCTGCTGATCACTCTACTACAGATTGTGCTATTCTTAGCCGTCACCGATCTGGTGGGCGACAGTGTGGCCGATTATCTGGCCGATCCGCACTGGCGCTGGGCGATTGCCGCAATGGCGGTGCTGCTGATTATGACTGGCCATTTAATGTTCCGCAAGCGGACCCGCGAAAAGATTGTGCAGGCGGTCGAACGTTAGCGAGGCAACGGGCAAAGAGTGCTGTATGCGCGGCAATGATGCCGTGCCACAGTAACTGCGGCTTATGCCTACAGCCCGAAAGTCGGAGGTAGAAGGTCAATAACCACCAGCAGGTTTACCTGAAACCCTTAAAAAAAGATATTGATTTTTTTAGTGTAACTATTTGGTTTTTGTACTTGCATTCTACCGCCTTTAAATCTATGATGGTGTCACACAACGAAAGAATGGTCTTGAGCGGTGGCATCTCCCCAAAAGATGACATGGTTCGGGATTCTATAAATTGCGACCGTTTAAATGCACGGTCGAAACAGATGTTAGGAGGGTTTGCTATGAACCTGACTTTAAAACAGTTGTTTAAATCTGTGGCTGTATGCCTGTGCGCCTGTGCGCTGAATGCAACGGCGACAGATTACGTGTCGGACTCGTTTGAGGCACCGGATGGAAGTCTGGATTTGCCGATCTCGCAGTATAAATACACAACCTACGAAGAGGGTCTGGAAGAGCTAACCAACTACGTGTGGCTGGCAGCTGAGGGTGACGCATCAGCGATCGTCGCGACCAACGCCGCCTATGCGGATTTTGTTGGTGACGGACCGATCAGCAACGAGACCTCCGAGCTGGTGTTGAATCTGGATACCGAGGGCAATACGCTTTCGCGTACGGCCGGTGTAAGCATAGTTTCGGCTGCTGCCTACATTGATACTCTGATTCAATTCACGCCCAGTGAGGATGACCCGGAGATTGATGCCGGCGATGCCAAGATCGCGCTGTATGTAAACGCGCAGTCCAATTTGGTGGTTCACCACCTTTGGTACGACAGCGTGTTCAATGCATTTACCACAAACTCAATCGTAGACGGTATTGGTGCCATCGATCCTGATGCCTGGTACCGCTTGTCGATGCAGGTGTCAAAGGTGTCGAGTCTGGGTGGCTTGCCTGGAACCAAGATATACTTGGACGGCACAGCACTGACTCATACCAATGCCTATACGGACGCAGGTGCTTACGGTGGAGAGTGGTTCTTAAATCTCTCTGGCTCTGGTGACACCATTGAGATGGTCAGTTTCCAGGGTACCGGCATGCTGGACGAATTCGTCGTCTCGGATGAGATGCCGATCTTCCCGGATCAGCAGGCAGCTATCATGCTAACGCTGGTCGGTGATAATGTGGCCTTCAGCGATGGTGGAACGCCTGTAACCGAGGTTGAGAGCGGCACCGAGGTGCTGATTGAGGCAGCCGACTGGTATGTCATCAATGCGCTAACCGGTCCCTCCGCATTCACGACAGATGCCTCCGGCAGTCTGCCAGCTGACAGTCTGACGGTTACGCTGAACGCCGACGCATCCTGCTCGGTAACGGCTGAAACGGCTGTTGTGAGCAGCGGCAACGTCACGGTGGGCGACGGAGCATATCCGGCTGGCACAGTCGCGGCGTGGGCGATGGCGAACGACCTGGGCGAAGGCGATGTCGAAGCCGACATGGAGGATGACTATCTGCTGAATGTGGCCCCTGACACGGATGCCACAATCCAGATTGACAGCTTCGTAATTGACGGTTCAACGGTGACAATCATTGTATCTTCAAGCGCTCCGGCGGATGTTGAGTTTGATGGCCTCAACGGCACAGTCAAGCTGTACTCCTCGGCCACTCTGGGCGGAACCTTCAACGAGGTAGGCAGTGCCACTGTTGATGATACTGCCGTCACAACTGCCGAGGTGGAGATCACTCTGGGCGCCGAAGCCAACCCGACCGACTTCTTCAAGGTTGTGGTTGAATAAGCGACCGAGCTGTTTTTAAAATAACAACTGACATACAGGGGTCTGCGGTTCGCCGCAGGCCCCTGTTGTTTGATAGAAACCGCTTCCCAGTGCCGCCGGGATATCGTACTATGGCAAGCATTGCATGACGCTACTTTATCCCATTTACGGCATTTGAAAGATGAATCTTAATCGACGGCAACGGAAGGATCAGATGCAGGCAAAGTATGAGTGGAAAGAGCGGGAGTTTGATTCTGAAAACGCGGCAAAATTAAGTGACGCGCTCGAGCTGCCCGATGTGATCGCCCGCGTGCTGGCGGCACGGGGGTTCGCTGAGCCCGATGAAGCGCGCACTTTTCTCTATCCTGATATCAGGCGTGATCTCTGCGCACCCTGCAAATTTCCGGGCATTGCCGCAGCGACCGGGAGAATTCGGCTGGCGGTAAGACGCGGCGAATATATGATTATTTTCGGCGATTTTGATGTGGACGGAGTTTGTGCCGCGGCCATTCTCAAGAAAACGCTGGATGCGCTGGGTGCCTGCAGCGATGTTTTTCTGCCGCTGCGCGAACAGGAGGGCTATGGCCTGACGGCGGCGGCGGTCGAGCGCTGTCTGGCGCAGGCCCCGGTTAAACCGGGGCTGATCATCACCGTTGACTGCGGTATCGGATCGGTCGGGGAGGTCGCCATGCTTAATGAACGCGGCGTGGAGGTGATCATCACCGATCATCATGAGCCTGGTGAAATTCTGCCCGGGGCGGTGGCGGTTGTAAACCCTCATTGCGGTGCTTCGCCGGGCGCGGCGCACCTCTGCGGCGCGGGAGTGGCCTTCAAACTGGCCCATGCTCTGGTGCAGAGTGCGCAGCAGGATGGGGTCGGGATTGCCCGCGGTTTTGCCGGCGGGCTGGTGGTGGCAGCCGGACTCGCCACCGTAGCCGATATCGTGCCGCTGAAAGGCGAAAACCGTCTGCTGGCATCAAGTGCTATGAAGCTCTGGAAGAATTTCGCTGGCACTGGTCTGCATGCGCTGATGAACCGTGCCCTGCAGCGTCAGCAGGATATGCCGGATGCCTATACCTTCGGTTTCGTGCTCGGCCCGCGCATCAATGCCGCGGGTCGTATGGGCTCTGCCATGGTGGCCTATGAGCTACTGATGACCGAAGATAAGGAGCGTGCCTGTGAGCTGGCCGCCCGGCTTGAAGGGTTCAACGGTGAACGTCGCGGCGTGCAGAACCGGATACTCGAGCTAGCCCGGGCGCAATGCGGACTGGATAAGGGGCAGTGTGAAACCGCCGCCATTGTGGTGGGCGGTACGGAAAACACCGCCGCGCCGGATAAGGACTGGCACACCGGGGTGGCCGGTATCGTGGCATCACAGCTCAGTGAAGAGGGCGGACGACCGGCGGCGGTCATAGTTTTTGATCAGGAGGGCGGTGGACGGGGCTCGGTGCGTGCCGGCAACGCCTATCATGCGCTCGACGCGCTGGGAGAGTGCACTGAGGTGCTCGATGGTTTCGGCGGACACGCCCGGGCGGCCGGTTTTCAGCTAAAACAGGGAATGTTCGATGAGTTCAAAAAGCTGTTCTGCTCCGCCTGCGCCCGGCAAATCGGCGACGAGTGTCCGGTTGACCATCTGCTTTTTGAGAGCTGGCTGACGGCGGATCAGATCAACTTCGATCTGTTCAGATTTGTCTCTCTGCTGGCACCCTTCGGACTGGAAAACCGGATGCCGCGTTGGGCGGTGCGCGATCTCGAGGTGGTTGATGCCCGTGCAATGGGGGGCGGTCGCGATCATATGCAGCTTGTTCTGAAAACCGGCGACGCTCAAACAATACGTGCAGTTTGGTTCAAATGCGGCGACCTGACCGGAGATATCTGTAAAGGTCACAGGGTTGATCTGCTGTTTGAAATGGTGCATAATGATTATCGTGGTTCTCCGGAACTGGAGTTACGCATTGTGGATATGCGAAGATCGGTCGGCAGCCCTGTAGATAAGAATGACACCGAGTATTGATTTGATTATTGCCTTAAGCTTTGTCAGAATAACAACCCCTTAAGAAACATACCGACAAGAGGATCAGGCTAATATGGCAGGCAGCGAACAAACCCCGATGATGCGGCAGTACCGGAGAATCAAAGCGGAGCTGCCCGAGGGGGTTATATTGCTTTTCCGACTCGGTGATTTCTACGAAATGTTTTTTGAGGATGCCCGCCAGGCGGCCCCGATACTAGGGGTGGCATTGACGCAGCGCGGCGGCACGCCCATGTGCGGAGTGCCCTATCACGCTCTCGACAGCTACCTGGCCAAACTCATCCGCGCCGGATGTAAGGCCGCGATCTGCGACCAGGTGGAGAATCCTGCCCAAGCCAAGGGCATTGTGCGACGCGAGGTCACACGGGTTGTAACCCCTGGCACCGTCACCGAATCGGAGATTCTGGAATCCGAGCGCAACAACTTTATCTGTGCGATCTATCATGACAGGTCTTACGGGCTGGCGGCTTTGGATGTGTCCACCGGCGAATTCGCCGTTGAACGCGCCGAAAATGCTACCGAACTGGCAGATTATCTGAAACTTTACAGCCCCAGCGAAACCATCACGGCCTTTGATGAGGGGGTTGATCCTGTACTGACCGAGCTTTTCAATGCAGGTCAGGCTGGTATGATCACCGCTATAGACGAGTGGGCCATGGAGTATGACTGCGCCTATGAGCGGCTACGCCATCACTTCCAGGTGCACTCGCTGGAGGGCTTCGGTTGCGAGGGAATATGTGAACTCGTATGTCCGGCCGGTGCGTTGCTGCACTATGTCGGTGAATCACTGCGGCATAACATCGGCCATGTACGCACTATGCGTCTTTGTCAGGCATCCGCCTCTCTGATTATCGACTCAAACACCTGTGGTAATCTTGACCTTGTGCCGACACGCGGTCGCCCGGCCGATGTGACAGTGCAGGGTGTACTGAACAACACCAGAACCCCGATGGGCAGCCGTATGCTACATATCTGGCTTACCCGTCCGCTTCGGCATCAGGAGCCACTGGAAGAGCGTTTGGATGCCGTTGAGCTGCTTGTGAAAGAGCGCGCTCTGATGAGCAGGCTACGCGATACTCTGGGCGGCATACGCGACCTGGAACGGCTGATTGCCAGAGTTGATGCCGGGCACGGAAACGCACGTGATCTCAACGCGATTGCCGCTTCGCTGCTCTCTGTACCTGAGGTACGTACCATTCTGAGCGACAGTACGGCACCCTTGCTGGTGCGGCTCGCAGAACGTATGAGTGAGCTTCCGGAGCTGGTCGCTCTGTTACAGAGTGCCATTGATGACTCTCCTCCGACCGGTCTGCGTGACGGCGGAATCATCCGGGCGGGTTACAGCAGCGCGCTGGATGAGCTACGCACTCTGGCTTCCGAGGGTCATGCCTGGCTGGCCAGGTATCAGGCTGCCGAGCAGGAACGCAACGGTATTAAAACACTCAAGGTCAGGCGCAACAAGATTTTTGGCTTCTATATTGAAGTTTCCAAAGGGCAGGCCCACCTGGTACCGCCCGATTACGAACGGCGACAGACCTTGGTGAACGCGGAGCGTTACATCACCGCTGAACTGAAAAGTTATGAACAGCGGATTTTCGGGGCGCAGGAGCGGGCCACCGCACTTGAGTTCGAGCTGTTTTGTGAGCTTCGTGATCGGGTAGCCGCGGAGACCTCCGCCATTCAGGAGACCGCCGAAGCGCTGGCGGCTGTGGACGTGCTGGCGGCTTTCGCCGACCGGGCCCTGGCGCTGGGCTACACCCGCCCGGAAATTCACGGTGGCGATGAACTCATCATCCGCGACGGACGCCATCCGGTCATAGAGCAGCTACCTGATGCCGAGGCATTCGTAGCCAATGACACCCGGTTGAACTGCACGGATCATCAGGTTATGCTGATTACCGGGCCTAATATGGCTGGCAAATCAACCTACATCCGTCAGGTGGCGCTCATCTGTATCATGGCGCATGCCGGTTCGTTCGTACCTGCGGGACAGGCGCGAATTCCTCTGCTTGATCGTGTCTTCACCCGTGTCGGAGCTGGTGATGATCTGGCACGCGGTCGCTCGACCTTCATGGTGGAGATGCAGGAGACCGCCAACATACTCAACAATGCGAGTGATCGTTCTCTGATTGTGCTTGATGAGATCGGGCGCGGCACCAGCACCTTCGACGGCATCAGCATCGCCTGGGCGGTTGTTGAATTTCTGCACAACAATCCGAAGGTCAAGGCCAAAACACTTTTTGCCACTCATTACCACGAACTAACCGATTTGGAGATCACCCTGCGCGGAGTCAAGAATTATACGGTACAAGTGCGTGAACATGGCAACTCGATTGTTTTTCTGCGGCGTATTGCCCGGGGAACCGCGGATAAGAGTTATGGAATTCATGTGGCGCGTCTGGCCGGACTGCCGGTTGAAGTGACCGCCCGCGCCAGTGAGATCCTCGCTAATCTGGAAGAGGGGGAGCTCGAAGCCGGCCAACCCAAACTGGCCCGACACAAGAGACGCAGAAGCAGCGGAGAGAGCCCCGCTCAGCTAACCTTGTTTTAAAAAAATTGCAGTACCGTTGCGAATCCGCGCCCGGGTCGGGTGATTCTGTTGCGCGGATTGATTATGTCGGCCCGGTTGAAATCCGGAGTCGTACCGTGTGGGAACATGTTGCTCAAGACCGACATGTTGCCGTTGCTTTTCGATGAGGGGCCTGATTGTCTTAAACATCTTAACAGGGCAGAGTGACAAATTTATGCAACAGACTCCTGAAACCGGTTCCTTTCATCTTCAATGGGTGGCGGATATTTTCACCGTCAGTCTCAAACTTGATAAACCCTTTGGAGGGCGTGCGGTTTTCAGAACCAATCTCGGCCGAGCGGATATCCGGCGACGTGAAATAATTGCGGCCACCGAATCGGGTGATCCAATTTTAGCACGCGACTGGCACGATGTGCCGATGACCGAAGTCGAACCGGGGCTTTTCAGGGTACATCTGCCCTTGCTGGAGGTGGGCATTTTTTTCGGGAAGTCCTGTTTTTTCCAGGAAGATTCGGATGTACCCGGATGGCCGGAGGGTGAGAATCTGACGATCAAGGTCGAACCCGCCCACACTGCCTGTGCCAACACGGTATATTCCGCCTTTGTGCGTCAGTTCGGGGCGACGTTGAGCGGCAATTCGGTCGCGGGTGTGGTTGCTGACAGTGTGGAAGTGCTTGATCAGAGCGGCTACACTGTGATTCCGCCCTCTGGCACCTTCCGAGATTTGATCGGCCGCTTGGACACCATCATGCGGGTCGAACGTTTCCGCATTCTGCAGCTGCTGCCGATTCATCCGGTGCCGACCACCTACGCCCGCATGGGGCGATATGGTTCGCCCTTTGCCGCGCTGGATTTCTTCGCCGTTGATCCCGCGCTGGCCGAATTTGACAGGCAGGCCACCCCACTGGATCAGTTTCTTGAGCTGATCAGTGCGGTTCACAGTCGCGGTGGCTATCTTTACATGGATTTACCAGCCAATCATACCGGCTGGGCGGCCACCATGCAGAATCATCACCGCGAGTGGTATCACCGCGACCGGAAGAGTGGGCAATACATCTCGCCCGGAGCCTGGGGGGTGGTCTGGGCCGATTTGATTGAACTTGATTACAACGATGCGCAGCTCTGTTCATATATGGCCGAGGTTTTTCTTTTCTGGTGCCGCCAGGGCGTTGACGGGTTTCGTTGTGATGCCGGTTATATGATTCCTGTGTGCACTTGGAGATTCATCATCGCCCGCGTACGCGAAGAGTATCCTGACACTGTATTTTTGCTGGAGGGGCTAGGCGGCAAAGTGGAGACGACCGAAGAGTTGTTGTCGGATGCGCACATGAACTGGGCTTACTCCGAACTTTTCCAGACGATGGATCGTGGCGCGATGGAGTGGTATCTGCCCCGCTCGATTGAGCTATCCGAACGCTGTGGTCCTCTGGTTCATTTTGCCGAAACACATGACAATGAGAGACTGGCCGCAGGGGGCGAAATCTTCGCCCGCAACCGTACCATGCTGGCCGCTCTGCTCTCTCATCAGGGTGCTTTCGGCATAGCCAACGGAGTTGAATGGTTTGCGACCGAGAAGATTGATGTGCACGAAGTTTCATCGCTCAATTGGGGGGCTGACTCCAATCAGGTGGCCCTGCTTGCACGGCTCAACCGAATACTGGCCACACATCCAGCTTTCGGAGCGAATGCGCGTCTGCGGATGGTAAGTTGTAACAGCGGTCCCTTTTTCGCGGTATGGCGCTCTATCAGTGGCAATGGCAATGGTGTACTGGTGCTGATCAATCTTGATTGCACAGATGCTCATAAGCTTCATTGGCAGGGTGGCTATCTCAATAAAGCGCATGTCTGGGAGCTGATCAGCGCAAAGGAAATACATCTGCACAACCGCCCTGAAATACAGCTTGAACCCGGTGCGGCGCTTTGTCTGAGTGCCAACAAAAGCGATCTTGATCTGATTGAGAGTCAGGAGAACAATATGCCTGAACCGCTAGAGGTCATCCGGCGGCGACGGAACGCCATGGCGATGCGCGTGACTGTCGCACTGCGAGGTCGTTTAGAGCAGGTTGACACGTCGCAACTGAATTTCTACGAAGACCCGGATGAATTAGGACACAAGATGGTTAATACGCCGGAGGAGTTTTGTGTGCCGCGTTGCGGCGGAATGCCGCGTCAGAGCTGCTGGAGATGGCCGCATGACCGCCGCCGGAGCGTCATGGTGCCGGATGGCGACCATCTGTTTGTCAGGGCACCCTGGCCCTTTGATGCCACATTACGCT
Source organism: uncultured Lentisphaeraceae bacterium (assembly GCA_964406095.1). Classification (GTDB taxonomy): domain Bacteria; phylum Verrucomicrobiota; class Kiritimatiellia; order RFP12; family UBA1067; genus M55B167. The sequence goes on from CAYOQJ010000061.1 coordinate 28,673, forward strand.
CTGCTGATAAAACTCACAGTGCGGTGCGGGCGGTACCGCTGGCCACTGGAGAGTGGGGCGCCTTTATACCGGTACACGCATACGCCGCTCATCTGGACGGCACGCATGCGGAAAAGCGTGAACTGGCCACCACCGTTTATACACCGGAGAGCATTGAATCAAGTCGCACTGCGATTCTGATTCTGCCTGCAGCCTCGAGAATCAAGCTGCTGCACAGCGTCAGTGGCAGAGTGGTACGCGCAGACAACTCAATTTACGCCGTGTTATCCAACGGCGCCGGGGCAATGGCACAGGTGCGGGCTGACTGGGGCACGCTGCTGAGCCAGTATGACGGTTTGCTAATAACCAACAACGCGCAGCATGTGCCGGTGGACAAAACCGTTTTCTGGAGCCGCTGTCGTGCCTGGTTACGTTATCGCGGCTACTCGCAGACCATCAACGCTGACTGCCTTAAGAATTTCCGTTCCGATCCATCCGGCAGTTTTGTAGAGTGGTCTTTTGAGGTTCCCTGCGGAATGGGCAAAATTGCGGAGATAATCTTCCGGCTTGAGATCGTTCGCGGAGTCAACCGTGTGCAGCTTATGATATCACGGGGCGCCGATGGTGAGTGCGGATTGAATGCCGATGATGAAATCAGCATTGTCCTGCGACCGGATATTGAGTTCCGCAGCTTTCACGCTCAGACCAAAGCCTTTACCGGGGCGGAAAAAGAGTGGCCTGCCGTAACCGAGAGTTTCGCCACCGGTTTCAACTTCCGTCCAGCCAACGGGGAAACCTTCACAATCGAGTGCGCTGGCAGCCGTTTTACCCGTGAAGATGAATGGACATACAATGTATTTCATGCTCAGGAAGCCGAGCGTGGGTTAGAACCCTGTGGCGACTTGTTCAGTCCAGGCTGGTTTGAGATTGAACTGCTGGCGGGCAAATCTGCACTGGTTATCGCCAGACGGCACGACCACTGGAACAAAACCAGCATCGAAGCGGGATTCAGCGCGCACTCCGGCAGTTTATCTGATTTCAAAGTGACGGAGGCATTGCAGCGTGCACTGGAGTTGTTTATCGTACGGCGTGATGCTCATCTGACCATCATTGCCGGTTATCCCTGGTTCCTTGACTGGGGACGCGACACCCTGATTGTGTTACGTGGTGTGATTGCCGCCGGGCGCACCCGTGAGGCACTGGCAATTCTCAGGGAGTTCGGACGTTTTGAGGAGCAGGGTACGCTGCCGAATATGATCCGTGGTAATGATGACAACAATCGCGACACCTCGGATGCGCAGCTCTGGTTCTGCGTGGCGGCTGGTGATCTGATTGAACTACTGGGTGCCGAACGGGTGTTGAATGCCGACTGTTCCGGACGCACACTCGCTCAGGTGATTGAGTCGATAGTAACACATCTGTGCGACGGAACTCCTAATGGTATCCGCATGGATTTCTCCAGTAATCTGATTTTCTCTCCTTCTCATTATACCTGGATGGACACCAACTATCCCGCCGCCACCCCCCGCGAGGGATATCCGGTTGAGATTCAGGCACTTTGGATTGCGGCTCTGCGTCTGGCTGCGAAGCACATCGATAAACGCTGGAAGGAGGTGGCCGAAAAGGCACGACTCTCATTGAAAAGATATTTTGGGCACCCCTCCGGCTGGCTGGTCGACTGTTTGCGGGCGGAGTCCGGTGTTCCGGCATCCGAAGCTGTTAAAGAGGACACTCTGCGCTGTAATCAGTTGCTGGCGGTTACGCTCGGAGTACTGGATGATCACGAGCTGGAAGTTCAAATCATTCGCGCCTGTGAACCGCTGTTGGTTCCCGGTGCCATCCGTTCGCTGGATGATCGGCGGGTCGACTGCGAGATGGGCGTTTATCATGACGGAGAGTTGCTCAATGATGCGCACCATCCCTATCAGGGCCACTACCTGGGAGATGAGGACACCCATCGCAAACCCGCCTATCATAATGGAACGGCCTGGAGCTGGCCCTTTCCTCTCTATGCTGAGGCACTTTTCCGCTGCTACGGCGATGAAGCGCGGGAGCGGGCGTTGAGCCTGCTGGGTTCATCGGTCGAATATCTGAACAGCGGCTGCTTGGGACACCTGCCGGAGATTGTCGATGGTGACGCACCACATACAGCTCGCGGATGCGGGGCTCAGGCTTGGGGCATCTCAGAACTGTTGCGCGTATGGAAGCTGCTGAGCAGGGAGTAACAACAAATTGAGATCGGCAAATATCTGAGCGTGCGCTCAGATCCAAATGTGCCGCAGCGGAAGGGCTGATCTCCGGGCAACTACGGTTCTTTATGCGATTAATGCCATTTCATCCAACTCATCCAACTCATCCTTGCGTTGTGCCGAGCGTCGCTGTACACTTTGCGACATGAAAACCATCTGGATCATCAGCGAGGGGAGTCCCGGCCACACTTGTCAGTCCAGGGGAGTGGCTGAGGCTCTCGGTAAACTGACCGAAGTTTCAATTGTGACCGTGGAGGGGCGTGAAAACATTCGAGGCTGGTTGCGCTCATCGGTTAAATTCACAATGAAAATACGAGACGGTGCGCTCTCCGACCACTTACTGTCCAAAATCACTCGCATCAGAATTCCAGGCAATGCCGGCAATCCCGATCTGCTAATCTGCAGTGGCGGCAAAAGTGTTTTTGCAGCCAAGGCCCTCGCGGTTAAACATGCCGCACCGTTGGTTCTTGTGGGAGAACGCAAACACTTTCCGCCTGAGTGGTTTCACACCGTGATTTCGCCGGCAGTCTCCGAGAGTGCGGGCAATGTGATCGGGGTGGAGTTGATCCCAACCAGCGTCAACCCGCAAATGATCAACGCCCGCGGTACTGCGGAAAAGGGGTTCTGGTGCATGATTATAGGAGGTGCATCGCGCAGTCACCGCTTTCAGAAAAAGGATTGGCATGACCTGGCCGAAGGGATGAACATGCTCAGCAGAGAGGCTGGCATCCGCTGGCTACTGACAACTTCACGACGTACCGGAGCGGAGGCGGAAGCGGTTTTGAAGGAAAATCTGGATGAAACGATTGTTGCCGATACCATCTGGTGGAGTGAAAAACCGCGGCGCGAGCTCTATGATTTCATGGCGCACTCCGAACTGCTGTGTGTCACACAGGACAGTGTAACCATGGTAACTGAGGCGGTCTCGACCGGCCGTCCGGTGGTTGCCGTTTATCCCGATGATCTGCGTTTCCCCTCAGACAGTTTTCTGCCGCCATATTTTGAGCGTCTGGAAAAGAACCGTCGCATACTGCGTGTTCCGGCAGCGGAGTTTAAAACAACTGATGTTGCCAATTTTGATTTTAATCTGTTGCAGGAAGAGCTACTGCCGCCGGTCGCACGGGAGCTGGGCAAGCGGCTACAGTGGATATAACCTTTTAGTCTGTTTGCAACATTTCAGGCTATGGCGGAGTAATCCTTACTCCCGCCAGCAGTCGTTGATCCAAACCGCAGGTCGGATGTATTTATAAGATTTTTTCCAGACTGCTTTCACCGGCCACTCACCTTCAACCGCCTGGTGCGGATTAGGCACTCCGGGGAAGGCCACAACACGGGCGGATTTTGGAAGAACCGGGGTTTTCCAGAAACGCAGGGGCCAGGGCGGTATACACTGAACCTTGAAAAGAAGGCACCACTCATCGGGCCAAAACTCAATCTGTTTCACACTGCGGCTGATATAGCTCTGTGAATTGGAAAACTTTTCCAGAATTACGTCATGTTGCTGCAGCAAATCTGTCAGCAGATATTCGTCGGCTCCCACCCGGAAACGGTAGCAGGAGGTATTGCCGATACCGGAGTCCGGCTGGGTCCAGTTTCGCATCACAACAAAGGAGGCCTCCGGTTCATATTCGAAAAAGGGATCAAGCGAACCGGTTATGACAACATCAAGGTCGAGGTAAAGCCAGTTGCCGGTCAGGTTAAACAAGTGCTCGGAGCGCGCGAAAAGATTCAGTTTACGCCAGCCACGCAAATTATGTGGAGGCGGGATGTCGATCTCCGGGCAGTCGCAGCACCGTACATCCGGAATGATTCCCGCCGGATTGTCGGTCAAGCAGACAAAATCAAGCTCTCCGGTAGTATTCCGGCGCACTGCGGAGTAGAGACGGTTGACATATTCGGCACCGTAGAGTGTGCCCCATTTCATGCAGATAACTTGCTTCATGCTAAAGCTGCTTTCGGTTGCAATCATGTGGTTTTTGCGAATTCCGGCGGCATCAATGCCACTGATCACCTCTTCAGATTTTCAGCGATGCCGCTTCAGATAATAATGCTGCACGTATTGTTGTTCTGTAGGAAAGGGTGACAATACCTGTTTAATACCGCAAAGTCAATTACGATATAGATGCGCTTGCCGTGAGTGATCCAATCTGCTACATTTCCGGCACATGGAAAAATCTTCCTGATGAACAAATCGGTTATATTTGATATAGATGGCACTTTGCTCTACGCCAGGGGTAGCGGGCGGAAGGCTTTCGGTGCCGCATTCAGAGCAGCCTACGGTGTGGAATATTGCAACGTCGATAAGATATGTTTTGTCGGCGCGACTGATTCCAATGTGGTGCGCAATATGGCCAATGAAAGCGGCATCACAAACACACCCGCTCTTGAAGAGCACTTTTTTATGGTACTGGCCCGCGAACTTGACCGTGCGCTGGCAGCCGAGAAACCGCTTGTTTACGCGGGCGTACCGGAATTTTTAGCGGCATTGACGCAATGTTCTCTGGTTTTGGGCATTATAACCGGCAATATCCGCTCGACTGCCTGGAGCAAACTTCGTCACGGCGGGATTGACCGGTTTTTCTGTTTCGGGGCCTACGGTGATGATCATCACGAGCGGTCGGAGATCGCTCGCCGGGCGATCAGACGGGCACCTTCCGCGGCACCGGTAGCCGTAATGATCGGCGATACACCGCTGGATATACAGGCGGCCAAAACCCATAATCTCATAGCCGTCGCGGTGGCGACGGGCTGGGTTTCAGCCACTGACCTGGCTGAAGCCGGTGCTGATCTGGTGCTGGATGATTTTTCCGACACGTCCCGCTGCGTTGCAGACATTATGAATTTGCTACGGTAAACGGTGTTAGAGCATGGGGCATGGAGCATTGAGCATGGGGTTAACGTTTTATTGCGACTGATGACACTCGCCCTCATCCAGCTGACCTTGGTACAGGCAGCGCCTGACTTTCTGCAGTGAGGTACGTTCGAGCGGCTTGCGGCTGATAATCATTTTACGGGGGTGTTTATAGGTCGCAAGCTTTTGGCACTGCACCGCCAGACGCCGCCGCACAAAACTCTTTACGGCACTTTCATCTTCACAATCCACTTCGCTCTCGTTTTTCAGCAACTCCTCATCCGGCGCGATGATCACTCCGACTCTTTCACCGGGATCATTGCCGACCCGGTAACCGAGCACAACCACATCCGACAGCAGGCTGTCCAGGGCGATGACATTTTCCACCTCTTCCGGATAGATGTTTTTACCCTCGCGGTTCACTATCAGTGCTTTTTTTCGTCCACGGATAGTAATGAAGCCATCGGCATCAATTGAGGCAAGATCACCTGTCCTGAGCCACTCGGCATCAAAGGCCTCGCGTGTGGCGGGCAGATTGCGGTAGTAGCCCTTCATAACCATCGGGCCGCGCACCTGCAGTTCGCCGACACCATTCTGATCGGGTTCGGCTATGCGCACCTCGACATTGGGCAGCTTTTTACCGATGGTACCTACCCTTGGCGCAGTCAACTTAGGAAAAGCGACTACCGGTGAACACTCGGTCAATCCGTAACCTTCCACGAGCGAGACACCGATCTTTCCGAATCCCCTGATCAGATCGACCGGGCAGGGCGCCCCACCGACGATTATGTAGCGTAATCGTCCGCCGAGCTTTCTTTTCACCGCCCGACCCAGCAGGCCTCCCAAACCCATTCTTAGTAGCCAGCGGGCGAAGGGTTGATCCCGCAGACCGCAGTTGACTTTATGCAGGATTTTTTCGCAAAGCAGCGGCACCGCCATCACAATTGTGGGTTGCAGTTCCCGCATGTCGTCTGCAACACTACGGAGATTTTCGACAAAACCCAGACCTGCACCGCAGGCGAAAGCCAGCAGCAGATTGGCGGTAAATGAAAATGAGTGAAAGAGCGGCAGCACCACCAGAAAGTCATCGCTTGAGCTGAGCGCATGGTCAATTGCGGCCAGCGAGCCGGAAACATCGGAGCAGAAATTGTTATGTGTCAGCATGGCACCTTTGGGGATACCCATCGTGCCTGAGGTATAGATGATGGAGGCCACATCCGTGCCGACCGCTCTACATTCGTCATAACGGCACCGACCCGACTGGCTGGCTGCGTTTTCACGCAACTGCGCATAACTGTATACTGACAATCCATCCATGACCGGATTAGGATACGTAGTACCACTGTCTGTCAACACGATTGCAGAGTGCAGCGATGGGAGGCGCGTCAGCATGTCATGCAGAGATTGCAAGTGGTTTGCATGCAGCACAACGGCAACCGCCTCGGAGTCTCTCAAAACAAACTCTATCTCGTCAGTGCTCAGTTTGGGGTCTATCGGTACAACGGCCACACCGCAACCGGCCAATGCGAAATAGCTCACAATCCATTCCGGCTGATTATCCAGAATCAGTGCCACTTTGTCATTGCGAGGTTGTATTTTCAGAGTAGCGAACGCTTCGGCCAGCAACTCAACCTCGTCGCGCAATTCTGCGTAAGTGAAAGCATGCCAGAGCCCGTCGCTTTTGTAGCGCAACGCTTTGCGCCGTGGTGTTTTATCGGCTGCCTGATCCAGTAATTCTCTCAGTGTCATCGTTATTTTATCTCCTATCGGGTCGCAATCGACGCCATTGTATGAAAAGATACTTTTGAAACCAATCTTCAATTTTATATTATTTGGGATTGTCAAGCGCACGTCACTTGCTTATTCTTATTATCAGAAAGAGAGGTTACTGTTGATATATCCAATTGTAACATATGGAAATGAGGCGCTACGCACCAAGTCCACCCCGGTTGCTGATATCGACGACGATATCCGCAAACTGGCAGAAGACATGCTGGAAACCATGTATGCGTCGCACGGGGTCGGTCTGGCCTCGGAACAGGTCGGACGTTCTGAAAGCATCTGCGTGATAGACATTCCGCCGGATGCCGAGAAAGAGGCATGCCGTGAGGCAAACGCCGCAGTGGAGATGCCGCTGGTACTGATCAATCCGCAGATAATCGCTGCGGAAGGTGAGCAGCGTGATGAAGAGGGGTGTCTGAGTTTTCCGCAGATCAGCGTACAGGTAACTCGGGCGAATCAGGTTACCGCATCTTTCTCCACCCTGAACGGTGAACGCAAAACTATTACCGTCTGCGGACTGTTGGCCCGGGCGATTCAGCACGAGCTGGATCATCTGAACTCTGTGCTGCTGGTAGACAGAATGAACCCGGTTCAGAAAATGGCTGTCTCCGGCAAACTCAAACGGCTACAGCGTCAGAACCGCTAAGAGCCTGATCGGCCTTACTGCAAGAGCTTTGTGAAACGCTGATAAGCCTCTTCCCAGACAGCGCAATTCTGCGGATCGTAGCGTTTGATGGAGAAAGCCGATTTGATGTAGGGCATCGCCCGTTTTAAATCCGCAATTACTCCGGCACCGATCGCCTGCACCATGATGTTGCCCACCGCTGTAGCTTCTTTGGGTCCGGCCAATACCGACACACCAATTGAATCTGCCGTAAACTGGTTGAGCAACGCATTATTACTGCCGCCGCCAACGATATGAACCACCTCTGTTGGGGTAGCGATAACGGCGTTGATGTTTTCGTTTACATTGCGGTACTTTAATGCCAAGCTTTCGTAGACGCAGCGCAGAATCGCACCACGGTCACGCAGTTCCGGCTGGGCACTCTCTGCCACAAAACCCACAACTGCCTGTTCCATATTGGCCGGATTGTAGAATCGCGGATCATCGGGATCGATAAAGGCCGTGAAGGGCTCGGCCGCCGGTGCAATGGTGTCAACCTCCTGCCACGACATACGCCTGCCGTCGGCTATCTCCCAGACCCTCAGCAGCTCTTGCACAATCCAGGTACCCATACAATTTTTCAGAAACCGGGTGTTGCCGATGCCCCCCTCATTGCTGAGGCCGGCACTCATGGCCTCTATCGAGGTTACCGGTTTCCTGATCAGTTTGCCGACCAACGACCAGGTACCGGAGCTGATTATCAGGGCCTTTTTAGGATCGCGCACCGGTGCTGCCGCAAAGGCACTGGCGGTATCATGCGAGCCCACTGAAATCAAATCGACCTCATTCAGCCCGCAGTGTCTGGCCAACCCCGGCTGCAATCTGCCGATCTTTTTTCCGGGGGCGACTATTTCCGGCATAATCTTTTTGGGGATGCTCAACGCTTTGAGCATCTCGCGGCTCCATCTGCCCTTTTTAGCATCCATCAGCTGTGTAACACTGGCAAAGGTTGAATCGACACATCGGCAGCCACCCAGGTAGAAGTAGAAGAGCGAGGGCACCGGCAGATAGAAACCGGCGCGTTTGAGCAGCTGCGGACGCCGCGTGGCGACCCACAACAACTGATTGGAAAGGTTGAAAGGCTGAAAGTGGTTGCCGGTAATTTCGTAAACTCTCTCTGAAGCGATCAACTGCCGCACCTCATCACACATTGTATCAAGGCGATGATCGCGGTAGCAGTACATCTTGCCGAGCGCATCACCATCGGGAGTCATCAGCTGTCCGTCGGCACCCCAGGTGTCAATGCCAATACCGTCGAGTTGTCCGTCAAATTCGCGGGCGGCTGTCTGCAGTCCTTTGACAATATTAGCGTAGATATCGGTGTCATCCCAAAATGTACGTTCGGCAACGCTGCCCTCGCTATCCGGCAGGAAGCAGCTCACCCCTTCGTGGGCGAACCGATGCACCTCCTCCATCCGGAAACCGGAGTCGTCAAATATTCCAACGAAGCATTTACCCCCGGACGCACCCAAGTCAACTGCGAATAATTTAGTCATCATCTCTCTCCTGCAACGGCAACACCGCGATCGATTTTAACTCATGTTTTTAACAGGGTTATACAAAAATTCGCTGCTGTTGACAACGGCTTTATTCAGACACTGACCGTCGGCAATCAGAAATGTTATCAGGCACTGATTTTTTCTAAATCTTTCATTAGATTACAATGGACTTTGAACTCTGAAAAGCGTTATGATGAGAAGCAATACAGTAACTTATCCTAAAAACGGGAATGATCTTAACCACGAAATACACGAAACACACGAAAACACTGTTCGAACTATTGATTTGTAACCTAACCCATGAGGTGAATATGGTTTTTCCATTTTTTTCTCATAAGTGGTTATATATAAGATACTTAAATTCGTGCCTTTCGTGATTTTCGTGGTTTAATTGATTTTTCTAGGGTAAACCAAAGAGCAGCCAGGCGGCGGTATGCTGAATGTGATCATAGCTCTGATCTCCGGCGAAGAAAAGCAGATCAGGATCAAAGTATTTCGGGTTGTTGACGATTTCGGTGCGCGGAAAGAGCTGGGCTGTCATTATTCCTTTCCACGCCATATCCAGCTCAACATATCATACTTGCGCCGGACGTGACATTTGCCGCCACACGCGCCATCCATAAATTCCTTACGGGTGCATCCCAGGCAGGGGTTGATGAAAAACCACTTCAGCTTCTTGCATAAACCATGAATTATAACCACGGTCAAAAGAACCGCAAAGGGCCAATGCCACCACGGAGAAGATATATTCCCCACCACCTGCTCTCCCATAACATCCCCAAACAGCTGCGGCACACAACACTCATGAACAACCAGCTCTCCCTGCTGTCGATAAGCATGATACTGATAGTCCGGAAAAACAAAATGATCGGTGATCGTTCCTGCGACCAGTGCCATAATCACAAGCATGGAGGCGTAATATAACGCCTTCGCCAAACCCATGTTGTGCCGGATCGCATTGAGTTCACCCAGATTAGTGGCGGGACCGGCCATCAGATAGGCCACACCGGCACCGGGTGTCGCTCCAAGCAGTAGCAACCCCTGTACCACGGGAATCGATGGCACACTGCACGCATAAACCGGAATGCCAAGTATAACCACATAAAGCAGCGTGGATAGCTCCTGACGTCCCAGCCAGGTTGAAATCCACTCAAGCGGCAGAACCGCCAGCAACAGCGATGCGATACTCAACCCGATTGCGATATCAACACTCACCTCGGCACCTAGATCACAAAACGACCATCGCAACCAACGCAGAGTTTTACTTCCCCATCTCTCTTCATCCGCACACATACAGTCGCTACAGGCAACTCCATCAGCAGTGCGCTCATTTGCAGCGCCACCCCTGAACAACCGGTTGCCCAGCACACCTATCATCAACGAATTCAGGATTGCCGCACTCAGTAGCATCAATGTCAGTTTGCTACCTAGCAGCCGCAGAGAAATCAGAACCACAATCGGTGACAGAACCGGTGCCGATGTCATGAAAGCCAGTACATTACCGACAGCGGCACCGCAACGATACAGGCCAAGTCCGATCGGAATGGTTCCGCAGGAACAGATCGGCAACAAACACCCGATTCCCACCGATTTAAAAAGAGCCTGCGCTCCATGTCCAGCCAGATGACGTTCAAGCGTCAGATGCGGCACCCACACCTTGACAGCTCCGGCGATCAGAAACCCCAGTATCACATAGGGAGCCGACTCAAGCAGTGTGTTTAAAAGAATTTCAAGCATCGTTCTGTCCACCCATCAACACCACCCCCCCCCTATCTATAAGCCGCTCCGAAAAGATTTCGAGCAGCCATAACCTATTAATTCATTGCAATATTCTCAGCTTAGATATTCAGTTCTCTTTTCGATGCAAAGCCGTAAAAATAATTTACCAGAGGAGCTTCTTCACAGTCCCTCTAACAAACTGCTAGGGGCCCAGTAATGCCACCTGCGCAGAGTCGATAAAAAAAGCGGCGTTATATGGCTCTGATGTATCGATACGAAAGCGTCCACGCACTGATGCCTCAGCGTTGATCATCTCTGTACGCGTCAAAATCCACTCGCGTTCCAGATTAACCACAATTGTCCAGCGCATCACCTGATCGGGCACAATATCGCAACCGTAGGTTATATTTAGAAGTGGCACCAGATCGAAGTATGTAACACCTACATGGTTGCTGTCGACAATTCGTGAACCTTCGCTGCGGAAGGCGATTGCGCCTGACAACTCTATCTGCTCACCCTCCAGTTTGCGCAAATCATCGGGTATCTCAAAGGTAGCGGAGCGTCCGTCAATGATCGTTGCCCGAACCTTATAGAACAAATCCCACAACTCGCCACCCTCAGCATGTTCAAGGTTATCCAGCGAGAGTTCCTCTGCCTCTGATTCAATCCTGATTTTACGGAACTCCGCATAATAGAGGGCACAGAGCAACACAACCGAGCCAAAAATTATCAACTTTTTCTTCATACCGTGCACTCTCTCCGACACTCAGAAGGCTGTATATCGCCGACAGAGCACCCCGGTTGCCAACAACTCAGCCGCACAGCGATTTCATTTGGTCGGCAGCATCTGCCAGACCGGCGCATGGCCGCGTGTGTCCACCTGCTTGATAGTGCGCGGCCAACCCGGCATCTGTCGAGCACCCGGTCTGGTGGCGTCCACCTCTCGATCCCAACTCTCAAATGTGATTGTGCGTCCTTTTTTATTGAAGCGTATCAGCCCGAATCCGCCGCGCTGCACCTGCTCCGCCGGATTGGCATAGGCATACATTGTTATTTTATTGTTAAAACCGTCCAGGTAGTCACCGGTGTAGGGTAGCGGATTGTCGGCCTCACGATTGGCGCCAGGTTTTTTATCTGACGGCTCCCACCAACGCCGATAGTAATTATTAACGATCGCGGGTGATACAAAGGCGAAAGAACCATCGCGGAACTCATCGATACCATGGTGAATCAGGGTCGCCAGATGCTGATCACCAGCCAGATGCACCGCTCCAGCCTTACGGATTGCCAGCAGTGCCTTACGGCGTCCGGTCTGGGGCCAGCCGTTGCTGTCGAGATCAGCGTGCAATAGATTTTCATATTTACCGTGGCGATGAGCTCCGCCGCAGAAACCGGTCTGCGAAAGTACCACTTTCATCGAAACCCCATCCCACTGCTCAGCCCACTCATTGAGAAACTTGAGCTGACGATCACCCAGCAGTTTCAAACCGGGAACATCAATCTTTGAAGGATCGTAATCGGGATCGCGCACATGATCCGGACGAGGTCCCATCTGAGGTATTTTTCCATTGGGACCACTTTTAAATTTACGATCCTCAATCACCGCGAAATCGATTCCGCCAATGTTGATGGCGGTGTAATACACACCGATCCCCTGCCCAATCGGTGTCGGATCATACGGATCAGGCATATGAGAGGTCTGACAGCGCTCAACCATCTTCACATACTCATGGTGATAAAAATACCCTCCGTCGTCGCCAGCCGGTGACGATGCGATTTTACCACTCTCACCCCAGAGGTTACCGTGACCGACATCATGATCATCAGGGATACAGATGCAGGGACGGTCTTTAAACACCTCACGGAACTGTAAACCAAAGAGCAGCCAGGCGGCGGTATGCTGAATGTGATCATAGCTCTGATCTCCGGCGAAAAAGAGAAAATCAGGATCAAAGTGTTTCAGGTTGTTGACGATTTCGGTGCGCGGATCACGGTTCTGATTGGAGTTGCAGTTGAGCGAACCAATCACAATTTCATCCTTGTTGACCGGGTCTTTACGGATCAGCCCTTTGAATTTCGCCTGTTCGCCGTGGCGCAGGCGGTAGGGAACATCCCGGGTGTTATCCCAGTTCTCCATGCGGAAGAGGGTTGACCAGCCGATATCATTGATCTGCCGCCGCTGCACTTCGCGCCACTCTCCATCGCGCAGCAGCTCAAGCCGCACCGTACGCGTCTCTTTCGGATAGAGCGGAAAGAGCTGGGCCGTCATCTTCATCACCCCGTTATGCACAGTATACATTCCAAAACAGATCACCTGATCTCGCGGCACATTCAGATCGACAATCTTGTTGGAACGCCCCCTCTTATTGACGGTATACTTAACCTCCCACCACTTGTTGGCGCAGAACGAATCGAGTTTATCCGGAAATGGTGATTTCACCGGCGGCTCACCGTGTGCGGTTTGCGCAAAGGAGTTTGACACAGAAAGCAGGATTGACAGAAACACAGCGTAAATCGAGAATACGACACTTTTCATAAATTTCTCCAGTACGAATTCAAAAACCAGAGTGCTGTAACAGCATTCGTCAGGAGATTAACATATTCCCGGCGCATTAGTCGCTATAAAATTAATTTCTGCAACAAAAACTCGAAATGCATAATAAAACGCGCGCTTGTCCTAAAGCCTTTGCCTTATGCACCAAACAAACAGATGTGCCCTCCAAGACAATCATTCCTAGTACACCAAAATCACCGTTCCAACAATCTTTTTCGTGTAAAGCCTGACCTCACTTGACCAATCCTCTGTATAACTGCGTGTATCGAGCGATGTCACAGCCGACGCACCTGTCACTTCCTCAGAGTGGATTGTTCCGGCCAACAGTGTTACGACTGCCAGCAGAATCATCATTCCATTTCCTATTCTTTTCTTTATCTTCATTGTTTCTTTCCTTTCTGTTTTCTTATGTCAGATAAAAGCCCCGGCACGGCGGCCGCTCACGCCAATACAACGGAAGCTACTGGTCGTCCGGGGCCGGACATGTTCGTACCCGCATCAGCGGGGCACGGGCATCAACGGATGGGACCCTGCTTGTCCTGTACGAGGCATGGTGCTCACGAGGCGGAAGCCAATGTTGTTGTTCCGATTCGACGGGGTGTTGTTGTTCCGATTCGCCGAACGACAGTTCGACGCGGTATTGTTCCAGCTTCCGCCCCGTTTTACGCGGTTCGAACCCGAATCCGCCCCTTCTCCGTCTGCCCAAAAACCTTTTACATCATTGAGACCTCCATTGATTTCAAAATTCCTTTGAATCCATACCAGCGCGCCCCGCTATCCGCTGCCGCCGCGCTAGCCCTTAGCTGCTCTGCGTCTGTTTCTCCAGCCAACCATTGCCTCTCTTTCATGCGAAACTTTCTCCGTGATCGAATCAGCCGCGTTCTCTGAAAACGCCAACCACCGGGAAAGATCCGTAGGCCCAGAAACGCCAACCCCTCGGATACCGGCGCAACGATTGTCCGCTCACCTTTCACTTGCAGTTCACGCTCCTGCATCACCCATTCGCACACGTCATCGTGCAACCGCCAAATTTCCGCTTTATTATCTGCAAAAAGCACAAAATCATCCATATACCGCACATATCCAGGTATCTTCAAATTCTCCTTTGCAAAATGATCCAGTCCCGACAAATAGAAATTGGCAAACCACTGGCTTGTCAGATTCCCGATCGGCAAACCGTATCCCGGAGGCAACCCCGGTAATGGGTGACGCACAATCACCTCAATCAGCCAGCGCACTTCTTTTTCACGAAAAACCGGTAACAACAGCTCCAGCAACCGATCATGCGATACACTGTCGAAAAACCGGCGTATATCAAGCTTGCACGTCCAGCCGTGCCGACGTATCAGATATCGCGCCCGCGACACCGCACGATGAGTTCCCTTTCCTTTGCGACATGCATAGCTGTCCTCTATGAAGGCTCTCTCCAATAGCGGTGCAATCACATTACATAATGCATGATGCACCACCCGGTCCCGCACCGATGCACAACTTATTGTACGCGGCTTCGGGTCCATCACCCGAAACTGCCCATAAAGTGCCGGCTGCCAGATTTGCGTAAGCAACTCTTTTCTTAAAGCCTCCAACTCCTGATCCGCCCGCGCCATGAATACCGCCACATCCCTCTTGCCACTACGTCCTTTTATAACACGTCCGAAAGCCGTTGCAAAATTCTCCGGAGATGTGATCCGTTTCCAAAGTTGTCCGTATGATCTCATCACTCAGATCCTTTGGAAGCGGCCTTTATTTCGTGTTCATCGAATGTCGCGTTTTTTAAAGATGCAATGTGCTTATCGGATGCTTGTGTTGTTGGTTCCGGCATCAATCCAAGCACCGCCGCCCCGTAGTCACGGCAGAACGCTTCGCCGATGCCGTTTATTTCCTTTAGGCCCGCCAGCGAATGAGGCGCCTGGCGCGCGATCTCCGCCAGTTGTGTATTACGGGCAATCACATATGCCGGCTTTCCATCAGCCCGCGCCCTGTCATTGCGCCAGCGCTTCAGTTCCCTATACAGCGGACGTTTTGCCTCCTCCAGCTCTTCCTCCGGATCCGGCCCTCCACGGCGACGAAAACCATCTCCACCCGACGGGGCATCACCCAGCAATAAAGTCAGAACAAGGTGTGGCACGTTTCCGTGCGTGAAAAAATGCTCACGAGCTTCCAGCACTTCACGTCCGGAAATCGCCTTCCTCAGTGCCTCCTCGGGAAAACCCTGCACCCCCTCCTGATATCTCAGCGTAATCACTCGCACATCCATTCCCGACACTCCTCTCTCAATAAATTCCATTCGGCGGGGGTTGCCCCCCCCGCTGAAACCGTCCGTGCAGCATAGAGGGGGTGCGGCTACCGCCTTATCCACCCCCTCTAACGCAGCACTCCCATGTAAGAAAGGAAGCGCTCCCGCGCTATGGCAGGGTCCTCACGAGGCGGAAGCCAATGTTGCCGTTCCGATACGCCGGGGCGAAGCTGTACCGAGACGCCGAACGACAGGGCGACGCGGTATAGCCCCAGCCTCCGCCCCGGAATACGCGGCGCGAACCCGAATCCGAACCATCCGGATCGGTCCCCAGTT
>CAYOQJ010000062.1:0-4431 GCA_964406095.1 uncultured Lentisphaeraceae bacterium
CCGCTTCAAAAGCGTGTTGGTGGAGGAGAGCGAGAGCGCACAGGTGACAGTGGCGGCGTATATCGACCTTAATCCGGTGCGGGCGGGGGTGGTGGAGGACCCAAAGGATTACCGCTGGTCGGGCTACGGTGAAGCGGTCGGACGAGGCGGGCAAGCACTGAACGGAATATGCAAGTTGTTTTACGGCATGGAGTTGAATAAGAAAAAGGTGTTGGCACAATATCGCAAAACGTTGTACTACGAGGGGGTGAGGAAGCTCAATGAGTTCACGGGAGCGGTGTCGAAGCCGGGCTTTGCGCGGGCAGTGACGGACAAGGTGCTGGATGAGGGCGGAGAGCTCTTTGTTCCGCAGCTTCTGCGTTGTCGCGTACGCTATCTGACCGACGGTGTGATCATCGGCGGTAAAGATTATGTCGATAGAATGCTCAACGAGCATGGTCAGTTCAGCGCGTTAAGGAAAAAGCGCGGGGCGCGGTGGATGAAAAGCGGTGCGTGTGAGTGGAACGGACTCTGCGTGGCGGGTGAGTTGCGCTCAAGCCGGGGTGAAGTGGCGTAAGCAAAGAATTATGCGGTCTGTTCAGAATGCTTTTTTTGTTCTCCGGTCTCCTCTCTGGTCTGAGTCGTCCGACTATTTTCCAGAGGGTGGGCGTGAGTACGTACCGCTCTATTCTGATTTTGCTATTCTTAAAATCTTTGCTTTTACGGGGTCTGCCGAGATTTAACACCCTGATTCCTCCAAAATCAAAGAGTAGCGCAAAAGTTCTACCCTCAACAAAATCCGCAATGCTCTCTATCTTTTCGGGAACGCACTTATAACTGCCAGGGTAGAGCATAGGTTGTTTGTGTGCAGACTCTTTATTTTCATTCCTGTAGGCTACAGGAAAACTTCGCCGTCAAGCCAGCATTTCTTTATCAAAAAATTATGCGCGATTACGGGGTTGACATTTTCCGCCCCCGCATAATAGAGGCCAACGGTGGAATTTAAGTAAATTCCAACATCCCTATGGGATGCTAGTGAATTTTTTTCTTAAGGATATTATAAGACACTTCTTTCCGGCAAGGGAGGCAAAAACGCCTCCTTTGTCCGGAAGTTATCAACAGCAACGCTATGACCGACAAGTACTTGCGTGTCTGGGACAAGCTCTAATTACAGCGGCACTGATGCCCGCGCTTTTCCCGGACAAGGCAGTACAGCACCGGTTATCGCATTACTGCTGCCGCCGCGCGGCAACCACTCTCTTCTTGCGAAACCGCCGCAATAACTGATCTCAAACACTGGGCAAGGGCGATCCGGGCATTGTGCGAGTGCTGGCAGGCGAGAGAGAAAGTTTAGTCGCTATAACATCAACTTCTGTCACAAAAAACAAGAAGTTGTTTGTTTCTCACAGAGACACGGAGGCCACAAAGTTTCCGGACAACGAAAATAGCTCGCTGTGCTCACTGTGTCTCCGTGAGAGATTGAATTGGGTTGCGGGCAGGGCTTGCATTGAAAAATTTCAGCTTAATCTTTCTGCCAAACTAGTTCCGCGCGCTTGCGATGTGTTTTGAGAATAAGGTCTGTGTCTTCTTTCAGAAGATAGCGGGAATTCACCAACTTTCGGCATTGTTCAGTCAGTTTTTCGATATACCGATCAACCGTGCCGTAGCGCTCTGCAAGTGAAAGCCGCGGATCACTCTTTGTCTCTCTTTCACTTTTATGCACAGGGAAGGGGATATAGGAGCCATTCAGACTCAGCAGCTCGTTGACAGCACCCGCCTTTTGGCTGCGGAGTCGCCAGCTTGTGTATGTGGCTATCGGCACCGCCACCTCCGGCGGCTGCAGACAGCCAAGATCGTTGCCGTCCCCATCTGATTTGGGAACAAGCACCTTATAACTTGCTCTTTGTATTGGCGGCTGGTTGTTAATAATACCTTGTTTGCGCCAGCGCGGGCCGAAGTCTAGATATGCCGGCTGTTGGATCACCGCAGGAAAACGGATTCCTGGAATTGCGGGGAAGCCGGTGGCGTCCAATGTGAAGTCAACAAGTTCACCGGTTTTTATTTTGGGATACGCGCTGGGTGGTGGAGGTTTGCCCTCGGTTTTCCATTGATGCAGCGCCACCAGCAGTGCTCTCAGAAACGGTTTGTAGTCAGCGGGATTGCCCCTGCTCTGCCCGTAATCTAAATTCGGCGGAAAACCGCAGGGGGTATGCTGTGTTCCTCCGAAAAAATAGATGCGGACATTTTCAGGAACATCGGTGTCTTTTGTGCCTGAGGGATCTGTGTGAACCAGCGATCCGCTGCGGTGCCAGTATTCGGAACTTGATTGGGTGTGAAAGACAAGAGGAGCGGTATCTGTTGCAAGAGCGCGGCGCAAGATGCCGTCGTTCTGACCGGAAACAGGATCCCGCTGTGTTTCATAGGCGAAAGGAAAGAGATCCACTGGATAATCATGGTGATCGTGCTGAGCCGCATGACGTGTCGGCTGGGCGAAGCGGTGGTTGAAAGAGCCTCTGCCTGAGCCGGAAACATGGGGAATGATGCCATCAAAAACTTTGCGGCCGGCTTCATCAACGTTAAACCCCCAATAGACAAATTCACGCAGAAAGCGACCGCTTTGTGAAACACCGAAGCCGTAGGCGTGCTTGATCCATGGCTTTCCGTTCATTAGCAGCGGGTTATGTTGACCGCTGCCATGGCGGAGGGCTGAGATCAGATCGCGCACGGCAGTCAGTCCGGTTCCCATGACAACAGGATCCTGCGCTTCATAGATCACTTCATAGATATGCGCTTTCTTGAATCCATCCTGATATTCAAGTTCCACTTTGGGCAGTTGCGCCGGGGTATCGCCTTTAACTTCCGTGACAATAAGCTTCCATTTAGCACGCGGAATTTGAACGCGCGGATCTCCCGGCAGCAGGCGGCGGGTTAAAGAGGCGTGTTGCAAACCAGATTCGGTGGGACGATACGAACCGTGTCCGTTTCGACTGACAAGGGTTCTTGTCAGCTCTCTATTTGGAACAATTTCGCAGCGGACCGTTCCAGTAATGGGTTTTTCAGAATTACTTGCTAGAGGAGGGAAGAGACGAAGGCGCGCTTTATTTGGCAGAAGTTCTCCATTCCAGCCGCTCCAGACAATGGTGAATCCGTTTCTGAAAAGGAAGCCGTTGCCCGCATCCGCTTGAGATTGAGGATTATTTGACATCCGGGCGTTGTTAAAAAAACCGAGCGCCCGCATTTCACCGCGATTATTGACATCATACAACAGGGCGCCATTGCTTTTGTTGGGATCAGCAGGGGCGAGAATAAAGAGATCAGCATAGTATTCAACGCGACCGCGTTCATTCAGCGGGGCGTATTCCAGGTCAATCACATCTCTATTGCATGGATTCCGGGGATTAATCTCATAATAGACACGTCCGGCTATTCGTTCGTAGGCGCCGGAATCACCGAAGGTCATGCCTTCGGCAAACGGCTCGCGCCTCACAATTTCAAAACGGACAAGCTCAGCCTTGAGAGATAATGTTGGCAGCCATAAAAGCGCTGCGATTTTGATAATGCAAAACAAAAATTTTGTTATCGCTCTCATAATTATCGCTTTTTTGAATTTTATTGCAGGGTTGATTACTCCCTGCCGGTTTCAAGTAAATCAAACTGTCGCCGGTGGCGTAGCCACCGGCGACAGTTTGCGTCTAAGCTAAATATAATAGCTGATCTGGTTTATAATTTATACTGCGGAATTTTGAGAGTTTCGCCATCCTTCATGGCTGACTGATGTGAGATGATACCTGCAACGGTTGTGTTGAGAGCGCAGGCCACATCCACACGCGGTTTGCGTTTAAGAAGGATTGAGGCAATGAAGTCATCGGTCAGGTAGCCGTGTGAACCGCCGTGTCCTCCAGACGGCATTCCCGGAGGCAGTTGCGGCTTTTTCTGGTCGACTTTTGAGACATCCGCGATTCCTTGGTAGCGTCCATTCGAGAAAAAACTGCCTTTCTGTCCATATACGCGTCCCATTTCACCATGAGCACGAAACACACGAAAACACTGTTCAAACTATTGATTTGTAACCTAACCCATAAGGTGAATATGGTTTTTTTCATCTTTTTCTAATAAGTGGTTATATAAAAGACACTTAAATTCGAGTCTTTCGTGATTTTCGTGATTTAATTGATTTTTCTAGGGTTATAACCCACAGAAGCCTGGGCGACCGAGTCACGTCTACCACAGTTACTTTGTGGCAGGCCTGCGGATCAGCCTCGGTGTAGAGTTGCGCTCCGGCAACGAACATGCAGCGGCCAAAGGTCTGCCCGGTCTCTGGAACACTCTTGCCAAGCTTCCCCGCACGCGCTAGCCTACCTTCATCCGCGGCGATTGCGGATATGGCAGTGAGTCAGTCATGCTGGAATGTGAGGAGCGTGGCGTTCCATACCTCTTCAAGCTGCGTCATAC
>CAYOQJ010000063.1:0-24369 GCA_964406095.1 uncultured Lentisphaeraceae bacterium
TTTTTCCTGGATTTCGGAGGTGGCTCCGGTTCGTCAGGATCATTGTCCTCTTCGTTCAGAGCCTGTTCAAAATCCAGCCCCAGATTCAGCATCATCTGGATACGCTGCGGTCGAAGCGATTTGCGCTTAGAAATGTCGGGAGGCGAAAACTCTGCCGGAGTGTGACTTGAGATATTTTTCGAAGGCAGCAGCACGTGCTCGATCATTAAATGATATTGCGGTGCGTATCTTCCAAGGTTTATGTTTAGCAGTATGCGGACAGCCGCCTTCGTTGTGCTTTTGCAGGCGGGTTTTTAAATTATCGGTCAATCCAGTGTAGTGCTGGCTGGGATCATTGAGGCTTTGCAGAATATATACGTAGGTGTGTGCCATCTGGCTTGCCCGGGCGTAGTTCGCAGCGTTGAATGGTTAGCCCGGCTTCGGATTTCTCGCAGAGCGCGAAATACTACGCCGTGGCAGGCTTCTCCCTTCGCTACGCTGCGGTCGAAGCCTGGTGGAGGCGGGGGGATTTGAACCCCCGTCCGAATAAGAGTCACACTCGCTTCTACATGCATAGTGCCCTGTGAAGTTCTCGCTCCGCAGACCGACAGCGCACAAACTATCATTGGAGCCAGTCCTCTGTTGTTTTCACCCAAACTCCCGCGGACACGAAGTTTGAACTAACCTGCTAATCGACGTTCAACATCCCTCAACAGGTATCGGGGAGTGAACGTGGCCGCAATTAGGCAGCCATTGCATAACTATTGTTAGCATTTATTGTTTTTAACCGATGATTTACGAGGCCAACGGTCATCCTCGACATGCAACGAATGCTTCAACTTACCCGTCGAATCCAGTCGCCCCCAAAAATGGGATGTGTCTCTTAACAACATCTTATTATCGCAGATTCACCGCACAAAAGCAACTGCCATTAATACTTAAAAATTTTTCGCTTCTCTGTTTAGGCTGAGTATCATAAAATAGCTATGACATTTTAGTTTTTTAAAGACACGCAAATAACCTTAAAGCCACTAAGGCCAGTAAGGAGAAAATGTTGTAACTGATGAACTAATCCCCCGAAGGGGCAATTACCGCCAGCTGATAAGCTATCAGAAATCAGAAGCTATTTATGATATAATCTATTGTTTTTGCAAAACATATCTGCGACGTGGAGATCGCACCATTGATCAGATGGTGCAGGCGGCAAGATCTGGTAAGCAGAATATCGTGGAAGACTTGGCGGCTTCGGCGACTTCCAGCGAAACGGAAATTAAACTGGTGAGTGTGGCGAAAGCTAGTTTGCAGGAACTTTTGATCGATTATGAAGATATAGTTTTATAGAAATTTTCTGGCCAAATATGAGATAAAAACCGGAGCGGGAAATTAAAATGATATGAAAAAACAAACAGACGACCGTTTTACGATATTCCGTGATGAGATCGCGTTCTGGGAATTGTTGTTTGAACAATCCAGAGATGGCATTGTCATTATCACCACCAAGGGCGCGGTCTATGAAGCCAACAATCAGTTTGCCGATATGATTGGATATTCAGCGAGTGAAGTTAATAAGCTGCATGTATGGGATTGGGATGCTGTATATGATAAGGCGGCGTTGTTGGAAATGCTTGAGACAGTCGATGCGCTAGGGGATCATTTTGTGACAAAACACCTTCGAAAGGATGGTTCTCAGTATGATGTTGAGATCAGTACCAGCGGAACCACATATCAGGGGCATAAACTGATACTCTGTATCTGCCGAGATATCACCGAACGGTTACAGATCGAAAGAGAGAGAGAGACGCTTGTTAACAAACTGCAAAAGGCGCTCTCCGAGATTCAAACGCTGGAAGGCATTATTCCTATCTGCGCCGGTTGTAAGAAAATTCGTGATGATACTGGATATTGGTCACAAGTGGAGGCGTATGTTTCCAAGCACACCCAGGCACGGTTTTCACACGGATTGTGTCCTGAATGCACAAAAAAGTACTATCCGGATATGCGATGACCAGAAAGCAGATTCATGCCTTTGGTGCAAACTTTGGCCGGTGAATTTTTCCCGAACTGAAGTGTACCTGAAGATAAGTTTTAACACGGAGGCACGGAGAAGCGCAGGGAGTTTTTTATCCGCGAACTTGTGCGAAAGTATGATGTAGTTTTATCAACGAATCATAAAAAACGTTCCCTGAGGGGGGGGGAGGTGGTTCGCAGAAAAACAGGACTTCGCCCAAAGCTACAGTGTGGTTAACGTCGGCCGGCTGATAATTTTTGTTAATATCCAGCGCAACGTAGCGTCCGCTGACATCGGTGAACCCCAACACATTATGGCAGCTCTGGGTTGATCCTCCGGGATTTTGCAGCAAAAACATATCGCGTGCGACAAGGGTCCAGTCACTGCTGTTAAATGTTGTTTGATCCAGATGCGAGTTGCTGAAAGCGCTGTCGTCGCGTATCCAGACATTCAACGATCTGACTGAGCGTTCAACAACTTCACCGGTGGCCGGGTTGAAATTGAAAATACTGAGCGCATCAAGATTACGAATGTCGCCAAGATCATAAATGAGCCACATGTCATTAGCTTTATGGCCGCTGACGGTGGTTGACGACCAGGCGTGATTTTCACCAAAAATTCCCAAGCCCGGCAGATATTGATATTTGGAGTAATCGCCCTCCTGACCAGGCTCGCCGATAAAGTCAAGACCGGTGCCGTTGATCGTGTTAATTGCGCCGCGCGTTGTCGGCTGTTCGTTAAATACAAGTTCATCGTAGGCAATTGCGCTGGTGGGAACTACCCGGACAGAATTGGTGAGATTTAAACTGCCGTAGAGCTGAACCTCGCCCAGACCGACACCGCTAGCGTAAGCATAACTACTGTTGACATCAATGGCTACCATACGGGCGTTAATGCCATTCAGAGCTATAACATTCGATACCTGCTGGGTTGTTCCTCCGGGATTCTGGTAGAGTCTTAGATCGGAATTAACCGTCACCAGTGTCCAGCCGTTTGTGTTGAACGGCACTCCGTTGGTGCGGGTATTGTTAAAATCCATATCTTCACGAACCCACAAATCAATATCTTTAGCACCGCGAACCGCGGTAGAGCTGACTGGAGGGTTGAAGTTGAAAATGTTGAGCGCATTAAGTTCACAAACAGCGCCAAGGTCGATAATCACCCACATGTCATCCGGCGTGGTAGTTGTTTCTATTCTTAGTCCAAACCATTCGGTGTCATAGCCGTAAGTGTCGAAGCAAAAATCATATTCATACTTAGTGTAATCACCCTCTTCTCCCGGGGCACCGGTAAAAAGTAGCCCCGAGCCGTTTATCAGATTAATTGCTTCACGACGATCACCAGCTTCAAAATTTGAGTAGGCGTTTACCGGATTGAGCAACTGAGATTCAGAGATAGATAAGCTGCCGAAGACCTGCACCTCGTCTATCAGCGAATATATCGCATTGCCGTAACTGCTGTTGATATCCAGCGCGACATAGCGTCCTTTGATGCCTTGTAAACCGGATAGAACACCAGCGGCACTTTCATTTGAGCCTCCGCTGTATTGGGTCAGGGTCATATTGTTGTTAATTGTCAGGAGAGTCCACCCATTTGTGCTGAACTGCACTCCGTCAAGATTGCTGTTGGAAAAACCACTATCCTCTCGAACCCAGATATCCAGTGATTGTGTCTCACGGTCGGTATTAACTCCGTTCAGCAGTGGATTAAAATTAAAAATGTTGATCGCATCAAGCTCATATATCTGGCCTAAATCAATAATAGCCCATAGTTTGTCTATATTTTTATCAGCGGCATAACCTGTCCAACAGGTATACACTCCATGTTCATTTATGCAGGGTGCTATCTGATATTTTGTGTAATCATGTTCTTCGCCGATCGCTCCGGTAAAAACCAGCCCGGTGCCGTCGATCATGTGGGTGGGAGCTCTTTGTGTTTCCTTGCCGGCGGAGCCGGAATCATACCATGAACCTGCAATCGCACCCTGTGGTTTGACCAACTCTGCCATGCTGACACAAACCATACCTAATATAATAACAACAGACAGCAACCTAATTTTCATAATCATGACGACCTCCATTGATTAATTACCCTAATTCTAACAAGAATAACCGATAAAATAATTAGTGACAGGCATTATTTAGAGGAATGGAATAATCGCTAAAAGCTTAATTTTAATTTTTCATTAAAAATTATGCGCCATTGCGGGGTTGACATTTTGACCCTGCCCCTCACATAATAGGTGCCGTCGGTAAGATGTGAAATAACTCTAATATTCCTAGAGGATGCCAGTGTATCTACAAAGAACGGCAAAACGGATTTTATAAAAATTCAGGTCGTAGGGGAAAAGGTTTGGCTCCGGTTTGGCTTTCGTCGCGCTGAGTCACGCAATTTACCGTTTTTGGAGCGTCATCCGGACATAGACGAAAAAAGCCCTTATTCAGTGAGTAAAATCATGGATATGGGCTTAAGAAATGGTCGGGGCGGAGGGATTTGAACCCCCGACATCCAGCTCCCAAAGCTGGCGCACTACCAGGCTGTGCAACGCCCCGTTGAAAAGGCTGGTAGAATAGGATATCTCGGTATGAAATGCAACAGGATTTTCTTGCATGCGCCAGAGGGGGTGCATCAGAGGTTTTAGTTATGAAGAATCAGAATAAATTAAACTGTCTGGCATTCTGTGTTTTTTTATGCTTGTTGGGCGGCTTTACTGCCCTATTTGCTGTTTTGACAAACGGTTGCTCGCGTTCGGAGCAAGGCGACCCGCAGCCCGAATATGCCGGTTCGGAGTCTTGTCGCGAGTGCCACGCGGTATTTTATGAAAAGTGGGACACATCCTTTCACGGCCAGGCCATGCAACCGGTGACACGTGAATTTATAGATAAAAATCTTACACCGCTTGACAAACCTTTTAGAATAAAAGAGAGAGTTTACACCGTTGATCTGCAAAAGATGATCATGTATGAGAAATCCGATTCCGGAAAGGTCACCGAGCTTAAATTCGCACATGCCATGGGCGGTAAAAATCTTTATTATTTTCTGACGCCCCTGGAACGGGGTAAATTGCAGGTGATGCCGCTCGCCTATGAGACCAATGACGATTACTGGTACGATACGACCACAAGTATGATGCGGCATTTTCTGATAGATGGTGACGAGCCGCTCTCGTGGCGTGATCCGATGCTGACCTTCAACACATCCTGTTACGACTGTCATGTCAGCCAGATATCCAAAAATTATGATATTGAAACCGACACATACAAAACCGAGTGGCGTGAGCCTGGCATCAGCTGCGAGTCATGTCACGGCCCGGGCACGGAGCACAACCGCGTTTTTCGCGAGGCCGCAAAAAATGGCACGACCCCGGAAAATCTGATGCTTTCCAGTTGGGATGATTACACCCTTGAGCAGTCAAACCACGCCTGTTCAACCTGTCATGCCAAGTTTTCACCGCTCACCGATGCCTATATTCCTGGGGATAATTTCTTTGATCACTATGATCTTATCTGTTTTGAGAATCTCGATTTCAGTTGTGAAGGTCGTGATCTCGGTGAGAACTACACCTTTACACTTTGGTCGATGAACCCCTGCGTCAATGCCGGCAAACTGGATTGTGTACACTGTCACACCTCCAGCGGACGTTACCGTTTCGCCCATGAGAACCACAACGACGCCTGTGCCAAGTGTCATGCCGAACGAGTGAAAAACATCTCTCAGCATTCGCGGCATCCCTCTGACGGCAAAACCGGAATGTGCATCTCCTGTCATATGCCGATGACCAAGTTTGCTCTGATGCGGCGCAGCGACCACTCGTTCCGTCCTCCCTGTCCGGATGCTTCCGGACGTTTCGGAGGCGATTCCGCCTGCATTATCTGTCATACGGATCAAAATGAAGAGTGGGCGGCTGGTTTTGTGAACAGATGGTTCCCGCAGAGCAAATGGCAGAAAAGGATTGTCTACGAAGGCTCGCTGATCGAGGCGGCACGTGCCGCCGAATGGGAAAAGCTGCCCGAGATACTTGAGTTCATCTCCGATCCCTCTTCCGAATGGATTTTTGTGGCCTCTTTAATTCGGCTCATTCAGTTGAATCCTGATACCAAAGCCTGGGCTCCAACTGTCCGGAAACTGACCAAACATGCTCGTCCGCTGGTGCGGGGTTCCGCTGCTGCGGCGTTGTCGCAGGACATCCAACAATTTGAAAGCGTTCAAACTCTATTGGAGTGTTTGAAGGATGATCTGCGGTTGGTGCGTGTGCGTGCGGCGACATCGCTCTCACGCTATCCCTGGCAGCGTTTGGATCAGCCAACGCAGGATTTGATCAAAAAAGTCGAACGCGAGGTTATGGATATGTTCAGCTCAATGCCCGACGCCTGGTCCAACTACTACAACAAGGGCAATTATCTGATTGACCGTAATGATCCATCCGGTGCGATGAAGGCCTATAAGACTGCGATCAGACTGCGTCCCGATGTGATAATTTCCTATGTCAATGCGGCAGTTCTCGCTTCCCGTCAGGGTCATCTCGGAAAGGCAGTCGATTTGCTGCGGCGGGCACGCAAAGTCGAACCGGATGATGGTGCGGTCAATCTCAATCTTGGATTGGCTCTGGCTGAACAAGGCGATGTGCCTGGTGCGATCGACTCTCTTGAAGTGGCGCTCAAAGACAGAAATTGCCGTGCCCAGGCGGCTTTCAACTGTGCTGTACTGTATGGTGACCGTAATCTGGACGAGGCGGTCAGGCTCAGTCGGATCGCCGTGCAGGCACAGCCCGACAATCAGCGTTATAAAGATACTCTGGAGTATTACAAACAGCGCAAGGCCGCACAACGGCGCTGACAATGGCAATTGCCTCTCATCCGATCTGCGCTGGTATGGGGAGTGATCTCGGTGGAAAAGCGGAGTGTTAGCTTCTATTTTAACATTGGAAGACAATTTTGAGCTGGTAGAAAAATGAAAATAATCACAGCTGTCGATTACCTTGATGCTCTTGAACGGATGCGGAATGAGTGGCATCAAAAATATTATGCCATGTACTCCAGCGTACTGGGTGGTGTTGTCACAGACCCCGTGTTGATGCAAGTGCCGATCGACGATCATCTGGTGCATCGTGGTGACGGCGTGTTTGATACCTTCAAATGCGTTGCTCGCGGCGCCTACAATCTTGAACCTCATCTACTGCGTCTGCAGCGTTCCGCCGCCGCTATCGCTTTGAGTTGGCCAGGCGGTCTTGATGAGATCAGAACGCTGACGCTGGAAACGCTACGTGTGGCCGACCGCTCCGACTGCACCGCGCGTATCATTCTGGCACGTGGCCCCGGATCATTTGGTGTCAGTCCATACGAGTCGCCTACGCCGGCTCTTTATATTATGGTTTATGCGTCTGGCATCCCTTTTATGCAACGTAAGCCGGAGGGCGCCGATGTGCGTCGTAGCTGTATTCCGGTTAAACCGGCCAGATTTGCTACGGTCAAAAACTGCAACTATTTGCCGAATGTAATGATGAAAAAAGAGGCGGTTGATTGGGGAGTGGATTTTGTGGTCGGATTTGATTCGGAAGGTTTTATGACCGAGGGTGCGACAGAAAATTTCGGTATTATAACCCGCTCAGGTGACTTGCTCTTTCCGCGTATGAAGAAGGTACTGGATGGCACAACCATGCAGCGTGTTATGGAACTGGCTGAGCAACTGGTGAAAGAACGGATTTTGAGATTTGTGGGTTTCGGTGATATCACTCTCGCTGAAGTACGCAGTGCCTGTGAACTGCTGGTTGTGGGCACAACACTCAATGTGGTTTGTGTGCGCAGTTTTGATGGTGCTCCGGTAGGTGATGATGGCAGGCCAGGGCTTGTGGGTCTGCGTCTGAATACCATGTTGAGTGATGACATCAGGAACAATTCGGCCTTGCGAACCGAGTATTAGCATACGGCTAGCCGATTTTTTGGAGAAATAGTCGCGCAGGAAACAGTTTATAAGGGTAGAGGAATCAAAATCAATGAAACCGTTTGTTTTACAGGGTACAACCGTATTTTCAGAGTTCAGATTGGAAGCGTTAATCAAAGCTCTTGGTGAGGCTCTGAACGAATCGCGTAATATCACAATCGAATCCCGCTACATCTATCTTCTTGAAACCGATGCCGAACCTAATGCAGCCACAATTGAAAGAGCTTGCACACTGCTGGACGCCGTTGTCGGCGGGGGACTCGCTGGAGGATTTTATATTGCACCGCGCAAAGGCACAATCTCCCCTTGGTCATCCAAGGCCACCGATATTTTCAAGAATTGCGCTATCGTTGACATCAAACGGGTCGAGCGGGCAGTGCAGGTGTTGATATGTCAGGGTGGTTGTGAGCTCTCTTTGAACGATCTGACGGCGGCCCGTCATGTCCTGCACGATCGCATGACCGAGGGGCTTTACACCTCCCTGGATGACATTTTTGAGCACCGTCAACCTGCTCCCGGAAAGGTTTTTGATCTTCTGGAGTTGGGTATTGACGCGCTGATGCAGGCCAATGTGGATATGGGTCTTGCGCTGAGTGAGGATGAGATCGAGTATCTTTTCGCGAATTACACCCGTGCCGTACGTAATCCTACCGATACCGAATTGGTGATGTTCGCACAGGTTAACTCTGAGCACTGTCGACACAAAATTTTCAATGCCGACTGGATTGTGGATGGTGAAGTTCAGCAGATGTCGTTGTTTCAAATGATAAAGAACACCCATCGGCTACATCCTGAGGGTACACTGGTGGCGTATGCCGATAACTCCGGTGTTGTTGAAGGCTTCAGCTTTGAAGGTTTTGCAATTAAAGGAAGCGAGAGAGTTTACAGTTTTGCGCAGGAGCAGGTCGATCTGCTGATGAAGGTGGAGACCCACAATCATCCCACCGCGATCTCGCCTTTTCCCGGTGCCGCGACCGGCGTAGGTGGAGAAATCCGTGATGAGGCGGCGACCGGAACCGGTTCCAAGACCAAGGCCGGCATCTCCGGTTTTATGGTCTCTGATTTGAAGATACCCGGTTTTATTATGCCCTGGGAGAAGGATTATGCCGAGTTTCCCGGGCGACTGGCTTCACCGCTGGATATTATGCTGGAAGGACCGATTGGCGGGGCTTCGTTTGGCAATGAGTTCGGCAGACCGCAGCTCTGCGGCTTCTTCCGTACATATGAAGAGCTGGTCTGTGACTGCTACATCGGATATCACAAGCCGATTATGCTAGCCGGTGGAATGGGCAGCATATATCGAGGGCAGGTCTACAAAAAAGCTGTCAAACCGGGCTCTCTGATTGCTCAGATCGGCGGTCCCGCTATGCGCATTGGTCTGGGTGGCGGAGCGGCCTCATCCATGGATACCGGCCGCAATGCCGAGAAGCTGGATTTTGATTCCGTGCAGCGTGGTAATGCTGAGATTGAACGACGTTGTCAGGAGGTGATTGATGCCTGTGTGGCACTTGGTACTGAAAATCCGATTATCAGCATTCACGATATCGGTGCCGGTGGACTCTCCAACGGTTGTCCTGAGCTGGTTCAGGAGACCGGTGCTGAATTTGCGTTGCGCGCCGTGCATAATGAAGAGAGCTCCATGACTCCCATGGAAATCTGGTGTTGCGAGGCGCAGGAGCGCTATGTGCTGGCAATCGCTCCGCACACACGTGAACTCTTTGAAAATATCTGCCGACGTGAACGCTGCCCGGTGGCTTTTATCGGCACCGCCCGCGATGACCAGCGTCTGATCCTCACCGATTCCCACTTTGGCGACAATCCGATCGACATAGATATTCGTGTATTGTTGGGCAAACCACCCAGAATGACGCGCGATGTCAAGCACTTCGACTCTATGCCGCCTAACCTTGCCTTCAATTCGGTAACCCCGATGGAAGCTCTCGAAAGAGTGTTGCGGTTGCCTGCCGTGGCAGACAAAACCTTTCTGATCACTATCACCGACCGCACGGTTACCGGATTGGTTTATCGCGATCAGATGTGCGGTCCGTATCAGCTTCCCGTGGCTGATTCAGCCGTCACCATCTCCGGTTACAAATGTTATAGTGGCGAAGCCATGGCAGCGGGTGAACGCACACCGGTTGCGCTGATCAACGGCCCGGCTTCGGCCCGTATGGCGATCGGTGAAGCTCTGACCAACATTGCCGCCAACGACATCGGAGCGATCGGAGAGATAAAACTCTCGGCCAACTGGATGTGTGCCTGTGGTGAGGAAGGTGAAGACGCCCGGCTTTTCGATACAGTCAGAACCGTCGGCATAGAGTTCTGCCCCGACCTTGGAATTGCGGTGCCGGTCGGTAAGGACTCTCTCTCCATGCGCACGCTCTGGCATGATAGCCGTGGCGAGGAGCATAAACAGCGTGCGCCGCTCTCTTTGATTATCAGTGCCTTCGCGCCGGTACGTGATGTTCGCAGAAGTGTGACCCCTGATTTCAAGCCGGGAAGTTCACAGCTGCTGCTGATAGATATTGGTCGTGGAATCAATCGACTGGGAGCCAGTGCGCTTGCCCAGGTTTACAATCAGGTCGGCAACCGCAGCGCGGACATACAGGATGCTGCTTTACTCAGATCCTTTTTCGAAGCTGTTCAGTCGCTGGTCGCTCGTGAACTTTTAATGGCTTATCATGACCGCTCGGATGGCGGAGTTGTGACAACACTTGCGGAGATGGCAGTCAGCTCCGGGCGCGGTGTAGAGGTCACTCTGCCCGGTTGTGATGTGCTGGCCGCCCTGTTCAATGAGGAACTCGGTGCGGTTCTGCAGGTGGCGGAAAATCAGGTGGAAACGGTACTCGAATTGCTGGCGGAGCACGACATAGCGGCAGGGTTGGTTCACAAGATTGGCACGGTTCTCGACAACCGTGATTTTTCAGTTGCAGTGGATGGCGTCAAAGTGATTAAAACCGATATTGCCTGGCTGCGGAAACAGTGGTCGGCATTGAGCCATCGCATGCAGACATTGCGAGACAACCCTGCGTGTGCGTTGCAGGAGTATGAAAACGGTCGCGATGAGCATGATCCTGGTCTGCAGTTTAAACTAACCTATCAACCTGATCAGGAAGTTCAACTGATGGATATCGTGGTCAGTTCGCCTCCGCGTATAGCTGTGCTACGCGAACAGGGGGTCAACGGTCACGTTGAAATGGCAGCGGCTTTTACACTGGCCGGTTTTGATGCGGTTGATGTTCACATGACCGATCTTTTGCACGGTTCGGCCGATCTGGCGGATTTCAATGGGCTGGTGGCCTGCGGCGGATTTTCCTATGGTGATGTTCTGGGGGCCGGATCGGGATGGGCGCGTAACATTCTTTACAATTCAACATTGGCCAAAATGTTCAAATGCTTTTTTGAGCGTCCGGATACCTTCACCCTTGGTGTCTGTAATGGTTGTCAGATGGTCGCCCAGCTGAAGGATATTGTTCCGGGCGCGGAACATTGGCCACGCTTTGTCCGCAATACGTCACAGCAGTTTGAAGCACGTTTTGCCACAGTTGAGGTTCTGGATTCGCCCTCGATCCTGCTTAAAGAGATGCAGGGGTCGCGTATACCCGTGGCGGTGGCGCATGGTGAGGGGCGCGTGCAGTTTGACTCTGCTGAGGCAGAGTGTGGTGCTCTGCCGGTGCTGCGCTTCACTGATAATCGTGGCACGGCCACGGAACGCTATCCCTGGAATCCCAACGGTTCAGCGCATGGACTGACCGGGTTCACTACTGTTGATGGGCGTGTCACAGTCATGATGCCTCATCCTGAACGCGGATTCCGGGCTGTGCAACTCTCTTATAGACCTCAGGAGATGTTCACCGCCGAAGCCGGACCCTGGATGCGGATGTTCCGCAACGCCTATTGCTTTGCGGTTCGTGATCATTAGAAGGGCACGTAACCGCGCCCGTCTTGGATGAATTACTGAGAAGCGAAAAAAGGAGTTTTAAATGTCTCAGGAGATTGAAAACATCAAAAGTGCTTTGCGTGCGCCACCATCCAGCAAAGAGGCAGAAAGCGGGGTGCTTGGTTCCATCCTGCTTGATAGTCAGCGCGTGATGGATATTTGCGAGCAGAATGCGCTCACGGCGGAAAGTTTCTATGAAAAGCGCAACCAACTGATTTATGAAACACTCAGAAGCATGTCGCATGCTTCGCTTACGATCGATACCCTGACTGTCTGTGAAAAATTGCGCACTATGAATATCCTCGATGACTGCGGTGGTGTCAGTTATATTCAGTCGCTGATTGATCAGACACCGACCGCCGCACACTCAGAGTATTACGTAGGCATTGTGCGCCAGAAACATCTGCTGCGTACCATCATCCGCTATGCGCGTGAGGCCGAGGCCGACTGCTATCGTGAATCAACCAGTGCCGATCTGCTGCTGGGCGAAATCGAACAGAAGTTTCTCAGCATCGCCGATCACAAGGATGGTTCCACTATCAACTGGCCGCAGGCTATCAACAATACGGTCAATTATGTTGATCGCCTTTTCGCTCTGGGTGCCGGAGGTGTAGCCGGGCTGCCCTGCGGTTTAATGAACCTTGACAGGAAACTCAAAGGTTTGCGCAACGGTGAAATGATTGTTCTGGCGGCACGTCCCTCTATGGGCAAAACTTCGCTGGCCATGAATATAGTAGAGTGTGTTTCCTCTGGAAAAAATATTTATGGACAGCCGATGAAAGCCGATCACAACCGCCGACATCCGGTCGGAGTCTTTTCTTTGGAGATGTCAACCGAATCACTGGCATTACGCATGTTGTGCGGTATGGCCGGGGTGCCCGCTTTTAAGATCGATCAGGGTATGCTAAACCGTAAAAAGGTCAATACCGCTCTGACCCGCACCGCCGGTGAGCTCAAGGATGCTCCGATTTTTGTTGATGACACTGGCGGTTTGGATGTGATGGATATGCGTGCCCGGGCGCGGCGCATGAAAAAGCGGTATAAAATCGAGTTGCTAGTGATTGACTATCTGCAGCTTTGCCACTATCGTGAATTTGCCCGTCAGGGTCGTCAGATTGAGACTTCGCAGATATCAGGACAGATCAAAGCTATGGCCAAAGAGCTGAATATACCGGTGATCGTACTTAGCCAGTTGAGTCGTAATCCCGAGCAGCGCGGCGATAAAACCCAGAAACCCAAGCTTTCCGATCTGCGCGATTCCGGCGCGATAGAGCAGGATGCCGATGTAGTTCTGTTGTTGCGTCGTCCGTGCAAAGCGCCCAAGGATGAAGAGCATGATGACCTGCGACTCGCAATTGTGGATGTGGCTAAACACCGTAACGGACCGACCGGCGAGGTACGCTTGGATTTCGATGAGGAGCTGACCCGTTTCGGCAACCGCACGGATACTGAGAGTGACACCTCTGGTTTTAATGTCAGAGATGAATGATAGCGGACAGACAGTGCCGCAAGCAGTCGGCTACGCAAACAAACATCAAGGAACCGGTCTGTCCCTCTTTCTCCAGGTTCTGCCGAGCAGCGACGCAGGGGATCAAGAAAAGTTGACATATTACTATTTGCGGACGCTGACAAAAAATAATTTCACGGTCGTATTTTAACTGATACAATCGCAGTGTGAATATGAGTTCTCATAGTGTCAATCTACGGGTTGTTGATGGTGAAAAGTCGAAAGCGGTAACGGAGTGTGCTTCAGAAACCGTAAATGCTGAAAACGATGGCAGTCGCAATACCGGCATGACCTTCGAGCGGGTTGTGAAACAGCGCTGTGTGCTTTGCAACGGGTTGGTGAGTTTGCAGGACAAAGAACCTCTCAGTATGTCGCAGTGTCCGCAGTGTGGCGGTATGATTATGGTTGCGGGCCGGATTGACAACTTCGTTCTTAATGCCCACATCGGTGAGGGGGAGATGGGCGCCATCTTCAAAGCCACGGATCAGTCACTTGACCGTGAAGTAGCTATCAAAATAGTGCGCACCTCTCTGGCGGATGATCCCGCCCAGCGCGAACGTCTCCGCCGCGAAGCGTGTGCCGCTGGCAAGTTGAATCACCCGCGGGTGGCCCAGGTTTATGCACTCAATTTTTCCAACGGCAATCCCTATTTAGTGATGGAGCTCGTATCCGGCCTGGATTTTCATGCCCGACTTGAAAAGGAAGGCCCCCTTGATGAGCGGTGTGTTCTGCGCATGGCATTGGATGTGGCGGAAGGATTGTCTGCGCTGCACCGCGAGGGTTTGGTTCACGGTGATATCAAACCGGCCAATATCGTTCTGGATCGGGATGATAACGCCAAACTGGTCGATTTTGGCCTCTCGGGCATGATGCGCCACGATGGACACGGCAACCTTGTTGGCACTCCGCACTATCTGGCACCAGAAATCCTGAGAGGAAATACCGATAGCCATCGTACCGACATCTACAGCCTTGGAGGCACCCTCTATTTTCTGATCAGTGGCCGCCTGCCATTTGATGGTGATACGCCGGAGAAGATTTTGAAAGCACGCTTGAGCAGTGATCCGATACCACTGCGTAACTACGCGCCTGATGTCTCCGATGCCACCTGCGCAATAATCATGCGTATGCTCGAACGTGAACCGCAGAACCGCTATTCGAACAGCGATCGGATAGCGGATGAAATCAGAGATGTTCTGCATAAACTCGATCATCCACTTGCCGTCGGCGACAATACGCCGACTGCTCCTCCGGTGGGCGACGAGCAAGTGCGCGACTGGAGATTCTGGAAAGATTGGCACTCTTCGACCTTAAGAGCTTCACTGCTGTCTGTGATCCTGATCGCCTTAATGGGTGTTGCCCTGCATCAAAATGCGTTCCAGAAAACCCGAGATTGGATACATGATGATCTCGGAAAGTGGATTGCGGAGATCATCAAGGATGTAAAAACACGCACTGGAGAACGCAAAGCGCGGCAACTCTATGACTGGAGCAGTGTAACCGTGGGTGATTTTAAGCAACGTGCCAGCACCATGCAGTCCGGCGATATCATTATTTTGCAGTGTCGGGGTGCGGATATGTGGCAGGGTAGAGAAAATTATCGATTTCACAAGATGGAGTGCGAGAAAAATTACGCGCTTTCGGTACAGGTGCTGGAGATCGCCGCCAACAACGAATACGATATCAGCGGAGTGATGGTGAAAAATCAACGCAGTGAGGACAGATCGGCGTTGTTATTCGCTTTTCTGGGTGATGGTCGCCTCTGTCTGCAGCACCGCAGACGAGATGGGTCTAACGTGATGATCCGGTGTGCAAGAGAGGGGCTAAAAGTGCCGATCTTTTTAAAAATCCAGCGAATAGGGCGCAATTTCTCCGCCTTCACATCGCATGATGGCAATCAATGGCATGAATTCGCTGCCTGTGAGGCAGATCTCGGCAGAGTCAATTCAGCAGGGGTAATCGTTTCCTCACAAAAACCGGAAAATCTGGCCTCAGCCAAATTTTCAGCCCTGGCTCTGCAATTTGAATCAGAGAAAATCACTGAATGATGCCGTTTCAGGGTGAAATTCTACTTGCCACAGAGTAGCCAAGTGGTGACGACTTCGCTTTTTTTTCGGCACAAACATTTTTCTGTTTACATACCTACCGGAAGGTATGTATAATGTGCGCCTTTTAATTGATTGGAGTTTTTGAATGGCTCGCAGAACTAAAGAGGACGCTGAAAAAACACGTCGCCGGATATTAAAGGCAGCTTTAGATATTTTTTCAAAGAAAGGCTACGACAAAGCTACCTTTGAGAATATTGCTAAAAGAATCAATCTGAGCAAAGGTGCAGTTTACTGGCATTTCAGCAACAAACCGGAGCTATTGAAGCAGCTGATTGTATATATCATCGATGAAGCTACCGGCAAACAGCGCATCATAAATTCGCAACCGGATAATCTGATTGAGTTACGTGCGGGTCTTAAAGAGTGGATGAACCGGGTGGTCAAGGTGCCGACCAACCGCAAGCATATCAGAATGTTGCTCGGTCTGGACTGGTCGCGTCCGGCGTTGAGGGGTGTCGGTGCGCAATTCAAGAAACTGGACAACTCGCTGATCAATGTGATCGCCGCCGCTTTGCGCGTGATGCAGGAACGTGGAGCGCTACGTTCCGGGGTGGACATTATGAATGTTGCCCACACGATCGTACTGACTTGGATTGGAATACTGCATTGTCAATTGGGGGTTGATGATATGGATTATGAGGTAGACGCGGTGCTAGACTTTTTAATGGATTCGATTGAGTGTAATATTTGTGCCGATTGAAGGTGGATTTTGGAAATTGAGCCGATCACATCCAGATTGAATTTAAGATAAAGTGCAATAGAAGAACTTTGAAACAAGGAATGAATGGTATATGACAAAAAAGTCAGATAGTGAAGATCAAAAAAAATGCAAGGAGCATCCGATTGCCAAAGGTCTCGGTGTTCTTTTAACCGCAGTTTGCGCCTTCATAATAGGCTGGATTGTCAAGGGCATGCTGCCCGAACGTGTTGGCGGCATACCTGAGGGAATGCTGCCGACGGCACCCGGCGACCCGCTGGTGAAGGTCGAACCAGCCAGAGTTGCATCACTCAATCCACCGGTGGATTTTATCGGACGGGTTGAACCGATCAGAGATGTCGACCTTGGTGCGCGTATCTCCGGTTATGTAACCAAAGTCAATTTTGAAGAGGGGGCCTGGGTCAAAGAAGGTGATTTGCTTTTTGAGATTGATCCCGAACCCTACGAGGCAGTAGTCGCGCTGCGCAAGGCTGAACTGGCTCAGGCCGAAGCAGAGCTTGAGCGTGCCGAACGCTACCTCAAGCGATTGAATGCTTCCGATGCACGTGGTATAACGCAAGCTGATATGGACAAGGCTGAAAGTGATGTGGCTGCTGGAAACGCCAAAGTAGTGCAAGCTCGGGCCAGTTTAAGGCTGGCTGAGATCGATTTGAAACACTGCCGTATACACGCGCCGATCGCCGGTAAAACAGGACGTGCCGTCGCCACTGTGGGCGATTATGTCGCGCCTTCAATCGGAACTCTGGTACGAATTGTACAGATTGATCCGATTCGGGTGGTTTTTTCGATGACAGACCGCGAGTATTTTGAATGGCGTGACAAGATTGTCGATGAGCGCTGGCAGAATGTGATGCGTCTGCGTCTCAGATTGCCGACCGGTGTTGTTTCTGACAGAATTGGTGAGCCTGATTTTGAAAATAACGAGATGTCGTCTCAGACTGCAACTCTGCCGATCCGTATCCGTTTCAGCAATCGTGACGGATTGCTGATTCCCAACAGTTATGTTACAGTCATGATAGACGTTAAGAGTCCCGTTGCCCATCCGGTGGTTTCCCAGAGCGCACTGCAGACAACCGCCGATGGTGATTTCGTTTATGTGCTTGGCAAAAACCTTAAAGTCGCCCGTCGCAAGGTTAGAACCGGTGATATGGCTAATGGTTTCGTGGAGCTGCTCGAGGGGGTCAAGGATGGAGAGCAGGTGGTGGTGGAAGGATTATTGAACCTGTCAGATGGCATTAGCGTGAGGGTTGATACGTTGCCGAAAAACGCCGCCGCGAGTGACGCTGATGATTCCATGACGACCAGAGGAGCAGCCGAAATATGATTTCCAGGGTATTTATTGAACGCCCCCGTTTCGCAATGGTTATTTCGGTGGTGCTGTCGCTGGCTGGTGCATTGGCAATTAAGAATCTTCCGATAACTCAGTATCCTGAAGTGATGCCGCCGGAAATTCAGGTACGCACCCGTTATCCGGGTGCTAATGCGCAGGAAGTAGCTAAAACCGTTGCAATTCCGCTTGAGGACGAAATCAACGGTGTGGACGATATGCTTTATATGTCATCCACCAGTGACGATTCCGGCAACTATAATCTGACGGTGACCTTTGAGGTTGGTTCAGACCGCGACATGGATATGGTTAAGGTACAGAATCGTCTGCAGCAGGTTTTGCCGCGTTTGCCTGAGGAGATCAATGATCAGGGGATTACGGTAGAAACCCGCTCTTCGAGTATGCTGGGTTTTCTGAATATACATTCGCCCGGCAACACCCGCGATAATCTGGAGATGAGCAATTTCGCCTATGATTATGTCCAGAATGAGACCAAGCGCGTTCATGGTGTGGGTGGTGTCGACATCTACGGCCCCAAACTCAGCATGCGTGTCTGGCTAGATGCCGAACGAATGGCAGCGCTGGGGCTGAGTACGGATGACATCATAGCGGCGATTCGCGCACAGAATCTGCAGGCGGCGGTTGGCAAAGTGGGGGCGGCGCCGACCGACGAAACGGCGCAGCGTTTCTTTGCGTTGCAGGCCACCGGACGACTAAATCACCCCGATGATTTTGGCGATCTTGTTGTTCGCACCGATGAGCAGACCGGCGGCGTTCTGTTGCTTAAAGATATTGGAAAGATTGAATTCGGCGAGTCCAACTATGGTTACAGCGGCAACTACGATGGAGCCGAGGCGGTTTCAATCGCGTTGAGTCAGACACCTGGAACCAACGCGATTGACACAATGGATCGTCTGCAGGAGGTATTGGCCGCAATTCGTAGACGGCTGCCGCGTGATATGTCACTCTTCACATCCTACGATGCAACCGAAGTTGTACGGGCGTCAATCAAA
The DNA here is from genome assembly GCA_964406095.1 of uncultured Lentisphaeraceae bacterium. Classification (GTDB taxonomy): domain Bacteria; phylum Verrucomicrobiota; class Kiritimatiellia; order RFP12; family UBA1067; genus M55B167. Next base: position 18,541 of record CAYOQJ010000063.1, read on the forward strand.
GAGATTGCCACGACACTGCTTTTAACATTTATCCTGGTTGTGATAGTTTGCTATCTTTTTCTGCAGGATTGGCGTGCCACACTTATACCGGCTTTGACAATTCCAGTGTCCATTTTGGCCACCTTTGCGGTGCTGTATGCCCTTGGTTACAGTATCAACACGCTTACTCTTTTCGGTCTTGTATTGGCGATCGGTTCGATTGTGGATGATGCCATTGTAGTGGTTGAGCGTGTTCTGTATCTGATGACTGAAGAGGGAATGGGACGCAAAGCAGCCACGACTCGCACAATGAATGAGGTCACCGGCGCCGTCATCGCCACCACGCTGGTACTGCTCGCCATCTTTGTTCCGGTCGGTTTTATTCCCGGTATCACCGGTCAGATATATCAGCAGTTCGCAGTGACGATGTCAGCGGCGATATGTTTCTCCACTGTCAACGCGCTGACTCTCAGTCCGGCTCTTTGTGCCACGGTGCTGGGCAAACCCAAACCGCACAAACGCGGTCCCTTTGCGGTTTTCAACTGGGGACTGAACCGCTGCCGTAACGGGTATGTCCGTATTTGCGGTTTTCTTGCACGACGCATCGGCCTATCTGCGCTCTTTCTGTTGGTTTTCGCCTTGCTGACATGGAAGATGTTTAGCATGATGCCGACCACCTTTCTGCCTGAAGAGGATCAGGGCGTTATTTTTGCCGATGTGCGTTTGCCGGAGGGAGCCTCTAAAATCCGGACTGAGGCTTTGGTGGAAAAGGCATCCAGTCTGATCCGAAATGATGAAGGCATCAAATTTGTGCTTGGTATCACCGGTTTTGCGATGATCAGTGGACGAGCTGAGAACTGCGCTCTATTGATTATCGGGCTGGATCACTGGAGTGAGCGCGAGTCGCCGGATTTACATGTCAATGCGATTATGGGACGCTGCCGTGAAAAATTTTCAACTGTTGCAGATGCCGTAATCAACTCTTTTCTGGTGCCGGCTATTCCCGGTCTGGGGTTCAGTAACGGATTAGATTTCAAGTTGCAGTCGCTTGCCGATCCCGATCCAATCCGCCTTGAGGGTGAGTTGAACAAGATGCTTGAGAAGATCAATGCTCTGCCCGAGGTTTTGACTGCCTTCAGCGGCTACAATGCGCAAACACCCTCACTGCGTGTGAATGTCGACCGGGTCAAAGCTGAATTGCTGGATGTGCCGGTCAGTGCGATCTTCAGTACATTGCAGAGCTACCTTGGTTCACGGTACGTTAATGATGTCAATGTGGGTACACAGGTTAATCAGGTGATTATTCAGGCTGAATGGAATGCGCGTAATGACCGGAATGATATTCTCAAACTTTATGTCAAAAGCATCAATAACGATATGGTGCCGATCGGTTCTTTGGTTACAATTGAACCCATCTTCGGCCCCCGTACTGTTTCACGTTACAACCTCTTTCCCAATGCTGGCATCACTGTCATGCTTATGCCCGGATCAAGCTCCGGTGAATTGATGAAAAAAATTGAAGGTATCGCCGATGAAACGTTGCCGGATGATTACGGTTACTCTTGGTCGGGGTTGAGCTTTCAGGAGAAGCGCGCCTCCGGGCAGACCGGAATTCTGCTGGCAATGGCACTGATCTTTGGCTATCTGTTTCTTGTGGCGCAGTATGAGAGCTGGACTATTCCGCTGCCAGTTATGAGTTCGGTGTTTGTCGCAACCTTTGGGGCGATGCTCGGTTTGGTGGTGATGATGATGCCGGTCAGCATCTACGCGCAGTTGGGGTTGATCCTGCTGGTGGCATTGGCTGGCAAAAACGCAATTCTGATTGTTGAGTTTTCCAAAACCCAGCGCGAAAATGGTCTGTCCATCGTTGGTGCGGCTCTGCAGGGAGCGCGGGAGCGTTATCGCGCCGTTCTTATGACCGCATTTACATTTATACTAGGTGTGATGCCAATGGTTTATGCTACCGGCGCTGGAGCCGAGAGCCGAAGATCGATCGGTGTTACGGTGTTGAGCGGCATGCTTGCGGCGACAGTTTTTGGTATTGTTCTGGTGCCGGGATTGTACGCATTGTTCCAAACCTTCCGCGAAAAGATGTATGCCATCAGAATGCGGATTCTAGGTGAGCATTGATGAAATCTAATTAGCCGGAAAACGCAAGCGCGAGCGAACTGAATCGCATTGGCTCGGATTTGATTGCGTTGATCAAAAAAAGGTTTTGCATGAAAAGATATATAATAACAACATTGGTATTCGCAGGCGTGCTGCTGATTATCGCCGGTTGTAAAGCTGTCGGTCCCGATTATGATGGTGTCAGGTGGCGTGCGCCAATTCTAGATGATCTACCGGATCAAAGTGGTGACTCTGTTACCATGCGAGAGGTGGTTCAGTGGTGGCAAGTCTTCGATGATTCTGAACTTATAATCCTGGTTGAACAGGCCCTGACCAACAACCTTACGTTGGCTGGAGCTCTCTCCCAGTTACGTGAAGCACGTGCCAGACTTGGTATCAGCCATGCCGGATTGCTACCTGAAATTGATGTAAACGGCGCCTGGAACCGCTTTCGGCGTAGCGATAACGCCGGTATGCCTGGAAAAGACAATAATTACCGCGCCGGTTTTGACGCCCGTTGGGAGATTGATATCTTCGGGCGGCGTCGCCGCTCCATCGAAGCTGCTCAGGCCGATTTTGAAGCCGCCTGCGCAACATATGAAAATGTCTGGGTGGTGGTCGCCGCGGAAACCGCCAATGCCTATCTGACCTTTCAGGAGCTACGCAAACGGCTCGATGTGGCCCGTTCCAATCTGGATATACAGGAGGGCACCCTCGACATATTAAAATCCAGGGCGGAAGCCGGTATCGGTGATCGACTGGCGGTTGAACAGGCCCGCTACAACATGGAGCAGACCAAAGCCTCAATTCCGGCCCTTCAAAGCGGTATCACAGAAGCTTTGAATGCCTTGGCGGTATTGGTGGGTGTGATGCCGGGCAAACTTGCGCTTGAACACACCAATCATGAAAAAATTCTGACCGCACCTCTCAAAACGCTGGTTGACATTCCGGCCGACGCATTACGCAAACGTCCGGATATCCGTGCTGCGGAAAGACGCCTAGCAGCACGCTGCGCGTCAATCGGTGTGGCTGAAGCTGATCTTTATCCAACCTTCGCTCTGGGCGGATCGCTCGGACTCGAAGCACTCAACAGCGGTGATTTTCTCGATCCAAGCAGCCGGTTTTATTCATGGGGACCCACAATCATCTGGCCGGTTTTCAGCGGTGGATCAATTCGGGCCAATATTGAGATGCAGAAGGCCCGCTATGATCAGGCATTTTTTGATTATGAAAAGAGCGTACTGAGTGCCGCCGCGGAACTGCGCGACAAACTGAGTGCCTATGTTTACGAGTATCAACGGTTGAAGGCCCTGCGTGAAGCGACGGACGCCGCACGTGAAGCGGTTGAAATATCACAGGATCAGTATCGTCAGGGGCTCGCCGATTTCACCAGCGTCCTGGATGCCCAGCGTTCCCTGCTCTCTTTCGAGGAACTGGTGGTTGTCAGTCGCGCTACCATTGCCCGTAATCTAATCGGTGTCTACAAAGCGCTTGGCGGTGGATGGCCGCAGAGTGAATAAATAGTTCTGTACCATCAAAAGTCCGGTTACAAACCGAAACTGCGCTGAAAATACAGATGCACGTGCCTTCACAGGGATGAAAATTTATGCGTGACATTTTTGCGAAAAATGTCATAATGGCATCTAATTTTAATAGGGAAGGTGGATTTTATTTTATGAAAAAGAGAACTGCAACTACTACAAAACAGAGAGAGCGGCGTGTTAAGGTTTCAACAAAACCGAGTGTTCGTATAACCGATACAACTTTGCGCGACGCTCATCAATCGCTTTGGGCCACTCGTTTACGCACCGATGACATTCTGGCAATTGCCGAAGATGTTGACAAAGCCGGTTATTACTCGCTTGAGTGTTGGGGCGGCGCGACCTTTGATGTCTGCCTGCGTTTTTTGCGTGAAAATCCCTGGGAGCGCCTGCGTCTGATCAAATCAATCTGTAAGAAAACGCCGTTGCAGATGCTGTTGCGCGGACAGAACATTCTGGGGTACAAGCATTATCCGGATGATGTAGTTGAACGGTTTGTGGCACTGGCCTGTGAAAACGGGATGGATATATTCCGAATTTTCGATGCGTTGAACGATTCACGCAATCTGGAAATGGCGATTAAATCGGTTAAGAAGTATGGAGGTCATGCGCAGGGTACGATCAGTTACACCTTCAGTCCGGTGCATACCGTTGAGAAATTTGTGGAACTGGCCAAAGAGCAGGAATCGATGGGCATCGACACGCTTTGTATCAAAGATATGGCCGGTATTCTGACACCGGGAGCTGCCGAGGAGTTGATCGTAGCGCTGACCAAGGCAATGAAGATACCCGTGCAGGTTCATTCGCACATGACCAGCGGAATGGCTACCGCGATGTATCTCGCGGCTGTCAAATCGGGAGCCGGAGCGGTTGACACCGCTGTTTCGACAATGGCAGGCTACTCTTCTCAGCCTCCGTGCGAGACTATGGTGGCTATCTACGAGAGTGAGGGTTATGACACCGGAATCAACCACAGGCATCTCGCCAAGATCAACAGCTACTTTATGGATTTAAAGAAAAAACGTCAGCCGGTTTCGACGCGCATGGAGTTGATTGATGCCGGGGTTCTCGAGCATCACATACCGGGCGGTATGATCTCCAACCTGCGCTCACAGCTACAACAGCAGGATGCTCTTGACCGGCTGCCTGAAGTATTAGAAGAGCTGCCGCGCACCCGTAAGGACATGGGTTATCCGCCGCTGGTCACTCCCACCAGTCAGATAGTGGGAATACAATCGGTATTGAATGTGCTGGCCGGCAAGCGTTATGAGATGGTTACACAGGAGACTCGAAACTATGTCAAGGGTCTGTACGGACGCGCACCGGCCAGAATAGACCCCAAGCTGGCCAAAAAGATTCTGGATGGGGATAAGGTGGTCAAGTGTCGGCCTGCCGATTTGCTCGAACCGGGCCTGGCGGCCGCGGCTTCCGCGCTCGATGCCAAACTGGTGCAGAAGGAGGAAGACATTCTCTCATACTGCATCTTTCCTGAGGTTGCCCTAGGTTATTTAAAATGGCGTGCCAAACCTGAAGGTGAACGCGATCCGATTCCCGCTGATGTTGAGGAGTGCAAGAGTGCGGAGGATACCGTACCGCAGGATGCTGCCGCTCCGCAGCCGGTTGGTGCGGAGGATCAGAGGTATGTCGAAATCGGCAAGCTGGTCGCATCGCTGGCCGGTCGGCTGGGTTTTGCGGCCTTGGGTGGTGTCGGCGAACTGTCAAAAATGGACATGAGTTCTCTCGCGCCTGTGGCTGAAAACAAATCAGAAGCGAGTGCGCCGACTCCAATCGCGGTGGAGGTGCCGGTCAGCGGTCCGACTATCAATGCACCCCTGAATGGAACTTTCTACCGTTCCGCTGCCCCTGGAGAGCCTGAGTTAGCCTCCGAAGGTGCCACCTGCAAGCCTGGTGAGGCGGTCTGCATTGTTGAGGCCATGAAGCTGTTCAATCAGATCAAGGCGGACAAACCGCTCAAAATTGTAAAATTTCTTGTAGAACATGGCACACATGTGGCAAAAGGTGATCCGCTGGCGGTAGTGGATTACATCTAAACCTATTTACGGCATTTGAAATTCAGAAACTGAGTTAAATAATTGTTAATAAGGAATTTGTTAATTTTATAAGCTTCACCCAATGGGTGAAGAAGTTTCTGAATTTCAAACCGCAAGGGGTTGCCAGTTTTACCGCATCTGCGGCGTTG
>CAYOQJ010000064.1:0-9121 GCA_964406095.1 uncultured Lentisphaeraceae bacterium
CCACATCGCCTCGACCGGCTCTCCCTTCGGCCCGATGATCACCTGGCAGTCAGGCAGCTCGCCGCACAGATCTTGTTTAAGGCTCCCGGCGCATTCGCAGCACCGCCCCGGCACCTTCCGATACGTCCTGCCGTTTTCGGCCCTGAAAACTTCGCTCACGCCGCACCTCCTTCGTCATGCTCGGCCACCACCATTTCAGTCAACCCGCTCACCAGACGGCCCTCAAACTCGTCCAGCCGCGTTTGCAGAGCCGCGCTCTCCGCGGCCAGCTCCCGCACTGCGTCCCGCATCAGGCGGTTCGCGCGCATCAGCTTTGTCATTGCTTTAGTCATCTTCATTTCGGTTGCTGAATTCAAATTTTCATTTTCCAGCTTTTCCAACTTCAATACATTAATATGAGAAAGTTGTGACCTTCCCTTGATTACATTGCTCATCAACGACCTTGAACAGTGCATCCGCCTTGCCAGTTCTGCCTGTGACCATCCGGTTGCAATGCATAAATCTTCAATTCGTCTGCTTAATTCTTTGCTCATTCTGTCTCCTTTTTTTATACAAATCAAAAACCGGAAGCCGCACCAGCTTCACGCCGCTTCAGCTCCCGGTACTCTTGCAAAATTCTTGTCCCCTCGTGCGCCGCCTGGTTGTGCAAAACACGGCTGAGATACTGCCGACTCACACCAAGCCTCCGGGCATCGCGGGTGATTCCCGGAACAAGCGGCCTCTGTACGATGTAAACATTCACTTTACTATCTCCTTTAAGATGCCCTTAATTTATCGAATTTTCGTTTACTTGTCAACCGCTGCTTTACAAAAAGTAAAAATATTTCCTGGTTGTGTAAAGAGCCTTATTTTGCTATGTTATTACCTAACAAACAGGCACACAATCATGGACCTATCGGAACGCATAATGAACCTGAGACGGTCCACCGGATGGTCTCAGGCAGAAATTGCCGCGAGGCTGGGAGTGACACGCCAGCAGATCACCAACATCAAAAGCGGCAAATCCGGGCTTTCCGCAGCAAAAGCGGAACGTCTTACGGAACTTTGTTCAGCAGCATTTCCAGAAGCCGATCAGCAGCGGGCAAAATGTAGAGCAAACACAAATAATGCTATTGATGAAATAAAATCCCGCAGTCCAGACCCGGCCTTTATCAGACGCATGTCAGAGAATACGCAGTTGCTGAGCCAGGTGGAATACTGCGCCAAAGAAACAACCAGTGCTTATTATTTTGCAAGGGCCATTGGTTTAGAAGAACAGTTCGTCACTTTAATCGGCAGAATTAAAGAAGCCATCGAACGTCCGGAGGATGACATTGCCGCATCCGAGGCGCATCGTATCCTCGACAAAATTCGCAGACGCGACTACCCTCAATACAAGGAGCCAAATCAATGAAAATATTATACATTGCCACAGCACTTTTATTGACGAGTTCAATTGGCACGGCTGCGGAACCCTCACCGCATCGCATTGCCGCCGACTCATTTAGAAACCCCATACCGCGCCGCATAACACCGGAACAGTTTAAAACCCACTGCATCGCTCAAGCAACAAACACACACGCCGTTGTCAGGGGCGACCTCATACTTATAAAAAAGCACTTTCTTTCTCCCGAAGGACCGAAACTTGTTTTTACGTCAATCGTCCCGAAACCTGCCGAATACAAAGTCGTCCAGGTAGTCGACGAAACACTGTTTCTTGCTTCACCACCGGCAGCCGGAATACCAACTGTAATTGCACAGATTACAGGAAAAAAAGAAGGGGATATATTTCACGACACCCTTGCCTCCAGCGGCCAGACCTACACCACAAAATTCAGAATCGGTGAATTGGTAAAAGAACTCACTCTTGACGTGTGCTTCCCCTGGAGACCCGAAGTTCCCACAGAAAAACAACTGCTCAATGCGTTTAGCAATGGCACTTCCTTTACTGTCGTTATGCCTTCCGGGCCCTTAAACCTTTCAACCCTTTTCAATGTAACTGTAAAATAATCGAAGATCCGCAAGCTGAAGGCCTTCCAAAACATGTAACATAAATCTTTGAAGGTTTGCATAAAAGCACATTAGCAAAATGGGCGATACTGCATTCGGCAGTTGCGTCCATTACTCCGCACCGTCCGCACACGCGGGAGCGCCCGCGCGCAATAAAATGTATATTCGCCCCATCGAAGCACATTCGGCGGGAGCGGACACATGCGGATCAGAGCGGAGCAATATAAAAACATCAGGCGGCACATGCTGCCGGGAGACATCATAGCGTTTTCCGGCCGCTCTCTGTTTTCACGCTTCGTAAAACTCGCTACGCGCTCGGAGGTTTCCCACGTCGGCATCGTCTGCATTTCGGACGTCTGCGGAAATTGCGGCCACACCGTTGAGATCATGGAGTCCGTCAAAGAGGCCGTGGATCCGGACACCGGCCAGATAATAACCGGTGTAACCCGCAACCGCCTCTCTTCCCGCCTGCGCCACTACGAGGGCGAAATGTACTGGTTCCAGCTTTCGCACGATACACGCCAGGCGCTGGACATCCCCGCCGCCGTGCAGTTTCTCATGTCTGTGCACGGTTTGCCGTACGACATGCCGCAGGCTGTGCTTTCCGCGCTCGATCTGCTGGACAATTTTCCCCTCAAGCTAACATACGCTGTGCAGGATTTCTCCGCGTTTTTCTGCTCGGAGCTTGCCGCAGCAGCTTTGATTGCCGGCGGCGTTTTGCCCTCAAGCGTCAACGCTTCCGAAATGACGCCCGTCGATCTGCTGCGCCAGCCTGTTTTTTTTAAACACTACTATCAGCTTACCGGCGCACACAAGCCGCTTAAACTCACAAAAAGGAACACCGCAAAATGAAAACACTGCAAGTCCTCTCATACGCCCTGATGGCCGCAGCGGCCCTCTTCCTCTTCGCCCTGCTCGCATCCGCCTGCGCCGGCCTGCCGCCGATCAGCGGCTCATACACCGGCAGCTCCGGCCCCTCAGTCACCCTGGACGCCTCGCAGGGCGGCATCATCCTCACATACACCGACGCCTGCACATCCTGCGGCAGACCCGTGCCCGTCCAGGCATCCACCCCGCTCAGCCCCGCGCTCTGCCGCAACTGCCAGATCACGCAGGATATTCACGCCGTCCACGCCCACCGCGAAATCATCCCGTCCGCCCCGCCGGCCGTCCGTCTGCACCCCGTCGCCGGCGTCTCCGCCGGCCTCGACTATGTCGATCCCCGCGCATACCGCGGATGGCGCGGCGACTGCCCCGGCGCCGTTCTCGACGCCTGGCTCTTCGACTGTCTGCTCACATCCTACAAACACCCCTCAGCCCCGCTCTACAACGAAGCCGCGACCGACACCAACATCGTCGCCGCCGTCCTCCGCCAGCTCCCGCGCATCAAACACGGCGGCTGCCTCTGGCTCACAGTCTCCGGTCACGGCGCCCGCGTCCGCGACACCAGCGGCGACGAACCCGACGGCTACGACGAACAGATCTGTCTCTACAACCTCAAGCTCGACGACGACCGCGTCTGGGCAATGCTCACCCTCGTGCACCTCCGCCGCCCGGACCTCTTTATCTTCATGGTATCCGACACCTGCCACTCCGGCTCCAATTATCGCGGCGGCCCGCTCACCCTCATGCGCCGGCATGCCCGACCCCGGCCCGACTCCGCCCCGAACCTGCTTCACTTCGCTGCCTGCCCCCCGGACAAATACGCCTGGGGCTCCGCCCAGGGCGGCGTCTTTACAACCGCCTTGATTGATGCCTTCGACCCGGCCCTTTCCTACGCGGAGTGGTTCCGCCGCGCCGCGCGCCTTATGCCTTCGAACCAGCGCCCCGTCATCGAACACACCGGCACCGACTTCCGCAACCGCAAAATTTTTGAGTTTTAATTTGAGCATTCGTCTGCTCCGCCCCTGCCCCTTCGGAGGCGGGGGCACCTCCCGGAAAGGTAAAGCCATGCAAATACGAAAATTATTCAACATAATCTACATCGCGGGATATCTCTGGCGCAGGCTCTCACCTGTCAGCCGCATGTTGCTTGCGCAGCCGTTCCGGGCTTTGATCGGCGCCGTCTTCTATGCACTGATATTATTCGGCGTTCTGCTCCTCATTCTCGTTCTGTGCGGTTGCGGCACCGGCTACCGCTCCACCAGCAAAGCCGCCCTGGTATCAAACTTCCAGCCCTGTATCATCGTGGGCCGGCCATGCGCAACCAACCGGCCGCCCTACACCCTGCAGACCCGCCAGTCGCTGGACGCGCAGGCCGATATCCGCGCCCCGGTAATCATCTGCGCCGAGCAGCTTTATCTGTCTTTCTTTGGCGGCTCAGCCGCCAGTAACTCCGTCCTCAGCGGAATCGAAATCCCCCTTGCAGGAGCTCCGTAAATGTCGCCGATAACACAGCACCTGATAACCTTTTTATCCCTGATCTTTTCCGCGCTCATGGGCATCGGTGCCATCCTGGTCCTGTTCAAACGCGCCAAACCCCTGGCCGAAGAAATCAAAGAAACCCTGGCCCAGTACGCCCGCCGAGAAGAGCTCGAACACCTTAAGCAGGATATGCAGCGGCAGTGCTCCGACCGCCACGCTCATGTCGACAGCAGCTTCAAAGAACTGTTTAAACTCGACCGCCAGCGCACGAAAGAAATAACAAACCGCCTGGATACGATAAACATCAACCTCTCCGGATGGCAGCAGACCACCGAATCCAAACTTGGCAATCACGACGGCCGCATCCAGAACCTGGAACGCAGCCAATAGGAACCATCATGAGTAAAACACGCGCATACCGTTCTAAAATCGGGCAGCTTCCTTTTGCTTTTCGCTGCGAACTCAACAACCGAATCCGCGACGGCCGCCAGGGTACCGATCTTCTGGATTTCATCAACGCTTCGCCTGAGTTTAAAAAGCTCTCGCGGCAGATCAAGTGTAATCCTGTCAACGCCCAAAACCTCTCGGACTGGCGCGACACCGGCTATCACTCATGGCTAATAGACCAGGACAAAGCCGCCCACATCCGCGAAATGTCCGAGTATGCCCGAACCATCGTCTCCGAAGCCGGCGGCAATCCCGCCTCTGTCGGTGCCGCCCTGCTCACCGACAAGCTTCTCACCATACTGGCGGAGGATGAGCTTCCAACCGAGGCGCTCATCAAAGCCGTCGTATCCCTTAAAAAGGAGGAGACCGCCGCCCAGAAGCTAAAGCTGGCCCAGTCGCAGTTGTCGCTTAAAGAACAGGAGCTGGCCCTTTCACGCGAACGCTTTGAAGTCCAGACCGCCGAACTTTTTCTGAAATGGTTCCAGGATAAAAAAGCCGTCGCCATCGCAACCAGCAACTCCACACACGACAAGAAAATCAAAGCTCTCCGTTCGTTCATCCGTCAGGCCGTAGCCGAGGAATAAACTGTCATGGCGTTTAAATTCAATCTTGCCGCCTATCAGCGCGAGCTGCTGCGCACACAGCATCTTTACCGGATGCTGATACTCTACTATCGCCGGCAGTCGCGAAAGACTTCCACCTGCGCAGTGCAGGGCCTTGACTGGATGCTATCCAAACCCGGCGTTCTGGTCACTTTTGCCACCTGCTCTCTCAACCTCGGCGCCGAAATGACCGAGCGCGAGATCGACACTATTCACGCCATCGTCGAGGCCATGAAAGCAGGCGCGGGCTCGGCCTCCGCCGATGTCATGCTGGACACGCACCTCGACGGCAAAAACGATGACTGGCTGGATCTGGACTGGTCTGATGTCGCCGATCTCTACACTAAGTCCAAGCTTGAGGTCAAGCTCTACCATTCGCAGTCAACCTACTCCCGCACTAAAATCATTGCCCCGAACATCGCCACAGCGCGCGGTTTCTCAGGCTACGTCATCCTCGATGAAATAGGATTCATCCGCGATTTCAAAGGCTTCTTTGAGGCCGTCGAACCAATCATCGCTTCAGACCCTACATTCCGCCTCTGGATGTCAACAACGCCCCCGGAGGATGATTCTCACTTCTCCTATGAGCTGCTGGCTGCGCCGCCCGATCTGGAGTTTGAGGTCAACCCCGCCGGCAACTGGTATTTCAATGAGCACGGCATGCCTGTGCACCGCGTCGATGCCTGGGATGCCTCCGCCGCCGGTGTGCCGCTTTATTCCACCCGCACCGGCGAAAAAGTCACACCGGATCAGCATCGCTCCATTGCCGTGGACAAAGATGCCTGGGATCGAAACTACGGACTTCAGCCTCCTATGTCCGGCAAGTCCGCTGTAACTCTCACCGCGCTGCACGCTGCCCAGGTCAAAGGCAGGGAGCTCGGCTGCCGCTGGCTCCTGGACGATCTGCCGCCGGACTGGCAGGCTAATCTGGACCCGGATGCCGAGACTGTGATCGGCGTTGACCCGGCCACCACAGAAAAAGACAAGTCAAATCCGACCGGTCTATCGATTACCCAGGATATCGACAGCCTTTTCGCCGCTAAAATTCTGATGCGCTATAAAATCGCCGACCCAAAAAAAGCGCGGGCAATCCTGCGCGAGATCGCCGTCGAGCTGCAACCTCGCTGCATCGTGATCGATGCCACTTCCGAGCGCTACTGGTGCGCCGAGACAAAGGCTGATCTTGAGGGGATATGTCCCGTTATCCTCGTAGTCAACAGCGAGTGGACCGAGCACAACAGCGAAAAAATGATTTACAAAACATACATCGGCAATCTTGCCGTCAATGCGATGGAGGATTATCAGTCGGCGATCCCGCCGGACAAATCCGCTAAAGATGATTTCCGCCTTGTCCGCAGATTTAAAGGCGGTTTCCTTAACGAGCTTGATTCTTCTGGCAACCACGGAGATACCTTCGACGCCTATAAAAATTCAATCTACGGTTTCTTCTGCGATCTCGGCGTTGTCGATGCCGCTGCCGTGCCGTGCGGCCGCTCGGCTGATCCCGTCCAACCGCGGTCCAACCGCCTGTCAATGCATCCGGATCACAGCGCCGACAGCACAATAGCATCCAGGCATATAACCTAAAAGGAGCAGCATGCAACAAATACAGCCTAAAGCACACATCGAAGATCAGATCATCGTTCTCGATCCTCGCCAGGAATTGCCGAACATCTCTCGCTCTCTTTCCGGGAACCAGCTGATTGCAATTCTGGATTCCGCCGAAACCGGAGACACCCGTGAGCTCTTCGCTCTTTACCGCGACATCATTTCGGACACACAGGTGCAGTCTGATTTTGTAAAACGCAAAGGAGCAGTCCTGGGCGATACCATCAACATGCAGGAAATCGACGATAAAAACCGTCTGGACGTTCAGGCCAAAGATATCTGCAATGACCTGATAACCAACGGCGCTTTTATAGATGCCGTCAACCATCTTCTTAACTCTACGCTGTGGCCGGTTGCGGTGGCCGAAAAAGTATTTCGGTATGTCGATGGCAAAGGTTATGTTCTCAGCAGCATAATACCTGTGCACTACCAACTTCTTGATTATTCAAACGGTTTTCTGCGCATTTTCGATCTGGATCCGGACGGCAAGCCGCTTTCCACCTCGCACTACCCCGACCCTGCACGCTATATCGTTCATCGCGGGCACATCCTGCCTATTCGCGATCAGGAGGGCGGCCCGATGCGCTCCCTGCTTTTCTGGTGGCTTTTGCGGACGCAGTCACGTCAGTGGTGGGCTGATCTGCTGGAGCGCTTCGGTGTGCCTTTTCTTAAGGGCAAGTACACCGATGAGGCGGGCAAACAGGTTTTGCAGCAGGCGTTTAAACTGGCCGTGCGTTTGGGCGCAATCGTAGTTTCCAAAAACACTGAGGTCGAGATCGTTCAGGCTGCCGCCGGCGACAGCTCAAACGCACACGAACGTTTCGTCGAGCTGTGCAACCGCGAGATCTCCAAACTCGTCACCGGCCAGACCCTTACATCCAGCGTCCAGGCTACCGGCCTCGGTTCCGGCACCGCCGAACTTCACGGCGAAGTCAGGCAGGATCTGCGCAAAATGGACGGCGCTCTGCTTTCCCGAACCTTGCGAGAGCAGCTTTTAACTCAATTGTGTCAAATTAACAACTGTGCGGGCAGACCTCCAAACATTCTCTTCGGTTCAGATTCAGCCGCCGAACTGAAATCAGTTCTCACAATGCTTAAAGAGTTGAAAGCCGCCGGGCTCGAACCGGATGACGACGGTCTCGTCACCCTTTCCAAACGCTGCGGTTTTGGCCTGCGCAGGATTCAGGGCTTCCAGCCGTCTTTCACGGGATTCAGCGTAGACGCGCTTTCGACTGCCGGACGAACCCATACCGACAAAATCGCGCCTTCTAAGGCAGGCACGCTTGCAGACGCCTTCATCGGCCAGTTGGCGCCCCTGGCGGAAATCATAGCATCCTCGGAAACACCCGATGCATGCATCCGCCAGGCTCGCGCCTGGGCGCTATCCGCTGATGTCAAACTCACAACCGACATGCTCAATGAGATCCTTACATCTTATGTCGATGCCGGAATCAGATCCGCATGACCGAAACTCTTAAATCTATCACGGAATTCACCGTTTCTTTGTGCGGCGGCGGACCCTTTATTGTCGCGGATGAATGCGTCGGCATCCGGTCTTTCCGTGTCCTTATGCTCCTGTCTGTAATGATGGCCGTCACAGCATCAAAAAAAAAGACAGCCGTCATAACAACGCTGTCACTTGCAATTCCTATAGCTGTCATGTCCAATCAACTGCGAGTTGCTTTTCTCGTCTTAGCTCACCCTTATGTCACGTCCTGCTCCTGGCAGCTATTGCATCAGTTTTCGGGCTATTTCACATTCCTGCTCGCGTTGTTTTTGATATACAAAGTTACCCTTTTCAAAACTTAACGTTTTACCCTAATGGCCGCAACACACAATAATCCGGTTAAATTTCGCATAAAGCGTTAATATTCAAGCGCATTCAAGGTTTATAAAGGTTATTCAAGCTTCCTCAAGACTTTTGTTTGGTCGTGCTGGGGGAAACATACCTGAAAGTCCTTTTCAAAAAGCGCTTCGGCATGACCATGACCAAATTCAGAAATCTTGATCTCATGGAAGTTCAAGTGTCCCCTGTTTCAAGTTTTTCGCCTTGACCGTTGAGATGATACACGAGTTTCATATCGGTTCCGGGGAAGCAGGTTTCCGTCTGG
>CAYOQJ010000065.1:0-16925 GCA_964406095.1 uncultured Lentisphaeraceae bacterium
GGTCAACTGTGTAAAGCCGGAACTGATCGTCGTTGGTGATCTCCGCGGATGTCCAGTAGGCCACCTGCACGCCGTCAATCAGAACGGCCAAATGACCCGGCGGCACACCCTCCAACGATTGGAGTAGTGGCAGTTGCGCGGTTTTTGACCAGCCGGGGAGCTATACCGCAACCCTGGATGATGCGGAGAGCGCAAAAACCATCGAGGTTGAAGCCGGTGCGGCGGTTACTCTGAGCGGCAGCGGCGCCGTCACTTCCGACAATATCACAATTGAGACCGGCGCAACTCTGAGCGGCGCAGGCGAACGCTATCTGCAAACCGGCACCACGCCGGTTTATGTTGACGGAACGCTTGATGTCACCTCGATGAGCGACACTGACCGCATCGCTTATCTATATGGCTCCGGCACGGTCGCACTCGGAGCGGGTGCTGATCTGGCAGTTGACGGCTCAACTGCTTTCACCGGTGCGATCAGTGGTAGTGGCGATTTGACCAAAGTCGGCAGCGGCACACTGACTGTTGATAACTCTTTTACCGGTTCTCTAACTGTGCAGGGCGGCATCCTGCTGCTGCCGAACAGCCTCAGCGGTGCCGCCACAGTTGCCGCGCAGGCCGGCCTGGCTTTTGAGAATCTCACCCACCTGCAAAGCGCCGTCAACGACCCCTCGTCCAGTTTTGCCGCTGGCTCGATGGTCGGTCTGGCCAACGCGGCTGATTTGACCGATCCGAATCTCGGTGCCGTTGACTTCGCTAACGCCCTTTTTCTGAAAGCGGGTGCTGGTTTTTTGCGGCTTAATAATGCATCAACCTTGAGCAGTGTCACCAGCGGTGTGGTGATCACTGAAGGCAAAATTATTCTGGGCAACAGCGGTATGATAGATGACGACATGCCAATCACGCTGAAGGAGAATGGCTGGCTGCATCTCACCTATCAGGATACTTCATCTATAAGCTTTAATAATCCGCTCTACCTCTCAGGTCGTTATGATGAGGGGTCGAGCGATGGCGCGTTGTATATTCAGAAAAACGCTTCGGTTACAGATCTCAACGCGTCGATCACCCTGCTCAGCGACTCCAAAATCAAAGCCTTTGCTGCCAATGAAACGGTCAACTTCAACGCTCCGATCACCGGCAACGGCAATCTGGTGATCGGCGGCGGCGGCGCCAACGACGCTCATCTTAAAATTCTGAATTTCAACGCGGCCTGCACTTTTAATGGCAATGTAATTCTGCAGAACGAGAACAGATCGGACGCTGAGTTCAACTGGAATGTGGATAATGCCATGCCGACGAATGCCATCATAAGTGTCGGCGGTAATACAGTCGAAAATCACACTCATCTGGATTTAAAGGGGTTCACTCAGAAGAGCGCCGGTATTGCCAATGCCAGGCTCGTTGCTGGCGATCGCGCCATTGTCAACAGCGCGGTTACCCCCGCGACGCTTGAGATGAATGTCGCCGCCGGCACGCAGACCACGTATGGTGGTGCGATGCGTAACGAGATCGATCTTGTGAAAAGAGGGGCGGGCACTCAGTATCTTGCCGGCGCAGGCGCGGCGCACAGCGGCAATGTTCTTATCGAAGAGGGCACGTTGCTGATCAACGGCGGCGCCTTGCCGAATGCCGATGTGACAGTCGCCGACGGCGGTCGTCTCGAAGCTAATCAGATCAACACAACAGTCGCGCACACAACCATCAGCGGTAACGGCGGGGTCACCGATCGATACGGTGCCATCTATTTTTATCATGGTGATGATAACTGGCACGGCGACATCACCATCGATGGCGTGGCCTATATCGGCTCTTACGGCGACGGCGTGATGACAAAAACCATCAACGGTACGATTGACGGCAGCGGCACCCTCCATCTCTGGGCTCAAGGCGGCGCTTTCGATCACGAGACTGTTTATGTGCTGACCGAACCGTGTACCTTCGATGGCCCGTTGCAGTTGGATGCGGCTCGCGCCGCGTCCAATAACTTGAAGCTGAACGGCGGCGACAATCTGCTGCCGGCTGATGTGCCGCTGAATTTCAATCTTGACTGGCGGCATCATCAGATTTTCTGTCGTCTTGACTTAGCAGGCACCTCATCCCAGCGGGTCGGCGAATTAAACTCAATGGGCGTCTCCACTAATCAATGTCGCGCGGTGGTCAATTCGGTCGCCGAAACAACCACCACCCTGACACTCAACACCCATGCCGGCGCGACCTTCGAAGGATTGATCGGTGCCAGCGGCATGTGCGTCTCACCCGGCGCCATCAACCTCGTTAAAGAGGGCGGCGGCGCGCAGATATTCGTCAAGGGCAATGAATTCAAATGGATTGATGATTCACCTGGAACCAACGCGGTTAATGCTGATGTGACAGTCAATAACGGAGCGATCGGCTTCTCCGGCACCGATATGCTCAGCGACGGCCATACATTGACGATCAACGCCGACGGCGCTCTGATTGCGCCGGATCCCGGCACCCTTAATTCACTGCGAGCCGACAGCCGTATTACACTCAACCCGGCTTCACCGGTTGGACTCTATGGTAGCTGGGATATTAGTGCAGTCGATCCTAACCGTATGTTCTATTTCTACGGCGACAACAGCAATACCAGGTTGACTGAAGATTACAGCAATGTGCTGACTAACGGTTTGATTCTGGCGGATGTTAATTTGATGGTGGAACGTGACGGCACTGCCGGCGACAGTGTTTTCGGTCCCACGAGCGCCCCGCTGATTCTAAATGGTGCTTCAATTAAAAATTTCAATAACGCTCCGGTTCTTTCAGCCGACCGAACTATCACCGTCAATCAGGGCGGTGCTGGTTTTACCGCCGGATGGAATCAGAGTTTGCAGGTGCTCTCAAAACTTACCGGCAGTGGCAGTGTCAATATCAACTGCGACAGCGGCGCGGTTGTGATGGGCAACACCGCCAATGATTACAGTGGCGACACAACTATCGCCACCAAGTGGAGTGGCGCCTCAGGCAACACAGCGACCTTGAAATTAGGTGCCTCTGAGGTTATTCCGCACGGTGCCGGCAAAGGCGCTCTTGTGTTGAACAGCGGGGCGACACTCGACCTCAATGGTTTCAATGAAACAGTCAACGCACTCTCGGCAGTTGATGCGGAGACCTTGATCACTAATTCGGTTGCTGTGCTTGCGACATTGACCGTCAGAGCGGATGACACTGACGGCAGTTACAACGGCGCGATCGGCGGGCTGGTGAAGGTGGTGAAAAGCGGTAGCGGACGTCAGTCTTTTGCCGGTGCTTGCGCCAGCATGGCCGAAACAGTGATCGAAAACGGTACGCTGGCACTTGAGGCAAGCTGCACTGTAGCCTCGAAAAGTGTGGTGGTGAAACGCGATGCCACCCTTGAACTGAGTGGCGCGGATGTATTCGGTGGAATCGCATCCTCTGCGCGTCTCTACGCGGGAGTTGATAAATCAACGCAGGGCGATCAGGCACAGATCGACATTCCAACAGGGGTTAATGTGACTGTACTGCACTTCGCGATCGACGGTGTCTTCAAAACCGCCGGCACCTGGGGTGCCACCGGCAGCGGCGCGGACAATGTTGACGATACGATCTTCACTGGCGGTGGCCTGCTAACTGCCCTCGAAACCGGGCCGGCCAGCGGCACCATGATAACAGTGCGCTGAACATCCAGCCGCATAACAGATCAAGTCACACTGCGCCGGTCGCCCTGCATCCGGCGCAGTGGCATTTCAACTGGAATTTCGGCTCTTTATTCCTTCATTTTTTGCGACAGAACCAGAGCGAAAAGCAACTGAACTCATCTGCTTCTTTTCGTCGTATAATCTGCGCTCTGATAAAGGTATATGCAGCATATAGACAGCCATCGCGCTGCCCATCTGTCACGGCATGCTTTTTGTCAGAGCCTGGTCGATATCGCTCATAATATCCTCGATATCCTCCAGACCGACCGAAACGCGGATATAATCTTCGGTCACCCCGGTTGCTACTCGTTCCGCCTCCGAAAGTTGCTGATGTGTAGTGGAGGCGGGATGAATTACCAGCGTTTTCGCGTCGCCGATATTGGCCAGATGTGAAAGCAGCCGGACACTGTTGATAAATTTCACGCCAGCCCGCAACCCCCCCTTTACACCGAAGCCGAGTATGCCACCAAACCCGCTTTTAAGATAACGCACAGCCGTCGCATAGGATGCACTGCTCTCCAGACCGGGGTAGTTGACCCACTCAACCGACGGATGTCCGTCCAGCCACTGTGCCAGTGCCAGAGCATTTTCGCTGTGGCGTCTCTGGCGTAGCGGCAGAGTCTCTAATCCGAGAATCAGCTCGCGGGCGTTGAATGGACTGATGCAGGCCCCCATATCGCGCAGCAGTGTGACTCGCACCTTCATGATGAAAGCCACATTTCCCATGCCGGGCACATTGCTCAATGCGTCCCAGTAAACAATACCGTGATAACTGGGATCCGGTTCGGTGAATTCGGGGAAACGTCCGTTGTCCCACTTGAACCTGCCGGAATCAACGATTATGCCCCCGAGTGAAGTGCCGTGCCCTCCGATATATTTGGTTGCACTGGCCACCACAATATCGGCACCGTGTTCAAAGGGACGTATCAGACCAACTCCAACGGTGTTGTCTACAATCAGGGGCAATCCGGCAGCATGGGCGATTTCAGCGATGGCTTCAAAATCCGGTACATCCAGCTTGGGATTGCCGATTGTCTCAACGTAAATAGCTTTGGTGCGTTCGTTGATCATATCTCTGATCAGTTCGGGGCGTGCCGAATTGAAGAATCTGACCCTTCTGCCCAGCTTTGGGAAGGTATAATGGAAAAGCTGGTAGGTGCCACCATAGAGATTATCCGCCGCAATGAACTCATCATCCACCCGACTGATGGAGAGCAGCGTTGCGGTTATGGCCGCCATGCCGGAGGCCATCGCCAGTCCACCACTACCCCCTTCCAATGCCGCCATCCGTTCTTCAAAAACAGCGGTCGTCGGATTCATCAGGCGGGTGTAGATATTACCGAACTCCTTCAGGGCAAAGAGATTCGCGGCATGTTCACAGTCTTTAAAAAGATAGGACGAAGTCTGATACAGCGGAACAGCCCGCGAACCGGTGACTGGATCAACTCTCTGTCCGGCATGCAGTGCCTTGGTATGTAAACCGTAACTGCTATTATCACTCATTTTCTGCACCTCTTTCTTTAATCAATTTCAAAACGCACAGCAACCCCTGGCGGCGGGAAAAATCACCAAGATTGCATTTTACCACATTCATTTGAAGAGTGAAGATTGAAGAAAGAAATTATACAACTTTCCGCAGCTCCCCTCTCTGTGACTCCGTGTCTCAGTGTTCAATTCCCTCTTTGACAGAATTGATTCCGATTACAACAGTCTCTTCCCTCTTCACTCCTCTCAGTAACGCTGTAGCAGGTCGAGCATTGCGCGATCCAGTTTGCGTCCGTGAAAATCCTCATACTCAACATCCAGGCGCTCACTATCGATAATACCGAACGAACCCTTGTAGTTCCACAACGCCCAGCCGATACCCGCCGACTGCCAGACTTCAAGATAGTCCTCCATCCATGCCAGCACAATCGAGTGCGGTGTATGCTTATAGGAGCCGAACTCACCGACAAAGACAAATCTGCCGGATTGAGCAGCCTGTACCCATGGAGCTGTCACATTGGCTCTCAGCCAATCAACGCTGCTACCGGCATCAGCTGCCACAAAAGAGTTCCCTTTGCCAAAGCCTTTAAAATGGATAACCGGGTTCTGCTTATACCAGGCATAGGTGAAATGCAGTTCCGCCTCATGTCCGTCACCATCGCGCACTTTTAAATATTCAATTTCCGCCCAATCGCCTGCGCTGATCGCAATGGAAATTCTGCCGCTGTTCCCGGGTATTGCAACTTCAAAAGTGCGATCGCATTCGGCCTGATATATTTTCCACTGTTCTTTGTATTCCACACTACTCCAGCCATCCGTTTCACCGGGTTCCAACCTGATTGTTGCAAGCTTCTGTTTCCCGGAATCAATCGTGATTGTAACATTGCCTGAAACCCTGCCGGGCTTGATTATCATATTGCAAGCTGGCACACCTTCAATCCAAAGCGGTTTTGCGTGTTGCTGTTTGAGCGGGCCGTACAGCGGAGTAACCGCTCCGACCGGCGGCCACTGCGGTGGAATGGTGGAATTGCCAGCCCAGGCTGCGCGGTAGTGCGAGATTGTCATCGGCGTGTAGCCGCGGCACGCCTGACCAACCCCATACTTAAAAAGTTCCGGCACTATCGTGCGTCCCCAACCCAAACCGTCGCAGACAATCAGACGCTGTGCATTACAGGCGCGAATGTCCGCGACCAGCAAAGCAACCACCCGTTCATAATCGGCAACCGTCGTCTGCGGTTCGTTAAACAGATTGAAACTTAAATTTTCCGCCGGCACCTCACGATAGCGTCTGGCCAGCATTTTCCAATGTCGGCGACAGACACGCAGGGCTTCGGCATCCTGAAAGAGATTAAGTGCTTCAGGCGGTTTGGCAACCGTATAACCCGGAGCACGATGCAGATTTAGCATCACATGAATCTGATATCTACGACCGTAAGCGATCGCATCATCCAACGGTTTTAAAGCACTCTCATCAATGCTGTTCCAATCATCATTTTTGATCCAAAATCGGTAATCCAACGGTAACCTGACGAAATTGAAACCCAGCTCACTGATCTCTCTGAAGTCTCTCTCGGCAAAGCTACCGGATGAGAGCCGGGAACCCCTGTAAAACATGCCCTGTAAATTAAAGCCGCGCCAGCGCTCTGCGGGCCGATAAACCTCGGCGCAGGCAATATCAATCGATGCCAACACCATCAACAGCGACAATACGAGTTTTTTTATCATTTTTAAAACTGCTTTCATATGCAACTGATCTCAACCCATAAAATTAACGCAATCATGTATGAACACCCAGTTTTCAAACGGATGTCAGGGCCCGCAAAATATATCTCACTCGGCTCCAGCATGTATGAACACCCAGTTTTCAAACGGATGTCAGGGTGCTCAATCAGGTTACAAATCGTAACTACACCAAGTGATCCTGCCCGACGAAATTGCGAATGACTAACATTTTTGTCTCGGTTCCGCACGTCGCGCCTGATTGCTTGCTTCGCACAAACAATACTTATCCGATAGTGTCACTTTACCTCTCGACGGCGGCGGTAATATTTTTCGGTAGCGTAGGGGAAATCGGTAGGTTTGTATCCAACCACCCTCTGATTACAAAGGGAATAGGTTTTACGGTAGTGCATAAAAAGCCAGGGGCAGTCATCACGCACAATGCGCTGAATCTCAAACCAGAGTTTATTGCGCTCTCTCTCATTGGCAGTCACGACCGCCTGTTGATAAAGGCGATCCACTTCGGGGTTGACATAATTACAGCGATTAGGCCCCGGACAAACATTTACCCCGTAAAAGAGCTGCAGAAAATTTTCAGCATCCGGATAGTCGCCAATCCAGCCTATGCGGAACATCTGACTCTGACGATTTGAAATTCGCTTGAGAAAAACAGGCCAGTTGTGGAAATTGGGTTTTATGACAACACCGATGCGGTTGTAAAAAGAGACCAGCAAATCGGTTGATTCGCGTATCTCCTGTGAAGTGCGACCCATATCGAGATTCAGCACCAGACGTCCTCCGGTTGCAGGATCGATTCCATCGGGATAGCCAGCCTCGGCCAACAGTCGTTTCGCCTTTTCCAGATCAAAGTCGAAGATGAAGGACTCATCCAGACGTCCGGGCACACCCGGCGGTACCGGCCCGTCGCAGGCAATAGTGTGGTTATTGAAAAACTTCACCCATCTTTCGCTGTCAAAGGCACAGTTGAGTGCCTGGCGCAGCTTTTTATTTTTTCCCAGCACCGGATCATCCATATTGAACCCAATATAAAACACCTCCATGGCGGGAATGAAGTGCAGCTGAATGCCACGACGTTTGAGAGAGTCGTCGAGTTCTCCATCCTGATCTACAACCACATCCCAGTTATCGCGTGTGATACTGCCGAGAAAATCCAGCTCTCCGGCCAGAAAGCAGAGCCATTGAGTTGACACATCGTCGATCACGTTGAAAACAAAACGATCGAAGGGTAGCAGCTCGCCAGCGGGGTCAAAGGATGCCGGACCGCAGCTCCAGCCGCGCCAGGCGATATCGCGTTCAAAACTCATCCGGTGATTACGCCGCCATTCGACCAACGAGTAAGCTCCCGTGCCAACCGCGTGATTGCCGAACTCGTTGCCGTAATAACTGACCGCCTCCGGCGCGACAACAGCGGTGTAAGCCATTGCAAAATACCAGATGAAGTGCTGCATCGGGCGGTTGAGTTCAATGCGCAGCAGACGCTCATCAAGGGCCGTCAGACCAGGCACCTCCATAGAGTAATCGGTGGGCGAATCTCCGCTGGACGCATCCGCAAAAGCACGCATCCCTTTGACAGTGTCATCCATCAGCCACGAACCCGGCGAGGCAACCTTGCGGTCGGAGAGACGCTTGAGCGAAAACACCAGATCTGAAGCCCGCACCAGACGTCCGCGCAACTCACCCTTCGCATCGCTGCCGAAACAGAGATCGGGCGCGAAACACGCCGCGCTGTCAATCTCGAAAAGATAAACCAGACCGTCAGAGGATATCTCCGGCTGCCGGGCGGCCAGTGCCGGAATCAACCGGTAGGGCCGCGCATGGTAATCAAACTCCAACAGGGTTTCGTAGCACATCTGCACCGCCCGCGCAGAGTAGACCGAAGAAGCCTGCGCCGGATCCATGCTGGCCACCCGCTCAAGCATTCGCCGGAAAGTCGCATCTCCGGCTACAGCACAAAACGAACTGAGTACAAAAGAATATATCGTTATTTTAAAAACTTTCGACTGCATCGACGGTTATTTTCGCAACTACTCTCTTAAAAGACAAGCAAGTTAAGCCGCTTTTATCGCCTGCGAAGCCACTCCGGTTGCAGCTTGCATTTACAGCCTGGACTGCATCTGATGTGTTTTACCGGACAATCAGCAGAGTGCCGCGCAGATTTTCCACTATGAGGGACACAATGCCACTCTCCGCGACAATCGTGTAGTTGACTCCGCCAGAGTTGACTCCCAGGTTGATGACGCTCCATTGATCCAGATTGGAAGCGCCGCTGATCTGATCGTAGTAGAACAAAATTGTGCTGGTCACACCGTTCGGAATCGGATTTTCGCCGGTCAACCCCAGATCAACCACACCGGAGCCACCAATATTGAGTGTTTCAACATCGACAACATCCGCCGCCTGAGCGGACCACGAGCAGGCATAGCGCACACCGTCGCCCAAATTAAGCCGCGCGACATTTAGCTCCGCGCCGGGTTCCGCTGCCACACTCTCACCCGGCGCAAGCAACTCAAACACATCCAGCTCACCCGCAACCGTGCCCGAACCGCTGAGACTGGTGACCGCAGATTCACCAGCAGCAGTGAAGAATACACCGTCATCGACCTGCAAATCGGGATAACGCACCGTTGCCTGAGCGATCGAAACAATCTCATCAGCGTCCAGTGCGCGCAAATAAACACGCATATCATCGAGTTTGCCTCGGAACATGTTGCTGCTTTCATAGAGTTTGTAGCAGCCAAAGGCCATGCCGTAGGTCGATGTACCGCTACGGTCGGGACTCAGACGCAAATCAGCCCCCGCCACTGTTTTACTGCCACTCAACACCCCGTCGACATAGAGTCTGACTGTATCAACATCCACCACAGCCGCCAGGTGATGCCACTGACCGGTAGTGAAATGCCCGGTGGGAGTTGCGTTCAATCCGTAACTCCCCCAGTCATCATACAACGCGCCGGTGGTCATGAAACGGAAGGTGCCGTTCTGCACCCGTAACATTGTCTGATAGTTGCCACTATCCGCCCAGCGGGTGGTGAAGAAGGTGAACTGTTTGAAATCGGAGGGCAGTTCATCCATCCACACCCAACAGGCAACTGTGTATTGATTCGCATTGTCGAGCGCATCGTGATAAGGCACTTTGAGTGCGCTGTTGCCATCACAGACCATGGCATGTTCACTCAAAGCACCGGCGGCACTGACATCCACGGTTGTGCCCGAAATCACCCCCTGCAGAGCATTGCCCGAGCTGTCCGAAACAGACCCCGCCTCGCAGCTGGCGCGATAGAATATGTTGCCCGAATCAACCAGCGCCTGATCGGAGTTCAACTCTGCGGCCAACGCACCCTCCTGCACATGAATGCCACCAGCCCAGTTCAACGGTTGCGTCAAAGTCAACACGCCACTGCCGGTTTTAGTGAAAACAGCGTTGGTCGAGCTGTCGCGGGTGATGCTCTGCGTGATGATCGCATCCTCGGCCAAATTTAGAGTGGCACCGTTGACACCCAGATGCAGAGTATTTAAGCCGGCCAACGCATTATCAAGTGAACCAATTGCACCAGCGCCGCTGATGCTTAGCGTACCGCCGTCAAGAGAGAGTACCGAATGCGGGCTGCTCCAGTAATCCTTGGTGGCCACGGTTGTCAACTCGGAGCCTGAATTCACCGTCAGTGTGCTGACATGACGCTCATAGCGGTCGCCCATCCAGTTGAGACGATATCTGGCATTCAGCACTCCGCCATTGCGCACAACAACATGACTGGCTGAGCTGCCCATAAAACTCGTGCCCAGCTGGTAGCCGAGGCAGAGACTGTGCAGATCGGCATTGCCGCCGTCGACAATAAATGTGGCCGGACCACGCACGCCGATATTGAAATGATTACCGCTGGGCGTGTAGAGATAACCATCTTCAAAGACCGTAAACCAGTCCATATGATCCTGCGATGCGCTGTTGACCCTTAGAGCCAGTGCGTCAGGTGAAGCGATCAGCTCCATGCTGCCATGCAGTTCAAAGCGGTTCTCATAGCCATACTGCGTCTCGATACCGCCAGCCTTGACGTATGAACCGGGTTCAAAGACCATCTTGCGCCAATCGCTGTTATTGACATCGGCTCTTAGTGCCGCGCGGGAATCATAGTTGATTCGAAAGTCACTGCCGTCTGCAAATATCAGGGTGCCATCTTCAACTCTGATATATCGATTGCTATCTTCAGCACCGGCACCGCTCGATCCTGAGAGGCTTAAGATACCGACACCGTCTTTACTAAATAAACCGTTGCTGTCCCATATAACTTCGCCGCTCAACTCAAGCTCGCCTTCAACATCCAGTCTGGCAATCCCCGCCTGTACGCGCAGGTTGTTGGTGAGTGTGCAGTAATCCCCGACATCAACCAGCAGGTTGCCGCCAATTGTGTTTATGTGCAGATCACCGTCCCCCGGAGTAGCGTAATTTTTAAGTTGCAGTGTGCCATCAACGAGGAAAGTGTCGCCGGTATAAACGTTCTGTCCGGCAAGTGTCAAGATGCCGCTGTTCTGCTTGATCAGATTACCGTCACCGCAGATGTTGCCGGTAAATTCAACTCCGGTGCCAGTAATCGCGAAAACTTCAAGTGAATCCTGCAGGGTTACGGGAGTGGTGATCGTATGCACGCCCTGTTCAACCGTTATAATGTTGTTGCCGGTTGACGAATCCAGTGACAATCCATAGGTTCCGCCGTTCAGAGTGTAACTAAAGGGAGAGTTGAAATGAATCGCCCCCAGCGTCACATTCTGATCCAGGGTGACTGCGGCATCGGAACCAATCGAGGTATCGAAGCGCACCTGGGTATCGGTTGCACCAGCACCCGGAGCCAATAGCCAGTTGGAGTCGCTGCTCCAACTGCCGCCGCCAGCTGCACTCCAGAGATGCGCACCGCTGGTGGCGTTACCAACAGTGACACTCAGTACGCCGCCCGACGCGGTGAAGGTGTACTCTTTACCGTAGCGTGGATTGGCGTAGCTGAGACCGCTGACATCCGGATCGGCACCGCTGTAGTTTATCAGGTTATAAGTGGCATCCTGATAGAGATTGGCATCGGTGTTGTCGATATAGAAATAGAACTCGGCTTGGTGGATCGTCAGTGAACTACTGGAAACCAGCAGATCACCACCGCTACCATCACGATTCAGACCCAGGATAAGAGCGGCACTCTCAGAGCTGCCCGCGCTACCAAGTGTGATCGAATTCATCGTCAGCACCCCGGTTGGATTGGAACGCATATCCAAAGCTCCGCCCGGCAGAATTGTGAGATCGCTGAGTGCCGGCAGAGCCGCCTCCACCCGCAGCGTTCCGTTTGAAATCAGGGTCGGGCCGGTATAAAGCTGGTCACCCATCACTCGAAGAATGTGACCGCCGCTAATGATCACGCCGCCATCACTGCCACCCTGACCGCTCATTGTCTGATAGAAAAGAAAATCATCGATCTTCGAGGTGTCGAAGGTGACCGGCGCGGAGCCGATCAGAAACTCATCCAGACGGTTGATCTGGCCAGTGCGCGGACGCAACGTACCGCCGTCAACCAGCAGCGTGCCGTACCCCTCTGCGACATCCGGTTTTTCGATGGAATTGAATTCAAGCACACCACCGCTGATAATCTCGACAATGCCGGTGCTGCCGTTGCCGCCCTTGGCCAGAATCAGCGACTGCACATCAGCCAGACCACCGGTCACACGCAGAATACCGGTACCCTGACTCTCACCCAGACGCATCGAACTACCCACTCCCTGATGCACCAGTGTGCCTCCATCCACCAAAACACTCGAAACTCCATTTGATGCGTTGTTCACATAGAAACGCTTCTCGATATTGCAAAGACCACCGCTGACCTGCAGTTCCGGACGACCAGTGAAGAGTCCGGTACCAGGTTCCATACCCAGAAAAAGCCCTTCCAGCCAAAGTTCGCCCCCGGTGATCTTCAGTTTTGACGAGAGACCTGCCGGAGCGGTCAGCGTGCTGCCGTTGCGCCTGCCGATCACACTCGTTTCTGTGCAGCGCGTGTAACCGCCGCTTATCTCAACCTCGCCTGCGGTTTCAGCACCCGGTTGATCGGTTGTTTCAAGACCAACATAGAGCTTACTCATAACATTGGTCTGGCCGGAACCGCCCAGAATGACCTTGCCATCCGCAACCGACAACCCCGCATAACCGACCGTCGGTCCGTCGCCATTCGGAGCCGGGGCCGCCATGGCATCAAGAAAACCCGCATTATTCTGGCCAAAATCATTGTACTCACCGGTGAAGGTGAATGTACCGCTACCAAATTTGAGCAGACAACCCGAAAGACAGATCACATCACCGCTGAAGGTGACATCGCCGCCAGCATTCAGAATGCCGCCGCGTGAACCGGAATCAATCACCAGCGGCGGAACAATCGTACCACCGGAATTCTGCAAATCAAGGGTTGCCCCTCCGACCCGGATACCGCCAGCCGGTAAAGCCGCCAGACGCAACGTGCCGCCGTCAGCGGCCACTTGCCCACTGTAAGCCGGATTGGTGCCAGCCAGCTCAACCGTTCCGCCATCGATCTTAACGAGATCACCACTGCCGGTCAAATTTTCGGCAAGAGAGAGAGTCTCACCATCAAGCGATGCCAAAGCCGCTCCACCAGAACCCAGCGTTAGCGCTGCGACAATGCTGTCGGTGACCTCGCTCCGGAAAACAGCTCCATCCAGCGTGAGCGTGGCGGCGGCGTAGCCCCCGACCGAAGTGAGTTTCAGCGTTGTACCGTCGCTGACCGTGACATCCTGATTGTTGGTTCCGGCAATCTTCACAACTCCGCCACCCACGGCACTGATATTTGCACCGCTGCCTGAAACCGTGCCTTCCAGCACCAACTCAGCTCCTGGCAGGAGCTCAAGTTGTGCGTCGCCACTGATGTCAATCGCGGAACTGATCCGATTCGTGCCGCTCAGATTGTGAACAAAAGGCGCACCGTTTGAGTTGGTGAGAGTTATGGCTGAACCGCTCAGCGTGTAGGCATAGCTGTGATCAAAAACCATACCGGCAACACTGCGCGGCAAATCGACATTCACCGTCGCGTCGGCAGTCAAAGCATCCAGAAAATAAAGTGTGGCATCAGAGTCCGCCGGCAGCAGCGGCCACCAGTTGGCAGCGTTACTCCAATCCCCCGAACCGGTGTTATTCCAAATCGCTTCGCTGTCGTCATAGCTGAGCTGCATCTCAATGGTGGAACTGCCCGCATTGGTGACAAAACTGCAGCTCAATCCAATATTTTCATCTGCAAGCCGCCAGCCGGTGACATCCGGCGGCGTGCCGGAATAAACGAATACCGAAAAGTTGTCGGCGCGTGTCGGTGAAATGCGACTGCCCTTTTCAAACAAAATAATTTCAATATCCCCTATCGTTGCACCGGATGGAATGGATATTCGATCACACTCGGAGCTGAATGCCGAAACCTCGAGTTCCAACACAACCCCGCTGCCGACGGTCAAGGAGCTGAATGCCAGAAGATCGTAACGATCATTGATCAGTGAAAACGTGGTGCTATCGGCCAGAGCCAGGGCTGAACCGGCGATGGTGCCCTGCAGATCAAGCACGCCATTAGAGACAATCGTGGGGCCGCTGAAGGTATTGCTGCCTCCCAGAGTCAGAGTGCCGGAACCGGATTTAATCAGCCCGCCACCCGGAGTGTCCACAGCACCGTTCAAATCCTGTGAAAGAGTCATGTGGTGAGCGCCGCTGTCAATCAGGGCACCGCCGCTGCGTACCGTAACCGTCAAATTGGAGTTGCCATCAAACACCTCTCCTGCCCCGTCCGTATTGATCAATTTCAACCAGCCGCCATCAAAAACAACCTCTTTGGGTGATCCGGCCGTTACGCCGATCTCAATTTTTTTTACTGCCAGCGTTCCGCCGTTGAGAAAGAGTCCCTGCCACCCGGTGCTTTTCTGATTGTAACTGCCAATCTGGAAGGTGCCGCCGGGCACATTGAAAAGCCCGCCGTTGATCTCAACCCGTGAACTCTGAGTGGCGGGGAAATCGGTGTTGTTGATATAATTGGCTCCCATGGTGAAAGCCTTGGATGCTGCGCTTGAATCGGTTTCGCCCAAAACATGCAGCTCACCGGCATTGATCACAAGATGGTTGGTCGTGGCTAACCCCTGACCATTGTTGCAACCCAGACGCAGATAGTTGCAGCTCAGAGTGCCGCCTTCCATAAACATGTCGCCATGCGCGCCTGATACACCAATGAAGTTTGCCATAGAGCTGTCGTTGCCGCCATTAGCGAGATGTGTTCCGTTGCTGATAATCAGTGTTCCGTCGCTCGCAGTGCTGCCGCGGCCAAAGAAAAACCGACCTCCCAACGTCAGAGCACTTGCACCGCCATCAAGCACAACCGTGCCACGATAGATCGCGAAGGCTTCAGCTCCGCCACTGGGTATATCGAAGATGTCGCGAATCACCAGCAAACCCTCAGAATTATCCATAACAAAATAACCGCCGGTGTGATTTACAGGGGCGTTGAAAAGCAATCTGCTCCCGTCTGCAACTTGCAGATGGTGTGTCTCCGCCAGCTACAACGGACACTCAAAAATCAAATCACGCGTTGCCGCAGAGAGATCAAAATCTAAATCCGCGCCGCCATCCAACGTCAGAGTATAGCTACCGCCGAGAGTAACCGCCCCGCCCGGATCAGCAACTGCTATGCCGTCAATGGTTAAATCGGTTCCCAGTCCAGTACTGTTGGCAACAGTGACACTGCTGTTCCAGACCGCAACATCGGCAACACCGGGAACCACACCACCAACCCATGACGAACCTAGATTGAGATCATCGGAATTGTCCGCCTTTATAATATCAGCGGCCTTGAGAGAACCTGTTAAAAACAACACGGCATAAACCGCCGCCAACACCTTAGATACTTTCACAGACACATCCTTTCCAAATAGTATAAACACAGTTTTTTCAATGCTAACGCTCCTTAATCAGATTGTCAATGGCAGTTTTTTGCACTTTGCATTTGACTTCCGTATAAACATAAAATATACTGGGGACAATCCGGTATACTGGATTCTGGATTACAATGCGAATGATGCTGATACAATCGCAATTCCGGGGTGACTTACTCCGGCTTCGTTTGCCTTGAGTGTAATATCTGACAATATGAATACCTGCATCCTCATTGGATGCTGCCAAAGGAGATGTTTATGTTTGTGACAATCAAAAAAGGAGTTATGACCGTACTGTTTTTATCAGCCACTTTTGGGCAGGCTGAAACGATCGGATTGTGGAAGATTGATTACGCTGAGAACACCGGTGCCAATCTGCGCTGCCTGCTGCAGCCGGAGCAAGATATGGTTTACGAAGGGGCAGTTATCGAAGATCCAGGCCTGCCTTGGGACCTGCCGCCCAATCCTGACAGTACAGACGGATTTCTGGACACCCCGGCCAACAGTCAAGCCGTTCTGATGGCTGCCGACTCAACCGGTTACCTCGGCGCACCGGGCATGGGGCCCTATCTGGATATGACCAACAGTTTCACCGTCGAGGGCTGGATCAACCGCAGCAAAAACCCAACCGAAGGTATATGGCACTATGTTCTCGGCACACGAGCTTCCGGGCAGACCCAGGGCTGGCTCTTCACTCTGCGCAATGTCGACGATGTACTGCGCTATGAGCTCTTTGCGTACAATGCGGTTAAAGACCGCTCCAAATTCAACACCGTCATAGATCCCGCCGACACCAACTGCTGGCAACATATGGCACTGGTATATGATCATCAGGGCGGTGCAGAGGGATTCGGCCAGTGGGAGCTCTTCATCGATTCGGAATCGATGGGTGTCATCCCCAATGATCAGGCACCGCCCCCTGGTGGCATCAATCTGAGCGGCGACCTTTATCTGGGTGGACGCCCCTCCGACAACGGACACGCATTCCGCACCGGCTGATGACAAACTGCACTTCTATCTCTACGCTCAGGATGATAACGAAAATCAGCGTCTGGTACCCGATCGACGCTTCTGGAACACCAACGAGAG
>CAYOQJ010000066.1:0-8192 GCA_964406095.1 uncultured Lentisphaeraceae bacterium
CTGTTCAGTGAAACAACTGCTTATGATCCGCGGTCGCCCTACTCTGCCAGCAAAGCCTCTTCGGATCATCTGGTGATGGCCTGGCACCACACCTACGGTCTACCGGTGCTAATGACCAACTGCTCCAACAACTACGGTGCGTATCAGTTTCCCGAAAAACTGATACCGCTGGTGATCCTCAACGCCTTGGATGGCAAACCGCTGCCGATCTACGGCAGAGGCGACAACATCCGCGACTGGCTCTATGTCGATGATCACGTTAAAGCACTGGCTCTTGTTCTTGAAAAAGGAATTCCGGGAGAGAAATACAATATTGGCGGCAGCAATGAACGCACCAATCTGGAGGTTGTTGAGTCGATTTGCGGTGTTATGGATAAGCTGCGTCCGATAACCGAGGAAAATTGTGGAAAGTGGAACTTAGAAAGTGGAACGTGTGAAACAACACATCCTACATCCCACATTCAACCTTTTACAATAACGAATGTAATTAAATCATACAAAGATTTAATCACATTCGTGAGCGATCGCCCCGGACATGACAAGCGTTACGCCATTGACGCAACCAAGATAAAAAAAGAGCTTGGCTGGCAGCCGCAGGAAGATTTTGAAAGCGGATTGAATAAGACTGTACGCTGGTATCTTGAAAACGAGTGGTGGTGGCATCCGCTGCGCAGCAGGCACTACACCGGTGAGCGTTTGGGTAAGGGCTAAGCGGATATCTTCTCAACCGTCCGCCCCGCGGGACTATTTTTAGCCCGCTAATCTCCGCTAATCGCTAAAAATAACAACCGCCGCAGCAGATTGGTAAAAAACGGAAAATTATTGCAAACTCAACGCATGATGAATTTTTAGTGATTAACGACCTGCGTAAGCAGGGAAAAATTCATTATGCTTTCGCGGAGATTAGCGGGTAAAAAACTCCCTCTCACTTGAAGCAGCACACATTCGCGGGCAAAGTCGGGAACCACGCCCGCAAGCGCGGGAATAACGCAAAACTAATAAATAGATGCTATTAAAAATGCATATCACATGGTATAATATTTAAAATACACGACCATTTGGTTTGTGATGTTTAAAAATAATTTTGTTCAAGCCTCTGATAAAGATTGAGTTACAAATTGTACGGGATGAGAAACCCGCATAATTTGCGGGGACGGAGTCTGCCTTGAAAAGACAATTTCAGGCAAATTTTCATGCGCTCTTCGATTGCAACTGACAGTTCGCAGACCTTAATTTATGGTATAATCATTGCATGAGAGACGAGGCAGTCAAAGAGTATATTCGGAGGCACGCTGATCTGTTCTGGTACTCCCCTGAAGACAAGGGAGAGAGTGTGAGCGATGAGCTTCTGGTCGAGCATATCCTGAACTACGGGACAATGGATGATGTGCGGGAGTTGTTCAGCGTCATGGGTCTGGAACGGGCGGCTGAGGTGTTTCACGGAATGAAGGGTCGGAAAGCACGGAATTTCTACCCTGAAATCTGGAATTTTTTCAACCTCTTGTTTCAACGTTATGCACACTGAAATTCTCAGTTCCAGTCAAAGAGACCTGCTCCCAATTGTCAAACTTTTCCGCAAGGAATTCTATCTGGTTGGCGTTACCGCTATTGCGTTGCAATTTGGGCACAGGCAGTCCATTGACTTCGACTTGTTTACGTCCAAGCCGTTTGGTTCCAGGCGCATCTTGAATGTTTTCAACAGCGCGGGAAAAGCAGTCACGGTTACAAGGCGGGTCAGTGAGCAATTATGAGCTTATCGAAGAAACATCTGAATACAAATAAGCATGATGTCTCCTTCGACATAGAGGGGATTAGTGAGTGTCTGAAGGAAAAGCTGCCTGAGGTTTCTTTTGCATTGCTAATGGGATCTGCTCAAAACGGGATTGTCAGGGCATATTCTGATTTTGATCTGGCTGTTTATTTAAAGCCTTTTAATCCTTGTTTATCTCTTTACGGTAAGATTGAAGTCGCTTTGGAGAGTCTGCTTCCCGCAGTCAGGATAGATACTGGTATTTTAAATCAAGTGGAACCGGTATATCGTTTTGAGGCATTGAAGGGAACCCTTCTTTTTGCGAGAGATAAAGAACTTTATGCCCGTTTCTTCTCTCTGACATGTAGAGAATACGAAAGTCAGATGGTCAGCTATGAGCGGCAGATCCAATATCGGAAAGAGGCTCGTCATGCGATACAATGGAGTTATACAAAGGAAGTTGTCGCTGCTAAATAAGCAGTTGCTGAAACTGGAAGAGTATCTGAAAGGCATCGATTATTCTGAGTTTTCCGGGAGTTGGGCACATAGAGCTCTGTCCGAGAGGGCATTACAGGTGTCGGTTGAAATTGTTATCGATGTTGCTGAGCGAATCATATCGTTAGAAGGAAAGGGACCAGTATCTACGGCATCTGAAGCGATAGAATGCCTGGTTTCAATGAAAATTCTTAAGTCGGCAAAGCCCTATGTCGATATGGTGCGTTTCAGGAATGTAATAGTACATCAGTATGAAGAGGTTGATCCTTCAATCGTATATGCATTAGCAACGACAAAGCTTTCTGATTTCCGCAAATTTATCGATGAAATCAGCGATTTGGAGTAAGACTTCGCTTCGCTCCGTAAGTAGTGAATTGTAAGTGGTAATATACTAATTTGACAAATTCATCACAATAACGCTGTAGAAAAAGTATCGATGAGGTGCTTTGTACAATGTCGAAGCACGATCCCGGGGACTTTCTGTGAAACAGGCGTTAGCAAAAACAAAAAAGCAGGCCTGGTGGCTCGCTTTGTTTAACGCAACGATGTAATATGTTTATGTGAATTGGTACTGGCTGACTTTTTCAGCGGAACCATATTTCAAAATATGACCCCTGTAAACTTTTGGAGGAATAATTATGGAAGCCGCTGTTCTTGAAAACGAAGCGTTGAAATTGCCAGCTCCCCAACGGGCACTTCTGGCAGATAGGTTGATGCAAACGTTGGGATCTCCTGACGTGCGTGTTGTGCAGGCATGGGCGGCTGAAGGCGAGAGGCGTCTTGCCGCTTTTCAGAATGGTGCGCTAACCGCAGAAGACGGAAATGCGGTCATTGAATCCTTTCTTTACGCGCAGAACCAGAGCGAAATACTGGTAACCGCCATCATGGATCTCCGTATTGATCCTGGTCGCCAACAAGAGCGCGTCCGTCAAACGGACTAGGAGTGCTCAACATTCGACGTTTCATATTTTCTGCTGGAGCTTGTGACTGGTTCTGGAAAAGAGCAGTGGCCATTGGATTCAACCCCAAGCAAATGTTCGCTCCGCCGTGCACGCTTGCGTGCGCGAGGCGGGCGTGACATTTGCGCACTCATAGCGGTTTTCGCGTAAAAGAAATTGAACCAGTCCCGCTCTGCGGGACGATGAAACCAGCGGCACCGCCGCGACTTGTCGCCGTAGCCTGTAGGGAAGAGGCGCGATTGAACCAGGCCGCCCCGCGGCCGATGAAACCAGCGCCGGCAGGCGCGATTGAACCTTGAACCCAAGCCGAGTTTGCGCGTATAATTTTTGCCAATAGGAGATGATATGCTCACAACAATCGAAGCAGATATTAAAAATGGAAAAATCATCGGCCCCAATGCCGCAAAGCTTCCTGCTATAGCCCACGTGAGGATTACAATCATTGGACCTTCGTCAAAAAAACGTCCCGCTTTTGGCACACGCACATCGGACGAAGTAAAGTTGTTTAAGGATGCTTTTGCGCCGATGACTGATGAGGAACTGAAGCAGTGGGGGCTATAGGCGTGAAACTGTTGTTGGATACGTGCGCCTTTATTTGGTTATGCTCTGCGCCGGAGAATTTCTCGGGAGCCGCACGAGGGGCGTTGCAAAATGAAATAGATGTTGATTTGTTTGTCAGCGATGCATCTGTTTTAGAAATTGCATTAAAGAGTTCACTGGGAAAATTGACGTTGCCGAATGAGCCACGATTGTGGATTGAAGAGCAGTTAGAGATTTGGGATATTAAGCCGTTGCCGATAACGCATGAAGTAATTTTTGAATCGGCTGATTTATTTAAACATCACAACGATCCTTTTGACAGGCTTATAGTTGCAACTTCAATGATCCACAATTTGCCTGTAGTAACATCAGATCGGATTTTTGAAAGTTACGGGTGTGAATTGGTCTGGTAACTCAATTGACAACTTACCTCTTCCATGGCGCGGCGACCACCTGCGCGGCGCAGCCGCGATTAACCAGGCCGCCCCGCGGCCGATGAAACCAGCGCCGTCAGGCGTGATTAAACCAGTCCCGCCCTGCGGGACGATTGAACCTTTAAACCAGGCCGCCCCGCGGCCGATTAAACCAGCGCCGTCAGGCGCGATTGATTCAGCCCCGCCTTGTGGGACGATTGAACCTTTGAACCAGACCGCCCCGCGGCCGATCATGCATGGAAACTTGTCCAGTGTCTCAGATCGGACAGAAAAAATCCTCGGTCTCTAGAGGAGCTCTTAATATGAAAAGGCAAGATGAAATTAAAACTTGGGCGCATGAGCTAGCCTTACGATTCAAGCCGCAAAAAATTATTCTTTTCGGGTCATATGCGTATGGGGAACCCACGGCGGATTCAGATGTGGATTTGCTGGTTATCATGGCGCATTCAGGAAATGCTGTCAAAAAAGCATCGGAAATCAGAATGGCTTTGCCTGTGACAATGCCGATTGATGTTATCGTCCGTTCACCAAGGAAGATAGAGGAGCGTTTGCGCATGGATGACTGTTTTATCCGTGATATAGTTGAGAGGGGAAAGATACTGTATGCAGCCAGTAACGCTTGAGTGGATTGAAAAAGCAGAAGGTGATTTTCGAACGGCAATGAGAGAGCTACGAGCGCGAAAACTGCCAAACTATGATGCGGCGTGCTTTCATGCGCAACAGTGTGTGGAAAAATATATGAAAGCCTATCTGCAGGAAAAACGTTTGCCTGTCGATAAGACGCATGACCTCATTAGGTTGCTAGGTTTAATGACGATGGCTATTAATCTACAGGCTATGCAACCGCAGCTTGCATTACTATCCGCTTCGGCTGTTGAATTTCGTTATCCCGGAGAGAAAGCATCACATGAAGATGCGAAGGAGTCCGTTGAGACATGCATCTCTGTCCGCAAAGAGATTCGTTCGCTTTTAGAACTACATCACTGACCCGCACCCTTGACCTCTTTGAACCAGTCCCGCCCTGCGGGACGATTGAACCTTTGAACCAGGCCGCCCCGCGGCCGATGAAACGAGCAGCGCAGCCGCGACTTGTCCGCCGTAGACTGTAGGGCAGAGGCGGATTGAACGAGGCCGCGTCCAGCGGCCGATTGAACCTTTGAACCAGCACCGCAGGTGCGATTAAACCTTTAAACCCTTGTCCCGGCGTAGGAATCGAAGCCGGAAGCCCCGCCCTGCGGGACCCTTAAACCCTTTGTCTAATGTCAAAAAAAGACCCCTCGACCCTCGTTAAAGGAGCCGTCTGATGAAACTTGAGTTGACCGTTACGACGCATGCCCGTCAACAGGGAAATGATCGGGCCTACTGGAGTACACAAACGGGGGCGCAGCGGTTGGACATGGTGGAAACATTACGCACGGAAGCGGGCAAATTCCTGTATGAATATCCAACCAGACTTCGAAGAGTTGTTAAGGTTACTCGAAAAACATGATGTCGACTACATGATCGTCGGCGGGTACGCAGTTGCCTTTCATGGTTATCCTCGCTTCACCCAAGACATCGACATCTTTTTCAGCAACGACGTAGAGAATGTCAACCGGGTGAAAAATGCGTTACAGGATTTCGGTTTCGGCCCACAGACATTATCGACTGAAGTTTTCATGGATCCGAAAAATGTGATCACATTCGGCGTGACACCTGTGCGGGTGGATTTTATCAGCGAGATTGACGGTGTCGCTTATGCGGAAGCCCAAAGCAACCGGATCCGAGGCAAATACGGATCTGTCGAGGTCAATTTCATCGGACGCTTAGATCTGATCAAGAATAAACAATCCACGAAGCGGACGAAGGATAAAGGCGATGCGGAAGAACTGATGTAATAGTTTAACGTTCATCTCTTACGGTTTGCCCTCATCCTTGAACCAGCACCGCAGGTGCGCTTGAACCTTTAAACCCTTGAACCAGCACCGTCAGGCGCGTTTGAACCTTTAAACCCTTGAACCAGTCCCGCCTTGCGGGACGATTGAACCTTTGAACCAGGCCGCCCCGCGGCCGATGAAACCTTATAGCCCGATAAATTCATCACAATAACGCTGTAGAAAAAGTATCGATGAGGTGCTTTGTACAATGTCCAAATACGACACTGGGGACTCGCCGTTTAAAAGAAGATGAATTGCTGTTTGATTGTCAAAGGGTAAATTGAAAGTTGTAAGTTGTGAAAGTATATCATGGAAGTACGCTGGCGGTTGAGGCTCCATGCATGCAACCCCTGACCAGGCGGCTGGATTTCGGACCGGGTTTTTATACAACATCTGATCTTACGCAGGCGCGACGGTGGGCGAAGATAAAGAAACGTCGAATGATGGCGAACCTTGCCGTGGTTTCTGTATATGAGGCTTCTGCAGCTTTTGAGAGTGATGATTTAAGAATTAAGGACTTCAAAACTGCCGATGAAGCGTGGCTGGGTTTTGTAATGGCGCACCGAATGGGGGATGCTTTACCTCCGGGTGAGTATGATATCATCCGGGGACCGGTTGCAAACGATACTTTATACGAAACCCTGACATTGTATGAGCGTGGCATTCTGACGCATGCAGAAACTGTTGTAAGGCTGAGAACCCATCAATTAGCTGATCAGGTTGTTTTCGTGACGGATAGGGCTTTATCTCGACTCAAGTTCATTGGTAACGCGGAGGTGCAAGATGGATAATCAAAGATTCGCCTCGATTCTTGAGATAAAGGTTGCCGGCTTAGTGGAAGCGTATATGCAGTCAGTTAAAGCAACTTTGAAGGATGCGATAAAAACGGTGTATAATTCGCGTTTATATCAGGTGCTCGAGCGGGAAGAGA
Source organism: uncultured Lentisphaeraceae bacterium (assembly GCA_964406095.1). Taxonomy (GTDB): domain Bacteria; phylum Verrucomicrobiota; class Kiritimatiellia; order RFP12; family UBA1067; genus M55B167. Next base: position 7,026 of record CAYOQJ010000066.1, read on the forward strand.
CCAAAATGTGGCATCATAGTTCTGCCTTGTTGTTGGATTGCATGAAACAGGAATTGGCTAGCGGTTGTCTGGAGTTTCCAGATGAATGAAGTAGAGTTATCGCGATTTGTGGTTTTTTGCATGGAGGCCTATAAGAGGCATGAGTTTCTTAGCGGGGCTGAGGTCTCAGACCTTTTCGACCGTTATGGCGTTATTGATTATCTGAAAGAAGGTTTTGATGTCCTCCATTCATTAGGAGAGATAGCTTTGGTTGATGATATGCGTGATTATATCTCGCGCCGCGGAGAGTCGTAGCTGCGCGACTCCGTAAGTTGTAAATGACAAGAGGTAAGTTGTGAGTTGTTTAACAAATTCATCACCGTTGACCTGTAGAAAGAGCATCGAAGATACGCAATGTCCAATGTTTTATAAAAAACGCTGCGCGTTTTGGGGAGACAATTCAGCTTCCATGCTTGGAAAAGGAAACAAGACAATGCCGTCAGCCTGTTCGCAGGGTTTAAGATTGAAAAAGCAGAAGGTGATTTTCGAACGGCAGTGAGAGAGCTACGAGCGGCGCAGCCGCGACTTGTCCGCCATAGCCGTGGCGACGGCGGATTGAACCAGTCCCGCTCGCGGGACGATTGAACCTTTAAACGAGGTCCCGCTTGCGGGACGATTGAACCTTTAAACGAGGTCCCGCCCCGCGGGACCGATCAAACCTTTCTCTGCGCCCATACACAGAATTAATATTCGGGCACTTTCTAAATTTCTTGCAGCGTGTTATAATTTCCAGCGATTACAAAATCATTAATTTTGTAATTTGCCCATCGTAATGTTGCGCAAACAGTTGATAAGCAAAATATTACAAATTGTATGGATTGCGAAATCCGCATAATTTGCGGGGACGGAGTCTGCCTGTCATCAATTTTGAATGCGAATTGTTTCAATATGCGGTAAGTTGTGATTTGAAAAGCAAATCTTCCTGCTATAGCCCACGTGAGGATTACTTTGCTGTCTCAACCTGAGAAAAACCATCCAAATTGGACTTCCATTAAAGAGCAGTTTGGTAAGTTGCAAACGCGGGTTGATACAGTCGAGTGGCAGCAGCGGATTCGTTCAGAGTGGGATTGATTTATGAAATATTTGTTGTGGATCGTGCTATTCAGATTCGTAAAAAGTTTCGTGTTA
>CAYOQJ010000067.1:0-14041 GCA_964406095.1 uncultured Lentisphaeraceae bacterium
TGATGAGCGCATTCAAACGCGCTTTGTAATGGTTATGTTTTTTCATGCGGCTGTAGGCTACAGCCACGACCGTTCCAAGACCAGCACTTTTTCAGAAAAATTTTTGTTCGAGGGGGTTGACATTTTTCACCCCTCCCCGCATAATGGATGCCAATCGCAGGTTCAGAAGAGTGTTCTGGGAAATCCTGTGGGATGGTAGTGAATTACAACCATGAAACTCAAAGCCTGGATTGACATACTGCGTCTCTGGTCGCTGACAGCCGCCACGGTTCCAGTGTTGGTGGGATCGGCCTTGGCTTGGCGTGATAAATGTTTTTCACCTGCAATTTTTATGATTACATTATTCAGCGGCTGGTCGCTGCAGAGCGCGGTGAATCTGCTTAACACCTATGGGGATTTTCTTTCAGGGGTCGATTGCGACAAACAGTGCTCCGACAGCGGGGTGCTGATTTCCGGTGCTCTGCGACCAAGTCAGGTTCTGTTTGCCGCCTCAGTTTTTGTTTTAATAGGTACTCTTTTGGGAGTGTGGGCTGCGGCGTTGAGCAGTTGGAAGCTGCTTTTGTTTGCGGTACCCGCTCTGATCGGAGTGCTGGGTTATACCACCGTGACCAGATTCAAATATATGGGACTGGGTGTGCCGATTGTATTTTTTCTGATGGGTGTGGTAATGGTGACGGCGGCCTATTATGCCCACAGTGAGAGTCTTTCACTGCGCGCACTGCTCGTCTCGCTGCCGATTGCCGCGCTGGTGGCGGTGATTCTGCATGGCAATGATCTGCGTGATTTCGAGAGCGACCGCAGGGCAGGCATAAGAACGATCGCGCTGTCGCTGGGGCTGGTTCGCGGCAGACAGCTGTTCTGTGTTCTGCACGCTGCCGCATATCTGGTGGTTGCTGCCGGTGCGCTGAGCGGTGTATTGCCGCTCTGGTCGCTGATGGTCTTTATGATTGCGCCGCGTAGCTTTCAAATCTGCCGGTGTTGCCTGACCACCTTTCGTCCCGGTGCGTCACTGCCGGATGCTCAGTTGCTGGTGTCCGGCTCGGCCCAGGTGCATCTGATTTTCGGGGTGCTGCTGACAATCACTCTGCTTTTCGGTTGAAGCTGCGGTGTTGACAAAATACTCAGGCGCCCTGAAATTATGGTTGCTGGGTTAGGCGCACCCTTGAAATTTTTGTGCCGGCTTCGCGTGTGCGGAAAACCAGTTTCGCTCTGCCGACGGGTAGTTTGAAAACACTCTGTGATGCGGATTGGTCTTTTGTGCCCACCTGCGCCCAGTACCAGTTTTTATTCACCCCGATGTGCCACGCGGATTCAGAGACTATTTCTCTACCGTCAGCTCCGTATATGCTGAAATAGAATGAGTTGTCCTTCGGTGTGGGTGCCAGGACTTCGGCTTCAACCCTATAATCCCCTGCTTGGATAATATTCAGTTGCCAGCGCAGAGTGCCAGCGTTCCACGACCTGGTGCCTTCGTGCTCCTCAACCCAGAGATAATTCCGGCCGTTTGCGGCTGCCATGACAATCGGAACTGAGTATTCGCACTCACACACCGATAATACAGTGGCGGCCTCAGGCGTGATATCGATGGTTACAGCGCGCTGTCGGGTTTTTAGATACTCGCTTACAAATGGACTCCGCCGCAGAATTTCGCTGCCGATATCTCGACCGTTGACTGCCAGAACGGGAGTGGCCGGCTGAGGCTGCATTGTGACTGCAGCGGGACAGGATGTATCGGCGCAGCGAAGCAACAGAGACTTACCTTCGCACCGCCAAGCTGCCTCAAGCTCAGAACCTGCGTGCCTGATATGCACGGGGGCTGCGACTAAAGCTTTGCGAAAGGCGTTGAACTGTGCGTCAGTTACAATGCCGCTGCCGGTCTGAACAGCGAAAACCGCGCCAGCACACCTTGAACCCTCCGGTTTATCAGGAGATACGATACCGTGGCTGACAGTTAGGCGTAAAGCCCGATGCCACCCGTCGTCAACGAGAGTTGTCCGGGCGGGGTAGTCGCCGACTCCCCCAGCCCAGGGTATGCGGATTGCGACGGCGGCGGAGCCCTCACGTAGAAAGAGAGTTTGCGCAACATCAAGCTTCATCGGTTTTTGTTTGAGCGAGTCGATTTCAACCGGATGATTGTCGATCCACAAACCGTCCAAACCCCGCCGGAAAACTAGGTGCGACTGCAGAGTTTCGGTGACACGATCCAGGTTTGACGAATCATAAAACACCATTGCAAGCGCGTGGTTCTCCACTTGCACTGCCCTCCACCAGGGGGTTAGGTGCAAAGCCTTGTTGTGATTGCCAGCAGTGATTTTTGAGCGTCCATAGGGATCGTTGCGTCCATCGGGCAAGAAATAAAGCTGCACTTCGGGTTTGATGCCGGAGTAGGGCAGATCGACACTCAGAGGGATGTCCATTTTTCCATAACCCGCGGAACTGCTGCTCAGCGAGACATCGCGGCAGATATAATGTACACGAGTTTCATGCGGTCGAGCACCCCAGCGCTGCTGAACGGTGCGGGGAAATATGTCAGCCAATGCCATTGTCTCCTTCGATGGACGATGCTCGGTGTAAAGTAGTGCAAATGAGCGGTGCGCGAATCTGATGCCACTGGCTGGATCGGGTCTGGCCATCCAGCCCAGGGGAATCAAAAGATGATCGAGGCTGCCGGATTTATAAAGAAAATCATAGGTGCGGCTGCATGTGCCAGAAAGCACCACCCGCTTGTCGAGCCGGTTGAGCGCAATATCACTTTCGAGCAGTTGCCGGATAGCCGCAGCACTTCGGCGTACATCAGCGTTTTCGCTCAGGGCTTCGAGTAGCAAAGCGGTTTCCAGATCGACACCGTAATATGTGGGACTGACATATTCGTGCAACCCCTCTTCAAAAAGAGTCCTTATGAAAATAACCAGCCTGTACCGACCGATTCTGTCAGCATCCTCTTTGCCAAGCGCTTCACCGAGCAGAATCAGGTTGGAAGCATTCATCAGAGCGATGTTGGTGTAGCTTGGTCGCGGCAGGTGATTTATCAGACCCGTTATACTGCGGGAAATAATCCTGTGTAGACGCTCTCTGCTCTCAGGTTCCAGCCTCTCGCGGTGCAGCTTCCAGATCAGTGCCGCAGACTGCATGCAGAAGTCAACCGCGTTGCGGTCAAGCACTTCACTCTCGTTGGAATACCAGAAGAAGTTTCCTAAGTGCTGATGATCGGGAGTGCGCTCCTGCAATTTCTCCGCCAATTGTATGAAATGTGCCACGCGTTCGGGATGGATATCGGCCTGCGTGTATGCCAGCATGCCGCTGAAAAGTGAGCGCGTAGAGTAGCGCCGGTCAGGGGTTGAAACAGCACGCCATGTTTTGTCAGCGGCTTTGACAAGATCGCTGATAATTTCACCACGTTCAGGTGTAGTACCATGTTCTTGGGCCCGCAGAGCCGGACAGAGATGTAGCATTGCCAAAACCAGAACCGGCAAAAGATGTAAGGATGCAATAAAAGGTTTCAAAGGGCCTGTCTCCCGATGTAAAAACAGAAATAAATTCCGCTCCGCAACGCCTTGTGCCATGGAACCGATATGCCGCAAGCGGTAGTACAGCCGTATTTTTTTCTGGGCGACGGTGTTAAACGCAAGTGCAAGCACTAACAGGGCATCGATGCTGAGCCGTTTCATTTATACTCTCCTTGTTGCAATTAAATAAAACAAATTATTTCAGCTTCTATGATACAACAAAAGATAAATCATTGATGAAATGCGGTGTATTAGGAAAAGATATCAGATTGATATTTTCTTGTTTTTCACGCACGAAGTTGAGAGAATTGCGACCGTTTACAATTTGTGTCGCGGAGTGCGACGGATAAACGGGAGTTTTTGTATGGCCTTGAATATTGTTACGGAGGTTGATGACCGCGTCGCGATTCGTCATGTTCTGATGAGCGTTTCGGATAAAAGCGGATTGGAGGATTTCGTGCCGGGAGTGCTGGAAAAATGTCCGGGAGTCAGAATATACTCGACGGGCGGCACCTACAGCGCGGTGGAAAAGATACTCGGAACTGCGGCATCCGCAGAGCATCTTGTTGCCGTTGCGGATTATACCGGCCAGCCGGAGATGCAAGGCGGACTTGTCAAAACACTGGATTTTAAAATCTACCTCGGGTTGCTGAGCGAAACCTACAACCAGGCACATCAGCTGGATCTCAGGCGTACCGGGGGGGTGGCGTTTGATATGGTGGTGGTTAACCTCTACCCATTCCGGCAGACAACAGCACGTGCCGGTGTAACAGCGGAAGAGGCCCGTACCAATATCGACATTGGCGGACCGTGTATGGTGCGCGCCTCCGCTAAAAACTATCTGAGAGTTGCTTCGCTGACCGATCCGGATGATTATTCCGCAGTGCTCGATGAGCTCGGATGCAGTGGCGGTTCGCTGTCGCTGAATACCCGACTTCGGCTGATGAAAAAGGCCTTCGCGCATACGGCGGAGTATGATACGGCAATCGCCGGGTTTTTTGCCGATCAGGCAATCGACACCCTGCGATCAATTTACAACACACATGAGAAGCCATGATTGATCTGCATATGCATTCAACCTTTTCTGATGGCTCGGAACCTCCTGAAGAATTGCCCCGATTAGGACGACGGCTTGGTTTGACAGCCATGGCACTGACTGATCATGACAACATGGCGGGGGTGCCTGAGTTTCTCAATGCATGCCGCCGGGAGGGCATCACCGGAATTTCAGGTGTCGAGATCAGTGCGGCACTCGATGATAGATATAATCCTCACAGCACGCTGCATATTCTCGGCTATGGATTATCCGCCGATGACGTTCAGGTGCGCGAGCTGTTGGAGAGGGTGCTGGATGGGCGCGCCTGGCGCAACGAACAGATTATGGCACGCCTGGCAGAACTCGGATTGGAGCTTGACTGGGAGGAGGTCGAGGCCTGCTCCGAGGAGGATGTTATCGGCAGACCGCATATCGCTCAGGCAATGGTTGACCGTGAGTATGTTTCAACCGTGCAGGAGGCCTTTGACCGTTACCTTGCCAAGGGAGCACCGGCCTATGTCGATCGCTACCGTCTCTACCCTGATGAGGCTGTCGCCATGATAAAAGGCGCCGGAGGAGTGACCTTCTGTGCGCATCCCTTCACCTGGATTGAGGATGAAAAACAGCTTGAAAAGGAGTTGGCGGCTTTTAAGGAAATGGGATTGGCCGGCATCGAGGTGTTTCACTCCGACCATACTCAGGAGCAGGTTGTGGCACTGCTGCGTACTGCAACGAAGCTTGACTTGATGATCTCCGGCGGTAGCGATTTCCATGGTGAGTGCAAGCCGCTGATAAAACTGGGTAGCGGACGTGACAATCTCGCGATCGATGATCGCTATGCCGAAGCATTGATCGACGCACTCGGTCGTGACAACCCAAATGTGTATGTCGCCTGAACCCCGGGATGACACCCGGTACCGTTGTTTAAACCTAACCCCCCCCCGAAAAAATTCAGAATTGCTTGATGAACTTGGTTGAGACACTTGTAGAACTGATCCGCAGAACCACCAGCGATCTGCCGCCGGATGTCGAACGCGCTCTGCGGCGGGCCCGCGCCGCAGAAAGTGATGATTCCCGCGCCGCCCTGATGCTGGATGCGATTATCACGAATGTGGAGATTGCGCGACGTGACTCTGTGCCGATGTGTCAGGATACTGGCACACTGACATTTTATTTCAGCGTGCCCGCCGGCGCCGATTGCGTGCGGCTGGAGTCGGCGGCCTGCGAAGCGGTCAGATGCGCCACTGCGCGGGGGCTGCTGCGCAATAATACGATTGACGCTCTGAGCGGTAGTTCGATTGACTCAAATGTGGTGGAGGGTGACGCTCCGGTCTGTATTTTCCGATATCACGAAGCTCGCGAGGTTACTGTGCATCTGCTGCAAAAGGGCGGTGGGTGTGAGAATGTTAGTTGCCAGTTTGCATTGCCGGACGAAACTTTGCGTGCCGGACGCGATCTTGAAGGAGTGCGCAGATGTCTTCTGAGTGCTGTGCATGAGGCTCAGGGTTATGGTTGCGCTCCCGGTGTGCTGGGAGTGTGCATCGGCTGCGATCGCGCCGGTGGTTATAAATTTGCCAAGGAGCAGCTGCTGCGCCCGCTCGATGACAAATCATCCGTACCAGAGCTTGCGGCACTTGAGCGTAATATCCTCAGAGATGCCAATGAACTGGGTATCGGCGCAATGGGCATGGGAGGCCGCACAACCCTGCTGGGTGTTAAAATCACCGCACATACACGATTGCCGGCCTCATATTTTGTGACCGTGGCCTATATGTGCTGGGCCTGCCGACGTCACGCCGTGCAAATAGTTGATAAATGAAAAAGAATATTAAATATCCATTTACGTTAAAGCAGATTAAAGAGCTCAGGGCGGGTGACCTTGTTCGCATCTCCGGGAGTGTTTTTACCGGACGTGACCGTATGCACAAGTTCCTTGCAGAAGGCGGGGTGCCGCCGGTGGATATGCAGGATAGCGCAATCTATCACTGCGGGCCAGTGGTTGTCCGCGATTCCGGCAAGTGGCTGATCAAAGCGGCTGGCCCGACCACATCAATTCGCGAAGAACCGTATATGCCCGGAATTATAGCGAATTTTGGGGTGCGGGTTATCATTGGCAAAGGCGGCATGGGTGCGGCTACCCGTGCGGCCTGCAAACGTTTCGGTTGTGTTTATCTGCAGGCGGTCGGCGGGGCCGCCGCCCTGCAGGCCCGTGGTGTTCGAACGGTGGAGAACGTCTGGTTTCTAAAGGAGTTCGGGGCAACAGAGGCTATGTGGAAACTGGAGATCAGGGGGCTGGATATGGTTGTCGGTATCGATTGCCATGGCAATAACCTCTATGATGAGGTGCGCTGCTCATCCGAAAAAAAATTGAAAGATTTATTAGTGCGCGAATGCGCGAATGCGTAAGTGCGCGAGTGGAAAAGTGTCAGTTGAGTGATGAGTTACAATCGAATCAGTCGAATCAGTCGATTACCTCGATTAAATTACATGTGCGCAGAACGATTTTAAGGTGAAATTGTATGAGAGTTGTTTTCATGGGGTCGTCGCCCGCGGCGGCGGTGACACTCAAAAATTTGCTGCGTTCGCCGCCGCTGGAGGTGGTCGGTGTGGTTACGCAGCCCGATCGTCCCGCAGGTCGGCGGCGGTTGCTGACCCCCTGTAGCTGCAAGGCTTTTGCCACCGAGCAGGGCGTGAAGCCGATTATCACCCCCGAGCGGGTCAATGCGCCCGGAGTCCTTGATCAGATCGAGTTCCTCAGACCAGAGGTGATTGTGGTGGTGGCGTTCGGACAGATGCTCGGCACCCGCCTGCTGGAGATGCCACCGCACGGCTGCGTTAATGGACATTTTTCGCTGCTGCCGGAATATCGCGGTGCCGCGCCGGTTCAGGCTGCGATCGCCAGCGGCGCGGCGGTTTCCGGTGTGACTGTCATGAAAATGGATAAGGGAATGGACACCGGCGATATTCTGCTGCAGGCGGAAGAGCCGATCTATTGTGATGATACCGGTGAAAGCTATATGGAACGACTTGCCATCCTGGGGGCAGTGGCCATGGTCAAGGCTTTGCGAATGTTGGAACGCGGAGAGTTGAAATCCCTTCCGCAAGATCACACTCAGGCCACCTACGCCCCCAAAATAAAAAAGGAACAGGGATTGATCGACTGGCAGGAACCCGCCGCCGTGATCGAGCGCAAAATCCGCGCCTATCACCCCTGGCCGGGAACATACACCTTTCTGCCAGGAGATGCCGTTAAAAACCAGTCAACTGGCAGACTTAAGGTGCTGACTGCCGAAATCGACAGATGCTGCAGTTTAAAGGGCGTAAATACAAAACCGGGCATGATTTGTGCTTCCAGTACAGATGGAGTTGCGGTGGCCACGGGGAATGGGTGTTTGAAGCTTACGGTTGTACAGCCGGATGGCGGACGACGGATGGATGGACGCGCCTTTCTGAATGGTCACTGCCTGAAGGTGGGGGATTGTCTTGGGGCCTGATTTAATGAAAATATTTTTTCACAATACTTGACCTTTGAACGCGTTGGTGGCACAATACAAACAATGAACTAAAAGAACCTCTTTGAAGTCGAAGGTCAGAGGGGACAAGGAGTAAAATTGATTATGACAGTTTCAAACAAACAGGGTTTTACACTGGTGGAGTTGCTGGTGGTTATCGGTATTCTGGGTATTCTTTCAGGGGCACTTTTCCCGGCCATCTCCAACGCGGTGATGCAGGCGAATATGACTGCAGTGGGTAACCGCGGACGAGACATCTATGTGGCTATCACCGGTGCCAATACCGAGCGTGAACCGCTGGGTCTGGGTAATGTGTGGCCGAAGACCGAGTTACCTCAGGGAGCTACCCAGGGCGGTAGCGGCCAGCAGGATATCGGTGACATGACCTTTCAGAACAGTTGCGATTATTTCTGGGAGTTGAATGATGGCGATAATCTTGGCACGGAAGAGCATAGCCCGTATGTGGCAGGCTTTGATTTCGGCAAGCTTGCCGGCGCAGGTGTGCCGGCGCACAGCGGTAGCGGACAGTTGCAGGAAAATAACAACATGTGGACTATCGCCGGCAACGTACGTGACGAGATGGAGGACATTGTGCCGATTCTGGTTACACGGAATCTTCCCGGAACCGGACTTTACAGCGATATCCCGACTGAGCCTACGAATGAGAGAATCATCCTGGGTGAGAACTATGAAGCACCCTTCTCTAATAAGGGTGCGGTTCTGGTGCGTAAAGGCGGCGGTATGTTTAAAGTTCGCGCCAAGTATGCCACACCGCTGATTATTTATAACCGGCAGTCGTTCAGAACCACAGTTTCAGGCTCACAGAACGCCAAGCTGACCTATCTCAGCCCAAATGGGGTTGAAGATCCACAGGGCGGCTGAGTGATGGTATAGTTTCAAAATGGGGGAGCAGCTTGCTGCTCCCTTCTTTGTTTTAAGAGGGACGGAATGAATCAAGCACTCCAGTCAAACGACGAAGCAGCCTGGCCGAATGACTGTGATCCGATCTGCCTGGCGGAGAGTCGATGCGTCAATGAATGTAAGAGTCTCCATAGAAGCTGCCGGTGGCAGGATTTATGATTACGCGGTTCCGCCGGAGCTGCAGCAACGGATGCAGAGCGGCCTTAAAGTGCGGGTGCCGCTGGGTTGCCGCGAAGTGGATGCCTATGTGCTTGAAGTAATGAATACCGCTGTTCACAGCGGCACTGATATGCCACTCTTTAGCGGAGAGCTGATCACAACCACCGCCCCGCGGAGTTTCAAGCTACGGCGGATCAAAGCCATAATCGATCCGTTGCCATATCTCTACCCCGCTCTGCTGCGGTTGGCACACTGGATATCCGAATACTACTGCGCACCTCTGGAAACCGCACTGCGCTGCATGCTGCCCTCAGCCGTGCGGTCACGCAACATGCGCGCCAAACAGCAGCTCTTTGTTAAACCGGTGACGGGTGAATTTGACCTGACAGCACGCCAACATGAGCTACTCAGTGAAATTCGCAGAGTCGGCGGTGGCTGGTTGGGCTTCCTGACCAAAGAGCTTTCCTGTGCCGTCACAACTATTCGCAATTTGGAGAAGAGCGGAGCGGTTGTGGTTGAACAGCGGCAACTGCGCCGTGATCCGCTGGCGAACCGACACATTCTGCCTACCGCCCCGATGATCCTCATGCCCGAACAATCCGAAGCTCTGACGCAAATCAAGATTGCGGTGGAACAGGCGGCTCAGTTGCATAAAACCGAACCGCTGCTGCTGCACGGCGTTACCGGTTCTGGGAAAACCGAGGTCTATCTGCAGGCAATTGCCCATGTGCTGGAGCTCGGGCGTGGCGCCATTGTGCTGGTTCCTGAAATTGCGCTGACACCGCAAACCGTCCAGCGCTTCGCCGCACGTTTCGGTGGACGTATCGCTGTGCTGCACAGTGCGCTGAGCAACGGAGAACGTTTTGATGAGTGGCATCGTATCCGCAAAGGTGAGGCCGATGTGGTGATCGGACCGCGCTCAGCCCTGTTCGCACCGGTGCGGAATGTCGGTTTGATTGTGGTGGATGAAGAGCATGAGCCCAGCTACAAGCAGGATGAGGCACCACGCTATCACGCCCGCGACGCAGCTGTGATGCGCGGTGTGTTTGAGCATTGCGCGGTTGTGCTCGGAACCGCCACTCCCTCAATGGAGAGCTGGAACAATGCACTGCGTGGCAAATACAAACTGATTTCACTAACTAAACGGGTTTCGGAGCGCGCTATGCCGAATGTTTATATCGTCGATATGCGCCGTGAGAGCAGTGCCGCCGGGCATGCGATGATCTTTTCCAAACCGCTGCTAGATGCCCTGAAAGAGCGTCTTGAACGCGGTGAACAGTCGATCCTCTTTCTCAACCGGCGTGGTTTTTCAAACTCGCTGCAATGTTCCGAATGCGGCTATGTGTTTGCCTGTGAGGAGTGCAGCGTGGCCTTTACATATCACCTGGAGGACTCCTGTCTGCGCTGCCACGTCTGCGGTGGCTGGCGACATGTTCCGACATTTTGCCCAGAGTGCGGCGAGCCGGTGCTGAAGTACGCTGGTTACGGTACGCAACGCGTTGAGAAAGCCTTGCGCGGTTGCCTGCCGCGGGCCCGTGTGTTACGGATGGATGCGGATGTCACCACTCGTAAATGCAGCCATGAAGAGCTGCTCTCCATCTTTAAAGCCCGGCAGGCCGATATTCTGCTGGGTACGCAGATGATTGCCAAGGGGCTCGATTTTCCGAATGTCACACTGGTAGGAGTGCTTAATGCCGATATGAGTCTGCACATGCCGGATTTTCGGGCGGCGGAACGCACCTGGCAGTTGCTGGCGCAGGTTTCCGGACGGGCAGGTAGGGCGCATCTACCGGGCGAGGTCTTCATCCAAACCTATTCGCCGGATCATCCTTCGGTCAGGGTGGCGGGGGGGTATGAGTCCTTTGAAATGCTAGCCCAATGTGAATTGGCTGAACGCCGGAAAGGCAGTTATCCACCCTTCACTCACATGGTCTGTATTACCTTTCGCAGCCGTTCCGAAGAGCGTTGTGCTTTGACCGCACGTAGTTGCGCCCGGTCGCTGGCCGCAAAAAGTCGCGGCCAGGTGATCGTCTCTGATGCCATGCCAGCCCCGCTGGCGAAGGCACGTGGCTACTACCGCTTTCAAATTCTGCTGCGTTCTGCTTCTATCAAGTTTATGAGTGCCGTGCTACACGATTTTATGGAGTGCCAAGGTACGGTTAATGATGTTAAAATAGCCGTCGATGTAGATGCCATCAACATGATGTGAGCAAATACCGGGAAGTGTGCCAGAGGATAGGATGAAAATGAAGATTATCAGATTGATGTTTTGCGGGATTGCGGTCTTCTCTTCGCTCTTTGCGGTGGCTGTTGAAGAACCGATGTTGTACAGAATCGCAGTGCTTCCCGAGACCTTCTGTACCCTGAAATTCCCTCTCAGATTGGGTTTTCAGCTCGGCATCCCGGCTGGCGACAATAATGCGTTTTTTTCAGAGTGCTTTTCCTCCGACGCATTGCGCAACGAACTCAGTCGGCTGAATGAGCAACTTGAGATCGGGTTGCTGGTCTCTCATATTGTAGATCAGGACACCGGCGAGATTGTTGTAAAATTAAGCAATGAAGCCGAGGAAGCCAAAGGGATCACACTGCGTACCGGCTATTTGATGCGCGGACGCTGTTATACCGCCAGCGTACAGGCGGAAAAGGTTTTCGGCGGGCGTGCTGTAATTTTGCGCGTTCAGCACGAACATGCAGACGAGGTTCACAGCGTAGAGCGACAGAAAATCCCGTTCTGGCGCAACAGTGTCGGATTGAACTGGCAGGTTGTGCCGGAGATGAGCGGCTTTCATCGCTGTACCTTTATGCTTGAGCCGGGGAGTACCTTGAAATTACATGATTTTTCGCTGCTGCCCGATAATTCGCCATCTGCCTGGCGCCGGGAAAGCATAGATACACTGCGCAACGCCGGTGTCGGAGCACTGCGCTGGCCTGTTGTTGATGGGATGGATTTTTATAATTGGTACGACGGTATCGGCGTACGCGATTTCAGAGTCGCCGTGCAACCTGAAAAGACCGGCTTGAAACAACATGATTTCGGAACAGCGGAGTATGTGGATTTCTGCCTTGCGGTCGGAGTAGAGCCTCTGATCTGCGTGCCGCTCTATACGCCGCAGTGCGCCGATGAGCGGGTGCGTAATCTGAGGGAAGCGGCGCAGATTGCGGCCGATTGGGTGGCGTATTGCAATCTGAAAGATACTGATCATCCGCTGGTGAAGCTGCGCAATAAAAACGGACGCTCCAAACCTTTTGCCGTACGGCACTGGGAGTTGAATGTCCCGTCCGCCGGAGCGTTGCTGTCGACGGAGATGATAGTAGCGGCTGTTGTGCATACTGTCAATGCCATGAAAGACCAGGATCCTGAAATCAGTATGGGTGTGAGTCTGGCTGGCACCGATACCGCCACTCTGGCCGAATTGCTGCGGCAGGCGGGTCCAATCCTCGATTTTGTCTCATCCAACGCGCCGCGTGCCGCCAAGATGGTCGCTGAGTTTAACCGTGCCAATAAAAGTGCTCTCATGTACGCTGCAACCGGGTTGCAGAGTGATTACGGCACGTATGCCACCGGATTGCTGGAGAGATTCGATGGTTCATCCGGAGGTAAACGGGAGCACTGCCGGAATTGGTACCGTTCTCTGGGCTGGGCTAACGCCGCTGTGAGCCGGCTGGCTTCCGGCCAGGACGGGCCGGTCTGTATGCCTTATCATGCCGAACAGGTGCTGGAGCTTGACTATGGCACTGCCAGACTTTCCACCGATATAGCTTTGTTGAGTGCTATGATCGGACGTTTTCCGGCGGTTGAACCGTTGCGCACCGAAGTGACGGGAGATGTTCGGGAAGACCAGCCGTCAGTGTATGCCGCTCGCACCGCAGACCCTTCAATTCTGGTTGTATATGCTTACAATCCGGCGGATGTCGAGTGTCAGATGAAGTTGGATTTGAGTGCTATGGGTAAAAAACTGACCTTTGGAATTATGGATCAACTCAGCGGTGATATCAACGCCACCCTCAACAACTCTGAGCTTAGAGTTGAACGTAATCAGCAAGCGGGAGCTGTCTCCAAAGACCGATGCTTTGAATGCTCTCTCGGACCCGCCTCGTTTTCACGAATTTTGATCAAAGAATGAGTTTAAATAGTAATGAAAGCTCTCATACAGCGGGTCAGTGAGGCCGCCGTGACAGTCAACGGAGATGAGGTCGCATCTGTTGAAAGGGGATTGCTTGTTTTTCTGGGCATTACCCACAGCGACAGTTCCGTTGACGTTGAGCGGCTGGCACGCAAAATCCCGGCTTTACGCATCTTTGAAGATGATGACGGCAATATGAACCGCTCTCTACTGGATATCGGCGGCAGCCTGATCGTGGTGTCGCAGTTCACGCTCTACGCCTCCACGAAAAAGGGCAATCGTCCTGGTTTTGCCGATGCGGCCCCGCCGGAAAAAGCTCAGCCGCTCTATGAGGAGCTGCTTGATCGATTGCGCTGCATACTGAGTCGCAGGCAGGTCGGCAGTGGGGTTTTCGGCGCCCACATGAGTGTCCGGCTGATTAATGATGGTCCGGTCACCATCGAGTTACACACATAACAGAATAGCGGCAGCCTACAGAGTCTGACTACAAAATAAGTGACAGGCAATATTTTAATGGACAGGTTGGGAGATTTAGTATATAAAGGGATTGTTTTTGAAACATGGAGGTGAAGTATGAGGCTGAACAGGATCAAACTGGAGGAGGTGGCAACGTACCATGTGATGAGCCGAGTGATCGAATACCGGTTCATTTTTGGCGATGCAGAGAAGAGTTTTTTGCATACCCTGATGCGGCGGATGGAGGATTTTACCGGTTGCGAGGTAAGGACTTACGTTTTCATGGACAACCATTTTCACATCCTGCTGCATGTGCCGGAGAGGCGG
>CAYOQJ010000068.1:0-116342 GCA_964406095.1 uncultured Lentisphaeraceae bacterium
CCGGAGTCAACCTCATACGTGTAGTCGCCCTCGGTCAGGGCATGGGAGACGAGGGGGGCCAGGAGTGACGCAAAAAAAATGCTGACAAACGACACATAATAACAAACGGTTAAACGCATGACTCGACCTCTCTGCTGAATTTTACCCACATGGGGTGCCTGTCAATGGCCCGGTGCCATCCGATTCCGAACTCTTGTTTTCTGAAGTTATACCAGAGTGTATTTGAATCGGCGTGAAAGTTAAAGAAAATAATGCATCATAAAAATTAGACACAATAATGTATTATTTCATGTGCGGGATCGCATGAAAATATGTTGGTTCATTTGCGGCATCGTTCAGAAAAAGCTTTTTTTAAGGGGGTCAAGCGCATGGACGTGCTTCCCGCGCGCACCTGCACGCACGCGAGAGAATAATCTGATTTACATTCTGATGACTTGGACACTACGTCAAGATAGCCAAAGCAAAGACTGATTTTTTTTGGTTTCTGGCCGCCATGCTCCGGCCAGTCGAGTTAATCGGTCTGGGTTGCGGCAGGCGCGGTCGGCCTGATACTCTTTTGGCGCATTCCGGTTGCATGTGGCAAAGTGCAGTTCTTCAATAGCGACATTCCATTCCTCTATGGTTTCTGCACGGATTTCTATCAATCCATGAATGCTCTTGCTTCCTGAGTAGACCAGGCTCTTTACCGGCAAAACATGACTTTTTATTACTCCTGTCCAGAACTCAGCTTGGCTGTTCAAGGACATAGCATCGAACTCAACTAATGTGTACCGCTGTTCCGTAACACAGGCAGCGCATCGGTAACTTGGTTTCCCGTTTTTGTTCATGCCTTCAACTCCGGAGAGCGGGTTGCAGCAAAGCAGTTCAGGCGCAGTCAGTTTTCCGTTGCCGATCAGCCTTGCCCATTCAGAGCATGTATCCAAATCAGCCTTGGGAACGCCTCTGCTGTAGCGACTGCCGCAAAACAGCCATTCTTCAGGCTGGTAAAGTGTTTCAAGAAAGGCTTTGGTTTGAAGCATTGGACTGTCGGGGATCGCTCTCAGGGAACTCTTCCGCAATGCTTCAATGGTTGCGCCGCTCCCGCACTCTATCATTCGCTTGACGAATGTTACGGCCCCGCTGCCCAGCGGCGCTGGCTTAGGTGGTGTTGGTCGCCAAGTCCGTCCTGTGCATGATCCATCACCCAGCGGTTGAGTATCACGTCGCGCCGTTTGTATTGCATGACGGACTTCAGCAGTAGTGAGAGGTGGTGTTCCGCTTGCTGATATGATCTCGCTTATCAGGTGCTCATCGCTCAGAGCTGCCATAACGCCATGGTTGCATAAGCCCAGAAGTACCGAGTTGCGCTGGCCCTTGATCCCAGCCAACCCAGCGAGTGCGTTACGGTATTTTTCTGCTGCTTTGCTTTGTGGTGTGCTTTTCTGTGATGTCATTTCTGTTTTTCCTTCCGCCTGTATTTCTAAACCTCCCCCGCTACTTACAGTATAGCGGGGGGGGAAGTTTGAAATACGTTAAAATTACTGAAATTTCTAAACTTCCCGTAGTACTTGGGGATTTTGGTAATTTTGAATAGCCTCTGGAGTTCCAACGAGTTTGCCATTTGCTTTGCCAGCAGAAATTAACATCAGCTTTCCGTCCAACAGCATCTGATTATAGCCGTTGTCGCAATTGTCCCTTGTAACTCCCCATGATCTGATTTCAGCTTTTAGTGACCCCACCAACATAGGCTTTTCAGCAACAAGTTCCAGAACTGCGTCATTGTCAAAAGGCGAGTAGATGGGTTTGTTGCGCCTAGCTTCCTTCGCGTCAGCCTTAACTCCGTTCTGCCATGCCAGAAGAGCGGTATCGTCCATCTCAGCAATAATTGCGTATGTCATGGTTTCGGGGTCCAGTCTGATGCGTGCTCCGTCCGGCTTCACTCCGTCATTGCACTTCGCTGGGTTCCAGATGATGTCTGGGTGTTTTTCCGCATTGAATGGAGCTAAGTTCACCACAGCTCGGGCACATGCTTGCAGCGCTTTAGAATCCTTGCCGAAGTTTGCAGCATCAAAGCCACAGACTTGCACTACGTTTGCTGTACCCGTTCGAGCATGAGCCAGAATAACGATTCCGCAATCCGGATTAACTTTACTCACCATCTTTCGGAGGGTTCCCAGTGTAGCCCGGATGTCTCCATCTCTAAGACTGTCGCCCGCAATCATGTCGCCCCAGGGATCGCACCAGAGAACATCGGGGGGCAATTCGTGCAGCGTATCCTCCCACTTTCTCACAGTGCCAGGATCGCCGAGGTTGATATAACTGTCGCCCGGTTCCTCCAGAGTTGTAACGCGAATGTGTTGGGTGAGAAGTTTGTGCTGCTCCGCTGATAAACCTCGTGTCATGCAAGACATGTCGTTCTTCCAGCGGTAAATATCATTTTCCGATCCGATGAACAGATGTTTTAAGGGTTTGTTACCGGTATCCAGACCGAGGAACGGAAACCCTAAAACCTGATTCCTCGCCGCGTTTAATGCTAACCTTGATTTGCCAAGGCCGCCCTGTCCAAAAAGCACGCTGACATGCCCGCAGGAGAAAAGGTTCCCAAGAAAGAATTGCTGTTCCTTAATTTCAGCGTCGAGCACGTCGCCCCAACTGCGGGTTTTGAAACCCTTGGCGCAATCATTCTGAAGCTTAGGAAACGTAGGCAAAGTTCTGATCGGCATGGAAACGGAGCCAGACTCCGCAGTATCCACACGGTTTATTTCGGCAGTCCCCGTAGTCTTTTTAGATTTGTAAACAAATTCACTACTAGAAGGACGGGGCAACAGATCGTCAAAATTGTAACAACCGTTTTTCGGTTCTGACATTTCGCACTTTCCTTCAGTAGCGATTTCTGAAGCCTTTTGCTCAGAATCGCTCATCGGTCCCAGAGGGTCGAGGAATGCCTTTTGTGTGAGCTTATACACAAATTCGTTATCATTGGCTGCCGGTTCGGCAACATTTTCATCGCCTATTTCAACTTCAGTCACGGAACCCCTCCTTTTCAATTGAGCGGAATAGAGATTCAGCCGCAAGTGCACCGCTACGATAGTGATGGTGTTGGGGCTGCTCTTGTGGTACGTAGAGGTTATCGTTATCATCGGAAGTATGGTCGAACAGAATAACGTCTGCAAAGCCGTCCAACCATACCGGATAATCACCAGACGAAATAAGCTCACGAACGCATTTTTGGAGCGTTTTATGCCATAAGGAATCAGTCATTTTCCGCTCCTTGGCTTTCGCACTTGCCAGCCGAGCGCACTCGGGGCAACGCTTGTTTTCGGACAGGATCTTAATGACCCGTGAGCAGTCTCGGTAACGCGGAAGCCGGTGACAACGGGCGGAGAGAGCATTTGGGATTTACAAAGTGTATATGCGTATCCTGTTTTCATTAATCTGCGCTCCCTTCTGTAAGTGCTCTTACCGATGCTTCAGAAAGACCGATCGCCCGGGATGTACCCGGTACAGTGATACGTTTCAGAATGCCAGCGCGAGAAAGCTGGTCTATGCGTTTGACACCAACACCCAGGAGCTGGGCTGCCTCTTCCCTCCGAATGATGCGGGATACGGACATGACCGTCTGCTTCCCCTCGGTGGATAAGACTGTCAAGGCCCCTTTCTTTTGTTCGCTTGTGACACTTGGATCGGCGGATAAGATCGCCGCCATTGCTGTTTTCGTTGTGGGTAACATAAAGTAACCCTCCCGTCAAAGTCGGTGAAGATTATCACCAAGTCGCTCTGACAGGTCTATATATGCCAAAACATTGTATGACAAGCTATCTGCTTGTTTCTGCTTGCGCCGCAGGCGGATAAAAACGCAAAAAACCCCAGCAAAAAGCAGGGGTTTGGTGGTTTGTGTTTGTTTCTGCTTGTGGCGTGAGTGCCAGCTACGGACATATTCTGAAAGCGTCATTTCCTTTTCCGTTGATTCTCGGCTGAATCGCCGCTTTTTTGAAGGTGTAAGATTCTCCTTCTCCTGAAAACTTGCTCAACGACCGTGAATTATCCGGTAATTTTGTCCATCCTTCAGGGTCGGTCGTTTCGCAAAGGAGTTTGATGATGTCCCAGCGACCTTTTCCCCTAAAACTATAGAGTTTCCCTTTGTATCGCAGTGATTCCCCCTGTTTTATTTCGGTCAGCTTATCGCTTGCCCAACCCTGTGCGAAACCTGAAACGGGGGCATCTTGGGCATGGAGGAGCATATAAAAATAATCAGCGGTTCGGTATCCATCAAGGATCTTGACTTTGTCAAATCTGCTGCCAACGGAATAGCCTACGTCCTGCAATCTCATAAGTTTGGTTTGCCACCATGTAGGTGCGCCATCGGGCTTGTTAAAATAGACCATCTGGCCCCCTGGCGCTATGAGGGCTTTCACAGCTTTACACATTCCTGTGTCATGCTTGACGTGGAAAACCAAAACCTTGTTAAGTGCAGATAGGATACTCGCGGAATATTCAGGAGTTTCCCACCGCCCTCCAAGTGCCATTCCCAAATATTGTTCCGCATCGGTGGGTCCCATTTGTTTATATGCTATAATGGGTGCGCTATCTAGCCAATAGGCTAAAAGACTTCTTCCTTGGTCAGTTAACGGGTTGGCTTTCATACACTCAACTTCGGCGTTGATGATTTCTTTGAGTTCCTCTCCGGTTTGCGCCGTGTAAAGGCGAGTTGGGATGAGTGCTGCTTGGAGTTCTTTGATATGCTTAGCTTTATTGTATGGTGCAGCCTTGACTCGTGGACTAAAAGGGCTAAACGGTTCCAGTGTTCCTGTGCTAGTGGTACTACGATCTGATTTTTTCTTCATATTGTTCACTCAATTTATGGGATTTGATTATAACTTCTTTGCCGAGATGACTTCTTTTGCCTTCTTTACCAACTCTTGAAGCTGGTCGGAGTCAAGTCCTTCCAGTTGCCCCAGAATTGCGTCTAAGCTTGCGCGTGTTGTCGCGTCGGCTGCTTCCTTGGTGTCTGTGCCCGTTACATCAGGCAGGGCGCACACGGCATTCCTGACGACGTTCTGGTCAGCATGGAGGTAGTGGCGGGTCATGGAAGGGTTGCTGTGTCCAACTACGGCCTGGACCGCCGCAAGGGAAGATCCCGCGTTGGCGCTCAGGCTTACGAATGAATGGCGCAGACTATGAAAACCCACATCGACCCCCTGACGGGAATATCCTTCAACCGTGCAACGGGTTTTAATATTGCATCTCGCGAACACCTTGCGGATTCGTTTTGCCAATGCGGTGTCGTCGCGCTCGTAGAGTTCCGCAAGTTCAGGCATAACGTATTCGTGACGATCTTCATCCGGTATCTCCATAAACATGGAATAAAGGGAAGCGTGTAGTGGTATCCGCAGAACTTTCCCGTTTGAGCGTCGTGCCGTTTTGGCGGGAACGACCATCATTATGTGTCGGGTGACGTCAATACTGCTCCATTTCAACAGAGCTGCGTCGCCCAGACGCAGACCGCAGTAAAGGCCGATGGCGAAAAGAGTGCGCATCTCACCATCAACGGAGGAGCAGACTTTTGTCAGCTCTTCAATCGTCAGTTCGCGTCGGGAGTGGGTGGCGAGTAGTTTGCTTTCCACATTTTCCCATGGGTTACAGGTCAGTCGTGCGGTTTTGTGCAGAACCTTCCACATGCGGCGAAGCAGAACCAGATATTTGTTGTAGGTGTTCGGTGTGTAGATCTGCCCGAGTTCGCCAGCAAACTGAAAGGCCATCTCTTCGGTAACACCCCGTAACTCGACAACATCGGGGTAATTCGTTTGCATCCAGTCGGTAAACCGGCCAAACTGTGATTCGTAACCTTCCATTGTGCGCTTGCCGCTGTCGGGCCTATTAGGCGCATTCATATAGGCGGTCCAGCCTCCGAGTATCCTTATGGCTGGTTTTTCTTCTTCATACTTTTTGAGTTCAGCCTGTACGCCCCCGAGAACAGCAACCTGATTCTGGAGGGTCTTTTCGTGTGATCCCAGACGGTAAGGGGCTACAAACTCAGCCAGCTTCGCCTCAGCCTCGCGTTTATTGCTGGTTTCAGTTGTCCGCTTATAAATCTTTCCATCGACAACCCAGCGGGCAAACCATGTTTTGCCACGTAGAACCAGTGTGCCCTCACCCATAGCTCTCCGTTTTGATTTCTTTGCCATAACGTGCTCCATTCCTAGATGTCCCGTGACGTGCACACAATAGTACAAAAAAGAATACGATGCAAGTTAAATACCCATTAAATACCCAATATTTAATAAATCCCTTTAAAAATGGCATTTTAAGCGGACTGAAAATCCGCGTGTCACCGGTTCGACCCCGGTCCTTGCCACCATTTTTTTGCCCTTCTTGCGTTGGGGGTCAAACCAAAAAATATAAAACAGCAATTTAAGGGTGTGTTTCAGTATCAAGCCGATTGTGGAGAAATTGACAATCCCTTTTTGGTTCTTAATCGGGCAGTGTTTCTGCGGAGGCTTGAATTCACGTCAGAAGGGGTCAAGTGGTCACAGGCACACTCAACCTTCGCGCCTTCGCGTGAGAAAAATTATGAACGACCTGCGACATCGGCGACTATCTTTCGCGCGAGCAGAAGCTGGGATGGGGAAGTATCTCACTTGAAGCCGAAGCACGCATTGCCGGATACATCCGAATGAATCCGTGGAGGTGTGTTCAAAATTTTGGCAACGGATTGCGCGGCATTGGTAATCCCGCGCTTTGGAACTGCGAGAAACTTGGCGTGTTGTGCAGCCGCAATGCGTCGCGCATTGGTCGGCTGCCTGAATGAATTACCCAAGACAGATCAATCATAGTGGTAGTATAAAACGAAAACAATTTTGTTGCTCCAGGCCTCCAGGTATTTTGGTTTTTATATGATTTTTTAAAACCAGTTTTTGGCTTGTGGAGCACTTCTTTTTTTCGACCGACCCCCATGGGAGTCACTTCGGAATTCCTCTCAAAGCGCCCTTCGGGCTCTCCGGATCCCGGGAAATCCTTCGTTTCCCTTTCGGCTGATTTGTGTGTTGTCTTGGGCATGTATTTCGGCGGGGTCGCTCATCTTTTTTTACGCTTACGCATCTTGCGGATGCTGGTTCTCATGCCGTCGTTGCCCGAGTAGACCGACCATTCTCGGTGCAGATGCGGTGTGGTATCATCCGTGACGACCGGTCGGATCAGATGTTTCGGCGCGCGTAGTTCAGTTTGTGCGATTTTATGCCACTGTGCCGCCATGGAGGTTACTCTTTCCGGATATTTGTCAGCCAGGTTCACGCTTTCGGTGCGGTCTTCGGCAATGTTGTAAAGTTCCCAAGCCTTACTCTGAAAACTGACAATCTTCCAGTTACCGTCGCGCAATCCGCGATCCTGGTTGAACATCAGATGTATTGGTGGACGTTTCGGCAGTTCACCACCGCGTAGGATTGGAGCGAGGGAGACGCCTGCCAACGCGGAAAGCTCTCTTCCCGGGTATTGTGCAGGCAGAGGTGTTTCGGCCAGCTCCGCGACCGTCGGCAGCACATCCACAAGATGAGCTGGAGTGCGGCAGATGAATCCCGGCGGCTGCCGCAGACCGGCAGGCCAGTGCATGATGGCCGGTGTGGTGATACCGCCTTCAAATTGATTCTGCTTATAGTAGCGGAAGGGGGTGTTGCGTGCCCAGGCCCAGCCGGTGCTATCGCTCCAGAGCACTTCGGCACTGCAGGGATTGCCTTCAGGATATGTGCTCGGTCGGTCGTAGGGACAGGCACCGTTGTCAGAGAAAAACATGATCAGCGTGTTTTCAAGCTCACCCGTGCTCTCCAACTCCGCGACTACTCTGCCGACCTCAGTGTCGATGCGCTCGATCAATGCGGCATAGGCGGCCATTCTGCGTGATTCCCAGTTGCGCAGTTGCGGCGTGAGTTCCTGCCAGGCCGGAATATTTTGCGGACGCGACCATGGTTCGGCGGTTGGTGGTAGCAGTTTCAGCTTGCGTTGCCGGGCCAGACGCACGGCCTGAATTTCATCCCATCCGCAATCGTATCTGCCAAGATATTTGTCGTAGTCCGACTGCAGCGGCTGGAGCGGCGCGTGCGGCGCGTTGAAGGCGATATATAGAAACCAGGGATTGCCGGCGGGACGGTTTTCCCGCAAAAATTTCAAGGCGTAGTCAACATTGGCGACAGTGGTATAAAATCCCTGCTTCGGTACTTGCCAAGGTTTGCCGTTTAAATGGAAGGTGCGGTCGCCCCGGTAATAATTACAGGCTCCGGAAAGGTGTCCGAAGAAACGCTGAAATCCGAAATCATGAGGTTGTCCGGTCAGATGCCACTTGCCGGTCATGGCGGTGAAATAACCGGTGGGAGCGATTATTTCAGGGATTGTGACCGCTCGGTTGAGTTTCACATCACCGGCCTGCATGCACCAGCGTCCTGAAAGCAGACAAACACGTGATGAGTGACACTTAGCAGTGTTATAAAACTGACTGAAACGCAAGCCGTTGGCTGCCAGTCGATCCAGCACCGGTGTTTCAATCTCGCTGCCGTAGCAACCGATATCGGAAAAACCCAGGTCGTCGGTCAGAATCAGCAGTATGTTAGGTCTTTTATCCGCAGCGGTTGCGTAGAGTGCGGTTATGATTATGCTGAGAGTGAGTACCACGCTCCTAAGATTCAATTTGTCTGTTACTTTCATTTCACACTGCTTTCAACAGCATCCCGCAGGACAACGCTGTTTATTACATCTCTGTTCATATTTCATATTTCGGAGATTCAGTTAAGATTTATCTTCTCATAGTTATATCCAGAGTGCTACCGGCTGCCTTGCGGTGCAGTTCTGATGCAGTCGCTTGGCGACATCCATGATTGCTCCGGGTCGCATTGTGATTGCGTCAACCGGACAAACCTTGATGCAGGCGCAGCAGAAGATACATCTGCTCATATCCGGCAGAGTGCCTCCCGGTTCGGCGATTGCCTCGACCGGACAGGCCTTTGCACAGGCACCGCAGTGAGTGCACTTTGAGCTGATTGTTACGAAATCATCAGTGGGCATCGCCTTTAATGTT
Organism: uncultured Lentisphaeraceae bacterium; assembly: GCA_964406095.1. GTDB lineage: Bacteria > Verrucomicrobiota > Kiritimatiellia > RFP12 > UBA1067 > M55B167. The sequence goes on from CAYOQJ010000068.1 coordinate 9,041, forward strand.
TTGTAGGGCCGGTTGCCAGGCAATTCCAAATTTTCAATCTGCTCGGCCGTCGAAAGCGTGGCCAGTTTTGCATTAATTCGTCTGCCGAAATCATGCGCCTGCTGCAGATCATCATCATCCGGACGCTTGACAGCTATGGGTGTCAGTTTTGATGAAAAACTGTGCTCTCCGATAAAAGCGGCAGCACCCAGAACTACACATCCGCATTCACGCATGATATCGGACAACTCAAGCAGCGCATCGTCAAAGGTGCGGTTGCCATACACCGCGATGCAGACAGTCGGACTCTTCTGTGTCCGCAGTGTGCGCAGCCATTCAGCGGCGAGTGGCGGCAGACGTCCGCTATAAACCGGCATTCCGACTATCAGCAACTCATCGCTGTTTGCGGTAAGCTTACGGCTGCGTGCATCCGCAGCGGTTATATCGATCAACTCTTTGTCGGAACACTCAATAGCATCGGTAACAGAATTGAGGACTTTACGGGTTGTGCCGGTCGGCGAAAAGCAGATCGTCTTGATTGATTTAAAGGTCATCGTTATTCCTTTCATTGTTTTTATTTAAACACTCTCTGTATTTTTGCGCGCTCAGTTAAGTATCCAGAATGCCAGGTTCAGATAGGTGGCGAAGAGAACCCAGATCAGATAGGGTATCAGAAGTGCGGCTGCCACCAGAGATGATTTGGCAAACAGATTCATAAGGACGCACAGCGATAAATCCAGCAGCAGAATATCCAGAAATGCCAGTGCCGGTGAACGCAGACCAAAGAAGAGCCAGGTCCAGATAAAGTTGGATGCCAGGTGGATCACCAGTATCAGGGTGGTGGGCACCATCCACTTCTTATCCGTTTGGCGGTAGTAAACAAAAATTGAGATCAGAATGAGGGTGTAAAGCACCGTCCAGACCGGAGTGAATATCCACCCGGGTGGGTTGAAAGGTGGTTTGTTCAATGTTTCATACCAGGCGTTCATATGTCACCGAATTTATATTTTATGGGTATTCCACAGAGTGCAGGCGTTCGGGTGTTTTGGTTGGCACCAAAAAAGTGCCTCTTTCAACCATAGTTTGCACTTTGCAGGGGTCACTGAAAATGCCCTTTATTGCTTGGAATAATCTCATTTATGGTCTTTCGAATCAACACAATTTGCCTGATGTTTCAGGGTGGTGATGTCATTTTCGTGCAGCTCACGCCAGTCTCCCGGTTTCATTCTGCCGATCCGCAATGATCCGATTCGTATTCGCTGTAGCGATATAACCCGCAGATCGGCCAGTTCACACATCTTGCGAATCTGCCGGTTACGGCCTTCGCGCAGGGTGAAGGCGAGTTTAACGGTGTTGTCGTGCGGGTTGATTTTGATGATTTTCACCTGAGCCGGTTTGATTACATAGCCGTCAATTTCCATGCGTGACTGCAGAGTGTCGAGTTTACTTTTGTTCATTGTTCCTCTGACCCATACATTGTAGGTCTTTTTGTGGCCGTAGCGTGGATGAGTCAGAATGTTGGTCAATTCGCCATCATTCGACATTATGAGCAGACCTTCGCTATCTTTGTCGAGCCGTCCGACTGGCACCAGCTTTTCCGGTATCTGCTGGCGCAGTAAATCACAGACAGTGGTGCCCTGTGAGTTTGCCGCTGAACAGATCAGTCCACGCGGTTTGTAGAGCAGGATTGTACGTTTGCGCTCACACTGCGGATCAAGGGCCACGCCATCTACCCTGACAGTGTCGCGTTTGATATCGACCCTGTGGCCAGGTTGTATGATTCGAGCGCCGTTGACGGTTACAGCTCCTGATTTGATGATATCAGCGGCACCGCGCCGTGAGGCCACGCCGCGCTGTGCCAGCACATTTTGAAGCCGTTCGTTGTTGTCGCCAGGGTTGTTTTTCGCTGTAATTCTGGTATTATCAGGCATGTTATGTCACTTTCAGATCGAGATTATATGAAGCGCGATTACAAAAGGTCACAGTCGGACACAAAGGTCGGTTTATGGCAACGGATCAGGTTTTTCATCTGGCGTTTATTTCATCGGCGATAACCTGAAATCCATTCCAAGCCCATTCTGACTGTTCATTTCAGCATGGTTGTTTCGCCTGCAATCCTCCGATCTGTTTTGATCCGTTGCAGATAGTAAAGCATAAGGCTGAAACTTGTAAATCAGGAAACGTTGCAGAAACTGCGGGAATCACAGCAGCTGACGCAAAAATTGACCGGTGTATGATTCAGAGCACTGTGCCACCTGCTCAGGTGTACCGGATGCTACCAGCCGCCCTCCCGCATCACCGCCGTCCGGTCCGAGGTCTATAATATAATCGGCGGATTTAATGATATCAGGATTATGCTCAATTACAACCACTGTGTTGCCGGATTCACGCAACTGCAGCAGGAGTTCCAGCAGTTTATGCACATCGGCAAAGTGCAGTCCGGTGGTGGGTTCGTCCAGCAGATAGAGAGTTTTGCCGGTTGCCCGTTTGGAGAGCTCGGATGAGAGTTTGATCCTCTGTGCCTCGCCGCCGGAGAGGGTTGTGGAACTCTGTCCGAGATGAATATATCCTAACCCTACCTCAGCCAGCGTCCGAAGTTTACGGTGTATAGTCGGCACGGCACTGAAGAACTCACATGCCTCGTTGACGGTCATATCAAGTACATCCGCAATGTTCTTGCCGCCATATTTGATTTCAAGTGTCTCTTTATTGTAGCGTTTGCCTCCGCACTGTTCGCAGATAACATAGACATCCGGCAGAAAGTGCATCTCTAGGCGGCGCAGGCCGTCGCCTTTGCAGACCTCGCAGCGTCCGCCTTTGACATTAAAACTGAAACGTCCCATGCTGTATCCGCGCACTTTTGCGGCGGGAGTTTCGGCAAACAACTTGCGGATCGGCGTGAAAGCGCCGGTATAGGTGACAGGGTTGCTACGCGGAGTTCTGCCGATCGGACTTTGATCAATTTCGATTACCTTGTCCAGCAGCTCCACACCTTCGATTTTTTTAAATTTCCCGGGTTGCTCTCTGGAACCGTACATAATCTGGAAGAGATGGCGTTTGAGGATATCACTGACAAGGGTTGATTTGCCGGAACCGGAAACTCCGGTTACGCAGATGAAACAACCCAGCGGAATTTCGATATCGATTCCTTTGAGATTGTTTTCAGCAGCCCCGGTGACCTTCAGAGTTTTGCCGCTTCCGGTCACACGGGAGGGGGGTACCGCAATTTTTTCCCTGCCGGTCAGATAGGCTGCGGTTCTGGAACGTTTATTGCGCAGCAATCCCGCGAAGTCGCCTTGGTACACCACCTCACCGCCTTCACGTCCGGCACCGGGACCAAGGTCAATTATGTAGTCAGCGGTTTCAATCATCTTTGCATCGTGTTCAACCACCACAACGGTGTTGCCGCGCTGCTGCAGCTGACGCAACATCATGATCAGACGCTGATTGTCCCGCGGGTGCAGACCGATTGTCGGTTCGTCAAGCACATAGAGCACACCAACCAGCCCTGAGCCAATCTGGGTTGCCAGCCGGATGCGCTGCATTTCACCGCCGGAGAGGGTTGAGCTTTCGCGCGAGAGCGCAACATAGTCAAGGCCCACATCGGCTAGAAAACCCAGGCGGCGGCGGATTTCCTTTAAAATCTCCGCCGCGATGGAATGCTCATTCTCAGTCAGAGTCAGTGATTTAAAAAATATCAGCGAATCTTTGATGCTTAAATCCATGACTTCAACAATATTGCATCCCGCGATCCTGCACGCCAATGATTCTTCGCGCAACCTCTTTCCGTGACACGCCGGACACTTGCGGGCAATCATGTAACCGCGAAGTTTCTCACGCACGGCGTCAATTTCACTTTCATGATAGCGTCGCTGCAGACTGGGCAGCACACCCTCAAAAGGTTTTTCCATCTTATGCCACTTGCCCCGCATCCACAGACGCAGGGTCACCGGCTCTTCGCCTGAACCGTTGAGCAGCACCATGCGAAAACTCTCCGGCAATTCATGATATGGTTTATCCATGTCAATCTTATAGGCCGCAGCAAGCGCCTTGAGCAGTTTTTTGTAGTATTGCACCATCCGAAAGCCACCCCGTCGCCAGGGCGCGATGGCACCTTGATTGAGAGAGAGCGTTTTGTCCGGCACAACAAGTTCCTCATCAAAAATGAGCAGCGACCCGAGTCCGTGGCACACCGGACAGGCACCGTATGGACTGTTGAACGAGAATGAACGTGGTTTGAGCTCATCAAAACTGAGAGAACATTCGATACAGGCGTTCTTTTCAGAAAAAACAGTTTCTTCTGTGGCAACATCCGGTTTTGTTATCTGCACACTGATGATACCGTTGCCCTGCGCAAGTGCGAGTTCGATTGAATCGGTCAGACGCGTACGTATATCCGCCCGGATTACAATTCGGTCAACGACCGCCTCAATGGTGTGAGATTTGTAGCGGTCAAGTGCCGGAATATCATCCAGCGGCAGAATTTTGCCATTAACACGCACTCTGATAAAACCCTGTTTGCGGATCGAGTTGAAAACTTCTTCGTGGTGCCCCTTGCGTCCGCGTATCAGCGGTGCCAGGAGTATCAATCTGGTTTTTTCCGGCAGTGCCATCAGCTGATCAACAATCTGCTCGGCACTCTGCTTTTCAACCGGTCTGCCGCATTTAGGGCAGTACGCTTTGCCGATGTTACCGTAAAGCAAACGCAGATAGTCGTGAATCTCGGTGACAGTGGCTACGATTGAGCGGGGGTTGCCGGAAGTGCCGCGCTGTTCAATCGAGATTGCCGGTGAGAGTCCCTCGATATGTTTTACTTCAGGCTTTTGCATCTGATCCAGAAATTGACGGGCATAAGCGGAGAGACTTTCGACATAGCGCCTCTGACCTTCCGCATACAGAGTGTCAAATGCAAGTGAAGATTTGCCCGAGCCACTAAGACCCGTAATAACCGTTAATGAATCGCGTGGAATTCGTACATCTACGTTTTTCAGATTATGCTGCCGTGCTCCGGTTATAATTATATCTGCCATATGTTCAACCAGTTGATTGTATTTCTTAAGCAAGCGGTAACAGAATCAGCTCTATCCGGGTGCCGCCCTCTTAATATATCTCTTTTGCATTTGTTCTTACAACATCCAAATCCGTTGCAAGTAGGCGGAAATTTCTGTATAAACACAACTGTTAAGAAATACAGAGGAGTGTGTATGAAATTTTCGTTCAGGTTAAGTTTAGTTTGGTTGCTCTCTTTACTGGTTGTTTTAAATATGATGGCTGTTTCTGTAGCACCGGATGATTCAATCAGCCCGCCGCCGAACTTCATCTTTATTATAGCGGATGATATGGACACCTACGCCGTCAACGCCTACCGTAAGAGCGAGCCGGCGGAAACTGCAGCTGATGGTCAGCCCTATGCGGTGGATACACCGCATATCGACTCACTGGCGGCTGAGGGTATGATGTTTCATCAAACGCACTTGATGGGCTCAAATTCTGGTGCGGTATGCATGCCCTCACGTACCTGTATCATGAGCGGTAAGAATATGTGGCAGCGCACTCAGAATATGACCGCTGCATTGACTTTTCCGGGAGTTTTTAACCGCGGTGTCCGTAGCGACGGTGCCGCGCTGTTGCCCTATGCGACCTATCGTACTTGTAAGGTAGGTAACAGTTATCCGACTGCCAATGCCGAGTTTACAGTGGTCAACGATGCTACCAAGCGCGGTAACACCGATGGCAACGGCAGTGAGTGGCATGCCGATCAGGCCCTCAGCTATCTCGAAGATTGGTCGAAAAAACATAAACCCTCCGGCAAACCCTTCTTTATATATCTGGGATTTTCACATCCGCACGATGTGCGTTTGGCGCGCGAGCAACCCGATCTTACCGGACGTTACCAATGCGTCAACACAGCTGATCCTGGCACGATAGTACTGAATGCGCTGGCACCGCCGCTGCCGCTTAATTATCTGAGCTGCACACCCGATACTTATCCGGCGCATCCCTTCGACCATGGTGGTCTCACCATCCGCGATGAGGTCAAAGTGGCCGGTGTGATGAAATATCGTACCGAAGCGGTTATCCGCAATGAGATCGGACGCAACTTCGCCTGTACCGACTGGATTGATCAACAGGTGGGACGAGTACTGGCGCGTTTGAGGGACCCGAATGGCGACGGTGACACCTCCGACAGTGTGGTTGACAATACCTATGTGGTCTTCACCGCAGATCATGGAATTGCAATCGGACGTCATGGATTGCAGGGTAAACAGAACCTTTATGAACATACTTGGAAGGTGCCCTATATCGTCAGGGGCCCTGGGATTAAAGCCGGTTCGGAGAGTCAGGCACTCATATATCTGCATGATACCTTTCCCACCTTCTGCGATCTAGCCGGACTCGAAATTCCGGCCACCATTGATGCCAACGATGGTCAAAGCTTTAAGGCAGTGCTGGAGGACAGTTCACGTAGCCACCGTGATGTGTTGTACGGTGTTTATGCTGGCAGTTCCAAGCCGGGTATTCGCGCAGTGACCGACGGTCGCTACAAACTTATCAAATACGATGTGGCGAATAATGCGGTGCAGATGACACAACTGTTTGATCTGCAAAAGAACCCGTTTGAGCTACTTCCTGAGCACGGCGTTCCCAATCTGGCCTATCAGAGCTCACACGCCGCTGTGCGTCAGCGGCTGGAGGAACAGTTGCTGCGTAAACGTGTGGAGTTTGCTGATCCCTATCAATTCCTGGGAGACCGTACGCTGCTGCGATTCGAGGATGGCAAGGCAGGCTCCGAGGCCCACACCCTGCAAGATTACTGCGCTCAGGGTAACGACGCATTGGCTGGTAGTGGACGAATGGATTCTCTGCCGCTTTTCAGTGCTGATATTCCTGATCGGCAGGATTTTGTGTATGGCTCTGAAAATAAGCTTTCACTTGCTTTTGAACGTAGCAAACAGCACTATCTGCGCATTGATAATCAGCGGGGGCTCGATTTCGGCGCGGCACCGTTTACCATCGAACTGTGGGTCAGGTTTGCGGTTATGCCAGCGGGCAACGAGATCGCCTGCTCAATGCCGGTGGTGCAGAAGAAGGTCATAGGTGCTGGTGATTCGAAGCTGGACTACATGCTGCTGGCGGCAGCCGGCAGCTATGGCGGAGAGGACAACTTCGACAAACTGATGCTTCATTTCGGTTCCGGCTCGGTTGTTTCGTCACTTGCGGTACCCGACACCAATTGGCACTTTATCAGCGTAGCTTTTGACCCGGTCACCAAGAAAGCGCGTTTCACAATGGATGATCAGATTGATATTCATGAAGATGTCGATCTGCATGGTATTGTCAACGACGGGCCTTTGATCGTTGGGGCGCATTTCAATATGGCGGGGAAAGTTGATCGCGTGTTTGACGGCTTGATCGATGAACTTTCGATCAGCGACGGCTACCTGGCGGAGTTGGAACTGCAGCCGCTGAGATTTTCAAAACAGCCGACCACCCCGCGGGGAGCCGTACCGCAGCTCTCCGCCAGGCATCTGGCTGAGAACTCAGGCGGTGCGAAATACCAGCCGTGAACTCTAAACCGCAATGGGAAATATCCGGCTATGCAGACAAAGTGCTTCGATAACGCTAAAGTTAAACATGTCGCGCTTGTTCTAAGCCTCAATAAACGCTTTGATCGCAAGGTCATCGAAGGTGTCACCAGATTTGTGCATGAATCCGGGGAATGGAGTGTTTTTCTTGAAGATGATCCCGGTGCCAAGATACCCAATTTCAAACGAGGCCATTTCGATGGCGTGATTGCCGACCTGGATGACCACCGCATTCCTTATCAGATAAGAAATCTGGCGGTGCCGGTTGTTGGGATCGGGGGAGTCAAAGTTGGATCACCTCTGAAACTCAAACTTTCGACGGTCGGTACGGACAATCGTAAAATAGCGGTTATGGCCGCTGAATATCTGTTAAATCTGCGCTTTAAAAGTTTCGGTTACTGCGGTGTTTCCGAACGTACCATTGACCCCTGGAACACTCAACGCAAAGAAAGTTTTGCCGACTCGCTAATCAGGGTTGGTCATCCCTGTTCCGTATTCAAAGCGCGTTACAACTCTTCGCAAAGCTGGGAGCAGTTGCAGGAGGCTCTGTATAACTGGATATGCCAGCTGCCCAAGCCGGTCGGCATACTGGCAGCCAACGATATCCGCGCCCGGCATATTCTGGAGGCCTGTCGCTGTTATGGCGTAAAAATACCGGATGAGGTGGCAGTGCTGGGAGTCGATAACGACGAGCTTATCTGTGAATTGGCGACACCCTCACTGTCCAGCATCATTCAGGGTACCGATGAGATTGGCTATAGGGCCGCTGAATTGCTGGATGCTCTGATGGATGGCCGCCAGCGCAACCTGACCAATCTTTTCGTGGAACCGGTCAAAATTGTTGAACGTGAGTCGACCGATCTGGTTGCCACCGATGATAGAGTTACCTCGATGGCACTGCGCTATATTCGTAACAATGCGATCGGGGGATTGAGCGTAACGGGGGTTGCACGTGGGATCGGGGTTTCCCGTTCAACGCTGGATATTCACTTTAAAAAAGTTATAGGACGCACCGTTCGCGATGAAATTCTGCGGGTGCAGTTGAATGCGGCCTGCCATCTGTTGTCGGTTACCGATCTTTCACTGGAAGTTGTGGCCCGCCGGGTCGGGTTTTGCAACGCTCAGTACCTCTCCAATATCTTTCGGGAAAAATTTGACCAGACCGCCGGTGAATACCGGCAACGTGCCCGCTGAAAATAAGAATAACAACCATGTTTTGTTTTCGTTTGTGTCAGGATTACGTTGCGAATAAGAACGGCTTTGGTTTAAAATAGAGATGAAAGGAGCGATTTATGCGTGATTTTGATCTTAGCGGTTGTTATCAGAAAATTCTGTTCTGCACCGATTTTTCTGAAAATGCAAGAGAGGCCTTCAAAGAGGCGATCAAGGCCACCTCGCATAGGGGTTCCGAGATATGTTTGCTGCATGTTATACCCGAACCGGATGCGCAGTTCTGGAAAGGTTATATCTATGAAGTCGGCGATATGGATGCCAAAGCCAAGAATGATATCGACCGGGCAGTTGACGAACAATACCGTTCGCTTGTTCCGACAGGAGTGCGTTTTATAGTCAATGTTAAAATCGGAGAGGTGGTGCGCTCAATCCTCGCTACCGTTCAGGATTATCAGGCCGATCTGCTGGTTATTGGCAAACAGGGACATGGTGCCATCACCAGCTGGCTGCTGGGTAATGTCACTGAAAAGGTTGTGCGCAAAGCGGATTGCCCGGTTCTGGTGGTTCCGCTGAGTACCGAAAAAAATTAACATTTCGGGGTACCCAAACCGATACAATTTTGTTAAAATTCGCACATGAAAATTAAGAAGTCATCCATCGAACATGTCAGTGATGAGAAAGGCGGCACATATATTGCGAGTCGCCTGCGCAATCCTCAGGAGGAAATTGCCAAGGATAACGGCAGCGATACGCCCTACGGAGTGGTAGCCGTGTTAGCCACATTGATCATGCTAGCAGTCGCAGTTGTCTTGTATATGAACCTGGAGTTCTTCAAGGCGACCGGGCTGTTTGTGCAGTAAGAGGTTCGTTTTGATTGCTATGATGCGCAGATTGCAGTGGCGTCTGCGTGGTTTTTTGTCCTTTTCATCCGTGACAGTGCGCCTTGTCGCAGTTTCAGTGCTGGTACATATTGTGTTGCTGGTCGCCGATCGTGTTGACTACATCCACAATCACTCAAGTTTCGGTTATGTGTTGCAGAGTTGCTTTGCACTGAGTTGGCCGCTTCTCAGTCAGGGCTTTTTCTGGCAGCCGCTTACCTATCTCTTTCTACACTCCAGCTGGTTGCATCTCTTTCTGAATATGTGGGCCTTGTCAGTTTTTGGCGGTGCCCTGGAGCGCGATCACGGTTCGCGTTTTGTGCTACGTCTCTTTTTTTCAGGCGGTATTGTCGCCGCTTTCGGCTGGCTGACCTACACCGCCCTGTTGCCTGCGTTGCCCGATATGAGTATTTTAACCGCCTGGCTTCCTGCGGATATCGCCGTAACTCTGGCAGCAGGCAGTGGCTTTTCCGGCTCTCTGGCGAGTTCGGTCTGTTTGGGAGCATCCGGCGGTGTTTTCGCCCTGCTGGCGGCTTATCTGGCCATCTATCCCGAACGGCAGCTTTACGTACTGCTATTTTTTGTTATCCCGCTTAAAGTGAAATGCCGTACCCTGCTGTGGATTCTGCTGCTACTGACCTTTTGTGACTGGTTTCTGATTCAATCTCCAATTGCCCACTCATCACATTTGGCTGGCGGAATTTTGGGCTATCTCGCAGGTCGGCGGATAAAGAAACCCTCGTTTAAAACAGCAAAAACGAAAGTAGAATTTTAAGGAATTAAAAATGATTATAAATGATCTCATGCGTGATCCGGCTGCCGTGGCAATGGTTGAAGCGGCTCTGAATGAGGATATCGGCAGTGGTGACGTCACCACGCTGGCCCTGGTTGATCCCGCTCTGTGCGCGACCGGGGAGGTGCTGGCGCGTGAACCGACGGTAGTCGCCGGAGTGTATGTTGCGCGCAAGGTTCTGGAGCTGGTCAATCCCGCTTTGCAGGTCGAAGTGCTGCTCGACGACGGCGAAACAGCGCAAGTCAATCAACCTGTGATCACAGTGCACGGCAGTGCCGCCTCGATCCTGACCGCTGAACGCGTGCTGCTTAATTTTATGCAGCGTATGTGCGGTATCGCTACGCTGACCCGCTCTTTTGTGGATGCCGTGCGTCCCTTGCATACCATGATTCTCGATACTCGAAAAACAACACCCAATCTGCGTTGCTTTGAAAAATACGCGGTTGTGTGTGGTGGCGGTAAAAACCACCGTTTCGGTCTTTTTGACCGTGTGCTGGTTAAAGACAACCACCGCAAGCTCTGGCAGCGCGGTGATCCTGACCGGCTTGATCTGGCGGTTGAGGCCGCCCGCAGTGCCTTTCCAGGGGTTGTCGTGGAAATTGAGGTAGAGAGTGTCGCTGAATGTCGCAGCGCATTGCGGGCTGTACCCGAGTGGATTATGCTCGATAACATGAGCTGTACAATGATGCGCGAGTGTGTTCAGCTCTGTCGCGGGGTGAGTAAAACCGAAGCATCCGGCGGCATTACCCTCGAATGTGCCCGCCAGGTTGCCGAAACCGGAGTTGACGCCATTTCACTGGGCTGCCTGACACATTCAGCGCGTTCGGTCGATCTGTCGCTTGAATGGAGGGTTGATTGAGTGAGCGTTATGGTTATAGATGTGGGTAACACATCAACCGGAATCGGTCTGATTCAGGCTCAAAAGGTGTTGAATGCCGTGCACGTCAAAGGCGGCCTCAAAGAGGATTCCAGCAGGTGCGAACGAATCGTTGCTGATATCTGCCGCGAGGGATGTCTTGATGGTGTCGTGCTCGGCTCGGTTGTGCCTTCGGTTAATAAACGCTGGAAGAGTCTGATCGCTGAGTATATTGATGCACCTTTGTTGGAGGTTAATGCATCTCTACCGATGCAGATCACGATTGATTACCCCGAGCCCGCCACGATTGGCGCCGATCGTCTGGCAGATGCCTGCGGCGGAGCCTGCCGCTATGGCGCACCTCTGATTGTCGCGGATTTCGGCACCGCTTTGACCTTTGATGTGGTTCTGCCGGATATGCGTTATGTCGGGGGTGTCATTACTCCCGGTCTGCCTTTTATGACCGACTATCTCGGAGAGCGGACCGAATTACTGCCGAAAATCAGGTTGCAGGGTGAGTGCCCGGCGGTCGGCAGAAGCACCGAAGAAGCAATGCGTATCGGTGCGGAAGTGGGTTATCGAGGTATTGTCAAAGAGATTGTCGTTTACCTGCGCAAATCGCTCGGGGCTGATTTTAAACTGGTTGCTACCGGAGGTTATGCCGATTGGGCGTTGCGCGGAATGGAAATGGATTTTGTAATCGATGCCGAATTGACGCTCTACGGTCTGGCTTGCATCTTTTACAGTTCGAGAGAGGGTTGAGGGCCTGTAAGGAGCTATAATGAATCTGACACTTGTGGTGCTGGCTGCCGGAATGGGGAGCAGGTACGGTGGTTTGAAACAGTGTGACCCGGTTGGTCCGGCAGATGAAACCATCATGGATTATTCGGTCTATGATGCATTGCGTGCCGGTTTTAAAAGGGTGATTTTTGTTATAAGGCGCGATTTTGAAAATGAGTTCCGCTCGACAGTCGGTGTAAAATATGAGCGGAGTGTTACCACAGAGTACGCATTTCAATCAATTGATGATCTGCCCGAAGGCTTCGCCGTGCCGCCTGGTCGTGCTAAACCCTGGGGGACAGCCCATGCGGTACGCGCCACCCGTGATCTTATCAATGAGCCCTTTGCCGTGATCAACGCCGATGACTTTTACGGTGCCGATTCGTTTCGTCAGTTGGCGGTTTTTTTGAAAAAGCAGCCATCCGATTCGACTCATTTCGCGCTGGTCGGTTTTCGTCTCGACCGGACACTCTCAAAAAACGGCAGCGTCGCACGCGGTCTTTGCGCCGTTGATACCCACAATCACCTGACCGCCATCAGGGAGATAACCGCGATTGAATCTTGTCCGGAGGGTGCACGTGACAACAGTGATCCCCGTAATCCGCTTTACTTGAGCGGTTCGGAGAGGGTTTCTATGAATCTGTGGGGTTTTACACCTGTTTTCATGAATGAACTGATCAGAACCTTTCCTGAATTCCTGCGCAGTCACGGCACTGATGTGAAATCGGAGTGGTTTATACCATCTGTGGTTGACCGTATGATCAGTCAGGGTAGGGTCGATGTGTCTCTTTTGCCCACTGAGGATACCTGGTGCGGCGTCACTTATCGGGAGGATAAACCCGGAGTTGTCGCAACGATCTCAGCCTTGGTGGAGCAGGGCGTTTATCCCGGCAGACTCTGGTGACGTGGCATTGTGATGCAGCGCCACAGATTCTCTGCGCGGGAACAAATACCCCGGTCGCAGGGTGAACACCGGTTGCAGATGCACCCGTGCGCTCAGTCGATGAAGTCACTTGAAATCCAGCCTGCAAGATTGTCAGCTTTCACTCTGATCCACTTACGGCTCTTTTCCAGCGGCGTGACACGACTTCCCTCGGGCAGGGTTATGATTGCCGGTGAGGATGCAGAGGGTGCCAAACGCATCTCACAACGCTTGCGTATGTGCAGTTCCGCTCCGTCTTGCCTAACATTGCTCTTGAATGCAATCGATCCTCCGGCAAGCAGTGCCAGAAGTGCCAGCAGAGCAGCTAGGGTTGAGTGGAGCCTCCGGATACTCAGAAAAACAAAGGATGCCAGCATCAGAGTAAGTGCGCCGATCACAATCGGAGTTATTTTATGCATAATCTCGTCGGCTTCGCGTGTGTTGGTTGTGACAGCTGCGCCGGGTGCAATTTTTTCATCCGCCTCGGTTGCGATGACCTTCACTTCGTTGGTGTTGACCACCTGTGCCGTACTCATGAAATTAAGGCGTATCTCCTGTGATGAGCAGCGGGCGTATTGCTCTCTGGCGGGATCAAAATAATTAAAGCTTACCGCTGGCAGCACTACGGCGTTGGTTGAGTTCGGAATAACAATCTGTTCGGTTATCAGACGGTTGCCGCTTCGCAAAAGCTCCTTCGGGGGATAGCTCTTGAAATCTTCCGTAACCGCAGGTACCGGCGGTTCGGCGTTGTTCAGCCAGCCGTCACCGCTAAGCTCCAGCTTCAAGGTGATCAGATCTCCGGGACGCACCTCAATTTTTGACGCTGAAACCCGTAGTGAAAAGTGTCCCACGGCTCCGCTGAATTTCTGCGGACGTCCACTCTGCGGTAGTGCATGAATTTTTAGAGTGAATGGTTCCATGCGTATGCTTTTCATGCTGGAACTCGAAAACGAGAAAAATCCGCGGTTTCTTCTCTCCACAACTTCACATGACAGAATCGGCTGAAAAGTGTGTGAGACAGCTTTATGACAACGTGCCGAAGCTTTAAAAAGCAGTACGTCGGTGACTTCACCGTCTTTTGTGCGGCGGTTCTGGCGCGGCCTTTCCTGCTCCAAGGTACTGAGAGTTATGTAGTTCGGGTCATTAGGGAAATTTTGAATGTGCAGGTTGTTGATGTCCAGCCCGCGACTAATTTCCAGTTCGAGAAAAATTTCAAACTGTTGATTGACATATAATTTCTGTGGTACGGTGTAAACTCGTCCGTTGTGTAATTGACAATAACCGCTTTGAATCAGAATCAGACAAAATGTCAGTATAGCTCCCAGCCGGATTGCGAAGTTGTGACCTGCCCCTTGATCAGTTGCGTACGATGCTGGGTTCCTGAAAAAATCAGAGAGAGCAAACGTGGAGAAAAAACCTTTCATTGCGGCACCTCCGTGCTTTCAACAGTGTTGAACTCAATGGCGGACCACAATCTGCTCTCCTGGTGTTCCTGCACTATGGAGACGAGCGTAGAGGTTCCGAAGAGCAGAAAAATCAGAGTGCCGGTGAAAAGTAATGTTTCAGAGAGCGACAACATGGCTGTAAGCAGAGATGAGTTCCTGTCTCTCTTCAGCAGCAGCAGGAGAATTCCGATCCAAAGCATGAACCAGCCGGAGAGTGCAGTGATGCCGCGAACATCTGCCGGTAGACCAAAATGCCAGAAGAACGCCGTCCGGTACCATGGTTCATCCGCGTCGGCGCTGCCGGCTGCGCGTGCCAGCGCGGCGGTGATTCCGGCCCTGCTTTCATCGGTGACCCCCGCATAACGTTCCGCCCGTTCAAAGGCCTTCTGCGCATTTTTATAGTCGCCTCCCATGGTCAGCGCACTCCCCAGATTGTTGAGCAGAGCCGGATTGACAATTTCATCGGCCAGCAAACGGCGGTAGGTTTCGGCAGCCTGGATATAATCCTCCGGTTTGGACGCATTCATCATCTGTGTGTTGGCTTGTTCCCATAAGAAAAGCTGCTCAGCGTTTTGAGCTGAGGTGTTCAGATTCACCATTGTAATAAACAAACAGCACAGTGTATGCAAACGCAGGTGAGTTTTCAGGGTCGCAATGATGCGACCGACTCTGCAACCTTTGGCTTTATCAGACCAACAGGGGTTCATAATTCCTCCTCAACTGCGGGAGCCGCTCTTTTCATGGCACTGTCGACTCGCTTTATGATCTCGATGTATCGTTCCGCGTTTGGACCGGAGCCGTCGGTGTCAGGTTCATACATCGCCCGATCAAGTTCCCCGATTATATCAGCTGTATCATGACATAAATCAGGTGGAAGGCTTTTGTTTTCAAGCAACGTCATGATCTCGTACTGAGTCAGTGAGTGACCGGCAACACCCAGTTTTCGCGTGAACCACTCACGGATTGCATGTGACATGTCCACCGCTGTGGAGGATGTTTTTAATTGCCTGATACAGCGAGGAGTCGCACCTGCTTGTAGTCGGCGTAAGTGCGCTCTCCGTTTCAGTTTCAGTAGCAGCGGAAGCAGATACGCCAACAGCGCCAGCGCAGGTGCGGTGAAGGTCAACAGCGCGATAATTCCTGTCGGGGGCAATAGATTATCCCTGTTCAGCCCGGCCGTACTCAGCGTAATGCCGCAGGGATGCGGAAGCGCAAGCTTAACCTTCACTACACTACCGTTTTCAGCACCGCCTGTGGAGACCTGGGCTGTGTACTCCGATTGTAGCGGCAGCGGATCGGTGAGTACGGTTTTGTAGGCACGTTCAGTGGTGTCGTAATAGGCGATTTTAATCGGAGGAAACTCAAGTGTTCCGGTTGTGGTTGGTCTAACTCTGTATTTAAAGCGTTTTCCGTTATCAAGTGTCGCAACCTTGACATTTTCATCATAAATGCGGAAATTATTGGTCAGGGCCGGTTGCAGACTCAACACCGGTGTGCGCATATTGGAGATGCTTATATCTCCGGTGATATCCAGAGTTAATGTGAGAGGGTCGCCGATTTTACACACATTAGTGTCCAACTGCGCGCTGACTTTAATGTCATGCCCGACAGAACCGATAAATTCCTCCGGTCTGCCGACATCCGGTGGCGGTGTGACCCGGACAGTCACCGCAGCTCCGATGGCGTAAATCTCGGTCATACGTGCCTGCCGATCTTCGGTTACATCGCTTATGACTTTCCCCTTGAAAATGACCGGTCCAAAAGTATGCTCATCTTCAGCGGTAGCGGTGTAACTCAACTTGAGCGAGTATTTACGGTAGCGATGCCCGTTAATTTCAGTATGTTCCTGGCTGAATCTGAAACGCAGAGGCCGCTCCCGGAAGGGGTCGTTGTCGAACAACGAGGAAAATCCCATGCTGCGTGAAGCGTAGTTGTTGATTCGAAAGGCCGGTTTGCGCCCGCTCTGGTCGATCAGGGTACTTAGCACAGCGTTTAAATCAGCTGATACCAAGGTATCTTTTTCATCATCGGCGATTGCCAGAAAATCTGCCTGGATATGCGGCAGGTGTTCGGGATGAATCGGCTCATTCTGTTGCCAGTAGGGCTCTGGCAGTTCCTTGATGGCAATCTCCAGGGTTATGTCAAAAGGTTCTTCAACCAGTACGGAGGTCGATGATGGTTTGAGCGACACTATCACGGTGTCCTGTTGCTCTATCGCTTTGACCTTAACAGAGATGCCGTTGTGCCGGTGAACTTTGCCGTTAATCCGCAGTGTGACAACACCGGTGTTGTAGGTGCCGACCTTTTCCGGTTTAATCGTGTAAGTGAGTACACGTCCTTGAAAGCGTTCGCGGCGCATTTGACCGTTGATTATCTGGATGGATGAACGTGAATTGCTGCGTGAGTCAATCAGGCGGATAGCAGCTGGTGAACTCATGCGGAAATCAGGGGGTGCAATGTTTTCATCGGCTCCGTTTACAGCGACGCTCAAATTGAAGCTTTCACCGAGAAAGATGCTCTCCCGGTTGGCCGAGATTGCAACAGTCACCTCTGCTGTCGCCACCATCGGTGCCAGCAGCAGCAGAATGAAAAAAAGTCTTTTCAATTGGCTGTACATAACATCTTGTCAACTGTCTTTGTTGTGCTGCATTCTAGCAGCACCTATCCCGCTGGTTCACTGTAGAGCGGGTGATCTATGCTCACCGGAAAAATATCACCAATCCCTCTGACCGGGCGGTAACGGAATGGAACGTTGACGTCGTTTTTTATCCTCTTCGTGTTCCTTCTCTCTCTCCAATGCCCGCCTGAGCAACTCCTGCACATCCTGAGGTGGCTCTTCCTGCTTTTCGGGTTCCTGTTGCTGCTGCTGCTCCTGTTGTTGTTGCTCCTCCTCCTGCTGCTGCTGCTGCTGTTGTTGCTGTTGCTGTTGCTCCTGTTGTTTTTGTTGTTTTTGTTGCTGTTGCTGCTGTGAGTTTGATTGACCGGGTTTGCGAGGCAGCTTATCGCGTATTTCGAGCAGCTCCCGTAGAGCCTGACGCTGCAACGGGACAGCGGTTTCTACCGCCGGTTTTTCAGTCAGCACCTCGCGCTGCAACTGCATGACATGGTCAGCCAGCTCTTGAATCTCAGCTTTATCCTCAGTTGTGAATGGTGGCATGTTGGTATCGGTTTGTGACTGCTGAATATATTGATCGGCCCATTGTGGGAAACGTTCGATAAAGATAGCGGTCAGATCGGTGGCCTCTTTCTGCGATTCTCTGGTTTTCAGATATTGGCGGTTAATGCGGGAGAGCGTATTGCTTTGGCAGACGATATCTTCGTTGATTACAGCATCGGGGGTGGCGGTCATCTTCCAGAAATTATATAGCATCGGTTCGAGTCGGGCGGCCTCATCGACCGATTCGGGCAGCAAATCTTCAAATGCCTGTGCGACTCCTTGCATGCCGTCACGCCCGATTTCGATCTGCTGGTTGAGAGCTGCCTGCTGCTGCTGATTGGTCACGGCCTGAAGCAGACTCTGTTTAAGGGGAATCCAAAGATCAGCATTTTTTTTCTGTTTGTCGGCCAGCTTCTCAGCTCCGGTTATCACCTCCGGCGCGGAGTTAGTGAATAGATTATAGGAATCGTCCATAATTTGCCGCTGTTCGTCCAGCATTATGTTAAGAAGCTGATCAGGTTGTTTGTCGCCATGTTCTTTCAGGACTCCAGCGATATGAGCTTCTTCGCGCAGCTTATCGAGCGGATCAATGGCGCGGATGAGATTACGTCTGCGCCTCTCGTCATCTGGTGACTCGCGCAGCGAATGCTGAAATGCGGTGGCGGCCTCCTCGGTCAGCTTCAGCTTAGGTTCAGCCTCTGGGGCGTGATCCTGTGCGTTGGCCTGATCATAATTAAGTTTGCCGAGGAACTCACCTGCGCGGGCACTCACAGTTCTCGAATTGAGCAGTCCCCGCAGGGTGTTGCAGGCGTTGGTTGTGTCGCCCCCCTTGTAGAAAGCATAAGCCGCGTTGTAACGGTAGATTTCCGCCTCATCAATGTCAGCACCGCGGGCGGCGGAGAGAAAACCCTGTGCAGCTTTCAGCCACTCACCCTTTTTCAGCCAGGATTGCGCTTTTCGTGCACCAGCGCGTCCTGGTTTTAGCGTAACAGCTTCAGTTGTGTCAGACAGATCGGTTTGCAAAAGTGCGGCTTTGTTTGTTTGAGCACTCGAATAAACTGCGGGAATCAGAGTTAACAGAAGACTCAGCACAGCTGCAGCTTTGCGTCGTTTGGCACTGTGCAGTCGACCGCGACTCAACCATGCAGCGCAGAGTAGCAGGATAATCGCAGGCATCAGAAAGAGCTGATAACGTTCGACGAAACGGTTTTCATGAATTTCCTGCTGCTCTCTGTCGGCAATCTGCCGCAAGTAACGTCGATAGATTGCGCCTAGGGTGGTATGGGCGGTGCCAGCGGTGCCCAGCGGGATGTAACGTCCATTGGAGGCACGCGCGACGGCATCAAGAGTCTGATCCATCAGACGCGTCATCACAGGCTTGCCTTCAAACAATACGCTCCCGCTGTTACCTTCGTCCGGAATCGTTGTCCCGGAAGGATCGCCGATACCGATTGTGAAAATCGGAATGCCGCGTTGAGCCGCTTTTTCCGCCGCCTTCAATGCGCCGCCGGTCAGGTCTTCACCATCCGAAATAAGCAGAATGGCATTGTATTCATCCAAGGCGTGTTCAAGCGCGTCGAGTGCTTTGAGTATGGGATCGCCGAGATCTGTTGCGCCACGCGGTGCGGAATCAACACTAACACCGTCAAGTGCCTGTCGCAGGAAGGTGTAATCGGTGGTAAGCGGACAGATTATATTCGCTTTGTGCCTGAAAGCGATCAGTCCGGCCCGGTCGCCCTGCAACTCCTCAATCAGGTCAATTAGATCGGTTTTAGCACGCTCCAGCCGATTGGGATGAACATCGCTGGCCAGCATCGAGCGGGATACATCAAGCGCGATCATGAGGTTACGTCCGCGGGTAAAAACCCTCTCCTCTCTGCGGCCCCATTGTGGACGTGCCGCAGCAAACAGCAGAAGTGTCAAAGCGGTGATAATCAGAGTAAACTGTGTGTAGAAACGTGATTCATGATCAGGAGGTACCAGTTTCGCTTGCAGAGCCGGAGCAATCAGCCGGGAGAGCGCAACTCTGGCACGACGGTGCAGCCAGAGCCAGAGGGCACCGGCAACTGGTATTGCGGTGAGCAGTAACAAAAACCATGGATAAACCAAGCGCATAAAATTTTTCCTCCTGGCAGCCGTTTACAGCATTCGGCGGGTAAGCTGCATGTTCAATGTCAATGCGGAGGCTGTCAGTAGAGCGCCGATCAGCAGCAAAGCGGCAAAATGCTCGTTGTAGCGCTCGTACACCTGACGTTCGATTCTGGTTTTCTCCAGCTTGTCGATTTCAGTCAGAGCCTCTTTGAGTCCTGCGTGATCCCGTACCCCGAAATAACGCCCGCCAGTTTGATTGGCAATCTCTTTAAGCTGAGTTTCATCATAGGTCGCATTTGCATAGGATATGCGTTCACGTCCGAACATGTCACGTGTTTTAAAGGGGGTGCGGCGATTTGATCCGACACCGATTGTGTAAACCTTGATGTTCATTTTTGCAGCTGCTTCAGCGGCCTGTTCCGGCGTAATAATTCCGGCGTTGGATTCACCGTCAGAGAGCAGAATGACAACCCTTGATTCTGGTTCAGCGTCGGTCAGACGAGCGACTCCAGTGGCCAGCCCGTCGCCTATGGCGGTGAGGGTCTCTTCCTGGTCAACACTCTGACCGTTGCCGTTAATCGCGGCCCGGGGTATTTCGACGCCCTTTAGAACATGAGTCAGAGCGCGATGATCTGCGGTCAGTGGCGCACGCGTCGAGGCGTAACCGCCAAAGGTGACCAACCCGATCAGATCGTCAGGACGCTCTTCGACAAAAGTGGCGAACATCTCCTTCACGACATCCAGACGGGTTTTTGAAAAATTGTTATCCGGCGAGAGATCAAGGGCCTCCATGGAACCGGAAACGTCAACTACCATTTCAATGGCAATCGCGTCGGTAGAGCGATGTTGACGTGCCAGCGTTGTGCGCGGACGAGCCGCCGCAATGATCAGCAGCAGAGTACCCGCCAGAAATATAAAGGGCAGAAGACGAGCGATCGCAACCCGCCAGCCGGCGGTTTTGTGCGGCAGTCGCGACGCCGGTGCGAAGAGCACTCCGCCTGTGTGTCCGGCACGGTGGAGCCGCCAGGCGGCGACCGCCCAGGGGATCAATAACAGGAAAGCTAATGGTGTGGCGAAATGTAGCATGATTTATTCGGATTTCAATTGTTTTTTCTGCTTTTCATCCAGAGTGCAGTTTCGCGCGTCAGAGTTCAGATAGTCACGTGCGCGCTCGACAGCCTGTTTGGTCATATCAATGTCAGCTTGCCGTCCGGCGAATTTAACGAGATCGGCAGATTCCAAAAATGTTTTGAGATTTTCGAGTGTCTCCCTGGTAAAACCGGGGTGTGCCGCAGCGGCTGCCAGAAATTCTTCGGTAGTCTGTTCCGGTGCGCGCACATTGTGCGAGCGCTCAATATAGCGTCTGACAACCATGGTTAATTCAATATAAAAATCCTTGAACAAACCCTTTTCAGGCAGCCTGCGCCGCATCAACCTGTCAAGCTCTGTCATGGCACGGTCAATCGGTGACATGCGGAGCTCCCGTACACGGGCTGATATTTTTGTCAGAGCGTAAAGGATGAGCACGACAATCACAATCGCACCCGCGCCGGCAATAATCCACAGCGCAATTGTGCCGCCAGTGGGAGCTATCCACTCTGGCTCAACAGTGACTTCGGGTTCACCAGCGACAGCCGGGAGATTTTTCGGTTGAGGGAATACGACCGGCTTGGTAGCGACCGTGAAGACCCGAGGCGGCACGACTGAGTTGTCGCTGACGGTCAAGGCAAAAGGGGCCAGCCGGTAACGTGTTGCCGCCGGCCAGGGTGTGAGTTTCCAACGCTGACTGATCATAATCTGTCCGCCCGCTTCAACTGGCTCGGTTGTAAAATCCTCAGCCATCGAAAATCCTTGAAAACGATTCTGCAGATCAGGCAGTTCAATTTTCAGAATTGCAGCTGATTTAACGGTGATTGTCACCATAAGATCACGTGCGGGATCAACCACCTGCGGTTCGGCACGCACCGTCGCTGAGAAGCCGTCGTTGTACAGCTCGGCGTTGAATTGAGCCTGCGCGCTACAACTTATCAGCAGCGTTATCAAAAATGCACTGTAGTAAAATGGTTTTTTCATCGTTTGCCTGCTCTGCGACGGAACAATGCACGGACATCATCGATATAGGGCCTGCCGGTTGAAAGCTCGATGGTGTCGATTCCGCTGCGTTTAAAAAAACGTATGAGTTCGCTTTGTTCCCGCTCGGATTGCAACTTGAAAGCGTTGCGCAGTTTGGACGAGGCGGTGTCAACCAACAGCAGTTCACCCGTTTCAGGGTCTTGCAGTTCAATTAGCCCCACATTCGGAATTTCAAGTTCACAGGGATCACTGACCGGACAGGCGATCACATCATGACGACGTGCGGTTACGCGCAACTCTTTTCGGTAGCCGCTATCCTGAAAGTCGGAAACGATAAAAACTACCGCTTTGCGTTTTTGTACATTGTTGAGAAAACGTAGCGCCGTAGTTATATCGGTGCCTTCACGAGTCTCGTCGGCAGCCAGTACTTCACGCACAAGCCGCATGACCGCAGTCCTGCCTTTGCGCGGAGGAATCGATTTGAGTATGCGGTCGCTGAAAAGAATGAGTCCTATTTTATCCTGATTGCGGATGGCTGTCATTGCCAGCAGACAGGTTATTTCAGCGGCCAGTTCGGATTTGCTGCGCTTGCCCGAACCGAATATCTGAGAGCCAGAGACATCAATCAGAAAGATAACTGTGAGTTCGCGTTCCTCGGAAAAGCGTTTGACATGCGGATGACCAGTGCGAGCGGTTACATTCCAGTCGATGGAGCGCACATCATC
Source organism: uncultured Lentisphaeraceae bacterium (assembly GCA_964406095.1). Classification (GTDB taxonomy): domain Bacteria; phylum Verrucomicrobiota; class Kiritimatiellia; order RFP12; family UBA1067; genus M55B167. Next base: position 31,499 of record CAYOQJ010000068.1, read on the forward strand.
GCCGATGATGTAAGGGCGCACCTCATCGAACTCGACTCCCTGGCCTTTGAATACCGAGTGGTAATCACCGGCCAGTCGATCGTCTATCAGATGGCTGGTAAGAATTCTGATCTTACCGACCTGTTTCATCAATTCAGCTGTATCAATCATGGCATTAGTAAAGGGCGGCTTGCGCAGATCGCAATCAAGGCACCGGAATCTCGTTGAGAATAGTGGCGATAATATCGTCCGCTGTCACCTCTTCAGCTTCGGCTTCATAGGTTAACATAATACGGTGACGCAACACGTCGTGAGCAATCTCTTTGACATCCTGCGGCGTGGCGTAGGCGCGCCCGTTCATCATAGCGTTGGCTCTGGCGGCGATATTCAGACAGAGTGTCGCACGTGGTGAGCCTCCAATCTGAATCTGATCGGCAAGCGTAGGCAGTTTGAACTTGGCCGGTTCACGCGTGGCGAAAACAATGTCGAGAATATAATCGCCGACCTTTTCATCACAGTAAACCTGATTTAGGGTTGCGCGCATTGCGTCGATTTTTTCAGCACTGAGTACCGCTTTGACCTCGGGCTGCCGTCCGCTGGTGAATCGGTTCATGATGCGCCTTTCATCATCACGTGAAGGATGGGTGACAACACATTTCAACATGAAACGGTCAACCTGCGCCTCCGGCAACGGATAGGTTCCCTCTTGCTCAATCGGGTTCTGCGTGGCCATTACCAGAAATGGCAAGGGCAGGCTGTAGGTGTTGTCGCCGATGGTCACTTGCCGTTCCTGCATCGCTTCAAGTAGTGCGCTCTGTACCTTCGCGGGCGCACGGTTGATCTCATCGGCCAGCAGCAAATTGGTGAAAACCGGGCCCTTTTTCGGTGCGAAGGTGGCCTCTTTGGGATTATAAATCATGGTGCCGACCACATCCGCAGGCAGCAAATCCGGAGTGAATGAGATTCGGTGAAATTCCAATCCCAGCACATGTGCCAGAGTGCTGATCGAGGTCGTTTTTGCCAGCCCCGGCACCCCTTCCAGCAGGATATGCCCTCCCGTAATCAGCGCGATGATCAGACGGTCAATCAGCTTTTCCTGCCCGACGATAACTTTGTTGACCTCCTCGCGAATGGCGGCGATACTATCCGCCTGGTCGGCTATTATGTTGTTTGTCTGCTGTATATCCATAGTTTTCTTTCCGTTCTGTTGCAAATCAAGCATTGTCGGTGGGGCGGTGTGTCCGGCACCCCTCGAATGTTTGATGCCGAACACACAATTCATCCACAGCTTTTAATTATTACCTTCTTCATCTTCAGTCTGCCTCTCCGAAGTCTGAGCGGCAGAGACGGTCTGAGGTTGCTCCTTTTCGCTTGCTTCCGGTTCCGGCTGCTTTTCCTTCTTTTTGACGATGTCAGCGCGGCTTTTCATCATGCTGTCGGCTTTGTATGAAGGAATGATGTAGCTCCAGCGAGAACTCTTCTCATTGAAATTTTCCACCTTGGTGCGGATTTCAGCATTGACGGTTTCATTAGTGCCCTGCGGAGTGAAGTTTGCCCTGATCTTCATGTAACGGTCAGTACCATCCGGCACAACGGAGCCCAGTGAAGCAGTGTAACTCTCGCCGCTTTTGATTGTCACTTTGAAAACTGCACCAGTAGAGATACCCAGATCGTCATCGCTCAGAGCTGGATCAGCCAGATTGTTGAATGAGAGCGAACTCAGGGCTGACTCTAGCGAGTGGGAGGCCGATGTATCAAACTCTTCATCATCTTTGAGCCCTGCGACACTCCATTCACCATCTTTTTTGCTGAGAATACAGGATTCACCCTGCTTCATCAGCGCTATACCGTTAACATCCGAAGATGAGATGGAGATGATCTGGGTGTCAGCCCAGTTGGAGGGCTTGGGAGTGAAAGAGCTGAGAGTCTCCTTGACCAGCCAGACCTCGTCTTTATCGCCGGTTGAAACATAACGCCCGTCCGGATAGGAACTGCCACCGAACTGTGCCGCACGACCGGTTGCTTTACGCATGTGTTCATCGCCAATCAAAAGAGTGGTCAGAGATTTGCCGGAGGAATCCTGCAGATCAAGGATATCGGCATCAGCAATTTTTTCCGGTGAGCTTTTCTGACCGATCTTGAGACTCTTGAGTGTCAGAAGCCGCTCTCTGATCTTGGTGATATCAGCCGGATAATCATAAAGCGAATTTATTTTCCAGCCGTCATCACCGCCTGAAAGCAGCAGATTTTCGTTGTCACTGCATTTTAGTTCAATTTTCATCACCTTGCTCAGATCAAGCTCCGGCAATAGCTCACGGCCCACCTGCGAAGGTGTTTTGACATTAACGCTTCGGCTGCTCATATAGGCCGCGACACCAAGAATCGCGGCGACCACAGCCAGCAAAATAAGTTTGTTAGCTTTCATCTTACTGAATCCTCACTTTATTTTTTTCTGCGGTGAATGCCGCGCACAATACCCAAAACAATTACCAGCAACGGTATCAGAGCAATGTTAAGCACCTTGACGGTGCGTCCCAGACTTTCAATCTCACGGTTCAGGTTTTTACGAACTTCTTTCAGCTGCCGACTTGTATCAGCCTGCTGTTTCTGAAAGCGCTCAATTTCAGCCTGCTGTTCCGGTGAGATGATTAGCCGCTGATTTCCCTGCTTCTGGTTCTGCAGTTCGGCCAGACGCTGACGGGTCTCTTGCAAAGTTGCCTCAAGACGCTCTTCTTCGGCCTGCCACTCTTTCATGGCCTTGGCTTCCAGAGCGTCAACTTTAGTGAAAGGCCGACTGAAATTACCGCGTGAGCGTACCCCAATTAGCTCCTGACGTCCGGCAAACTGCTCGACAGTGTTGCCGAAAAGAGCCAGATTGTTGTTAATCGGCTGGGCAATGCGTCCGAAGAGCGAGTTGACAGTCTGAACACAGAAGCGGTCATTGATGAAGTCGGCATCGGCGAAAAGCATGACTGTTCCCTGACCCGAGCTGATCAGATTCGCAACCTTGTTAGTGGCGTCTCCCACCATACCGTCGGCAAAAGCGGTTTTGAATTCACCCTGCAGACGGGCGGCCAGCACGCGTCGACGCCCGTCCGGCTTCAACTGTGAACGCATGGCACTCATGCCAAACTGGGCATTCATCTGATCGATCAGACAGGCATTGTCCTCTGATGAGGTCAGAATCGGAGTAAAAGTCAGCTCCTCGCCGGTGTTGTCTTCAAATGCGCCGGCAAAGGGTAGCATGACCTGGCTGAGACGTGAGGTCAGTAAATCCTGATCAGCCAGGTTGGCGGAACTCAACGATAGAAATGCCGGATTGTCCTCGACTCGTCCGTTACCTGAATTGAGCTTGGTTGCGCAACTGAGATCGGCAACAACCTTGGAGGAATCGAAACCGACTCCCCAAGTATCAAAGAGCTTGCCCAGAGTTGAAGGGCCGGGCTGCCCAGGACCGCCCGCGTCGCGCATCATCGGGTTCTGCTGACCGCTGCTTTCAAAATCGGCGATACTGAAAGGATCAACACAGGCTACCAGACGCCCGCCGCGTAGTACAAACTGATCGATGGCGAAGAGGGTCTCATCCTCAAGCTCCTTGGAGTGAATGACCACAAGGGTTGTGATATCATCATCAATCGCTTCAACCGGAGTTGTTAATTCGCGCACGGTGTAATCCTTGCGCAAATCCTGGAAGGCCATCCAGCCCTCATCCTGCTGCATGCCTTGTTGCATCATCATGGGATTGGGTGGCGACCCTAGTACACTCAGTGAGCTGATAATTCCAACAACCGGTTTTTCGGGCCAGGCCGCTCTGGTTATCAGACGGGTGATGTCATATTCCAGCGTGGCTTCCGTGCGCGGTGAAAAACCGGGGATGGTCTCCTCAGCTTCGCCTGTTACCGCAGCCAGACCAAAATAGACCGGAGAGCCCAACATCGAAGTCTGCTGCGGTTCAATGCCGTAACGTTGAGCCCACTCCTCAGCATCTGAGTCGGGCTTGGTGTCATAGGCCTCCAACACAATCTTGCCGTTGCCAGCGATCTGATACTCCTTGAGTAAATCCTGTACCTGGCGGGCATAGGTTTTCAGTGCCATCGGCATCTCACGCGAACTTGAACTGAAGTAGAATTTAAGAGTGACTTCGTTTTCAAGTTGTTTCAGAATCTCTTTGGAACCCTTGGAAAGGGTGTAGAGATTTTCATCGGTCAGGTCAATACGTAGCCGCATATTGCTGACAATCACATTGACGGCGATGATGATACCGAGTAGCAGAGCCAACCCTGCAATGCCACCGCTGATCTTTGAAAGTGATATGCTTTTTTTATTAGACATGTTTGAATCCTCAATCTAACTGTTTTATGAAGCCTTGCGGTTTTCAGTGACCAGATGTGCGGCACTCAACATGAAAACCATTACGCCGATGTAATAAAAGATGTCATAAAAATCAATGACACCGCGACGCATGGAATCAAAGTGCTGCATCAGCGAACAGGCTGCCAGACCATCGACAATGAAAGCCGGTATGCCCCACTGCGATACAGAGTTGATCACCGGATCAAAGCCGATTATTAGCATGAAAAGACAGATGGCCAGAGCTATGACAAACCCGATCACTTGACTGCGCGAAAGCGCCGAGGCGAAAACCCCAATGGCCACGCAGGCACCTGAGAGCATAAATGATCCGATATAGCCCCCAATGACCGCACCGGTGTCGGGTGCGCCCAGCCAGGCAGTGGTTAGAACCACCGGAAAGGTTAGCGTCAGGGCTATGCCAATGAAGGCCCAAGCCGCCAGAAATTTGCCGATCAGCGCTTCGGCTAGCGTGATGGGGAGCGTCAACAGCAGTTCAATCGTTCCAGTGCGACGCTCTTCTGCCCAAAGTCCCATGGTCGCGGCCGGAACCAGTAGCAGATAAACCCAGGGGTGCCAGAAGAAAAATGGAGTTAAATCCGCCTGGCGCCTCTCGTAAAACATCGCAATCCCAAATGTCAAAAATCCGATCAACATCAGAAAAGCGACCAGAAAAACGTATGCAACCGGAGAATCGAAATATGATTTGAACTCGCGTTTAAAAATGGTTTTAATGTTGTTGATGTTACTCATTGACATCCTCCTGACTCTCACTTGTCAAAGTGAGGTTACGAAATACTATATCCATCCGGTTTTGCGGATCCTGAGCGCGCAGCTCGTCCGGAGTGCCGTTTGCCACAATACGCCCATCAGCTATGATTATTGCGCGTGTGCAGACGGCATCCACCTCCTCCAGAATGTGGGTGCTGACAATTATGACCTTGTCAGCGGCCATCTCTTTGATCATCTGGCGTACCACAAACTTTTGATTCGGATCTAGTCCGTCGGTCGGTTCGTCCATGATCAGCACCTGAGGATCGTGCAGGATTGCCTGCGCGAAACAGGTTCTTTGTCGATACCCCTTGGACAAGGTCTCAATCGACTGATCGCTGACGCTCTCCAGATGGCTTTTGGCAATGGCGGAGTCCACCCTTTTTTGCTGTTCGGTACCGCGATAGCCTCTGATTTTGGCTATGAAAGTTAGAAACTCTGTCACGGTCATGTTGTTATACAACGGCGCGTTTTCAGGCAGATATCCGATACAGCGTTTGGCCGCAACGGCGTCCGCAGCGATATCGTGTCCACATACTACCGCGGTTCCGGAGGTTGGCGGTAGAAACCCGGTAATCATCCGCATCGATGTACTTTTCCCCGCGCCATTAGGCCCGAGGTATCCCAGCACCTCTCCCTTCTCAACGGTAAAGGATATACCCTTTACCGCCTGGATCGGTCCGAATTGCTTGGTAAGGTTACTTACGGTTAGCATCCTTCTTCATCCTTTTTTGTTTGTGTTGGTTAAATCGTCGCAGGTGCCTTGACACCCGGCGAATTAAACAGTCAATATGGCAAATTGTGTTCCTTGATCTTGCGTTGAATGGTCCGCCGGGAAATGCCGAGCTGTTCCGCAGTTGTCGTGCGGTTGCCATCATTTCGCCGGAGGCGCTCTTCCAGGGTAAAACGTTCAATCTCCGCCAGAGTCATTTCGGCAAGAGTGTCCTGCGCATAATACTCACATACATACTCTCTCTGTGTTTCTTTGACCCCCGCTCGGGTCGCTGCAGTTCCGGGAATATTGACGGAACTGGCGGTAAGAACGCCGCCGGGTGAGAGCAAAACAGCACTCTCCACAATATTCTTGAGCTGTCTCACATTGCCCGGCCAGTCATGATTTTCCAGCATTTCGTAAAAAGAGGGTTCAACCCGGTTGACCTGAATGTTGTTGTCAGCCACAGCGGCGGCGATAAACCGGTCGGTCATCAGACGGATGTCCGCAATCCGCTCACGCAGCGGCGGAATTTCCAGTGTGATGACGTTGAGACGATAGAGCAGATCCTCTCGGAAACTCTGCTCCTCAACCATCTTTTCCAGGTTCTTGTTAGTGGCCGAGACCAACCTGACATTAACATTGAAAGTCTCCCGTCCGCCGACTCGGCGTACCTCTTTCAATTCGAGGGCGCGCAGCAGTTTGACCTGTACCGACTGCGGCGCATCGCCGATCTCATCCAGAAAAAGTGTGCCGCCGTGCGCTCGTTCGAAAGCGCCTTTGTGGGTGCCGGAGGCTCCGGTGAAAGAGCCCTTCTCATGTCCGAATAGTTCGGATTCCAGCAGTGTTTCCGCAAAGGCCCCACAGTTAACCGCAATGAAAGGACCATCCGATCTGATCGAATCGACATGCAGTGCCCGCGCTACCAGTTCTTTGCCTGTGCCGCTCTCGCCCCGGATAAGAACAGTCGCGTTTGTGTCAGCCAGTGCCTCGATCTTGGTCAGAACATTTTTCATTCCCGATGACTGCGCGATAATAGCAGATGAGGCATATCGCTCTTTGATGGTGCGTGAGAGATTGTCAACTTTACGCCGTAGCAGAGATGTTTCATAGGCCCGGCGGAGCTTGGATTGAATGTCATCTATGTCCAGCGGCTTGGTCACATAATCATAAGCACCTTCACGCATGGCACGCACACCTGACTCCACCGAACTGTAGGCGGTCATTATTATAACCGGAATAGAACTCTTGATGTGCTTAATCCGCTTGAGCACCTCCAGTCCGTCAATGTCTGGCAACACCAGATCGCTCAGTACCAAATCCGGCAGCCGGTTGCTGAAAAGTGCTACACCATTCAAACCATTGACTGCGGTTAATGTCTCAAAACCAGCGTCCTCAGCGACATCCTGAACCGAACGAAGATTGTCAGGATCGTCCTCAATAATCAATATCACCGGTTGTTCTGTCTTCATAACTGATACTCCCAAATCATTTTCGGTCGGCAGAGTCGGCTTGTTTTTTTTCGGCACGGTTGACAGGGGCAACCGTCGGCAGTGTTATTCTGATGGCAGCTCCCTTAGTTCTGCCACTCTCCACCGCTTCAATGGTGCCTTTGCAACGGTTGATCGCGGTTTTGGCCAAAAACAGCCCCAGACCAGTGCCCTCAGGTCTGCCCGTTACAAAGAGTTTGAATATCTCTTTGCGCTTGCGTGGAGGTATGCCAGGCCCATCATCGCATATTTCCAATACAATACCATTGCGCCCACAGTCGGCAGAGACCAAAATTGTGCCGTTTTCCGGCGAAAAGTGTATTGCATTCATGAAAACATTGAGCAGCGAACGCTTGAGCGCGAAGTGATAAGCACGAACCGGCGGGAGCTCCGTAGCGATTTCTCTGATAATTTTTAATCCGGCCTGCTCAATTCGTGGAATAAGTATCTCAATACACTCATCAATCGCGCTCTCAATGTCAAGCGTGCCGCTCTCTTCATCATCCGGACGGGCCATGAATAAAAACTCAGCGAATATCTTGTCCATCCTGCCCATAGTGCGCGATATCCTGCCAGCCAGGTCTCTTACTCTTTCAGGGCGTATTCCACTCTCACGAATCGCCTCGCGCTCCAGCATTTGAGCGTCTAGACGTACCGCCGACATGGGATTTCGGAAATCATGCAGTATCCCGTTGGCCATTACCCCTGAGAATGCCAGGTGTTCCTCCTGGCGCGATAACTCCTGACGCTTCCTTTCGCGAATCACAGCCAGGATTATGACCGCCGCGCAAAGCAGAAAGGCGGTGATCAGAACCGAAAGCGAAAAGGTGAAAAGCGAGTTGATCATACGATTGGCAATCGCCTCTTTTTCGGCCACAGAACTCTGCTTGAAGGTGGTTTCAAGTACAATGTCGTTGTCCGCATCCGAAGAAGCGCGCCTGGAGAAAACAAAAACCGGTTCACGACTGCCGCCTATATCAACGGTCTCGCGCGACATGATGGTGCTCACATTATCAATCTCATGCAGAACTGTGCTCTGATCCGGATAGAGAATTCCGTCAGCTTGCCGATGAAACATGGTAATGTCACCATTGCGCATCGAAATCGACTGTATGTCTTTTCTCACAGCCAGAACTCTATCAATCAGTGCCGAAAAGTTGCGCCACTGCTCGGGGCTGGGATTGGTGTTGCAGTATAATTTTGTCTGATAAACCAGGGCTTTGAGCAAACGATCTCCCTGGTCAAGTACAGATTCCGTGGCTTCCAGATGAGCATCACGCTGGTGACTGGATTTTAAAATAAACAATACATAACCAGCCCCGATCGCCGCCGATAACAAAACCATCAGCAGAATCAGCTCAAGTCGCATTTTTCCTGTGTTTAATCTTTTAACTCGCAAAAGGTCCATTTCCGTATGCCGCATACAGCAGAGTCTGTGCCACAACTACCATAAACTCCCGGTGTATCCAAATGACGCGGTTGTCAGTCGGACTGCCGTGCCATCGTGACGCGCTTAATTGTAGCAGAATGTCGCGCCGATGTGTTAAAAAATCTCTGGCAAGCAACATCAACCACTGCTTGACTACGCTTGAAATCGGAGGTGCAGTAAATTCGGCTCTTAAGTCGGATTGAGATGTTTAGCTAAAATTGAAGCTTACCTAGGCAAAAGCTTTCGCTCAAGACCAACATCTTGTCGCTGTCCCTCGGATAATAGAATACCCCGAATGTTTCGCACGATACCGCCGTAAGCGGCTGCCCTTTTATTTTAATTTTTAATCCCTCTGTTGTGGCACAACAATTGCTTCAATGGGTGCGGGCCTTGGGAGTTTTAGGAGAAATGTTGAAATCAATTAGATCACTGTGGAGTGCTTTGGATGGTTTTCTGCTGTTTTCAATCGTGATAATGTTCGCGATTCTTTTGATTTTGCCAGTTCTCAGTGACCTGCAGAGAGGGTCGCAAAATTCAGATGATCAAACACCGATAGAAAATTTTGATGGCAATAGCAAACGTAATTTGCGAAGAGTAAGTGCCGTGAACGTGGCGCCAGTGGCCTATGAGCGTGAGCGCTCAGAACAGATTGCACGTAATCTTTTGGTTTCCGAAAATGTGGAACTGCCCTTTCGTCCAACAATGGATATGCGCGAAAGAGGCAAAACCTATGAAGTGCGCTTCTCACTGCCTTGCGGATCCGGTGAAGACGATATTTCTCTCAATGTGAGCGGCAATATAATGACTCTCCTGATCGACACGGAAGAGCGGGCCTACATGAAGCGCATCCGAATTCCATGTGATTACGCCGGTGAGGGCATGCTTAGACATTTTGTATCTAACCAGGTTCTCTATGTTCAGATAAAAACACAGTGATTACAGCGAAAAAATACTCGGATTGTGAATTGTATTTAATCAGCTTTAAATGTTAAATTGAAGATGTACGAAATCGTATATCGGCTTCTTAAATATCTTTCCGCGCAGTGCATTCGTGAAACGCGGAATTGAAATTGCGGATGGCCGGTTTTGTAAAGCTTATATTAAAAACAGGATAACAATTATGCTGAACATTCACTTCCATGGAGCCGCTCAGACAACTACCGGATCAATGCACCTAATCGAAGCCAACGGAAAACGCCTGCTGTTTGATTGCGGTCTCTATCAGGGTAGCCGCAAAGAGGCCTTCCACAAGAATCGCGATCTGCAGATCGATCCACGCTCAATCGATGCTGTAATACTTTCACATGCTCATATCGATCACTGCGGGAACCTGCCGACTCTTGCCCGTAACGGCTTCCGCGGCAAGGTGTATTGCACCCCGGCCACTCAGGAACTTTGTGATATCCTGTTGCGCGACTCCGCCTATCTGCAGTCACGCGATCTCGAATATGTGAATAAAAAACGGGCCAGACAAAATAAAAATCTCTTCGAACCGCTTTATGAGGAACCGGATGTCAATCAGATTATCTCGCAGTTTCAGCCGGAACCGCTGAAACGCCAAATCGATCTCGGCGACGGTGTCACCTTTGTTTTTCACAATGCTGGCCATATCCTCGGGTCAGCCATTGTGCAGCTCGATGTCAAAGAATCCGGTGCACGTAGTCGTCGCCTGCTTTTCACTGGTGACCTCGGACAGCCCGACCAGGTGATCTTGCGCGATTACGAAATGCCCCAGGGAGCTGACATACTTATCACTGAAAGCACCTATGCCGACCGTGATCACCCTTCACATGAAGATGTGATGGGCCGTCTGAAAGCTTTTATCGAGGATATTCATCAGCAGAAATCAACCCTGATAATTCCCTCCTTCAGCGTTGGACGCACTCAGCAAATTCTCTATTTTCTCAACCGCCTGCATGATGAGGGACGCATACCTGAATTTCCGGTATATGTTGACAGCCCCCTTTCGCTCAAAGCTACTAAGATTTACAAGAAACACCGTGAATGTTATGATGAGGAGGCATCCGATATTCTGCGTGAGGGTATTGACCCGATGCGCTTTCCAGGTTTGAATTTTGTTCAGAGTGTCGATGAGTCCAAAGCACTCAACCAGGCTGAAGGCCCGATGGTTATTATTGCGGCTTCCGGCATGTGTGAGGGTGGCCGGGTTGTGCACCATATTAAAAACTGCATTGAAGACCCGCGTAATATAATTCTGATTGTGGGATATTGCGCGGAAAACACGTTGGGCCGGCGAATTGTCGACAAAGTGGACCCCATCCGAATCTTCGGCGAAGAGCACCCTCTGCGTGCGCGTGTGCATACGATTAATGCGCTTTCGGCACATGCCGACCGCACCGCATTGATGCGCTGGTTTGATGGTGTCAAAGATAATCTTTCTCATGCTTTCGCTGTGCATGGCGAATTGGAGAAGGTGACCGCTATGACAAAACTCATTCGGCAGCATGGAGTCGCCAAGGTGGACGCACCCGCGCCAGGTGACCTCTTTGAAAATGTATGAAGCATCTAGGTATAATCCTGGCTGCGCTACTGGTTGTTTCGCTACCGTTTATTTTCCGACAGCGTCAAAATAGAACGGCGGATTCAGCGAGTAGCTTGCGCCTTGTGATTGTCACCCCGCACAATGAGGCCATTCGGCAGAGCTTCGGCGAGGGCTTCTCCCGCTGGCATCGCAAGCACTACGGAACAGAGGTTCTGGTGGACTGGCGTGCGATAGGGGGTACAACCGAAATCATGCGCTACCTGGAAGCCGAGTATGTTTCAGCCGCCCGACTTTATTTTGAAAACGAAAATTTGCCATGGCCCGCCAACGGTGCAACGGCCCTGCTCTCAGATATTCAACCCAATAACATGCCAGCGGCCTATATATGGCAGAAATTTCGAGAAGTTGACTCAGCGCATGACTTTGGCTGCGGTATGGATATTTTTTTCGGCGGCGGCGTTTATGACCACGCCAAAGCTGCTCGTCAGGGTCTGACTGTGGCCGCATGGCCACGTGAAGATGTGCCGGATGATGTTTTTTCAGATGCAGAAAATAACCTCTTGATTCCTAAGAGTTTCAATGGAGAACAGTGGCGATCAGATATATTTTATGGTACCGCTTTGAGTACCTTCGGCATCTGCTGTAATCTGGATCGCCTCCTAGATTTGGGTATCAAAACGCCGCCATCATCCTGGGCCGATCTCGTCGACCCGCGTTTGATCGGACAGATCGGATTGACCGACCCGACCAAAAGCGGATCAATCGCCAAGACATTTGAGATGATTATTCATTCACGCTGCGCTCAGTATGTGGCTGCCCAGGGATATTCACGTGAGGATATCATCAAATATGAAAAGCGTATCAAACTGGCCGCACTACCGATCGGGGTGCTGCCGCCCGATGTGCCCTCCGCATATCAGCACAGCGTGGAGCAGGGCTGGATCGCAGGAGTTCAGCTGATTCGACGTCTGGGAGCCCAGGCCCGCTACTTCACAGTCAATTCAGGCAAGGTGCCAGTTGACGTTTCTATGGGATTGATCGCTGCCGGAGTCTGTATCGATTTTTACGGACGCTATCAGTCGGAACTCTCCACTCTGCCAAATGGCAGAGCGGTAATGACCTATATTACCCCGGTGGGCGGTTCCAGCGTTACAGCCGATCCCATATCGCTGCTGCGTGGAGCGAAACAGCGTCAGGCGGCGGTGCGCTTTATCCGCTATGTGCTGAGTGAGGATGGTCAGAAACTTTGGAACTATCGCCGGAATGAACCGGAGGGACCGACCAGATATTCGTTGCGCCGCCTGCCGATCAGACGTGATTTTTACCCTTCGGATAACCCGGTAATGCACGCTGCGTTTCTGCGCCATAAGCCGCATCTCTCCGATCCACTCTGGCGACCAGAGGTCGATGCCTACCGCCTTGCCGAGGCTTTTCTCTATCAATCGCGCTGGACAGGCAGACACTTCGGCGTTCAGCGTGATCTGATCAAAGCGATGTGCTTGGATTCAGGCGAGGAACTGCGTGCCGCCTGGCGCGCAATAGTCGCGCATGGAGGGGATGAGGCTAATCCGGAGGCGATGAAGGCCTTTGAAGCCTTGCCCGGAGAACCCTATCCGCTCACTTGGAAAACAGTTCTCACCGATTGCGCCACAGCGGATCGACTGGATATGCTACGTGAATGGAGCACTTTCTTCCGTCATCAATATCGCTTGGCCCGCCGACTTGCGGAAAACCGCCAGAACTAATGTTCGTAATAATAATTGGTAATAGTTGAATAAATGGTGACAGTCATTAAATTCTGGACAGTAGGGAGGGGATGTAGTATAAGAGGGGTGTAATTTATCTGGGAGGTGTTTATATGAGAATGGGTAGGATAAAACTAGAGGGAGCGGCGACATATCACGTTATGAGTCGAGTGATAGAACACAGGTTCATTTTTGGGGAGGTTGAGAAGAGCTATTTGCATGATTTGATGCGGAGACTTGAAAGTTTTAGCGGTTGTGAGGTAATGACTTACGCATTCATGGATAATCATTTTCACATTCTTTTGCATGTACCGGAAAAGCGGGAGGTCTCTGATGGTGAGGTGAAGCGGAGGGCGAAGATACTCTATGGCACGAAGAAATACACGATAATGCTGGGAAACTGGGAGAAGTGGACGGATAGAGGGTGCGAGGATAAGGTCAAGGCGCAGTTCGACGGCTTTCGCGCACGGATGTATGATGTGTCGGAGTTCATGAAGACGTTTAAACAGCGTTTTTCAATATATTACAATGCGCATCATGATCGTCGTGGTGCGGGGCCTCTGTGGCATGACAGGTTCAAGAGCGTTATTGTGGAGGAAAGTGAGAATGCTCAAGTGACCGTGGGGGCGTACATAGATTTGAATCCGGTTCGTGCGGGTGCTGTTAGCGATCCTAAGGATTACCGCTGGTCGGGCTACGGTGAAGCGGTCGGACGAGGCGGGCGATCACTGAATGGAATATGCAAGTTGTTTTGCGGCATGCATTTAAATAAGAACAAGGTACTGGCACAATATCGCAAAATGTTATACTATGAGGGGGTGAGAAAGCTCAATGAGTTCACGGGAGCGGTGTCGAAACCGGGCTTTGCGCGGGCAGTAACGGACAAGGTACTGGATGAGGGCGGCGATTTGTCCGTTACGCAGCTTCTACACTGCCGCGTGAGGTACCTGACTGACGGAATTGTGATAGGAGGAAAAGAGTTTGTGGACAGGATGCTCTATGAACACAGTCAATTCAGTTCGCTACGTCGCAAACGCGGCGCCAGGGAGATGGAGGGTGGTGGGTGCTGTTGGAAGGGACTGTGTGTGGCGAGTGAGCTGCGTTCTGAAGCTATCTGCGGCCGCAGTTGAATCTGGGTTGGGGCTCACAGTCTTGAAAGTTACGGCAGTGTTATTTCGCGGGGCCGGACTTTGGTTTGGAGTGAAGGATGTTGTTTGTTTTTATTTGTTTTGTGGTTTAATCATTATCACACAGAGGTTAAGAATTTCAGATCAGCTCAAGGGTGTAATTAAGCTTCTGAGAGTCATGACATTACTGGCAATATTACGGAGAAGGTGGATCCTCTGCCTGGTTCGGAATTCAGTTGTATTTCGCCGCTGTGTTCGGTCAGAATGGTACGGGCGATGCTTAATCCCAATCCGGTGCCTTTGCCACGCGGTTTGGTGGTTTGAAACGCTTTGAAAATCTTTTTCTGTTGATCCGGGGCGATACCCTCACCGGTATCAATTACATCACAGTGCCAGCAAGGTTGATTGTGCTTGATCTCTCTTGTTATTGAAATATTCAAGTGGCGGCATTTACAGGTGGCCATGGCGTCGCAGGCATTCGCAAAGAGGTTGAGAAAGACTTGTTCGATCTGATTGCGATCGCCTCTGATCCAATGGCGGCCTTTAATAACTGGGCAGCACACTTCGATCTTATTTTTTCGAATACGGTATGCCAGAATGCAAAGTGCGTCATTGATGGGGTCAAACAGGTCAACCTTAATATGACTCTCTTTGACACCGCGCATGAAGTCACGCAATCTTGTGGTAAGATGTTCCATTGTTTCGGTAGATTCGCGGATGGTGTCGCAGGCTGTCAAAATCTGGTCGTTGAGTTCAGTCCGATTTATTTCCGTATTTCGGAAAAGTTGTTCCAGCAATGTGTTGGCCAGCATGACTGCTGAGAGGGGGTTGTTGAGATCATGTACCACACCTGCTGCCAGCTCGCCGACTGCCGCCAGACGTCCGGCGTGAATAAGGCTCTCCTGTATTTCCTTTAGTTTACGCAAATCGCGTGATATCGTAAAAGTTTGCAAGAAGTCACCTTGGGTGTCGCGAATCGCCAGTGTACGCAATTCGACCGGGATACGGGTGCCGTCTTTAGTGACAAAAAGGCTTTCAACGCTCTTTTCACCGGTACGCTTGATTTCTTTGAAACCTTGTTGAACGGCTTCCCACACCTCTGCGGCATAGAGTCGGCTTATGTTCATACCTGCAAGCTCTTCGTTGGTATAGCCCAGCATTTCATTTGCCTTATGATTGAAAAATATTATATTGCCCTGTTCATCCACTGAGTGAATCATATCCGGAAAATTATCCAGCAGCATACTGAAAAGGGTTGTTGAGCCAGTTGCTATGTTATTATTACTTAAAAACATAAATTCCTCCTTTGTAAAACGTTGTTTATCCGACGGGTTGCAGGCAAAATTCGTCGGGCGATTATGAGACTTTTTCATTAAGGCAATACCCGATGTTACGGTGTTACAAGTCGCACACGATAAAACCGACTTTTGTAAGTGGGGGCATTGGTGTCACACCACTCCATGCTGGTTTGGTTGTAAAGTGCTTCCCAGGGTCCGTTAGTGGTTATTACGGCGTTTTCAACCAGTGAGGTGACGGCTATGATCTGATAACTTCGTCCGTCGACGGTGTTCCAGCGCATAGTGGCCTGTGTGGTGTTAGTCGGCCCTGAAACGAACCTCAAAAAATCAAGTGTATTAGTGGGATTGGTGCCGCAGAGGTATTCGTGCAGATTGTTCACTCCGTCGGAATCGCTGTCGGCTGTTTTCGACATACCTCCCGGAAAATAAAGGTCTTCCCATGTATCCGCTACCGAATTGCTATTGGTATCTATTGGGTTGAGATAAATGGTATCAAGGTCAACTTCAGCTCCGATTATCCGGTTGCTGACTGCACCAGGCAGGAAGTATGGCTCATAGCCGGCGAGAGTGAGTTCCATGTCCCAGTTACATGCGCCGAGGATAATATCGGATGGCAGAAGTCCGTCCACTCCGCTCAGCCAGTTGGTGCTGTAATTGGTCAGTATCACATTGCCGGTCACTACGGTACCGGTTAGTGAACCGCTGGTTGCGGTGAAGGATATCTGTGCGTTTTTCAGGAAGGCGTGTGTCCACGCGTCGCGCACAACGCCGGAGCTGATCCTGAGGGTTGAAAGCATTTCAAATCCGGCCATGCGCCAGCCGCCGTCAATTTCGACTAGTCGGGGATTGGCGTAGTAAAAATTGGTCAGGCTTGTTACCTGATCGGGGAGAAGAGGGTCCTCGCGTGCAATAAAGTCATCTGGTTCAGGCACGCTGACCAGATAGGTGCCGTTGGTGAGACCGGAAAATACCACACTTTTTGAGCCATTGAACTGCATTGTTCCTGTGCCTTCGACGGTGACTGTGGTACCTGTTGGCAGTGCATTGGTGTGAACATCATCGACACCGAGAACAATCAGCGAGCCGAGGCCGTCGGCGGCCGGAATTTCGATACTGAGTTCGTAGGTGCCGATTGGGTTATTGGTTGATGCTGTGTAGAGAGTCACGCATGTCAGGTACCAGCCGGATACGGGGAAGTCGATGCCGGTATATTCGCCGTAATCCGATCCCTCTTCATCCACATGATCAATCAGTTGGAGTTTCCCGTCGGGAAGCTCGCGATAGATGTCGAGTACAGTATCCAGATCATCACTGAAGTGATAGGTTTCAAAATCATAAATGAAGTTTGTGACGAGGTAGACACGAGTCCAGTCGGTGTCGCTGACGGAGTGGAAGTTACGTTGTTGTGCGCTGCCGTGATAGAGTGCGGCTGTTTGCGGTGTGTCATCCGGTTCACAGGCATCGGGCAGGATAATTTCAGTTTGCACAGGTTCACTTAGCGAGCCTATGTCATCCTGCGCGTAGAATGTGAGTATATGGGTGCCTGGCAGCCGAAATGCGGTGCTTTGTGCCTCGTAGCGTTCGGTGATTGCGTTCCGAGTCAGCGTTATGGTGTTGAGAGTATTGGTGGCACATCCGCCTGGTTGTGTTACTACACACCAGACATTTGAGATTGTGTTCATACTGGCAATGCCTGATGCCCAGATTGTGATTGGTGCTCCGGGAGCAGGCAAAGTGCTTATGGGCATAACTGCGCCGATTTCAGGGGAGTCAGCGCCGGTGACAAAGGCGGAGCCGAGCGTGGTTGCGTTGGCCAGCACGCCGTCGACATTCTTCTCATTGGCTGTGCCGTTGTTGTTATCGTCAATTTGCGCTCTTTGTCTGATGCCTCCGCTGACGCGCCGGATGGTTCGCCGGGCATCGGTATAGGCGTACCCCAGAGTTTTACCTGCGATGATACCGGCCAGCAGATATTGCGAAAAACTGACTGTGCCTCCATTGGAAAGCAGTGCTTCGCGTCCTGGTTGGGTGGAAGCTATGACAATGCGTGATGCCTCCGGGTTGATGGCGGTTTGGCTGGAAGCCAGTGACGGAAGATAGGTGCCTGCTCCTGAGAAATCGAGTATAACGTTTATTGGAACGGGGTTGGCTTCCTGATAAGCGTCAAGCCAGGTGGCGAGTTGATTGGTGTTCAGGCACTCGGACTCGTTCAGTCTGAAGGTGTTATTGACGCTCTCTCCTATCAGATAGAGGGTCAGTTGGTCAGTAGTGTTGGTTGTTGCCCAGGCAAGAGCTTCCTGAATGGCGGCAATACCTGGTGCGGCGCATACGTCGCTGTAGCCATCGTCGTCCAAGTCCTGCCCGGTGTTGGGCGAAATAATACGGATATGATCGGAGGCAAACAGACGCAGGCGAAAGGTAGTGTAGGCCAGTTGGGTGAGATAGTCAACTGCGTTTTGATTCGATGAGTTTACGGTATCACCTGCAACGAAGATGACGCGGTCATCATAGCCGACCTGTGAGACATAGGACTCTCTTGGAGCTGAAATATTCCCGGCTTCATCCTGGGCGTAGAATTGAATTTTGTAGGTGCCTGCCGCAGTGAAGCCGTCATAGATGATTTCGTAGTGGCCGTTATTGCTGTCATAGTTCAGGTCGAGTTGCGGCAGATCTGTGACTGGATTGTCGGGGTTGGGATCATGATTTGGAGGGATTACCAGGCACCAGGCCTTTGAGAGAGGGTGGAGTGCCGTGACACTGCCGATCCAGAGCGTCGCTGTTGTTTCATCAGTGAGAACCTGATTGCCGCAGATCTCACCGATTTGCGGGAGATTTGCATTGAATGTCGAGCTTGGTCCCACATAGGTTCCGCTAGCGACGCTGTAGTCGTTGGTGGTATAGCAGCCGTCTTTATTGTCGTCTAGTTGTGCAGACTGGTAGGTGGACATGGCACTTTGGGCAAGAGAGAAGGATTGCATCACGTCGTGACCCAGCAGAACACCGGAAAAAAAAGCGCTGGAGAAGCTGACCAGACCGCCTGCGACAAAATAACTGGGTTGTGCATTGTTACAAGCCGCGATGACAATGCGCTCAGCCGTGCCGGAATAGGTCAGCTCGCTCAAAAAACTACCTGCATAGCAGAAATCCAACAGTACTGTGACCTTCATGTTGCCGCTTTCTTGTAGAGAGTCAAGCCATGAGTCAAGTTGTGCTGCCGTAAGAATCTCATTTTGATTGAGCCGGAAGTAGCCGCAGCCCGAAGAGTTGCCGCCGTGATCCACCAAGTAGATAAATATCTGATTGGCTCCTGCCAGTTCGTTAGTGACAGCTGCGGCGGTTTCCTGCAAGTCGGATGCGGCATCGATATCGTCAAGCATACCATTTCCGTCCACATCCTGATTTGGAACAGGATTGAGATATATGATATTTTCTTTTGAAAAACCGCGGCAGCGCAGAGTTGTGTAGGCGTTATCGGCCAGATAGTCGGTTGTTGGCCAGAGTGTGTCATCCTCCGATTTTCTGCCGGCCACGATCATTGCCTTGCCGGCCTTGGCAAGGAGTTGTGTACTGACAACGTCGATGCGTGAGCGTCCGAGTCGGTTATCACTGTGCCAGGCTTCCACAACATCGGTTTGTCCGGTTATGCCACCCGCAGTGTAGACCACTTCTGATTCCTCATAAGGAACAATGTCTGCTCCGCTACGATTGTGAACGAATGCCCACTGCCACCCGGATGTAGTCGAGGTCGTTGCGGTTGGAGCGACAATTGACTCATTTGCAACGGAAGCATCAATGTTTTTCAGAGTCACACTGGCTGTGGTGCTAATTGTGCGATGTGCTGGTGAAATCAGCAGAGCAGGTTGAAGAATTGTTGTGGCGTGTGGAACTGCGGATTTAAAATTCAGGTTTACATTGATCAGAAATTCGTCAGTGCTGGAAACAACTCCATCGCAATTGATATCGCCGCGGTTATAGCCTGCAAGGCCGCACTGTGACTGACTTATCAGAAGGTCAACACTGCGAATTTCACCATCACCGTCGCTATCGGCGCAGCGAAGCGCGCAGAAGGTGTTTTGCTGGCCGTTGACGATTATGCAGGTGTTTTCGCCGCCGAAGTAGGCTTCGGAGGAAACGGTGAAATCATAAACAAGCGAATCTCCTGCAAGAGTGATAGGTTCGGCAGACATGGCTGCCAGATGATTGCGGTGTTTGACCACGACATAGCAGGCACTCTGTGCAGGAAGGTCAACTGCAAGTTCGGGATTTCCGTCATCATCGACGACCCACCCGTCGCATCGCAGAAAGGCGCTGCGTGAATACAGTGCCGCACCATTTGTCATACCCCGGAATTCGAGCAACACCCAGTCGGTGATATTATCGGGAATATTCGCAGCTCTGCGCCGATCGGCGGCATAGGGCGAGATTTGTGGTAGCAGAAGATTGTCAGTCAGGGCGCGACTCATTTGATTGGAGTTAGCTGGCAATGCTCCGCTCAGAAACAGTCTGACGGATAAACTCACATTAACCTCATAGGCACCGATGTCGCTGGATGTGCCGTTGATGCGCGGTTGTCCGCCACGGTCGGAGGCTTTGAACATCCAGAAGCTGTTGATTCCGGCGTCGACGCAAGGAGAATCAGGGGGCACGCGAAAGTTTTTGCTTTCCGGCTCTATGAAAGAGGTGGCGAAGGAGATAGAGTGCTGATCCTGAGTGTTGGCCGTCTGCCACTCTGGCAGGGATGTGAAATATTGGCGGGTGCCGGAGGTTGACTGCCATGCACCGATTGCCGCATCGTTATCGGCGTATAGATTGTTAAAGTCGGAGTAGTGCAGTGTACCGGGTATAACCACCAGGCAGGCGTTTTCCGGTCGGGTGGTATGAATCAGATTATTTTTCAGCAGATTTGCCAGAGTTCCTCTGCGATTATTATTTAATAAGTGGATGCCGTCACCACCGCAGACAATGGTGTTGTTTTCAATAATGAACACTGTCCGGTTGCCGACAAAATCCATGTTGCCCCTGAGTTCCAGTCCCGTTCCGTTGCCGGCGATTACATTCTGTAAAATTCGGTACTGTCCGTCGGCAGTTTCGGAGTGTGGTTCAATCCGGATGGCGGCCACCGAGTTGTTCAGACAACTGTTACCGGTCAAGGTTACATTCCGGGCGGAGGAGGCGTCAATCGCAATACCGATATCGCCATCAACGCAGGTTAGATTCTCGATTTTAAGATGGTCGGCGAAAACTTGAATGCACGCGTTTGTTTTTTCTTCTCCGTCGGGCATGCGTGAAAGGATGCTTTTTTCACCGACACCCCGAATAATGATTGGATTGTTGGCGGCACCTTTATGGGCTGGGCCTATGACGGTGTCGCTGTTTTGGAGATAAAATCCCTGATCCAGATAAATGGTGTCGCCTGCTTCAAGCGTGTAACGTGCCAGCACCTCGTCAAGCGAAGGCAGGGGCTGGTCTGGTGCGGTTCCTGTGTTGAGTGTCGCGCCGGGCGCGGTGCAGTATTGATCGCCCTCTGTGGAATCGTCGTTAACATAATAGTTTTGGAGTGTTCTCTGAACGTAAAACAGGCTTGTGGTGGCATCAGAAACCGTGGTGTCACGGTTACAGATCACTCGCAGTTTCAAAATGCCTGCGTTGAGCAGTGGTGCGGGTATCTTCCAGTTGAAGGTTCCTGAAGCTGGTAGAGTGTTGGTATTGTTGATGTCAAACCACTGATTGTTGGCGGTAGCAGCTTGCAGACGGACGCTGTCATCAGCCAGCCAACCTTGTCCAGACGAGTGCCAGGCAATGGCAATATCATTGCTATAGGTATTGCCGCCGCAAGGGGCCAGCAGCAGAAGTGAACGCACAGGGCTACTGCGTGATGCCTGCTCTGTACTACCGTAGGCACCCATGTTTATAATTCCGCCGTTAGCCATAGGTTCTCTGTCGAGAGGCATGGCCGGGTCACCGGCATCAACACAGGGGCTGGTGGCAAAGTCAGAAACCCAGCTTCCGTTCCGCCATGAACCGCCCTGACTGCGCAGGTGGTAATTGTGCAGGCGTTGAGCGATGAAAAGTGGATTGCGGTTGAAGCTGTTGAGGTCGAGTCCACTGATTGCTTGCCACTGTGACAGTGTCAGATTGATTGAATAAGTGGGGGTACTGAGATCAACCACCGCAATGGCACCGCCGTGTGCATAGAAATTATTGAAATTTGAGTTTTGCGGAATATTCAGGTTTGCGAGAGAGAGGCAGGCGGACTCATCTTTGGCTGAGATTATATTGTTGATCAGCATGGTCATGCCGGGGTGTCCGCCGCAGGCGATGCCGGTTCCCCGGGAAATCGCGATGGTGTTATTGACAACATTGAAAGCGGCGCGTTTAAATCCGATACCGGCTTGTAAGCTCATTCCGCTGCCGCTGCAGATGTTGTTATGGATTGAGTATGTGTCGAAGCCTTCGTCAAGGGGATCAGCCAGTACTTCGATACTTAGCGATGATTGTTCGATAAATCTGTTTTTTTCAATCCGGGCGTTACGGCAGCTTTGCGGATTGATTGTAACTGCGGTGGTTCCTCCGTAAATTTGAAAACCCTCCACATGGGTGAAGTCCTGATTTATAAAGAGAGCTGGATCGGTGGACGCATTCTGGCAGAAGAGGATGCTGCGGCGGTTTGCGCCGATCAGTTTGAACCATTGAGTTTCTGGTGCACCGGGTGGCGGACCGGTATCCGGTAATTCCAGGGTGTTGTTCAGCGAGTATTCACCGCTGTCGACATAAACAGTGTCGCCGAATGAGGGGGCGTAGCGTATGATTACCGAGTGGATGTCCGGCAGCGGAGTCGCAGGTGTCAGGCCGTCATTATCTGGGTTGCCGGGGGCACTGCACCAGAGATCATTTGTGATGGAGTCGTTGTTGACGAAGTAGGTGTTTTGTGCAATGCCAGTTACTACGACGCTCAGCCAGAGGTTGGCAACCAGAACAAGTGGCATCTGAACAGCGGTTGGGGGGGCAAGTGCGAGGATGTTTTTTCTCATGGCTGATCCTCCTGCTGACCAGTTTCGGCTTGTGGGTGTGCCGATATTTGTGTGGTTGTGATCTGTTTTTGCAGTGTCGCAATTCGCCGTTTACATCTCTGCCGGCGGTCGGCATGATTTGTGGTGAGTTGAGCCATAATCAGGGTTTTGATAGCTGAGCGCTTTTCATTGAGGGCCTCCTGGGCTGAGGCGAGTTGCCAAAGCAGTGTGAAGCGTTGTTGTGAATCCGGTTTTTTTTGCAATGCTTGAGACAGAAGCAGCGCGGCATCTCTGTGTTGTCCCAGTTGTGTATAAATCCCGGCCAGATAGGCAGCAGGTTGTGGATGGTTGTTGGCCACACGTCTTGCCCAAGCCAGCGTTTTTGCCGGTTGTTGCATTTTGCTGTAAAGGTTGACCAGTCGGGGGGCGAGAGTCACTTCAAACCCGATATCGCGTCGTAAAAGCTCTTCATAAGCCGCAGCCGCTACGAAATTGCGTCCTTGGTTCTCGGCGGTTATCGCCTGCCGCATCAATGTTGCCGATGAGTCATCGGTGAATTTTTCCCTTGCCAAAACCCCGTTGCAGGCCCACAGCAGAATCAGAGTTCCACACAGTCGGGCTCTTTTCAATTTTATAAGTTTCAAAATCATGTTATTTTGATCCCATACGTGTATCTTTTAATGATGTAATCTGTTTCCGGGCTCCGCTTGATTTGTACGCAGCGTGAGTTTGATGGGAGTGCAGCGGAGCGCTCTTAAAAATGATAAATACAGGAAAGATAGAGTTCATGCCTTTCCATGTCGGTTTCCAATGTGTCTTTCTGGCCGGGAACCAGTGTGCCCATAACGTTGTTGCCCCAGGAGTACATATAGGCCACATCGATTATAATCTTGTTGGCCCCGCGTCCGATTGAAAAGCCTGATCCCAGCGTGATGCCCCAATACTCATCCGGACGGCCGATTGCGGGTCGCTGTTCCCAAGAGAGACCCGCGCGAAAAGGAATCTCTGTTTTCGAAAGCACCCATAGATATTCGGTGCCGGTGCGCAGTGCCCAGCAGTCATCAACAGAGTGGTCACCGTAATCGGAACCGTCAATCGGGTTGATGCGCTTTTCGCCGTCAGCTTTGAATGAATAATCCGACCACCAGGTCTGACTTACATCGAAAGAGGTTGACAGTCGGTTGTTCCAGTGCCATACGGTACCGGCTGACCACTGCAGGGGAAATTCGAATTCAACATCTTTTGATTCGTGTCTGGTGCTGGCGGTTCTGGTGTTGTCTCCTTCGGTGGTCACACTGGAATAAATTCTGCGGGATTGGTGCGCCTTGGCGGTCCAGGGCAGATCGAGGCAGAAGCCGAGGGTTAGTTTCTCGTTGACATTCAGTAGAGTTCCCAAGGTGGCGTTGACACCGCGAAAACTGGTGATGCGGTCATAAACATCGTAACGCCCGGTATAGTGAATCCGCGACAGATCGCTCCGGGTTTCAGAACTTGAATAAGGCGGCACTTGACCGGATTCCGGGCCGATCGGCATGTTTAGTGTGGGACTGACATACTCGCCTGTGTAACTCCAGAAACCAGAGGTGTCGCGGTAATCGGAGGTAGTGGCCAGATTGTCGAGTGTACCGTGGTAGTTGGCCTTTGTGCGTGAATGAATATCGGGTGAGCCCAGTAATCCCTCCTGATAAATGTTGAGCGCAATGCCGAAAGCCAGTTTAGGTGTGGCCTGAAAAGCGAAAGCCGGTGTGATTGCCTGCACACTGCCATCCTGCTCGAAATCCAGCCTTCCGAGGGTTGAAGAGCTGAGTGTTTGATCTAGAATTGTGGTTTTGCGGGTGGTCAGATATTCGGTCACATCCACATATCCATTGGCAGCTGCATAGCGGTTAAAGATGGTTTCGGTGGTAGTTGAGCTTTTGGTATAACGTTCGCTGCTGGTTGTGCGGTCATGAAAGCTTGCGTGAAAGCGTTGTGAAAAATCGTAAACCTCCTGATAGTTTAAAGACAGCACTGCGGTGTGTCCGAACAGCCGTAGCGGCAGAACTGCGCTCATGTAATTCAGGGCGTGATTGCTGTATTCATCATCGCCGACTTTATAATCGGGGTTCCCGGAGTAGTGTGACAGTCTATCGTGTTTAAGACGGTAGACAAATGAAAACTCGGGTCGTTCGAGCTGCGTAAGACCTGCCGGATTCCAGGAAGCTGCCGTGGCATCGTCGGCAATCGCAGTGAAGGCGCCGGCCACACCGAGAGCCCGTGCGCCTGAACCGCTGGGCAGTGGCGCTGAAAATATTGTGGGAGCCGAAAAGGGAGGCGCGGATGGTGCTGAAGGTTTCAGCAGTGATCCGCCCTGATCAACATGCACCAAGGGTATCTCAACATCACCCGCTAGTGTTGAAAGGGTGAAGCTGTCCGCGATTGCCGCTGCCGGAAGAACTGCGGCAACCGCCAGTAGCGTCCGTAATAGGCGTGGTTTCCCGCGATTTCTAAATACCGCAGGAGCGGTAACTTTTCTGAGTATGCTCCTGAAACTCATACAACAACCCGATCACTTTCAAATAACCCGTAACCCGCACAGTGTAAATTGTAGGCGATTAGTTCACAATAATCAACCGAGTAAAATCAAAGCTTTATCTTTTCAGTCGTTTGAAAGTGCTGGCTTCTTTCATAGGCAGAAGATATAATCACAATGTTTTTCAGTTGTGTACAAAGTGGTGGGGTAAATCTGTGAACAGAGTGTGTGGATTCAATCAAACGGATATTGATGGATTGAAGGCTAATGATGAAAGGGCCTGGGGGCGCTTTTTTTCCGAGTATGAGAGCGAGATACATGCTGTTGCCGCATGGCCCAAATGGCATTTTGACGCGCACACGCGCGAGGATGTCGTACAGATCATCAAAGTGGCAATTGTGCAGTCAATAGAACGTTTGCACTCTGAGCAGGCTTTGCGGGCATTTGTCCGCAAAATATGCGTTTACAGATGTATTGATATGCTGCGCAGAAAGTTGCGTGAGAAGGGGAGGTTGCTTCCGTTGGGCCGATACAATGACCACGGTGAGTGGGAAAGTGTTGATTTTGTCGCTGGCGATGAGTTTGATCCTGTTTCAGCAATACTGCGGATCGAACGTGTTTTAGCAGTCAGAGCAGCAATGGCGCAACTGGATGAGAGTTGTCAGCGGATGATCAGGCAATTTTATGCAGACAATCTCTCTTATCGCGAAATAGCCGAAGTTGAGGGCATATCGATCAATACGGTGGGGAGCAGACTTTCACGCTGTCTTAACAAACTCAGACCTCTCCTGAATTTTTTTTAGGGAATATATTTGTTTCCCGTACGACATTAGAAGCTGGTGACGATAACAACATCGGCATAGAGTCTATTCGACAAGGAGGATGTGTGAAAGAAAGATCATCCAGCGAGATTAGAACAGTATGGGCCTATCTGCATGGTGAATTAACAGATGATGAGCGCCGTCTTTTCGAGCGTCGAATGCAGAAGGATGCAGAGTTGCGGTGGTTGTATGCTGACACCACCCGTATGGATAGTGTTTTGCGCGAGACCATACCTGCTTTGGAAACGGCGGATTGCTCTGTTGACGCCTTGGTCGAAGAGGCACTTTCTGTTTGGGAGCAAAGCTCATCCGGTGATGCGGAGAAATCTGAGGTGGGTGGAAATGTTAGGGTCGGCAATGCTGGTGTGTATAAGTTGAATCGAGGTCTGTCGACATCCAAATGGTGGAAAATCCTCTCACATCCCGCACTCGGGTTTGGTATCCTGGCTGCGGCTGCTGTTATTATGCTTGCTTTGCCGGGGTTACACGGTTCCGTTTCGTTGCGATGGGCTAAAGTTGAATTCACGCCGCTAAATCTGCGTGGCCGGCATTCGACGGCGTATGACAATGGATTAACGGAGGAGGTTGCAGTTCGTTGTCGGCAGTTATTGAAGGTGAAGCTGGAACGTGAGCTGGCCGGACGCAACCTCGGTTCTTTGCCACCCATGACGGCTTCGCTGCAACTGCGTGAACTGCGTGACGGTGCTTTTTCGCTGACGGTTAAGATACGCACGCAGTCAGGTGTGAGTGTCGGTTTTTGGAGCGGCGACTACTCCGGGGAGGCTCTCTTCAGAGAACAGGCGGGAAGCTCGGTGGCGGTCATGGCTGATGATCTTGCCGCATGGTTAGACTCATACGAGGGGGAAGATCAATGAGCAGAGTAACGCAGAAGAAAAGATACGCTTTTTCTATGATTCTGACCTGTACGTTGCTGATTGTACTTGCTGGGTGTCTGGTACCGCTCTCGGAGGAGCAGGGTGAGACCATGTACTATCATAACTGGTGGAACTATTATGAACGTGCCGTATATCGTATGTGTCAGGGCAGAATTGATGCGGCTAGTAAAGATTTTGAGCGTTGTCTGGGACTGCGCAGCGGTGCTAAATTCGGTAATTCACAGGACATGTGGCGTGCACGTACCTATGGACTTCATTTTTTGGAGGGATATTTTCCGAATCGGGAACTCGGCATTTGCCACTATGAAAAGAATAATATAACTCAGGCGGTTTCCTATCTCGAAATCTCGTTACGACAGGAGCCTTCCGGGCGTGCCAAGCACTATCTCAACCTGGCTCGTGGGAAATTATATTCCGGACAACCGGTGCCGCCGCCCGCTTTTAGATTCGATACAGATATTGATACGCTTTTGACCAGTGAACGCAGCATCGAACTCTCCGGCAGTGTGGCAGGCAGAGCGTGCATACGTTGTTTGAGTGTGGGGGGGCAATCTGAATTTATCGAATTGGCGCCGCCTTCTATGAGTTTTAAGCGTATGCTTACTCTTTCGCCGGGAACCAATGTGATAGCCATCACAGCGGAGGATTTGCTTGGACAGTCGGTTACACAACTGGTTGTCAGAGTTGCCGACCGCCAGCCGCCGCGTCTGTTGGTGCGGCGGCTGTCCAGAGTTGGCGGCGACTGGTTGATAGAGGGGGTTTGTCGTGACGAGTACGGGTTGGCGGAGGTAACAGGAGGATCAGCTCAAATCTACCGTGCTGGTGGCGATGCCGACGCGGTGGAGTTTGAGGTGCCAGTTGCGCTGCGTTTGACAGGTAGCGGTATCAAGTTCCGGGCGGTTGACTGTGCTGGCAATGTGCTGGTCTGTCCGCTTAATGCGGAAATGCTGCAGTCAGATGCGGTTTTATCTGATCTTGCTACGCTACCGGTTCCGGTTGTTGGCTTTGCCGGACATCTCGCACTGGCCGCTGGTGCCGGCTACTGTCGCTGGTTGTCTGTGCCGAAGTCAGATAATTTGGTTAACGGCTTGTTGTCGCCGGAACTGATCTTTGGCGGGGTTCATATGTCATCCTTTGTTGTCGCCGCGGTTACCGCTTCGCCGCAGGTGGCGCAGTCAGATGATCGCCTGCGGCCTTCACTGCTGCTCAAGGATTGTCAGCCGTTGACACGCGTTTATGCCGAAGATTTTTTTCTGGATGGAAGGGCCTCGGACGGAGGCGGTTTGGCCAGCGTAACCATCAATGGGGAAACACTGTTGCAGGTTGGTGACGAAGGTGCGCTTAGTGCTTATTTCATGCGGCATATTTCGCTGGAATCGGGAACAAATGAATTCGAGGTGATCGCAACGGATTTAGCTGGCAACCGCAGTGTACGGGAGTTGAAAGTGGTCCGGTTACGTCCCGAGTATCAGGATGATGCAATGCGGCTGAGTGTCGGGGTGCCGCCGCTGACACCGGCGGATACCGGTTATGTGGGTGTGCGTATCAAACGTTCAATGGAGATGGAGCTAACCCGTCCTCCGGTGCGGTTCCGTCTGCTTGAGCGTAGCGAAGGTTGGGATTTTGTACTGCGTGAACAGGGGTTGAGTCTTTCCGACCTGGCTGATCCCTCGGCGGCGTTGCGTATCGGTAAAATGGTTCCGGCTGAGATGTTGCTAATGGGCCGAATTTACACCGAGTCTAAAGGAATTACTATTTATGTCAAGGTTGTGGATACCTCCGAGGGCGTGATTCTGTTTGCCAGTGATGTATACACCCCGGACCCTGACCGTGTGCTGGATGAGGTTGTATCTGGACTGGTGCTCAAGGTTCAGCAGGGATTTCCCTTGATCTCAGGCAAGGTGTTTAAACATCAGGGTGCGACTGTGACTTTGAATGTCGGTCGTGACGACGGTGTTACAAAGAACAGCCGCTTTTTTGTAATAAAAGCACAAAATAAAGCTGATCTGGTTTACGGCCAGGTATGCCGCCAATCGGAGAAACCGGTGCAGTTGCAGATTGTGACGGTCGGGCAGGATCACAGTACGGCCCGAATCATTCCATCCGAAGCTGAGAAAATTGTGAAAGAAGGCTATTATGTCTACACCCGTTGACAACAATACAAAAAACGGTTCTGCCCAACCTTCTGACGCAGGCGCGAATGCGTGGAAGATTAACCGGACAGGACTCGCCGCTCCGTCAGTAAATAAATCTGGTAAGGCGATACTGGTAAACGACGAAGAGGTTTATGGTGTGAAAGACCGCTCTCATTCGCGAGTTGCGAGCTGGCGCGGCCGGGGTTGGCTGTTTATAAATCTTGCGGCTGTTGTGATTCTGGTTATGGTGCTGGGATTACTCTGGGTTGAGAGGCGCAGCGCCGTCTCTGCGGCGGATGATTCTGATCGGATAATGAGATCGGAAGGCGCTGTGAAGTCAGCCGTAGCAGCTGAAGAGGCGGGCGCAATGCCGCGTTACCGTGCTCTGGTAATTGGTATCAACCGCTATTATAAGGAGAATGGAGAGGGCTGGCCGCAACTGCGTACTGCACGGACGGACGCGGAGGCTGTCGCTGAAACCTTAGCTGGCCGGTTCGGATTCGAGGTGCGGACTCTTCTTGATGAACAGGCGACCCGTTCAGCTGTCCTGAGTGCGCTGGATGAGATGGCTACTACCGGTGATGATGGAGCCGATCTGATTTATTTCGCAGGTCACGGGAGTTTTGATGAGAAATTGCAGGAGGGCTATTGGATTCCGGTGGATGCGCGAAAGAGCATTGCTGGCCACGCTGCCAAAGATGGGTGGTTGTGGAATTCAACGCTGACACGTCTGATCAGTGCCTCGAATGCCCGGCATGTTCTGGTGCTTTCGGATGCCTGCTACAGTGGCTCTCTGTTTCGTGGTGACAAGCCGCTGAGTGCCGCTAGAAGCAGGGGATGGTATGAGCGCGCTATTTCGATACCGTCACGCTATCTTATAACCAGCGGCGGTTTGGAGCCAGTGCTGGACAGTGGCACTGAACACAGTGTTTTTGCCCAACAGGTGCTCAACTATCTCAAATACAGTGAGTCGGATGTTTTTTCGGCCAACGATCTCGGGTCGGCGCTGCGGGAGCAGGTAGCATCTCTGACCGGTCAAATGGTGCAGATGGGGCCGTTGCCGCTGAGTGACCATGCGGGCGGCGAGTTTGTTTTCGTGCGCCATGCGCAGGGTCGTCCTTTGGCCGAATTGAATCCGTCATCAAGGTATTCTGTTTGTACGCATGAAGAGGCCGGTCGCGGTGCGGGTGTGTCGCTCAGCAGAGATGAGGCACTGCGCAACGCTCTGGCACTCACCCGTGCCGGTGCCTCCAGATCAGCTGGTTCGCTGATCAACGTTGTTTTGCAGCAGAATGCTCAGGATCATCTGGCACGTGTTGTTGCAGATTACATCAAGCGCAGCGAACAGAAGGAGGGACGCGACGAGTTGCGTCAGCTGATCGACAAAATTGATGCTCGTGGAAAAAATACGACAGCTACGGGAGGGAATATCTCCGTTGTGTCTCCGCCTCGGGTTCTGGCCTGTTTAGGTCCTGAAATTTCATCCGGCACTCCGACTGCGGAGCATATTGCTTTGCTCTACCGTATTATGCTACGTTCCGGTTTGGAGAACCGTATGGCGTTGCGGGTGATTGAGCGTGAGGCTCTGGAAACTCTGTTACAGGAGCAGAATCTTGGGGCATCCACGCTGGCTGATCCGCGTGCACGCCTGGCGATCGGCAAACTGCTTCCTGCCAGTCTGCTACTGTTGGGTGATGTAATCCCCTCTGATTCGGGAGAGTTGATATATCTGCGTTTGGTGGACACTGAAACAACTCAGGTATTGGCGTCATTTTCGGCTGCACGCACGGATACGGTTGATCAGGAAAAAGTCTGTAACGATCTGACTGCCCGTATCTCGGATCGAATTGTCGCACTCAAACCTTTAACGGCAGTGGTAACAGAACTCTCCGATAAGCGTCTGCGTGCCGCCCTGGGAAACTATCACGCCGTCAAGAAAGGTGCTGTTTTCACAGTTCTATCTCGCAGACAGCGTGACAAAAAGATACCTGGTGATTTTGAAGAACGTGTACTCGGCAGTGCTACGGTAAAGGCCCTTTCAGAGTTCTCCTGCGATCTGGATGTTGTCTGGCGTGCGCAAGCACCAGCGATGGGCAATGATCTGTGGATACGGGAGTTGTCTGAGTGATCTCACATTTCATCCTGTTCCATCACCACCCGGAAGCCAGTATCATATACGCTTTGCCAGAGGGGATATTTAAGTTTCTGGTCGAACCCGGCTTTGTCGGGACGGGTCGACCAGGAGCCGCCGCAGGCTATAGCCGCATCGGAATGAGTGCTTTCAACCGTCCACTCACGAACGTTGCCGATGGTGTCATATATCCCCCATCTGTTGGCGGCGAGACTTGCGCAGGGGGCCGCAACGCGAAATCCGTCATTGACCGTTGCCATTGCAGGACGCCAGCGGGCTATTGCTCCGTAGGGCAGACCCCAACTGTAGTTAGCCACATTTTGGAATGATTTATCCGCCAGATTAGCCACAACGCTGAATTTAGCAGGCTGATTTTTCCAAGCAAAGGCCGAGCTTTCTCCTGCACGTGCCAGCCAGCACCATTCGTCAGAGGTGGGTAATCGGCAGGTTCTGCCGGTTTTGCGTGTCAGCCAGCGACAGAAACTGATTGCAGCCTGTGCCGAGACGCGGCATACGGGCTGTCGCGCCAGATTACATGGAAATCCCCGCTCTTCAGCACTGAACTGCAAAAAATCGCCTGCTTCAATGCGGCTGTTATGTGATGGATCAAAACAGGCATACTGTTCGTTACTCACCTCGCAGACCGATGCCCGGAAAGCTTTTGAAATTTCAGTTGTGTTCTGATCAGCAGTTATCATTCTTCCAGGCGGTATATCTCTGAACTTTATGAGCACACCTTTGCCCAGATCGAAAATTGTTTCATCACTACACGGATTGGAAGTTGCAACACACAGAGTTACCTGCTTTGCTTTGATTTTTGTGTTTTTTTCAATCACAGCGCAATCCGGTAAGGTTTTTTCGAAGGAGCCAGCGTTTGAAAGTGCGGCAAAAAATATGCCGGATTGGCCAAGTACGGCAGTGTCTTCCAGGTCTTCGTCGATACCTGCGTATGTTTTCATCAGTTCACGGCGGCGGTGGGCGAGGGAGTTGACCCGCTCGCTTCCGGCGATTTCCGTCCAGGTTCCATGTGCTGGCGTGTTCAAATCTATCCAGGTTACAATTCGATCCCACTCTTCAGATGTCAGAACAACTCCGTGATGACCACCCTCGAGCATCTGCACCAGTTCGGTTGTGTCAGCATGAAATTCACAGGGTGTCAGCAGATGCATGTCGCTTTCGATTGTGTGTCCGCGAACGAAGCGAAGCAGTTCGAGATAAGCGGGAGGAAAGAGTGCGTTTACATTGTAGTGTTTTGAGGGCGAACCGGTTTTCACCATGGCGGCCAGCCGCAAATCCGGACGATCAGCTGCGCTGCCGTCATGACAACTTACACAGGCGCGGTCAAGAACCGGCTGTACTTCGCGGTTGAAGGAGAATCCGCGTGCGACACCATACCATGGTTTTATTTTGGATGGCGGACGTTGCATCGCTTGCATTGCAACGCGTGGGCCTGAACTTGTGTTTTGTGGTTCATGACAGCCGGTGCAACTCTGCAGTTCGCCCGGCATAACGGTTGTCCAGCTACGCATAAGTTGCAGGGCGCGCCCATTTTTGTCGAGTGGCTGAAAGGCAACGGGGGTATTGGCGGGAACCTCGAAAAAAGCTGATCCATCCGGTTCCACCAGCACTGTGCCTAGGATGCGTTTGACATCCCAGGGTCCATCTCTTCCGACGCGATCCACCTGACCACCCATACCACGATAGGAGAAGGCATAGGAGAAGATCCTCAAGGTTTTGACTGTGCCGCGTGGAACGTTTTTAAGTCCGGGGCCTTGATAGATGTCTATGATTTTTGCCAGGGCTGGTTT
Source organism: uncultured Lentisphaeraceae bacterium (assembly GCA_964406095.1). Classification (GTDB taxonomy): domain Bacteria; phylum Verrucomicrobiota; class Kiritimatiellia; order RFP12; family UBA1067; genus M55B167. The sequence goes on from CAYOQJ010000068.1 coordinate 64,216, forward strand.
TTCAGGATCGACGATTGATGGACGAATTGGTGGGCGTTGACGTTGCCGCAGCGGTGCGATTTCGAGCAATGCGTGCTCAGGATATTCCAGTAGGGGGGTTAGATTGTCAAATGTGTCAACCAGGTAAATTCCATAGGTCGACTCTTTTTGCAGACGAAGCGAGACCAGATAGAAATTCTGATTCAGCGGAAAGGGGAAAAGAAACTTGGGCCAGGAGTCGCTGACCAGTCGGTCCTCGATCACCGGTTCAACTCTTTTGCCGCGTCCCGGTATACGTTGCACCGCTCCGTCGGCTTCATGGCGGCCAAGTGACGGGTCGAAAATTACCAGTTCACCTTCACGGCGGGTATCGTGATGACCGGAGACAATGGCCGCGAATTTATGCGTCTGTCCGGGGATTGGCTGAGCATGAAACATGGAGTTTGGCCAGTAGGAGTTGCTACCGTAAAGTTCGCGTTGTGTAGTGCCGTCAGGGTTCATTGTAAAAAGAATACGTCCGGCAAAGTGTGGGATATCGCTGTATTCCCAGCGCAGATACATAACACTGCCGTCGGGTAGCATAGTTGGATCCCAGTTGTGTTCCTGATCGAATGTGATTCTACGGATGCTCCGGTTACGCTCTTCATATTTGTATATGTTGGCGATATGCGAACTGCCGCGTACACACGGCACGCCGTTCATTGTGGCGGTTGAAAGGAACAGATAACTGTTATCCGCCAGCCAGCAGCCGGAATAATTGTCCACATCATCATCCATAATCTGCATCATCGCTTTCGGTTCGCTGAGCGGATCGGTGAGTGATATCTCATAGATACGGTAACGCCCTTCTGAGGTGTTTGATGTGAACATCAGACGTTCGGCGTCCCAGTGTAGCTTGAGGTGTCCGACAAAGGTTTCAGCAAGATCCGGTTGCCAGAGTGTTGTAATTTCAGGTGCTGAACGAAGGCTGGTGATATGTATGATACGGTTGTTTAATCCCTGACGTCCTGTTTCATGTTGATTACTCCAGTTATTGGGCAGTGCCAGGTTGTTGGTCGAACGCTCAACCGCGATAAAATTGCAGTCAGGCAGCAGAGGCAGACTTTTGAGAGCGGTGTGAACCGCCTCACAGAGTTTCCGCGCGGATGGCACTGCCTTTTCCGGATCGGAATCAAGTTGTTCCAGCAGTTGGTTACGCTCATGTGCCAAGCTGTCCAGCCAAGCATAACTTTTTGGAGTGCTACACTTGTCCGGCCACTCACTGTGCATATGCTCCAATGCAACTCTGACGGCTTCGGGATTGATAAGTTGCAACCGGTTCCGGATTTTCTCCGGTTCGGCAGCCTGCGTGGTTGTGAATAACAGCAGGGTAGTCAGTATAACGGTCGAGTTTTGCATGCTTCTCTACAGGTACCCTAAAGGTAGCAAATATTTTTTATCCTGTAAATAGACTGTGCCGAAATCATGCTTTTTCGCGAAAAGTCTCAATAACAGTTGGACTGGACAAAGTTCAAACTGATAAGTTAACATATCCATGCGGGTTCCCATTGTTGACTGGCACCCAAAATAATAAAATTATGTCAAAACGGACCTTACAGCAAGATGCTGATGTGCTTTGGCAGGAGTTCCAACTAAATGATCTGCTTTCTCAGCTTCGTGTTCATGTTTATTGTGTCTATCGCTCTGTACTGGGAACCTCTTGGCGCGCAAATTGCGTGCACGACAACAAAGATCGATTGTATTATGTGGTTTCCGGTTCCGGAAAACTCTCGCACCATGGAAAAGATTTTATATTGCGGACGGGGGGTTTATATTTAATTCCCGCAAACACTACGCACAGCCATTTTTGCGAGAAAAGATTGAAGCTGTATTGGTGTCATTTCTGTGCTGAAAACTGTTATGGCACACCACTGTTTGCGCATTTGGATGTGCCATATGTTTGTTATCCTGATAACAGCATGGCCATTCCTGAAACATTTGCGCGCATGACGCGTTTGTATCGAGATGATTCGCCAGCTGCTATTGTATGCAGGTCGGGACTGTTACTGCTGTTGCTTGCACCGTTAATCGAATATATCGACATGGAAAAATTATTGGTTTGGCGTTCACGTGCTGAGCGTTTCCGACCAGTACTCGATATGATTGATTGTAAACTGGCAGAGCCACTTTCTTCTGAAGCCTTAGCGAGTCTCGCGTGTATGTCGCGAAATTATTTCATCAGCCGCTTTAAACAGACCTTTGGAATTTCTCCTCATCAATATCAGATTATGCGACGCATTGAACAGGCGCGCATCCGATTACTCAAAACATCGGATACACTCAGCCACATTAGCGAAGATCTCGGATTTTCGGATGCCTTTCATTTTTCACGTGTTTTTAAGAAGGTAACGGGATGGTCACCTAATAATTTTCGTAGGGAACATATGTCAGCTAAAAATTAATGGGCAGGACTATTGTTCATGTTTTAGTGATTATTGTGAATGGTTGTTTGTTTGCTAGAAAGATATACTTGCAACAGTCGAGTCGGCGTAGATAAAAGGAGTAGAACAATGTCCAGAATTTTCAAGTTGCCAGCAACGGTTTTTCTTGTTGATAAACAAACAAGAAAACTTTCTTACTGCGGTGCGATACAGGTTACCTCAAATATTGGTTTTTTGTATCCAGTATTCCGTAATTTTAAACAAATATATTATTTTTCATCTTTCTTCATTGGTAGACACATGCGGTTTTTCCCAGTGACATTTAATCTTATTCTGCTTTTTTCAGTGTGTGTCTTGCACGCTGCAGATATAAATTTTTCAACTCCGGTTACGATAACCGGAAATGCATCTGACATCAGTGCACTTGGTTTGTCGCGCTATGCTTATGCTTGGAACGGATCGACAGGGGCAATGGAGATTAACGGTGTAATGTTCAATTTGGTTCAGAGCGGGGGTACCATTGATGGAAACATAACGGTTACTCAGAATAATTATTACGGTGGCACAGATCAAATGAGCAAAGATAGTGTGCTACCTGCGAACTATAAGAAACTTGTTGGAGGCGTTGTTTATAGAAATTATAACCAAACTGATGTTGTGACTCTCCGTGATCTTACGCCGGATCACTTTTATTTATTGCAGATTTGGATCAATGACTCCAGAAACAGCACAAGAGGCACAACAGTTTCCGGATTTACGGGTAATGCGGTTTTTCTTGATCACAACAGTAGCAATGTTAAGGGGGGTGTGGGGCAATTTGCAATAGGAAAATTTGTGGCCACAGACACAACCGAACAACTGACGTTTACTGGCGCAAATCAGTATTTGAATTCATTGCAGCTTCGCGATATTACAAATTTGGGCTATTGGACGGGAAGTATCAACCATATGCTTGACGCAACAACTGCAAACTTTTGTACAAATAATTTTGATGATGCGCTTGGTTTCGGGACACTTGCGATGGCAACTTTGTCAGGTGGCGGTAAAGTTACATTTGCTGACACTTATTTTGACAGCAACACTATGGTTCCGGTAACTCAGACAAATATTACCGTGACATCAGGAGGAGTAGAAGCCACACAATTGTTTTTTGTCAACAATGCTGTAAACTATGAACTTATTGGTGCTGACGAAACAGGGATATGTGGAGCAAGCGTTTTAGTTAAATCAGGTGAAGGCTGACTTACTCTTGCTGGTGACAACTCATATACAGGTGCGACTATTGTGAGTGGAGGTACTCTTAGTATCGGTAATGGCGGAACTGCCGGCTCGCTTGGCATTGCCAGTATTGTTACACTCGGAAAGGGTGCTGAACTAGTTTTCGACAGGTCTGACAGCTATGGCGGTATTATAACAAACATTATTTCAGGCTCAGGAGAGGTTGTTGTAAATGGAGGTTATCTTGCGCTTGGCGGAGAGAACACCTATAGCGGCACTACAACCATCAACCAAGGGACATTGGAAATCGCGAATAATCGTGTAAAAGAAGATATAACCTTTTGGGGGGTGCTCACCATCCACAGTAACGCAACATTTGTTTCATCGGCCAATTGTCCTTTCGGGTATCCTTCTCAAACGCTGCAAGGGGTTGATAAACTGATCTCTTTCTTTGTGAATGGAGGGATTTTATCTTATTCAAACGGCTTCGGATTGCAATTTAAAGATATCAGGTTTGCGGGCGGAACTGTTTTAACAAGTGGCAGGCTTATTCAATATGGTGACATTTCTGTTGACGACAATGCCACTGCTTGTATAACCGGAACTGGGAGACTTAACTTGAGAAAGCCTTTGACAGATACCATTATTACGATAGGAGAAAGTTCCGTCCTAACTATCGGGGTGCCGATTACCGCGGATAATGATTATATTCACTCTGCTACATTAGGACTCATCAAAAAAGGTTCTGGCAATTTAGTCCTTGCCGAAGCCAATACCTATGCCGGCACTACTTTTATTCAGGAAGGCTGTTTGACCATTGGTTCAGGGGGTATGGACGGGACACTGGGAACAGGTAGCGTGAGCAATCTAGGATCTATTGTTTTCAATCGTTCTGACAACTATGATGGTGCTATCACCAACAACATCGGTGGAACAGGAAGTTTGACTCTATGTAATGGCATTCTTGCACTTGCAGGTACCAATACCTACAGCGGTGCGACCATAGTGTCGAATGGGACTCTCCGCTTGCATCATTCTCAAGCGCTTGACGAGGAAACTGAATTATTCGTTTCTTCTGGTGCGCAGATCGATCTGGACTTTGCCGGAATTTGCACAGTAAAGACACTAACAGTTAATGGAGTACTGATGATCCGCAACAAAATTTACAGTGCAGACAACTTCCCGGACATTATAACAGGTGAAGGGGAGTTAAGAACTATTAACGGAGCAACAGCCAGAGGTACTGTATTTTTGATCAACTAATATGCAGAGGATAAATATGTGTTTTAGAGGAAGATATTATTTCTTGTTTTTGATCTTATTTTGTTTTTCGGCCACGGCTGAAGTACAAGTCGACTGGCCTGAATTTCTTGCTCGTCACGATTTGGTCTGGGAAGTGTTGCCTACAAAATTTGATCATGGCGCATTTCACGGCAACGGTTTGTTGGGAACCACAATCTATGTCGATAATGTGAACCAACTGCGTTTTGACGTCGGACGTTCTGATGTCACCGATAGGAGTGGTAATGCCTCACGGCTGCCAATCGGAAGTATGATTCTAAAGACCGCTGGAAATATACGATCAGGAACACTACGTACTGTGCTTTGGGATGCGGAGACGATTGGAGAGATTGTTACAGACCAGGGGCGACTTCGCTTCCGGGCAATGATTCATTCGGACGAAATCGCATTGTTGGTGGATGTAGAGGCTGAGGGCGGCGAGCAGGATGCGACATTTATCTGGGAACCGGAGAAAGCGGAAGTTTTTCAGTACGTATATCTGAAAAAAGCATTTGATGCTAATCCACCTTATGTGACAGGTGTAGACAAAGGAACGGGTTTTTGTGAACAACTTCGTGTGACTGGGGGTGCTTATGCTACGGCATGGCAGGTACAAGGTCCCCCTTCGAAACGCCGACTTACACTGACCGTTGCCGATTCTTTCCCGGGCCTGGAAGCTAAAGCTGACGCGCTGGCTACTGTACGTAGAGTGGCTGAAACACCCATGCAGAAACTTGAGATGAGTCATCGCCAATGGTGGCATAGCTATTATCCGGCCAGCTTTATGTCCGTGCCTGATGCTCAAGTTGAAGGTTTCTATTGGATTCAGATGTACAAACTTGCCAGTGCAACCAGAGAGGATCGCGTGGTGATGGATCTTATGGGCCCTTGGTGTCGTGAGACCCGTTGGCCCCGCATTTGGTGGAATCTCAATAATCAAATTGCCTATGCGCCTGTTTATACCGCAAATCACCTGGAACTTGGTCGCTCGCTGACTGAGTTTTTTGATGTCAATCGCACCAACTTTTTTTATAACGCAAAAAAGTTCTGGGGAGTTGACGATGCTGCTTATATTCCGCGTACTACAAGCTATAACGGTTTAGCTTTTCAAAAGGGACAGAGCCCCGGTGATTTGACCTGGGCGTTGCATAATTACTGGAGACAATATCGTTATTCGATGGACGCATCTCTTGTAACCAATCATGCGCGTCATGCGTTTTATCCTCTGTTAAAAGGCAACGCAAATCTCCTGATAAGTCTGCTTAAAAAAGGAGAGGACGGCAAACTTCATCTGCCTCCCTTGGACTCTCCTGAGTACAACGATGGAAGTGGTGGTGTGCCAGATGCCAATTATCAGCTTGCTATGTTGCGATGGGGATGTAAAACCCTTTTAGAATTAGATTCGCGTTATGGTTTTAAAGATCCGATGCGATCTGAATGGGTTCGTGTATTACGTGATTTGACACCATATTCACAAAACGAGGAAGGCTTTATGATTGGTGCGAACCAGCCTGTCCGAAAGTCGCATCGCCATTGGTCACACATGATAATGGTTTGGCCATTGCATCTGTTGTCAATAGATAACCCGGAAAACAAGGAGTTGGTTGAAAAAACAATCAAGCACTGGATGCGGATCGGCAATGGCAAGCAGATGTTTGGTTGGTCAAGGGCGGCAGCCTCCGCTCTTTACGCCACTTTAGGTAATGGAGATAAGGCACTTGAAAATCTGCGTGCGCATCATGATAACAAACAATCTGTTATGCCGAATACTCAATATATTGAGAAATGGCCGGTGATTGAATGTTCTTTGGTTACTGCTAAATCTTTGCAGGATATGTTGCTGCAAAGCTGGGGTGGACAAATTCGTGTTTTTCCTGCGGTACCAGCGGAATGGAGCGAGGCGGTTTTTCACGATTGGCGTGCCGAGGGAGCTTTTCTGATCAGTGCCGTACGGCGTGGCGGGAAAACCCGCTGGGTTAGAATTAAGAGTCTCGCGGGTGAGCCATGTCTGATTAGGCCAGGCTTTGACGGTGACTTTTCTACATCTTTGACAACTGCAACACAACGCGAGGTTGAGCCAGGCCTTTTCAGTATTACACTGGAAAAAAACCAGGAGGTTTATCTTTTTCAGGAAAAAGATAATTTTTTCCAGGAAATCAGAGCATGCTCATTGCCACGGAATCAAATGAATGTGTTTGGATTAAAGGGCACAAATCATGATTGGCCCACAGTTCTTTCAAAAGGTAAACCTGTTCGGGCCTCAACAGAGTATAGTGATAAATATCAAGCGTCAAAGGTTAATGATGGTGATCCCTACACACGTTGGGCTGCGGCTGCGAAAAATCGCAGTGGTTGGCTTGAAATTGATTTGGGTAAAAAACAACTTATTGGAAGAGTCGATATCTGGGAGCTAAGTTTCCCACGTATCCAGAAATTTGTGATTGAAGTTCAGCAGGGGGAAGTTTGGCAAGAAATTGCCCGAGGAACAACAATCAACGGAGAGAAGAAAATTATCTTTCCGCCGATTGAGGCACGGCTGGTGAGACTGACAGTCAAGGAAGCCAGTGATATACCCACGATAGAAGAGTTCAGAGTTTGCGCTCCTCCGGCATTGTAATTTAAATTCTCCTGATGTTGTGAATATGATCAACAGCCTTGACATTGCTGTGGTTATAGCGTATAAAGCGCCCTTCTTATGCAGAAAAACAATAACTTTGAACGTCGCGGCAAACGCCCTCAGCGTTCTTTCAGACGTAAAAACCGTCATCCCGGCCTGGCTGAGAATCAATCCAGAAGACGTTTAGAGACTCCGAAAAACGAGCTACCGGAAGGTTTAGCTAAAACAGTTTTTGGAAGTTTGAACCCTTTGTTGCAGCATGCTGTTGTCGCAAAGGGCTTTAGTGAACCCACACCCATTCAGGAGCAATCGCTACCTAGTTTGCTTGAAGGACGCGATATCTTCGGATGCGCCCAGACCGGCACAGGCAAGACAGCCGCTTTCTTACTGCCAATTCTGGATAAATTCCTGGCTGACGGTAAAAAACCGCAACCGCACCGTCCGCGCGCGCTGATTGTGGCTCCGACACGTGAACTCGCAGCGCAGATTGCGGAGAACACCGTCAGTCTGGCGCGCTATACCCGAATTTCATTCGCCGTTGTTTTCGGTGGTGTCAGCCAGTATCCCCAGGTCAAGGCGTTGCAAAACGGTGCCGATATTGTGGTTGCCACTCCCGGTCGTCTGATTGATCTTATGGAACAGGGCTATATAGTTCTGGACAATATCGAATGCTTTGTGCTGGACGAGGCCGACCGACTGCTGGATATGGGGTTTATGCCGGATATTGAGCGTATTCAGAGTGCCTTGCCGGCGGAACGTCAAACCATGTTTTTTTCGGCTACTATGTCCAAGGAGGTTTTGAAGCTGGCTGAAAAGATGGTTGCCGACCCGGTTCATGTTGATGTGACCCCTCAAGTTCCGACGGTTGATAAGATAAATCAGTCGTTGATGATTGTGGATAAATCAAATCGTACCAATCTTCTGATCTGGTTGCTGAAGAATCATCCAGAAATGCGTCGGGTGATTGTTTTCATGCGTATGCGTCACGCCACCGATAAGGTGGTGGACAAACTCAAAAAGGAGGGAGTTCTGGCCCAGGCTATTCACAGTGACAAAACGCAGCGCATGCGTACCAATACCCTCAACGGTTTTCGTACCGGCGCGGTTCGTGTGCTGATTGCCACAGATATTGCTTCGCGCGGTATAGATGTGGATGATATTACCCACGTTGTCAACTACGATCTACCGGAGGATGCGGAGTCCTATGTGCATCGCATCGGCAGAACTGCTCGCGCTGGCAGCGACGGCGCGGCAATCTCTTTTGTCTGCAAGGGGCAGAACAAAACCCTGAATGCAATCAGAAAATTTATCCGGCGCGATGTCCCGATTGAAACCGAACATCCCTATCATTTAGGCGATGAGCGTTTGACTGAGGCGGATCAAGCCGACCGATCTTCCAGTTCGCAAGGACGCAAGCGGCGGTTTCGCAAAAATTCAAGCCGCAGCGGCAAACCGCGCGGTGCAGTCCGCCCTGACCGCACCCGACGCGTCAGCACCCGTTGAGGTTAGAGCTTCCGTAGAGGGGTTCGATAACTTTTCAGGTTATCTCACACCGGCTGGATGATTATGGCTGATGCCAGAGAATCTTCAACTGTTATGATCAGAGTTGGAACGTTGATGCCGCGGATCAGGGCGGCGCAGATTTCAGCTGCACTGGCGGCCCCTGCCAGATTTCCGCACAGTTTTTCGAGCCCTCCGACGATTCTGACATTATCGAGTGTCAGTTCAGCATCCATCAATGCTTGTTGCACGGCACTCTCCCGGTCGCCTGCCAGACCGCAGCCGACGATCTCCGCTTGAGCCGATCGGTTGTCGCTTTCCAGCATCAAAGCTGCTGCGGCCTCACCCTGATTTTCATCCGGTGTTGCGGTATGTAGTCTGGGTAGCGAAAGTGCCTCGCAACCGACCGCCAGAATGCACTGTGAAGCCCCCCCTCGGATGGTTGTGACCGCTTCGATAAGTGCGATGCCGGAAGCGGTGTGCGGCGTGGTGATGTTATCATGCGCTCCTTTGAGCGACCACTCCATTGCCGCCAGACTGACTGCGGTGTTAGCGTATGAGTGAGGGAAGATAAAGGGTTTAACCAATCGCGGACCTTTGTTGATGAAGTCTGCAAAGAAAAGCTGTTGCGTCGTGTTGCAGCCCCAGGCGGTACCCGCCATGATGCCAGCGTTGAGCGCGTCCAATGATTGAGCGTCGTGTCCGGAGTCGGCTATCGCGCCGCCGCAGGCGCAGAGAAAGAGGCGTGAGGCGTCATCCAGATAGGCTTTTTGGGAGACATTGAAATCAGCAAGTTCAAGTTCGGGAGCTTCGCCAACTTCAGGGGGCTTTTTTGTACCCGGAACTTCAAAACGTTCGAGTGGGAAACAGGCACTCTCGTTTTCAGCGAGCGCGGCGGCGGTTTCCTCATTGTCGGAACCGAGTGCGCTGATCAGGGCGTGCCCCGTAATGTAAACCCGGTTTCTGCTTTTTGAGATTAATTCCGCTTTGGTTTTTGGTTTGCTTTGTACGATCAGCGCGGCGTTGCAGCCGCCGAATCCGGCCGAATTGGAGAGCACAGTATGCAGGGGCATCGAGAGCGGTTCCGTAATCACATTCAGGTTGCACTCCGGGTCAGGGGTATCCAGATTGGCTGTGGGGGGGATGGCTCCTTTGAGCAGTGCAAGCACTGAGACTATCAGCTCGGCCGAACCAGCGGCCCCCAGCATGTGACCCGCGCTACCTTTGATGGAGGTGACCGGTATAGATGCGGCTGCCGTACCGAAGGTGTCGTGTACAGCCTGGCTCTCGGTGATGTCGTTAGGTTTTGTGCCGGTGCCGTGCATGTTGATATGTTGAATCTGATCGGAGGATAAACCTGCCGAGCTCAGAGCCTCGGCCATTACTCGTGCGGAACCGGCGCCGCGTTCAGCAGGAGCAGTCATGTGATGTCCATTGTTATTGGCGGCCCAGCCGGTCAGGTAGGCCAGTGCACCGGTGGCGGCATCTGAGTGCTCAAGCACGAGTGCGGCGGCACCCTCAGAGAAAATGGTTCCGGAGCGGTTTAAGTCGAAGGGTTGCACCCGTTCGCGGGTCATAGTGCGTAATGCGCACAGACCACTCCATGAAAAGCGCGAGAGCGCATCATAGCCGACAATCAGAACTCGTTCGGCATAACCCTCGGCAATCAGATTGGCTGCAGTTACCGCAGCCGATGCTCCGCTGGCACAGGAGAGCGAGAGCGAAAGTCGCAACCCCCGGATGGCGAGCTTTTCAGCTAGAATGTCAGCTGTGGTGAAATGTGCGCAGTAAATCGAGCTTGCCGCTCGGTACTTTGCGTTGCCGGAGGGGATCAGTGCATCTTCGCCCCAATCTATATTGCCGAAGTTGGAGGCGGTGATCAGTGCTGTACGTTTCAGTTGATCAGGATCGTCATAAATGCCGGACTGCTTCAAGGCTTCGATGCAGGCCGCCGCAGCAAAGGCGGTGGCACGCGGGACAGCTTCGAACCCGGCAGGAGCTGAGAAATTGCGGATTAACCCCGCCCGTGTGCAGACGATGCCGCCGAGATCAAACATGTCCATTTCGGAGATCGCGCTACGCTTATCCAGTAATGCCTGCCAGAGTGTTTCGACTCCGCACCCGTATGGTGTGACTGCCCCCATGCCTGTGATGGCGATCTTTGTGCTCATCTTTCCCCCGATATATCAATTGCAAAAAATTTACCTCACGGAGCTGCGGAGAGCACGGAGAGGTTATAAAGGACAATAACTCAGTAACTTCCGATTGAATGCATATCAGCAATTCAATCATGAAGAAACTCTGTGGTCTCGGTGACTCGGTGACTCTGTGAGAGATGAAGAGAATATACATGAAAATGGGATTTTTTTGAAGCGGAAATTTTTTTTGCAAAATATATAAATTTGCCATTGACAATAAAGTTAGTTTTAACTAACATTTAGCCAATAAAGAAACAATAAGAGTTTTGCCAAAACTGAGAGATGAATGTTTTCAACCACTATATCTACGAGTACAAGAAGGGTGTTCGCAACCTAATTCTGCACACTCTGTCGAGAGGTGACCTGTCGGCCGCCTTGCTGAAGCTGGAGGCGAACGGCATTGACTATCTGGTTTTTCCGCTGGGGGAGGATCGGGCCAACCTCTTTTTCGGAGATCGAAGATGCATCGAGGTCATCCGCGAGATTGATAAACCTGCGTTTTCGGATTATACGCCCGAGGAGGATTTCATTCTTGGTGTGATGCTGGGCTACGAGTGCCAGAGGCAGTGCGAGCACTACATTAGGATCAAGTCGATGCGCAGAGAGCGTGCTGTGATGGCGGAGGCGTGCGCATGAGCGACACGAACAAGGATGTGATCAACAAGATCGCTGAATTGTACCGGATTCTGTTTGAGCATGATGGCTACGGCGAGATGACGGTCGCGATGCGCATATTGAAACGAAATCAGAAGGAGATCATCATCAAGTGTGGCTGCGAGCATCGGTACGTAGTTGACTGGAAGCCGCCAAAGGGTGATGGAAAGAATTTAAAAAAGAGCGCGAAAAATGTCGGGTCGGGCCCGAATGCGCCGAAAATGGAAAAATGCGCCGAGTGCGCCGGGGAAGAGCCGGGTGGTCGGTAGCCAACAAATCAAACAAAGGAGATACAGTTATGAAACTGTCATACACAATAAACCGTAAAGGTTTCTCGCTGGTGGAACTGATGATTGTGGTTGTGATCATCGGCGCGTTGGTGGCGATTATCCTGCCACAGTTCAATATGTCCGAGTCCGAGGCGAAGGATGCGGGCTGCGATGCTTCCAACTATGGAACGCTGCGCCAGTTGACGAGCTTCAGATCGATCAACGGCGTCTATCCCTCGCGCTTGCACACCGGCTTCGAGACCGCCGCTCTGAGCAGTGCCATGGGAACGACGGAGGGTGCTACTGCGCTGGCCGAAGTGACGCTGTCGAATTTGGTAACGCATACGGAGACGGTTTCGCTTAACGCGGATCAGGCCAAGTCTCTCGCCGACGGGGGCCTGGTATATCTCGCCAACGGCGGATTCGGCATTGAGCCTGAGTTCCAGGTTGTCACAAATTCGGTCAGTGTCTGCGCCGTCAACGCGAACTGGTACGAGGATGCTCATGAAGGCGGCACGGAGTCTCCGGTGACCATCAACGGTCTGCCGATCTACGCTTACTCCCTGAATGACCCGCAGCTCGACTACGAGCCCGGCGATTCGTATGTGTCCGAGGACGACAATATCGTCGTTCCTCTGTTCGTCGCTCCGACGGTCGACTGGGAGTATGCCGACCGCGCCTCTGGCATAGGGTCGCGCGTCTCTGTGGCTCAAGAGGGCGGCTGCCCCTGGCTCGAAGCAGGTGAACAGTTCCGCTATTACATTGCATTCTTCAAAGTATTCGGCGATGGCAGCCCGGCTAAATTGATCGGAACCGCATGTCCTGAGTGCGGCTCCCTCAATCCCTGATTATGCTCCGTGATTGAAAGTATACCCGAATAAACAAGAAGATATTATGCCGGGATACGGAGCATACATGCTTCGTATCCCCCCTGTGGCACAGGCTTCATTCAGTGTCTGGAATGTTGAACTATATGGTCAGACAATACGACGTTGAGAAGAATCAGAGATGCAATTACCGGATGACAGAGAGAGCGGGTGGTCGGCGCGGCGCGGCGGTGTGGTGCCGTCAGCCAGGGGCGCATTCTCGTTGGTGGAGCTGATGATCGTGGTGGTGATTCTCGGAGCGGTTGTTTCCATCGTCATTCCAATGTTCTCCTACAGCGAAAAGCAGGCGAAGAGTGATGCCGTGCTTGCGGAGATGCGTGCCGTGCAGGAGGCTTTCATCGATTACTACAGCGACAACATGCCCGATCGTGCGGCGTTGGAGGAGTTTGCCAGCTATGGTCTTTCGGCTCTCTGTGTGAGGGCATTGAACGGCTCGCCGCCGATAGAGTTTCAGGCAACCGGGGTTGTCCGCTGGCCCTACGATGCCGCCAACCGGTTGGGGTGGCGCGGCCCCTATCTGATGCAGGAGGGGACGGTCGAGGTTGATGTGGGGAGTGACGGACAGAAGAGCGCTGGCAATGGCGGAACCCGTATGAGTATCCCGGTGGTCAAGGATCCCGACGGGGGGCACTACCGCGTGCTGCTGGCCGACGGCAATCAGGGCAAGCTTTCGCTGCTTTACACAGGACGAAGTAACCGGGCGGGGGATCTCTCGCTGGATTTGCTCGACACCGGGATATCCGATACCAACGGCTTCGGCTGGATCGAGGCGCAGTACGACGACATCGCGGTGAGGCTCACACCCTTCCGCTCAATGGATTTTGAATGATGGTTGTCGAAGCGAGAGCATATTCGGAGAGCTGCCGCTACGGCATGACGTTGATCGAGCTGATCGTGACGCTCACGATCCTCGCTGCGGTCGCCTCTATCGCGATTGTCACGCTCTCCGACATGGGACTGACCAGCCGCTACGAAGAGACGGCGCGCCGCGGACAGGCGGCGCAGAGCGCGGTGATTGGCGAAGGATCCGGACTGAGCCGCTTTGTGAATGATCTCGGACGCTATCCCATGGTGCTGGTTGATGTCCCCGGCGAGAGCGACGAGGCCGTCAAGGCGCGGCTTGTACGCTGGTACCTTACGGAGCTCTATAACATCGAGGCGGACGACAGCGTGGGCGGCGCAAGGATTGCGGTCTATGACCCGTCGCAGGCGGCGGCTGTACGTGCGCGCATCTGCTACACGGACGCTGACTACAGCTACGACTTCGATGCCGACGGAACCGCCACTTCGGATCACGACCGCCTTGTCGCCGCATCGGTGATCGGCTCGCTGCAGATCGCGATGAGAGCTGGCTGGGACGGTCCGTATCTGATCAACCAGTACGAGATTTTCACCGACAACTACGGCGAACCGTGGTCGGTCAATTTCGGCACCAATGCGGTCAGAGATGTTTGGGACGGGAATTGGTCCGCCTTCCGTAGAGCCTCCGACGGGAGCATAGAGTTGGAGATCGCGCCGGAGCAGGGTGCCCTGGTCGTGGCGGTGCGCTCCGATTTCAAGGTGCAGGCCGACGGCGGCGGACTCTTCGAAAAGTCAGATTTTGGCAGTGTGGCGGAGGAGGAGAGCTACGCGAATGAGATTGAGGATCTGACCTTTCCGTTCTATTCGTCGCGCATGTTCGGCGATCTGACGGTGCGGCTATTGGTCGAGGACGGCGGCGTGTTCAGACCCGTTGGTTCAGCCCGGACACCGTCGACAAACCGGTACGACCGCGTGCGTGTCCTGCTGTATGTTCCGCTCTGTGAAAGGGGCATTGCGCCGCAACTTTGCGAAATCGGGGCTTGGTGTGACAGCGGTGCTGTGACCAACAGAGTGGGTGTCCGCTACCGAAGCTGGAATGCCGCCGGCGCCGCGTATGTCAATCATTACAGCAGCTACGCGTTGGACGGCAACGGCGACTGGCGATTCACGGCGACAGCGCCGGACAGTGCCGGCGCCACCGGCCCGTTTCCTGATGCAATGCACATGATCCGCACCCGCTGCGAGGTGCGGGGTGTCGGCGCATCGACTGGCATGCCTCCGTGGAGCAGCACGGACGAGGTGACCTTCAGCGATGTGCCGGTCGGGCGGCGCAGGTTGTGGGCCTATGTCTACAGCAGCGACGATACCCTCGCCGTAAAAACCGGTGAGCGCTACTCGCCGGTGCAGAGTGTCGAAATCGGACCGGGGCATAAAGTGGTTGATCTCTACCTCTCGGAGCAGGGTTTCTGAACCAACGCGAGGCAATCGCAGAAAGAGCACAAAGCCGGCAGGTTGAGACTGCGGCAGGAAAGGCGAAGAGCAGTGAGCAGAAGAAGAAAGATATCGGTTGGCGGGAGGGTGCTCTGCCTGCTACATGACGGCGGTCAGTGGCATGCAGGCATACGCCGGGCCAACGGGCGCTGGGAGATACGGCAGGAGCGGACATCCGGTTTCGAAATTCCGCCCGACTCCATACTCGAATGGGCCGTCGCCCAGGGAGTTCTCAATGTGCGCTTGGCGGTGCCGTGCGAACTACATCAGTTCGAGATGGATGGCGAAGACCTGCTCGTTCTCAATCCTTCCGAGATATACTCAATGCTCTGTTATGAGTTGGCTGAAAAGAGCGGGATGGATGTTGACAACATTGCTCCCGCCGCGGTGCGCGCTTCCGAACTGGAGATTCCATCCGACCCCGGACAGATGCTCGGCGGGGCGCTCGACCGTTCGCTGGTGGCCGGTTTTCACGATATCTTCAACCGCTATGGTATGAAATTCGAAGGTGTCTCTTCCCTGCAGGGGCTTCTGCTGGCCCGTCATGTGGACGACCGGCGCGACCCGCGCGAAGCGCTGATGTTCTTCGGCGAACGAGAGTCGTTCATCTGCGGCATACCCAGGGATGATCCGACCAGCTTATACCGCACGATCCCCGTGGGGCATCCCGGACGTAGCCGCTCGGAGGAGTACGAGCGGCGCATCGAGCGCCGAATCAAAGGATTCAGCGGCGGCACGCTGAATATTGTCGCTCCTGAGATGGTGCTCGAAGAGTGTCGGTCGTATGTTGTGTCGATCCTCGGAGGCGATATCCGCGCCACTCCGCTGAAGGAGACAGTGCCTGACATAATGCAGCTTCTTGCCGGTGCGCGTCGCTACATGCTGGAGGGTCCGGTCGCCCTGACCGGACTGCCCCCGAAGGCGCGGGACGACAAATTCACCGGCGGAGTCATCTGCTTCTGGTCCATCTTTCTGACGACGCTGGTTCTGGGCGGTCTGTTCGGCTTCAAATCCCGTCAGAAGCACTCTCTGACGAAGCTGCGCGAGGATATTCGCAATCTCGAACAGCGGCAGCGGGCGGCGGAAGCCGCATTCAAGAGTGCCGAGCGGGAGATAGACGGATTGAAGAAGCTGCATGCTTTTCTGGGAAATGAGCCGCAGAAGGTCGACCGCCGCTTCACCGAGATACTCGTGGCTCTTAGCCAGACTCTGCCGCACTACAGCCGGATCACCGATATCTATCAGAGCAAAGACCGCACCGTTGTGACGGGTATAACCCTGTGGCCGCAGGAGTTGAGCGAGTTTTCGGTTGAGCTTCAGAGAAAGCTCGGCGAGTTCGGAGTGACTGTTGTCCCCAAGACGACCGCTCCGGTGCCCGGATCTGAATCCACTCTCTTCGTCATGGAGATTCTGTAATGTATGCCGTGAAAAGACAGTTCAGAATATGGGGACACGAGATCGCCCTGGCCTGGGGCAAGGTCGGCTTCTTCGGGCGCGTGTTCATCGGCGCCGGTGTCAGCCTAGGGATGGCCTACGGCACGGTTAGATATGTTATTAAGCCTCTCAACATGGATATCGCCGAGTTGAGCAAGGGGCTTGTCGTGCCGTCCAATCTTGACCCCGAGAGGGATGAGCAGATCATGATGCACGGCGACCGCACCAAGAACCTCCAGTCCAGCATCGCCGACTGGCGCAGGCGCGTCGATACCTACAGAAAGCAGGCCGAGCATCTCGACCCCGGCGCGCACTTGACGGTTGTCGCATCGGTCAAGAGTATCATGGAGCGTTGCGGCATGACGCTGATTTCTGAGACGCTGCATCTTCCCCCTGCGTCAGCGCGGGGCAGGGCGCGCAGCGGGAGCGCACCCCCAGCCGCGCTCGCCGATACAGGGCCGATGGCCCGATTCACTCACCACTATGAGACACAGGGCAGTTTCCGCCAGATACAGGCATTCTTGCTGCTGGTTGAGAAACTGCCCTGGCGCGCGCAACTGCGCGATCTCTCCGTCAGAGAGGCGGCGGGCAGTGCCGAACGTCTCTCGTTCAAATTCACCCTCGATATTTTTTATTTAAAGGAGAGGAAGTGAGGCAGTGACCGCACCGATCAATATTGATTTGCGCAAGATCAGCATATCCCCGGAGATCGCCAAAGTGCTTAGTGCGTCGATGGCGCGCAGGCTGGGCGTGCTGCCGATCGCCCGCCGTTGTCAGGAGGAGGAAGAGCAGTTGATCGTCGCCTTTCGCAACTACGAGGGCGAGAGCGAAAATGACCGGATGGAGAGCATTCTCGATGCGCTTGAGCAGATTGAGGATGCATTCGGAGAGCGCGTGGTTCCCTGCTTCGCGGAGCAGACCGATCTTTTCGACCGGCTTCACAGACGGATATACCCGAAACGGCTGGCTGAGGGCGGAGTGATGGGCAGCGAGGCACTCTTTCACGAAATCGTCACGACAGCCCTCGTCCAGCGCGCATCCGACATTCATGTTGATGCCGAAGAGGCGGGGGCCGTCGTGCGGCTGCGCGTCGATGGCAGAATGCTGGATCTGCGGCAGCTGGACGATCAGGAGCTGTCGGAGCTGATCGCCGTGATTAAGCTGAACGCCGATCTCGACATTGCCGAACGCCGCACACCGCTGGACGGCGCCATCGCGCTGCAGCTCGAAGGCGACGAGGTTTCCATGCGCGTGGCCACGATTCCCACGCTGAACGGCGAACATATCACACTGCGCATCCTGGCGGACAGCGCCTCGGAGAATCTCACCCGTCTCGATGACCTGTGCATGAGCGAACGGCATCTCGCTCTTCTGAAGCGCGCGGTCGGGGTGGCGAACGGCATCGTGCTGGTTTCTGGACCGACCGGTTCCGGCAAGACAACGACACTCTACGCGGTGCTGCGCCACCTGCGCGATCTCGGCGGTCGCCATATCATCAGCATCGAAAATCCCGTCGAGATGCCGCTGCCAGGAATCACGCAGGTGAAGATCGACGAGGGCGGCGACCGCGTGACCTTCAACAAAGCGCTGCGTTCGGTGCTGCGCCACGACCCCGACGTGGTGTTGATCGGCGAAATTCGCGACGAGGAGACCGCCGACATAGCGGTTCGCGCCGCGCTGACCGGCCATCTGGTTCTCTCGACCGTGCATACCAACGATGCCGTCGGCGTGGTAACCCGCTTGCTGGATCTGGGGCTTCCCGGTTATCTGGTGGCGGCGACTCTGCGGCTGATTATGGCGCAGCGTCTGGTGCGCCGCCCAAGTCCGTACGCTCTGCAGTGGCGCCGCGCCTCCGAGGAGGAGTGCATTTTCATGGGGTGCGATCCGTCGGATGCCCCTGAACTGCCGTGTCCGGGCGCATCGGCACTCGATGGCAACACCGGTTACGCCGGGCGTGCGGCGATTTACGAGATGGTGCCGTTCGATTCGCGCTTTCGTTCGTTGCTGTTACAGCGAGCGAGCGAAGAGCAGATGGCGAATTATGTTTTCAACGAATGCGGTCATCCGAACATGCGACAGGACGGAATTGCGAAGGTTCTCAGTGGTATAACCACACTGGACGAGGTTAAAGCGGTTACGGCGGTGTTTTGATATCAACGTTATCAGCGGTTTAAAAAAACAGCAATGCAATGACTTTCGTGGTAAAAAAAAGCTTTAGAATTAATTGAGGGTTGAATAAAAAATGGCAATTTTCAGATACAAAGGGATGCAGCGGGGTAAGAGAGTCTCCGGTTTTCTCTCGCAGGAGGACAACCGGACTGCCGCTAGGATGCTGCGCTCTAATCAGATCCGCATCACCAGACTGATTGAATTCGAGGAGCGTGAGATCGAGCGCTATTCGGAACTTACGGTGCGCCCGGGATGGGAGAAACTGCTTCTGATGGTGATGGTTGGCGGCGGAAGCCCCGGACGCGCCTTGGCGCAGATCGCTTCGCTTCTCAAAGCAGGCGTGCCGATCATGAAGGCGCTGCAACTGACGGCCCGGCTGTCGCCCTGCCTCATCAAGCGCAGCCTCTACTGCGTGGCCAACCATCTTTCGGGAGGTGTCTCTCTGCATATGCTGATGCGGCGCGAGATGCCCTTCCTGAATGACGTGACGTTCAATCTGATTGCCGTGGGCGAAGCCAACGGCACGCTGGAGGATATGTTCACTTACGCGGCCGGTCTGCTTGAGCACCGGCGCAAGGTGAAACTGGAACTCATGCAGGCGATGAGCTACCCGGCCGTCGTCATTATAGCGGCGGGCGGCGCGATGTACTTCATGATGGAAAAAGTGATCCCGAAGATACTCAAGTTTCTCACGGCACGCAGTGTGCCCCTGCCCGCGATCACGCAGAATCTGATCAAGAGCGTGGACTTTCTCAGTACCTACGGCGGCTGGCTGGCGGCTTCGCCCTTCATCATCGCTGCGGCGATCTATGTGCTGCGCCGCTCCGAGGTTTTCCGCCGGGGCATGGATCGGGCTGTGCTGCACATTCCCTTCTTCGGCAAAATGGCCGGTTCGGCGGCGAATGCGATGTGGTCGCGCACCCTCGGCGTGCTGATGCACAGCGGCATCAATCTTGTCCAGGCGTTGCAGCTCACCTCGGAGACGATGGGTAACCAGTATCTGCGCCAGCAGTTTCAGTGGGTGCGGGAACTGACGAAGCAGGGGCATCCGCTCTCGACCGGGGTGCGGGTCACCGCGATCACCCATGTTTGTCCGCTGGCGGAGGCGATGCTTAGAATCGGAGAGAACACCGGCCTGATCGATCAGAACCTTTCCGATCTGGCCCGTTTCTATCAGGAGGATTTGCAGCGACGGCTGGCTCTGCTGGGCAAGCTGATCGAGCCGGCGCTGTTTGTGATTGTCGGCGGCATGGTCGCGTTTGTCTACATCGGGTTTTTCCTGGGACTGATGGCTCTCTCCCGCCGCAGCGGGGGGTAGAGCGTGCGGTTGATCATCGAGCCACTCGAGTATGTCGGTTGAATTGATCACACTGGGCTGGAAAACGTTAATAAATTGGAAGGGGAAATTATGAGAATAACAAAATTGCTGACAGGGTTGTTGCTTTTCTTTCTCGCCATGCCGACGCTGGCGGAAACGAATCGAGTTGCCGGGGCTGAGTCTGCCCCGGCACCGGCGGAGGAAGACCGCATCATGGAGCTGCTGACCAGCGGAAGTGATCCGTTCCGTCTTGAGCGGAGCGGAGGAACTGATACAGCCGCATCCAATCTCGGTCAGATGGATGTGACCCGGATAACATCGGTCGTCGCGGTGAAGGGCATTCTGTCGCTTGAAGGCTCCGATCCTCGATCCATGATCGCCGTGGGCGGCGGCTCCGTGCAGATGGTCGTCAGGGACGATCTGATCCTTCTGCCGACCCCGGCGCAGGGCGTTAAGCCCGTCAAAGGTGTTGGGGCGGTTTCCGCGCCGAAGACGAAATATCTGATTGTGCGGGAGATTACGCGGGACAGCGTCATTGTGGCACCGGAGCAGCGTCCGCAGGAGATGATTAAAATTCAATAGGAGCGCCATGAAAAAAACATTGCTGTTATTTGCTTTCACCGGACTGAATTTCGCGACGGCCGATTTAACGCGGCGAGTGGATACCTTCTCGTTCTCCGATGCCGAACTGAAGGATGTCGTGCGGTTGGTCGCCACCGTTTCGGGCTTTCCCGTAGTCTGCACTCCTGATGCATCGAAGAAGGTGGTTTCGATCTATTTCAACGACACCACCCTCGAAGCTGCGCTGCAGGCGATGTGTCGCGCGAATGGTCTTTTCATGACGGTTTCTCCCGAAGAGGTGGCCATCATCTCGACGATCGAGCAGCATATCGCGTCACAGGCGCTTTACGCCGGCGACTACATGGAGACTGTCACCGTCAAATATCCGTCGGTGCTGGATGTGGGCGACACGTTGAAGGGGCTGTTCCGCGAACGGATTGTCTGGGAACGCCCCGATGACGAGGATATCGATACTGCGTATCAGATCGATCAGGCGCTGGAACGTATGCAGTTGCTGACCTCGCGCAGTCAGTTCGACTCTTTCGCGCACAACCAGGAGATGTCGCGTTCGACATCACGGTCTTCATCGCGCTCGCGTAATACCATGCGCGGGAGCGATGAGGTCCGGCAGATACGGGACTTGCAATCCGGTGAGCAGTACCAAATCGACCGCCTTGCCAGTCAGGCGCTGAGTGGCGATCTGCAAGATGCGCCCTCCTCCGCGCTGATCTATATCACCTCCCTGCCCGAGGTCAATACGCTGCTGATACGCTCCAGCGACCGTTCGGCCGTCCAGCTTGTTAAGAAGGCGGTCGAGGAGATCGACAAACCCCGCGGTCAGGTGCTGCTGCGCGTTTCGGTGCTGGCGGTGTCTCTCAACGACTCCGAGGATACCGGAGTCGAGTGGCTGATGGAGAGGGGGGACGCCTCGATCGGCTTCGCCGATGCGCCGATTCAGTCGTTATCGGACAGCCTCTCGGATTACACGATCAACGCGCCGGTGGCGAGCGTGATCTCGGAGCATATCAAGGTGCGGCTCAAGGCTCTCAAGAAGGAGGAGCGGCTGAAAGGGCTGGCCAATCCCTCGATTCTGGTGGCGGATAACGAGGCGGCGAATGTGTTTATCGGACGAGAGGCCAAGTTCCTGAACCAGATCGTGCCGGGAACGGTGGTGAACACCGACGGGGGCATTACGACAACCGATCCGACCCCGGAGTTCATCGACCGCAACATCGGACTCTCCCTGCTGATCACTCCGCGTGTGCATGCCGACCACAGCGTCACTTTGCGCATCATGCAGGAGCGCACCCGCGTCGAGGACAATCTGCGCGAGATCGACTACGGTGCCGACAGGCCGATTAAGGTGCAGGACATCGACCAGGAGGTGGTGACCAGCACACTGGTGGCGGAGAATGACTCGCTGGTCGTGCTTGGCGGACTGATAACAGAGTCGACAGTCGAGACGGAGAGAGGCGTTCCCTTCCTCAAGGAGATTCCCTGGCTCGGCGCTCTTGTCCGGAGCAAAGGCAGGACTGAGAAGCGCGAGGAGCTGATGGTCGTCGTGCGCCCCTATGTCATCGCCGCGCCCGGCGATGTTGAACGCACCTCGCGCAGGGTTCTCGATCAGCTGAAGATCAGAGAGGACGCGAGCGATGAGCTCTCGCTGCTGGATGATATTGAGTTAAGGGAACTCTCTGCGCCGGAGACGGAAACGGAGGATAAAGACGATGCTGAATGAGGTCCTGTTGAAGCAGTGGATTGGGGCGGAGTCCTCCGATCTGCATATTAAAGCGCCCAATGCGCCTTTCTGGCGCATCAACGGTGAACTGCGCCCTGTGCCCGGATTCGACCCCGTGACGGAGGAGCAGGTTCGCGATTTCGCTTTTCATCTGGTAGGCGAGAACGGATTGCGGGAGTTCCAGCGCGCCAACGAGCTGGATGTGGCTGCGACGATCTGCGGCCGCCGCATCCGCATCAACGTGCATGTCCATCTGGGCAGCACCGGTCTCTCGCTGCGTCTGCTGCCGTGCGAGTTTTTTCCGCTAAACGCGCTCGGTCTGCCGGTCGGAATCTGCGAGGATATCTGTGCGCTCAAGCAGGGACTGGTGCTTCTGACCGGCGCCACCGGTTCAGGCAAGTCGACGACACTGGCCTCGTTAATTAACGAAATTAATGAGACGCGCTCTGGTCATGTGGTCACAATCGAAGATCCGGTTGAGTATCGCCATGCCACCAAAAGATGTCTGATAACCCAGCGCGAGGTCGGGCGCGACACCGCGAGCTTCAATGAGGCGCTGCGCCGCGTTCTGCGCGAAGATCCCGACATCGTACTCATTGGTGAGATGCGCGACATTGACACCATCCGCGCCGCTCTCACCATCGCCGAAACTGGCCACTTAACCTTCGGGACGCTGCATACCAGCACCGCCATTCACACCGTGACCCGCATCATCAGCTCTTTCCCCGCCAATGAGCAGGATCAGGTGCGCATACAGCTCGCGGGCAGTTTGAAATACGTCATCTGCCAGCAGTTGCTACCGCTTGCCGACGGCAGCGGGCGCTGCCTGGCCGCAGAGGTTCTTGTGGCGACCTCCGCTGTGCGTTCGCTTATCCGCGAAAGTCGCATTCATCAGATACCATCCGCCATGCAGACCGGCGTGAACCTCGGCATGATGACACTCGATCAGTCGCTGGATGAACTTGTCCGGCAGGGGAAAGTCTCGCGCGAAATAGCCGAGGAATACAGGCTAACCCTCTCATGAATATATTTCCCGTTTGACTTTTTGCGCAATAAATGTCAGCATTGCCAACGAAACGCTGATGCAGGTTGAATGGGTCAACTGCGGTTGTTTCGGGGGTGTTTTCGATGGAATTCTGTGACTTATGCAGGTTATGCGCAGTTTTTTTTGTGCTTGTCGTCCGAGTGTCGGCCCAAGATGGGATTGAGGTGGAGGAGGCAGGTGTGAATTACAGTGCGGCTGTGGGTTGGGAGAGCAGGTATATCTCCGAAGGGCGTGACAATCTGGATGATGGGGGTATTGCCACCATTGAGGCCGCCGTTGGTTTCGAAGGATTTGATGCCGGTTTTTGGTACGCATTGGCAGATACAGTTTCCTATGATGAGTTGAATCTGTTTTGCCAATATGGAGTAGAGGTGAGTGCCGTTGAACTTTACATTGGTTATACCCGCCTTGAATTCCTGAAAGATGATGATTATGACAATGAGTTTTATGCAGGCGTAGCGTTGAATCATCTTGATTGGCTGGTGCCGGCGCTGGAATATGTTCACTCAACTGAAGCTCATAACGGCGACGGAGGCGGCTTTGCCGAGGCATCACTCACCGCTCCCGTGGGATTGCTGAATGACCGCCTGATTCTGGCGCCCTATCTGCTGGAAGGTTTCGATTTTGGGTACGCTTCTGATCACTATGACGGGTTCAACAACTTTCAGTTCGGCCTGGGTGCGCATTATGAACTCACGGAAATTTTTCATTTGCGCTCATCTCTCAATCATTCAATTGCCAACCATGATGTGCGCCGCGAGGGTGGCGACGATGAGACCTGGTTTACAATTAAAATCTGCGCCGCTCTTTAAGCAGCGGATGCTCCCCAAATAACAGGTTGCCGACACTACAGTCAAAAGTATACGATCTGAAACACGTATATTCAACCAATGCTTTTGAAAGGATTCAACAATGTACAGCAAACAGATTTCCCGCCGTAATTTTATTCACGCAGCCTCATCACTGCTTGTTGCCCCCACAATTATTTCTTCCGGCTGCTGTTCGATAAAAACTGCGCGGCATCCGCTGCCCTCTGAAAAACTCAATGTGGGGTTTATCGGTTACGGTACGATGGCGCATGACAACATCGGTAATTTCTTAAACAACGATAATGTCCAGGTTGTAAGTGTGGCTGACCCCGTCAGTGAATGTGGCGGTTACGGTTACCGGGCCGAGCGTCAGGGCGGCAGGGAGCCTTGTGTTCGGCGTGTCAACGAGTTTTACGCGGCAAAACTGAGCAGGCCCGAGTGGAAGGGTTGCAGCAGCTATTGTGATTATCGCGATATGCTTGATCAGGAAGACTTGGACGCAGTGGTTATTTCCACTCCGGATCACTGGCATGCGATGCAGGTGATAACTGCCGCCCGCAAGGGGTTGCATATATATGGTCAGAAACCGATGTCGCTTTGCATTACCGAGGGACGCGCCATGGCTGATACCGTACGAGAGGCAGGAGTCACCTTTCAGGTAGGCTCGCAGCAGCGTTCGGACAACTATTTTCGCATGGCATGCGAATTTGTCCGCAATGGACGTCTGGGAAAAATTCAGCGTATTGAAGTCGGTCTTCCGGGAGGTCACAAACTCTTTGGTAAAAGCGGAGCGGCTGCCAGTAAGAGAGCGTTGCCAAAAGCTCCTGAGTATATAGATTTCGACATGTGGCTTGGGCCGGCCCGTGAAAGACCGTTTATCCCTGCTATTCATAACCCTTTAGTTTGGCGTAACAATTTGGATTACTCAGGTGGTATGATTACCGACTGGGGGGCTCATCACTTTGATATTGTTCAATGGGCGCTCGGACGGGATAACTCCGGGCCGGTGCTGTTGGAAAATCTGCAGAGCAATATGCCGGACGCAAACAAGATATTCAATACCGCCGCCAATTACAGCTTTGAGTATGTTTATGATGACGGAGTCAGAGTTTTCGTGTCCAGCAGGTTTCCCAACGGCATTCGTTTTGTCGGTGAAGACGGCAAAGAGATTTTCGTAAAACGCGGCAAGCTGGAGATGAAACCGCAGTCTCTGATTCGCGAAAAGATAGGTGAGGATGAAATCAATCTCTACCGGAGCGGACAGCATGAACGCAATTTTATCGACTGCATTTACAGCGGGCAGCCTACAATTACAACTTGCGAGATCGGCCACCGCTCGATAACCATAGCGCATCTGGCCAACATCGCGCTGCGCCTAAAGCGCAAGCAGCTCAAATGGAATCCGGTTGACGAGCGGTGCATCGGCGATGATGATGCCGATAAGCTCAAAACTGCTCCGGTGCGGGATGCATGGGCTGTGTGAGTGCTCCTGCTCAAATACTCACGAGATAGGGCATGGCATAAAAACGCGCTTCTTCCGCTTGGGAGGGGTGCGTTTTGTTGTGGAGTATTCCAAATTTGCGTTTTGTGATTCCTCTCGGAAAAAGCTGGACGATCTGGTGAAAGAAAGTGTAACTTAGTCATTGTACTGATGGTTTGCAGGGTATGTTTTTGATTTGCATTTCCGCAATTCACAGAAAGTCCTTGCTTGCAAACCGGCATTTCTCTATCAAAAAAAAGGATTGGGATAAGTTATGCGAAAATCAACTGTGAGTATAATGGTCACTCGTCGATGCTCGGAAATTGAGTTTATATCACTTGCGTTAATTATTGCGGCCAGCAGTGTTTTTTTTTGCGGCTGCTTCAGTGGAGATAAAAGTATGTCACCGAATTGGTCAAAAAATCACGAAGAGCTGCTTCGTATAGCTGATGTGCCGTCCATGGATGCGGGCAGTGCTATAGAAAGGGAAGCCTTGGCGCGGTTTTCAGAGTTTTACCAGGAGTATTCAATTGAGAGTATTACATCCGGGGTTCGCACGGTATATGCGACTGATGCCTGGTTTGGAGATCCATTCAAAATTGTAAAGGGTATTGATGAGGTTGAGCACTATTTTTTGGCAATGGCGAAACCGGTTAAGGAGTGTTCCTTTGCTGTGCATTCAGCGCAACGCAGCGACAAGGACTATTATTTTCGCTGGAGCATGGTGCTCGTTTCAAAAGCAGCAGAAAAAGAGCGCATTGAAACTATTGGTATGTCACATGTGCGCTATAACAGCGAGGGTAAAATCATTTTCCAGCAGGATTACTGGGATACCGGAGCCATGTTTGAAAGAATGCCGGTTGTCGGTTTCTGGACTCGTTTCGCAAAAAGACGCATTGAAAGTGGTTTGCGAAAATGAAGTTTTCACATGTTTTTTCAGTGATCGCGGGAGCATTTCTGCTCGGCTGTGCTATCGAAAACGAAGTCGAGCCTGAAAAGTAGGCGTGGCTTCATGGCGCGAATCATTTTTGTATATCTGATTATAAAAGCCGGAGCTAAGTCATAACCACAATATGTTTGTAAAGGGCTGAAATGCACAGTTTTGATTACCGTGTTTGCAAGGAGGGTTAAATGGAGAGTGAATCTTTGAAAATTGCCGTTGTGGGTTCAGGTGTTGCCGGTCTCACAGCAACGCACATACTGCAACGGAAACATGATGTCACCTTGTTTGAAAAGCAAGGACGGCTTGGTGGACATACCAATACTATCTCAGTTGAAAATGGCGACGGTTCGGCAACTCCTGTTGATACCGGATTTATCGTTATGAATGATCGTAACTACCCATTATTGACAAAGCTGTTCCGGCAGCTGAAGGTTGATCTGCGTGACAGTGATATGTCCTTCTCTTACTATGATGTTCCCGGTGGTCTGCAGTATTCGACAAAAGGGTTTAACCGGTTGTTTGCCCAGCGTAAAAACCTGTTGAATCCGCGATTTATTCGCATGATTCTGGATATTTTGCGCTTTTACAAAACAGGCAATAAGGATTTGCGGGGGGGGGATTTCAGAAGAAATATCGCTTGGAGACTATTTGAAGCAGAACGGTTTCGGCCAATATTTTATCGATCATCATTTGATCCCAATGGGATCAGCGATCTGGTCAACGCCCTGCGATGAGATGATGCAGTTCCCGGCTGTGAGTTTTCTTAATTTTTTTCACAATCATGGGCTGCTGGATTTGAAGGAGCGTCCGCAATGGAAAACCGTTATCGGCGGCAGCTGCACTTACATTGAGCGTATGCGAGAGCGGTGGAAAAGGGTCGAGATTGTGCTTAATGCTAAGATCACCGGGATATTGCGCAGGAATGACAGGGTTTTGCTGAACTTTGCCGCAGGCGACGCACGTGATTTCGACCAGGTTGTGATCGCGACACATGCTGATCAGGCCCTGCTTCTTCTTGAGGACCCTGATCAACAGGAGAGAGAGTATCTTGGCGCGTGGAGCTATTCAAAGAACCGTACTCTACTACATACAGATCCAATGTTGATGCCGCCCCTGCAGAACGTATGGAGTTCATGGAACTTTGAGCGAACCGAAGGAGAGACAACAACTCTTACCTATGATATGAACCGTCTTCAGGGGCTGGATAATAAAGAGAGTTTCCTGGTCACCCTTAATCCGCGCAAGGAACCGTCCAAGGTGATTGAAGAACAGCTTTATGAACATCCGATGTTTACGCATGAGGCTGTATCCAGACGAAATTCTCTTCAAAGCATAAATGGCAAGAGGCAGACCTGGTATGCGGGTAGCTACTTCGGCAATGGATTCCATGAAGATGCAGTGCGCTCTGCCGTACAGGTTGCAAAGGGTTTCGGTCTGGAATTATGAGAAGTATGGTTTATAAAGGGAGTGTGATGCATTGCCGGAAGGAACCTGTTCGGCATCAGTGGAACATGCCGTACTGTTTCTTCGCTATTGATGTTGATGAGATAAGCAGATTAGAACACTCGGTCAGAGGGTTTGGTTACAATCGTTTTAATCTGGTTTCTTTACGTGATGAAAACTATATGAGCGGCAGCGGCGGTTTTCGTGAACGTCTTGCAAGGTATGTCGATCTTGGCGGCGTACAGAGAGTTATTCTAATTACGGCTTTAGGGTTTGGCAGAAGAGTATTCAACCCTGTCAGTTTTTATTATTGCCTTAAAGGCTCTGCCACTGCCGCATATATCGTGGCTGAAGTCAATAACACCTATGGAGATCGCCACATGTATGTGATGGAAGGCGGTGTATTTCCTGTCTGCTGTCGTCATGATAAACGTATGCATGTGTCACCGTTTAATGATATGAACGGCCATTATGAGTTTGAGTTTTCCGCACCTGGCAAAGATGTCAGAATCGGAATACGTTTAATCCGTGATGGTCGCGAGGTTCTGGATACGGTCATCCGGGGAAGAGGCAGGGAACTTACCACGCGTAGCCTAGCAGGCACCGTAATTACACATCCTGTATGTACTGCCAAAACCATACCTCGCATTTTTCGGCAGGCGGCTTTGCTCTATTACATCAAGAGATTGAAGTTTAATCAACGTCCTGAACCCCATGACCCGATGACAATAAAGGTGAGAGAATGAAAGCGACTTTATGGCAGAAAAAAAACTTTAAAATTGTCGATTCTGTGTTCTGCCGGATTTCCAAGGGACATTTAGTGCTTGAACTGCCTGATGGAACAAGTTGGGACTATGGAGATGCATCTGAACCGGTCTGCATACAGGCGATTGATTGGAATTTTTTTAACCGTCTTGTAACAGGTGGCAGTGTCGGATTGGGTGATGCGTGGATAAGTTCTCTTTGGGAGTGCGATAATCTGACGGGGCTGATTGAACTGTTTATCGATAATCTGACTGATTTTAAAAGCAATATCGACCCCACTCCGGTTAAGTGCCTTGTTGGAAAAATCGTACTGTTTGTCAGGCGTAACAGCCGTCTGGGCAGTTGTAAGAATATTCATGCACACTATGATCTCGGTAACGACTTTTATTCTCTATTTCTTGACCACAAAACAATGATGTATTCATGTGCCCTTTTCAATGACAACACCGAAAGTCTGGCAGATGCCCAGCAGCGTAAAATTGAAAGGATCATTGAAATTGCTGATCTCAAAGAGCATCACCATGTTCTTGAGATCGGTTGCGGGTGGGGAGGATTTGCTTTAATGGCCGCCCGCCTGACCGGCTGCCGGGTGACCGGTCTGACCATATCTCGCGAGCAGTATGATTTTGCCCGGCAACGGGTGCGGGCAGAAAAGCTTGGAGATAAGATTGATATTAAAATGTGTGACTATCGTGATGTCCAAGGAGTTTATGACAGGATCGTGTCCATTGAAATGCTTGAAGCTGTTGGATATGAATAT
This sequence comes from uncultured Lentisphaeraceae bacterium, assembly GCA_964406095.1. Lineage (GTDB taxonomy): Bacteria > Verrucomicrobiota > Kiritimatiellia > RFP12 > UBA1067 > M55B167. The sequence goes on from CAYOQJ010000068.1 coordinate 93,996, forward strand.
TTTGGAACTTTTTTTAAAAACTGTGATCGGCTCCTAGAAGAGGGGGGACGCGTTGTGCTCCAGAGTATAACCATCCCGGATCAGCGATTTGATAATTACCGCAGAAAGCTAGACTGGATTCAGAAACATATATTTCCCGGTGGTCTTCTTCCCTCACTCACAGAGCTCTGCAGAGCTATGACAAGCTCATCGGGGTTGACGGTGCAGCATCTGGATAATATCGGAACAAACTATGCGGAAACCCTTAAACGCTGGAGAATCTCCTTTGAGAATAACCTCGAGGCTGTTTCCGCGTTGGGTTTTGACGAAAAGTTTCAACGGATGTGGATGTATTATCTCTGTTCGTGCGAAGCCTCGTTCAAAAAACGATATCTGTATGACATCCAGTTGGTTCTTTCAAGGGCGGGAGAACTCTCGGTTTAAGCCCTTGCCTGTGGTGAGCCGGTCGAACTGTCGCGACAGCGTGGTTTCATGTCGGTTTTTGCCAAAGTGCGACGGGTACAACAAACTCTCTGGTTGTTAAATAACATCAGGGTTTCGACATCGATGCAGTCTGTTTATTTGTTTGCCTGTGAGTTGCACGTGGATAGTTAGTTGAAAGCAGTTTTAGCATTTACAGCTGTAAACACCCGCTGTTTCTGCTATATTTTCAACATGGCACAGGAATGGAATATAAGACATCGCGGACATGAATGCGCTCTTTGCGGTTGCGCGTTCAAAGATCGGCAGAAGGTAATTTCGGCTTTGCGTGAGGTCGATGACGGTTATGAGCGGGTGGACAGCTGTGCGGTCTGTTGGCGTGAGCAGCCTCGCGACTGGGAGCCGTTCAGTATGTGGGACGGAGTTTATCACGCTCCCAAACCACGAATCAAAGAAGAACCGGTCAAAAAAGAGAATGCTGAGTCGCTGCTGCGAAAACTCATAGTGCTGGAAGATCCCGCCATGCTGAATGTCGTTTATGTTCTGGCTGTGATGCTTGAACGGGGGCGTCAACTGGTCGAACGCGACGCCAAACCGCATGAGAGCGGCGGCATCCTGCGGATTTATGAACACAAAATAAGCGGAGATACCTTTGTTGTGCTCGATCCGCGGTTGCACCTGGATAAACTGGCCATTGTGCAGCAGCAGGTGGTGACTTTGCTGAGTGGCACCCGCACACTGGGTGAAATCGAAGAAACGGCCGCCGAAAATGTTTGATCTGATCATAGAAAACGCGGAGATTGTTGATGGCTCAGGCAACCCGGCTTATCACGGCGATATCGGTGTCGTGGGTGACCGCATTGCCGAGTGCGGCGTTTCACTTGCGATGGCAGAGAGCAAACGGCGTATTCAGGCCGACTCTCTGACGGTTACGCCCGGCTTTATCGATGCGCATGCGCACTCGGATGCTTATCTGTTGCTTGAACCCGACGCCCCTTCGAAAATCTCACAGGGCATCACAACGGAAATCAACGGTCAGTGCGGCGGTTCGGCTGTGCCACGGCTTGACTCGGCGCGACTGCCGTCGGATTGGAACTCGCAGTGTTACCCGATAGTTGAAAACGGAGTGTTGAAAGCCGCCGATTACTCCGGGCCAACCTGGGCGACGATGGCCGAATATCGCGAATTGTTCGAAGCTGTGCGACCGGCTCTCAACAGCGTTCAGTTTGTCGGGCATAACACCCTGCGAGCGGGGGTTGTCGGATATGAACCGCGTTGTGCGACAGCAGATGAGGTTAAAGAGATGGTCCGCCGGTTGGAGTGTGCGCTGGATGAAGGTTGCCGTGGGTTATCTACCGGTCTGCTGTATCAGCCCGGCAAGTATGCGGATGCCGCCGAAATCAAAGCACTGGTCACTGTTGTGGCGCGCCGTGATGCCATCTACTCCACTCACATGCGTTCTGAAGGCAGCGAATTGGATGAATCGGTTGATGAGGTGCTTGAACTGGGACTCGTCAGCGGAGCACAAATTCAGATTTCACATATCAAGAGTGCCGGTAAATCCAACTGGCACAAACTGCCGCATGTTCTGGAACGCCTCAGAGAGGCACGCAGCTCCGGTTTGCGGCTCTTCTCTGACCGCTATCCCTATCTGGCCAGTTCCACTGAGTTGGACATTGTGCTGCCGCCCTGGGCTGAGCGGGGCGGACGTGAAGCGATACTGAGCCGACTGCGTGATACCGAAACACGCTCGGAGATCATTGAGTTTCTTAACTTTGAAAGCGGACGCGACTGGAGTGTGGTAACGATCGGGGGTGGCTGGAGTGCGACCGTCCGGGCTTACTGCGGATACACCGTGGCCGAGGCTGCCGAGCGCACGAAACTCAGCGCGGGTGAACTGATCTGCCGTTTTATTCTGGCCGACGAAGCGCGTACCGGCGCGTTCTTTTTCGGCATGTGCATGGAAAATCTGGTGCGTATTCTGAGTGAGAATTGGGTTATGCCCGGTTCGGATGCTTCGCTACGAGCTCCCTGGGGAGTGCTCGGCAAAGATCACCCGCATCCACGTGCCTATGGAACCATGCCGCGTTATCTACGGATGATGAGCGGTGAAGTTGACGGTTGCCCTACACTCGCACCGTTTGAGGAGGCTGTGCGCCGTATGACCTCTCTGCCGGCGCAGACATTCCGGCTGCAAAACCGTGGCCATATCAGCAAGAACGCATACGCAGATCTGGTAGTTTTAGATAGAGGTAAACTGCTGGACAGAGCTGATTACGTCGATCCGCACAGGTTCTGTGAGGGTATCTGTCACACCGTTGTAAACGGAGTGGTGGTCTATGAGGGACAGGGAACCTTCAGCGGCAGCCGCAATGGACGGCTGCTTTGAGATTGAATTTAAGTATAGTATGCCCGTAAAATTTTACGCGCGATTCTTTTCCAGTTGCGTAATGAAGCTGTTGCAAAAAGGTTTTTATGTTTAAACGGTTTGATTTGAAGACATTGGACGATCTTAAATGCGCTCTGAGCCGGAGTGGTCTGCATCTGCCGTTCTCAGACAACCTTGCCTGTCTGGCCGAACCGGTAAAGATCGGCAAACGTACCCTCGCCAACCGCTTTACGGTTCAGCCGATGGAGGGTGTTGACGCCGATCCGGTCAGCGGTGCACCGAGCGAACTGACCAACCGTCGCTACCGCCGTTACGCCGCAGGTGGCAGTGCGCTGATATGGGCGGAAGCGGTTGCGGTTAGTGATGACGGAGTATCGGGTCTTCGGCAGTTACGTGTCAATCGCTCCAATCTCGATGTCTACAAGCGGGTTGTGGAGTTGATCAGAAGCAGCGCGGCAGAGGAGTGCGGTCATGAGGTAACCAGCGTTATTCAGCTTACTCACTCCGGAAGATACAGCCGACCCGGCGGTGTAGCTAAACCTCTCAAAGCGCAACACAATCCGGAACTTGACCTTGCTTTGGGTATGCAGGATGCGGAGACGGTCTCCGATGACTACCTTTTGCGGTTACAGGACAAATTTGTTGAAGCCGCCCTGCTGTTGGCCGAGGCCGGCTTCGACGGCATCGACCTGAAGGCTGTGCATGGTTATCTCGTGGCCGAGCTGCTTGGAGCGCGTCGTCGGGCCGGGCGGTTTGGCGGTTCCTATGAAAACCGTACCCGCTTTTTTAGCGAGTGTGTTCAGAGAATTAAAGAGGCGTTGCCGCGGGGACATTTTGTGACTGCCAGATGCACAGTGCTTGAGCCGTCTGCTTATCCCTATGGCTGGGGTGTGGCCGAGAACGTAGTGAATGACAGGTCACCGGATGAAAACGTACATGAAGTTCCGATTGATCTGGCCGAACCGTTGCGCTTGTTGCAGGAGTGCGCGGCTCTGGGAATGCCGCTGATCAATATTTCAATCGGTTATCCACGTTTTCAGGCATACATGAATCGGCCGCATGACAATGCGTTGCGCGGAATGCCGCCACCGCCGGAGAATCCGCTCAGGAGTGTTGTCCGTTTCCAGAACATAATACGTGAGGTTCAGAAAACTCTGCCTGAGGTTCCGGTTGTCACGGCAGCCCTGGCCTGGTTGCGGCATCTTATGCCTCAGGTTGCGGCCGGTTTGATTGAAGAGGGTTGGTGCACTTTGATTGGACAGGGTCGCAATGCCTTCGCTTATCCAGACTCGGTCAGGGATATACTCGAAAAAGGTGCAATGGATATACGCAAATGTTGCACCACCTGTTCGTTGTGTTCCCAGATCATGAAGGATGGTGTTGGTTGTGCCGGCTGCGTGGTGCGGGACAGGGATATTTACGCGGCTGAGTTGTTGAAAGGTTTGAAGCGCGATACATAGAAAAGAAAACTGTGCGTTTGCAAGTGATTTAATTTTATATTACAGCCAACCGTGTTTGGATTACAGCTAGGAGGGACAGTCATGCAGAAAGTTGCTTTGATAACCGGAGGAAGCCGCGGAATAGGTTTCGGTATTGCCAGCGAATTTGCGGCTGCCGGACACAATTTGGTACTGAGCGGCCGCCGGGAGTGTCAGGAGGTTGAACCAGCCTTGACTGAGTTACGGAATCTCGGTGCCCGGGTGAGCTATTGTGCCAGTGATATCGCCGATTCTTCCGACCGCCGGATGCTCCTGGATGAGGTGCGAAAGAGTTACGGCAGAGTGGATGTGCTGGTCAACAATGCTGGCGTGGCACCTGAACAGCGCAGGGACATTCTCGATGTTTCGGAGGAGAGCTTCGAGACCCTGTTGCGGGTTAATCTGCAGGGGCCGTTTTTTCTCTCGCAGGCCGTGGCCGCCTGGATGCTGGAACTGCGGGCTGCCGATCCCGATTTTCGCGGTACGATCATCAACATCAGCTCAATTTCGGCGGAGATAGTTTCACTTAACCGGGCAGAATACTGTGTCTCCAAAGCCGGTGTCAGTATGATGACTAAATTGTTCGCGGCGCGATTGTGCGCACATGGTATGGCGGTTTTCGAAATCAGACCTGGTATCATCAGATCGGATATGACCAAAGCTGCTACGGAAAAGTACAACCGCCTGATTACAGAGAGTGACCTGTGCGTGGTCAAACGCTGGGGTATGCCTCGTGATATCGGTGAAGTAGCCCTGGCGATGGCTGAAGGCCGACTGCCCTATTGCGTGGGACAGGTTATCACTGTGGATGGCGGCCTGAGTTTGAAACGACTGTGAATCTTTTTGCAGAGCGAAGGCCGCTACTCGCCCGAGCGACGATTTCCGCTTCTGCCGGGAGAGGGATTTCGTGCTTGTCGTTGACAGATAAATAAACTATCCTGATTGTTGCACTGATGACCAATACAGCGATTCGCGCAAGAGGTTGTGACGCAAAAGGGTATGTTTAAATTTAAGAGGGGGTTGATGAATAAATTTATTTTACTTTCACTATGTTTCTTTGGTGCTTGCGCATCTACCACTAATGCCCAAAAATATCTTTCGCCGGAGTATATGGATTTTGATCCCGCAAGAAAACTTCTTTATGTGACAGCGTCCAGTGCATCAAAGATCATGATCATCAATACAAGCGGCGACGGCACACTTAGTAGCGAAATTGAACTGCCTGCGAACCCGAACGGAATAGCGGTCGGTGGGGATGGAGCCATCTTCGCAGCCGTAGGTGGTTTTGATGGCAGGTTGCTCAGAATAGTCGATGGAAAAATCTGCGCTGATGTCGGGATTGGCCACACCCCGCTCGCGCCGGTAATTTCACCCGATGGTAAAACTCTCTATGCAGCCTGTCGTTTTGACAACATGATTGTCAGTTTAGACGCGGTATCGATGGAGCGTAAAGCCGAGATCGGCGTTTCCCGTGAACCCCATGCGTTGGCTTTTGGTGCGGGAGGCAAGCTGCTCTTTGTGGCCAACCATCTGCCTGATGTGCGTGCCACCGACGATGTCGTGTCGGCCAATGTGTCGATAATCGACACAACTACAGATAAGGTTGTTAGAAATGTGCGACTGCCCAATGGCAGCAGCGGTGTGCGTGGTATCTGCGCCACGCCGGATGGGGCGGTTATTTACATCACACATACGCTGGCGCGTTTTCAACTGCCCACCACACAATTGGAGCGGGGTTGGATGAATACCGCCGGCTTAAGTGTTTTTGACGGCACAAGCGGTAATTATATCAATACGGTGCTGCTGGATGATGTTGATCTGGGAGCTGCCAACCCCTGGGGAGTAGCAGTGTCACCCTGTACCGAATATCTTTTTGTGGCTCATGCGGGAACATCTGAGATCAGCATGATCGACCGTTTGGCACTGCATCAGCGGCTGAGTAAGGCGGAAAAAGGTGAAAAAGTTACCGAAGTGACATCTTCTCCTGAGTCGGTTCCGAATGATCTCTCGTTTGTTGTTCCGATTCGCCGACGTATCAAAATACCGGGCGACGGTGTGCGCGGCGTGGCTGTGACCGGCGATCAACTCTTCGTATCACTGTATTTCAAAGATACGCTGGCGCGGCTGGATTTTCGTAAACCCAGACTCCCGCTAACCGAAATCGCGCTGGGTCCCGCCGTCGATCTTTCCGGCGACCGCGTGCGGCGCGGAGAGATGCTCTGGAACGATGGAACGATGTGTTTTCAGCATTGGCAGAGTTGCGCAAGTTGCCACCCTGACGGACGTGCTGATGCGCTCAACTGGGATTTGCTCAACGACGGGATCGGTAATCCCAAACAGACGAAAAGTCTGGTGTATTGTCATCTTACTCCTCCGACAATGGTAACCGGCATTCGTCCTGATATGGAAACCTGCAACCGTAAGGGGCTCACTCATATCCAGTTTGTCGTACGTCCCGAAGAGGATGCATTGTGCCTTGATGCCTATGTGCGTTCACTCAAGCCTCTACCGAGTCCCTATCTTGTCAAAAGAAGAAGTTGGATGGGATTAGGCAATCAAAAACTGACGCTCTCGGATAGAGCTCGGGAAGGAGAAAAAATCTTCCGTCAAGTCGGCTGTGCAGAGTGTCATCCACCAACCAGTTGCGGCCCGGAGGGTGAAAAGTTATTTAGCAATCTGCGTAAATATGATCTCGGATTGGGAGTTGGGAATGAGAAGAACCGCAGTTTTGACACAACCCATCTGGTGGAAGTGTGGCGCACATCTCCATATCTGTATGATGGACGCGCACTCACCATCACTGAAATGTTTACAAAATGTAATCCTGAAGATAGGCACGGAGAAACCGGCGGACTCAACCCGAATCAGATTGAAGTGCTTGCCGAGTATATTCTTTCCTACTGAACGAACATAAGGTTGCCGGTCTTCCGGCACGGGCGTTCGGAAAATGTTAAAAGTGAAGGATAGTTGAGATGGATAAAACGGGAATCAATAACGGAGGTGTCTGGCGTGTCTCTGAGAATGGGGTGCTCGATATCGAACGGGGTTTGCCCGAGGTTAGAAATGGGCGTGTTTTCTCGTTCACCGGCTGGGGAAGCATGACTGAACTGAAACAGGCTGGTGTCGGAGTGAAAGGCACTGAGATACCACAGATGTGGTTGTGCGGCGGTGACGGCACTCTGCCTCCAGTCTATCAGCGGTTCATTGTTGAAGGGGCAAAGCCCAGCCTGATTACCCGTGATAATTGCACAGTCGGGTTATGCTATGAGGACAATCATGCACGTTATTGTCTGTTGACCGGTATTCTACCCCCTGATACAAGCGTATCACGTATTGAACAGACCTCCGCTGTTTTTGAAGCAGTTGAGGATGCGCTCAAGGATGCGAATATGACCTTTGATGATGTGGTGCGTACCTGGCTCTACATGGATGATATTCTCGATTGGTATGATGATTTTAACCGGACTCGCGATGATTTTTTCCGCTCGCGTAATGTTTATGATGGTCTTGTGCCGGCCAGCACCGGTATCGGTTCGGCAAATCTTTATGGATCCGCATTCACGGCTTGCGCGATCGCCGTTACACCCAAAGATGACTCCACCTATATCATTCCGGTCACTTCTCCGTTGCAGTGCGCGGCACTTGATTACGGCAGTTCGTTCAGCAGAGCAGTGGAAATTGGTACCCCCGACTATCGCACCCTGATGATTTCCGGCACCGCCAGCATCGAGCCAGGGGGACTGAGCGCTTTTGTCGGTGATGTCGACCGCCAGATTCAACTGACCATGGATGTTGTCGAGGGCATCATGAAGGCGCGTGCGATGAATTGGAGTGATGCGACTCGAGTCGTGATGTATCTTAAAAAATCTGAGTTTCTGGACAACTGGCGTAATTGGCTGCAAAAAAACAAACTTGAAAATCTGCCGCTGATAAATATTGAGGCGGATGTATGCCGTGATGATCTGCTGGTTGAACTTGAGGTAGATTGCGTAAAACCGGTTTAGTTGCGGGAGATTTTCGCTCACTCAACTTCTGACGCAGATTTTATATGTAAACGGCTGTGTCGACAATATCTGATGAAAAAAATTCTTAATATAATCACAGGACCGGTTGTCGCTGCAGTGTTCTGTCTGCTGCTTTCGGGTGGATCAGTATTTCTGGCATTCAAGGGTTCTCAGAGTTCCTGTGCTCTGATGTCAACTCCGCCAGCGCTCGGGTTTTCCGCATTGGTGCTTCTGCTGCTGGCGGTGCGGGGCGTGCTGACTTTGTTGCGACGCAGGTTCGACTCTGCAATTCTGCATCTAGGATGCGCGTTGGTAGTTGCCGGATGGCTGTGGGGTGTAGTTGAAAGCAGAAGAGTCGCCGCAGCCAGACCGGATCGCTCGACCATGATGAACATGCTGCATTCAAACGGTGAGGCCGGTAAAACCCGCGCACCTCTAGGTGGTTCCATGGCTCTCGCGGAGGGTGATGTAATGAACTCGCTGTGGGCGGGTCACTATCTCGATCAGTTTGTTGGCAAACTCGACTTCTCCGTCAAGTTAGATCGGTTTACCATCGAATACTATGAGGGTTCAGAGCATGATCGCAAGCAGGGACGCATGCCGCCGATTAAAGAGTATTGCAGCCGTGTGATCGTCAGTGAACCTGGTAAAGAGACCTTTACGCGGGATATCAGAGTGAACCAACCGGTTCGTATCGGCGATTATCTGGTCTATCAGATGAGCTGGGGCGAGAGTACAAACCGTCAGAATCAGCCAGTGACCTATACGGTATTGCAATTTGTGCGTGATCCCGGTTTGCGAATTGTGTACATCGGGTTCACCATGCTTTTCATCGGCATCGTCCTCTTCACCGGCAGAGTGATACGTATGGTTCCTCAAATTGAGGAGGTTGATTGTGCAGATTAAATATACCCTTCAAGGGCTGTTGATCTACCTCTCCGCTCTCTTTTTTGCGGCAACACTAACGGTTTGTCTGATACTGTGGGTTGACCGCAAAAGAAATCGGCAGAGGGAGGTTCGCCGCGATATCGAATGTCTTAAAAACGGTTTCTGGTTCGCCGGATTTCTGACCGCTGTTGTTTCGCTGGTATGGCGTGGTCTGCATACCGGTCATCCGCCAATGCAGAATTTATTTGAGTTTTTTCTCTGCATGGCCGCGTTTTTATGGCCGCTTTCGCGTCTCAGCCGCTGGAAACAGGGAATCGACACGACCCTTTGCGACTCATTTCTTGGATTGATCATCCTCATACCTGCCGGTTTTATTTTTGATGAAGCGGTACGTCGTCTGCCGCCAGCGTTGCAGAGTCCGCTTTTTGTTCCGCATGTCGCCAGTTATGTGATCGGTTATATTATGTTGGCGCGTGCGGCGTTGGTGGTGGCACCGCTGTTTTTGCGATTAGAGCGGGGTCGGCTCTTGCTGCTTGAGTGCGCCTCACGCCAGATCGCGGCGGTTGGATTTCTACTGATCACGATTGGATTACTGCTTGGTTCTCTGTGGGGCAAGCTATGCTGGAGTCACTACTGGCAGTGGGACCCTAAAGAGACATGGTCTTTGGCCACCTGGATGCTCTACGGTACCTATTTTCACCTGCGTTACCGTTACGGGTTGCGTTACCCACGCTTGCTGGCCGCTTTGCTTTGGATCGGATTGCTGTTTGTGATATTGACGCTCACCTGGATCAATCTCTCACGCCTTTTTAAGGGTATGCATACCTACGCCTGATCGGCAGGGCGGATACCAGTACACTGTATAATAGAAATTTTAGGACATGATTACATGATTCACATGATTAATATCCACTGAGTTCAATCCTGTTAATTTTGTCAAAAAAAACGAATTTTGTGACTGTGCAGACTACTAGAAATCAGCCGCATCCGGGATGAAATGCTCCGACTGCAGTTTGTCCGGGCGGGATCACGGCGATCCGGTTGCGGGTGCGGGTGGCTGGCATGTCAGCAGATATCAGAATGAAACAGGAGCTTGGCAATCGGAGTATGACTCTTTTTTTATGGGTGACGAAATGCGATATCTTAACACCATTATTGTAGGATCCGGCGCGGCGGGTTTGAGTGCCGCCGTGCAGTTGAAGCGGCGGGGTGTTGACAGTATTCTGGTTTTGACCGAGGGGCTTGCCATGGGCACCTCTATCAACACCGGTTCTGACAAACAGACCTATTACAAAATGGCGCTCTGCGGCAGCAACTCTGACTCTCCTGTGGAAATGGCCCGCAGCTATCTCGGCGCCGGTAGCACCCATGGGGATTTGGCCCTGGTCGAGTCCGCGTTGTCGTTGAGAGCTTTTTTTAATTTGGTGGAACTGGGAGTTGATTTTCCGCGTGACCGTTGGGGAAGGTTTGTTGGTTACAAAACCGATCATGATCCTGCGACACGAGCCACATCAGTTGGACCCTATACCTCGCGCGAAATGTGCCGGGCTCTGATCAGAGAGATGCGGCGACTGAAAATTCCGATTGAAGAGAACCGCTTTGTCCATAAGCTGCTGACGGCGGAAGAGGACGGTCGCAAACGGGTATGTGGCCTGCTGGCAGTCGATCCGGAGGGCGGACAGCACCTCTATGCCGCTGAGAATATTGTTTTTGCGGTTGGTGGACCGGGTGGCCTTTATCAGCACAGTGTTTATCCCGCGGTACATAGCGGCGCAGTCGGGGTGGCACTGGAAGCGGGAGCTGCCGCATGTAATCTGCCTGAATCCCAGTTTGGTCTGGCCTCTGTCAAATTTCGCTGGAATGTTTCTGGAACATATATGCAGTCTGTTCCGACCTTTATTTCAACTGCATCCGATGGTTGCAGTGAGCGGCGCGAATTTCTGGCAGAGCATTATGACGGCACGGACGCGCTTTGTTCCGACATCTTTCTCAAGGGCTATCAGTGGCCCTTTCAGGCGGCCCGGGCTTTCAGTGGTTCGTCTCGGATAGACTTGTATGTCTACCTTGAAACCGAGATCAGAAAAAGGCGGGTTTTTCTTGATTTCCGCGTCAATCCATCTGGATACGAACCGGCGGCACTTATGCCTGAAGCGCGTGCCTATCTGAACCGTTCGGGGGCGCATCAGGCGACACCCCTGGCCCGTTTGCGACATATGAATCCGGCTGCTGTGCAGCTCTACCTTGAACATGGAATCGACATAGAGAACGAAATGCTCGAAATAGCGGTTTGCGCGCAGCATAATAACGGCGGCTTGGCGGCGGATCATTGGTGGGAATCGGTTAATATCAAACACCTCTTTCCGGTCGGTGAGGTCAATGGCTCGCATGGTGTCGCTCGTCCAGGCGGGTCTGCTCTGAATGCCGGTCAGGTGGGGGCCTTGCGTGCGGCAGAGTTTATCGCTGCGCGATACTCCAATCCGACCCTGGATCAACGGGTGGTTGAAAGCATTGGGGGGCAGGCACTCGCGGAGTGCAGGGAATTTTTGGCGCGGTGTCGCAATGCCCGGGTGAGTCAACCTGAACTGCTGCGCGAACTGCGCAGCAGAATGTCCCGTGCCGGAGCGCACATCCGGGTTGAGGGCACCCTCTCAGAGGCGGTTTCCCAAGCGCGTGAACTTTGGCGCAAACTCGATTCGGATGGTTGTGTACTCAAAGATGTCGCGGAAACAACCAGAGTTCTTTCGCTGCGTCAATTGTCACTGGCTCATCTTGTTTATCTGGAATCAATATTGTATTATCTCCAGCAGAGAGTCGGATCGCGCGGTTCAGCTCTGGTTATCGAGGACGGCAGCAACATCGGTGATTTGAAAAACTGGCATGTTGTACCGGAGGATATCACCTTCCGTGATAAAATTCTGGAGAGTCGTTATGAGTGTGGTCGGATTCAGCAACGCTGGGTCGCGTGTCGAGCTTTGCCGGTTGGCGACACCTGGTTTGAGACGGTTTGGACGGAGTATCGTTCGGGCGGAATTTATCATTGAGGTAGTTTGAAATGACAGATGAGTTAAGCGGCGGAGTGGTTGAAGCACAGTTTAAAAGTCTGAGCAGCATTTTTTTTGTGTTCGCGGGATTTGTGTTGAGCGTAACTGCTTTTTTAATCGGCACCAAGGTCGGTCAGAGTGTCACATTATGGCGGGGAGTGAGCGCACTGCTGGGCGGTAATATGATTCTTGCTCTCTATGCCGGGACAATCGGTTTTATCGGTGCCGGCACCCGTCGTTCTTCAACGGTTATGCTGCGTCCGGTTTTCGGGATGTACGGACAGATTGTCGTTACGGCACTGATAACCTTTATCAACGTCAGTTTCGTCAGTGTCTATGCCTCGCTGATCGGCACACAGCTTTCAGCTTTTTTCCCGGGGCTCTCTCCCTATGTCGGGTTGCTCCTTTTTATTCTGATTGTCGGTGCTGTGAATCTGGCTGGCTTCAAGGGGCTGAGTATGCTGGGCAGAGTCGGAGTGCCTGCTTTGGCCCTTTTTATTATAATCGGTTTGTTCAAAGTTCATTCCAAAGTGGGATTTGACCAACTCACGCAGGCTGTGCCAACCCAGCCGCTGCCGTGGATTGCGGTGCTCTCTTTCGTGACTGCAAGCTGGATGACCGGTGGAACTTTGAGTTCCGACATCACACGTTTCGCCCGTCGGCCGCACACCGTGTATTTTGTGACAGTCGGTGCCTTTCTGTGCGTGACAATTCTGGAAGCGGTTGGTCTTTTCTGCTCACTCGGTGCCGGTGAAGGCAACCTGGTGACCATTCTCGATGCTATGGGACTCGACGTTGTGGCCCTCTTTATCTATCTGATACTTGGATTGACGTCCGGTCAGGCAATAGTTTATTCATTTTCTCTGGCGGTGATGAATATCACCCGGGTTTTCACCGGTGAACGCGATCTGCGTGTGCTCAACGACAAGTTCTGGATTGTGACCGGCTGTCTGATTGCCGCAACGGTGGGAGTGGTGATGACCCGCAGCGGATTGCTACACAGCTTTCTGAGTTTTATTAAACTTATCGGCATAGCGGTGCCACCGGTCGGCGGACTCATTGTGGCCCACTATCTGATTGTCGAACGCGATTTTGAGCGGCCTTTCCGCTCAATTCCCGCACTCTGTCCTCTGGCTTTTGCAGGTTGGATATGCGGTGTCGCGGGAGCTTTTCTAATGAAGTTCGGCATAGCCCCGCTCAATGGGTTTTTTACAGCAATTGTGGTTTACAGCACCCTGAGAACCATAATCACAAAACGAGTTTTCGACAAATAAGCGACAGTCGCGTTGTGTTGCTTCCACATGTGAATTCCAACTCCGTGCAGGATTAAATGTTATGGAATATTATACGAATATTTTGAACACAATCGGCAATACACCCATGCTAAGGCTGGAGAAAATTACCGATTTTCCAATTTACGCCAAGGCGGAATATCTCAATCCCGGTGGTAGTGTCAAAGATCGCGTAGCCCGCCATTTGATTGAAAAGGCTGAGAAAAGTGGCGAGCTGCGTCCGGGTATGGTGATTGCCGAAGCCACCTCGGGTAATACGGGGATCGGTATGTCCTTTGTCGGAGTTCACAAAGGCTACCGTGTAATCATCGTAATGCCTGAGAATATGAGCGAGGAACGTCGCAAAATTATCAGAGCCTTCGGCGGTGAACTAATCTGCACACCAGCTGCCGAGAGCCTCAATGGGTGCCTTAAAAAACTCGAAGAGCTTAAACTGCGGATACCCGGTCTCTACATACCTGCCCAATTCACCAATCCCGCCAATCCCGAGGTTCACTACCTCACCACCGCTACGGAGATATGGAAACAAATGGAGGGTCAGGTAGATGCCTTTGTCGCCGGTGTCGGCAGCGGCGGCACGCTGGCTGGCGTTGGTAAGTTCCTCAAAGAACGCAATCCTGAAATCACTTTGGTGGCGGTCGAGCCGGCTAACGCCTCAGCCCTGCTCGGGCATGAGCCCGGTTTGCATAAGATTGAGGGTATCGGCGACGGCTTTATCCCCGATGTGTTGGACGTATCGATGATTGATGAGGTGATTACCGTGACCGATGACGACGCGATTGAAACCGCCCGGATGCTTACGCTGAAAGAGGGTGCGCTCGTCGGCACTTCTTCCGGTGCCAATATCTGGTCGGCGGTCCAGCTCTCCCACAGAATCGGAAAGGATAAGAATATCGTCACAATCCTGCCGGACCGCGCGGAACGTTATTTCAGTACCGCCCTCATCTGAAACTGTCCGCAAACTCCCGGTGGCTATACAACCATCTAATCGGCAGTTGAAGTGATCATTCGCCCGACAGCAAACCGCACCTCAATGCCAGGGGCATTATGAGCTATTTGCGCTGTGAGCAAAGCCAATAGAATCGGGGTTCATCTTAGCGTGTCAAATTTCGTTTATCCCAAATACTTCCATTAAACATTGGCTTCGATAATTTTTCAAACGACATACTTAGAAATTGACCCCCTGAAGATAATGTACCTTCTTTATTTTCAGACATGATTAAATTGTGTAAAAAGAACGCATTTAACGTCCTTAGGAAGGGGGTATAGCAAAAAATCCTCATTATCAGCACTGCTTGACATAAGAGCTGACAAATCATACCATGGAGCCGTAACAGAGATGCTTGCGATTGCATAAGCAATTTTTGTCCCTGCCGGTTTTTCGGTAGGGCATGGATTTATAAAAATCATTAAATCATTTGCATGATAAGGAATTCATAGTTATGAGCTGGATTAAATTTGTCGTTTTACTTCTTTCGATTCACGCTTTACTCTCTGCCAGTGCGCAGACAACCCGCCGCGACTGGCAGGCGCAGTGGATCGCGGCGGATAGTGCAGAAACTCCCAATAGCTGGTATTGTTTCCGCAAAAATTTCAATCTGCAGGGAAAACCGCAATCAGCTGTCGCGCATATCGCCTGCGACAGCAAATACTGGCTGTGGGTTAATGGCGAATTGGTGGTGTTTGAAGGACAGCTCAAACGCGGGCCGACACCCCGGGACACCTATTATGATGAGGTGGAGTTGTCCGCTTATCTCAAAAATCGGCATAACAGTGTGGCCATCCTAGTCTGGTATTTCGGGAAACAGGGCTTTTCCCACAACAGTAGCGGCAGATGCGGCTTGATCTTTGAACTGGATGCCGACGGTCAGAGGATTGTAAGTGACGGCTCCTGGAAGGTGCGGCGTAACCCCGCCTATCTGACGGAAACCGTGAATCCACAACCTAACTTTCGTCTGCCCGAGTCCAATATCGCCTTTGATGCCCGCAGGCAGCTGACCCGCTGGCATGAGAAACTCTATAACGATCACAGCTGGCCACAGGCTTCGGTCGTCGGCAAACCGCCCTGTGCGCCCTGGAATGAATTGATCAGACGTCCGATTGCGCAGTGGGCGGATTCCGGTCTGGTGGATTATCTCTCCATCACTGAGGATACCACCACCAACGGAATGCGCAGGCTGCTCTGTAAACTGCCGTATAATGCCCATTTCACACCCTGGCTCAAGATCAGAGCATCCGCCGGGAAAACGATTACCATTCAGACCGATAATTATCAGGGCGGCGGTGCTTTCAACTTGCGTGCTGAATACACCACCCGCGAGGGCACCCAGGAGTATGAATCGCTGGGCTGGATCAACGGACATGAGATGTACTACTTTGTGCCGGAGGGAGTCGAGGTGCTCGATCTCAAATATCGTGAAACCGGTTATAACGCTGATTTTGTCGGTTCGTTCAAATGCGATTTGCCAGAACTCAACACACTCTGGCAGAAGTCGATGCAGACACTCTATGTGACTATGCGAGATACCTATATGGACTGTCCCGACCGGGAACGTGCGCAGTGGTGGGGCGATGCCGTCAACGAACTGGGTGAGGCTTTCTATGTGTTCGATGCCGTCAAAGGAGCGCTACTGGCCAAAAAAGGTATCTATGAGCTGGCACGCTGGCAACGCGATGATCAAGTGCTTTATTCACCGGTGCCAGCTGGCATTCCGGCTGATCCGGCGGTTAAAAATCCGCACGACGGCACCTGGTATAAAGAGCTGCCACGTCAGATGCTGGCCAGTGTGGGATGGTACGGTTTCTGGACATACTACTGGTACACAGCCGACCGCCAGACCATCGTGGATGTCTATCCGAATGTGCGCGATTATATGAGTCTCTGGCAACTGAATGATCAGGGTCTGGTGATTCACCGCACCGGTGATTGGGACTGGACCGACTGGGGAAAAAACAAAGATGTCGCAGTGCTGGAGAATGCCTGGGTTTATCTGACCCTTAAAGCCTGCATCGAGATGGCCCGGCTGACTGGCAACGAGGACGATATCGCCGGTTACCAGACAAAGATGAACTCCATTAAGAGTGCTTTTAATAAAACCTTCTGGCAAGGCGATAAATATCGCACTCCCGGTTACAAAGGGCTGACCGATGATCGCGCCCAGGCAATGGCTGTGGTGGCGGGACTTGCCGATTCGAGTTATTATTCGGCGATTCGCAGACAACTCAAGAGTCAGTATGAGGCCAGCCCGTACATGGAGAAGTATGTGCTTGAGGCTCTCTATCTGATGGATGCGCCCGAGGAAGCGGAGGAACGCATGCTCAAACGCTGGTCGGAACAGATCGAAGACCAGCATTGTACCACCCTCTGGGAGGGGTGGGGTATCGGTAAGAAGGGCTACGGCGGGGGAACCTATAACCACGCTTGGTCAGGTGGTCCGCTCACGGTGCTGAGCCAGTATGGCGCGGGCATTGCGCCAATCCGACCCGCGTTCAAAGAGTTTGCCGTGCGTCCGCAACTAGGCCGTATCAAGAGAGTCGCAAGCGTGGTGCCGACCCGTTTTGGCAATATCGAATTGACTCTTGACCGTAGCGATAATTTTGAAATGAAGTTGATCGTGCCTGTGGGCACGAAAAGTGCTGTAAGCATCCCTAAAAAGGAAGGCATAAGCAGGGTGACCATTAACGGTAGTTCGGTTTATGACAAAGGCAGAGCCACCTCGCAGCTTTACGCAGGTGAGTGCGACTGCTGGATAAAATTCAATCTCAAACCGGGAAAATGGAATGTCGTGGCGGAGAGGTAACGAACAAAGATCACACAAAAAAGGAGATATGTTATGAAACAAAACAGGAAAAACCTTTTACATATAGCTGTAATGGCATTGCTACCGCTGATTACCGCAGCTCAATTCAAGCTGGCTCCGTTGCCTTACGCGACAGATGCGCTTGAGCCATATATCGACAAAACAACCATGGAGATTCATCATGGCAGACATCATAACGGATACGTCAAAAAGCTGAATGCCCAGATTGCCGCGAATACCGCACTGGCCGGTATGTCGCTGGAAGAGATTCAACAGAATGTCGCTAAATTCGGTACGGCAGTGCGTAACAATGGCGGTGGACACTTTAATCATTCGCTCTTCTGGCAGGTAATGGCGCCTGCGGGTCGGGGCGGACGGCCGAGTGAGGCGTTGCTCAAAGCGATAAACACCGCTTTCGGTTCAATGGATCAGATGAAATCCAGTTTCAATGAAGCCGCCGGAACTCGTTTTGGTTCAGGCTGGGCCTGGCTGATTGTGAGTTCCGATAAACAGCTCAAGATCACCTCAACTCCTAACCAGGATAATCCGCTGATGAACCTGCCAGAGATAGAACAGGGTACACCGATTCTGGGACTGGATGTCTGGGAGCACGCTTACTATCTGAAATATCAGAACAAGCGTGGCGAATATGTCGGCAACTGGTGGAACGTGGTCAACTGGAATGAGGTCAACCGCCGCTTCGCTGCTGCGGTTAAATGAGCTTGGTTCATTTACGGATAATCTCTCCGTTAAGTAATGAGATTCAGGATGCCGCTCATAGAGAGGCTACTACATTTCCACTTGTCATTGCGTCGACTGTGTCGTCGCAATCAGTCTTCGCCCTTTAACCTGCACCGCCCCGCAGGGCGATAGCAACAGCCGCACCATCCATCTGTCCGACGCTATTGCACTAGAATTATTGTTTCGCGCGGCACTGGCCGCAGATAACCATCAGCAGTCAGGTAGACGGAACCGCCGGCGTAATCGATCTGCCTGAGTTGCGCGATTGTCAGTGGCGGCTGGAAACGCAGTGTGGTGCGACCCAGTTCACCGGTCAATGCCAGTCGTCCGCTCCATGCATTGGTCTGCGATGTGAAGCTGAGCTGACCGCTACCGAGCGCGAGCGTGCTGTCGGTGGCCATATTCAGCGTTGAAGGCGTGTTGGTCACTGCGCCCATATCCAGAGTGCCTCCGCTGAGTTCAATTGCGCCGTTCGGCGGCAGGGCATCGTTGCTCTGCAATTCCAGAGTACCAGCATTAACAACTGTTCCGCCTGTGTAGTCGCTGACGCTTGTCAGCACAAGTCGTCCCGACCCGCCTTTGCCGAGTTTGCCGTCAACCCGACTGCCGGTTGCCGCAGTTCCGCTGGTAAGAATGCCGCTCATGGTCAGGGTATTGGTTACAACTATAATATTGCGAATGCTTCCGCTAGTTTGTACAAAACCCGCCTGGGCGGCGCTTATGTCGAGATCGTGAGTGCCTATAAAATCGAACCCGGATGTGAGATCCAGTCCTTCCATTCTATTCATGATCATCGGAGCACCGGAGAGATTGTCGAGTTTGGAACTGCCGGCGTTGAATTTCAGGGTGCCGTTATTCATCGCAAAACTGTGGCCGAAAAAGACTCCGTCTGAAACTGATGTCAATGCCGTGCTGTTCCACTCGTTTGAAGCGTTTAACAACAATGTTCCAGATCCGCCTTTGCGTGGAGTAGATCCCGGGGCCGCTGTATAACTTCCGTTGATTGTGAATGTCTTATCGGCATCGACATTGATCTGCGGGTTACCGCCGTTTACGGTGACGGCTCTGTCGGTCGCGAAACTTTCCGTGACGTAAAACATACAGTTCTGTCCGATAGCGAGTTCGCCTCCGTCGCCGAGATTCGCATCGCTGGATACATACAGTCTGGTCCTTGGTTGCATGTAAACGCCACCTGTGAAGGTGTTGTTGCCGCTGAGGGTTATATAGGCATCATTATCGGTTTGCGGACACTCAATTTTCAACCCGCCGCTGCCGCTGATGTCGCCGCTGAGGACGATCGCCATACCGAAATCCCCATTACCGCCCTTGGATATAATGCTGTTTGTTTGATTGATTATCATATCAAGATCAATAGTCTGAACATAGGTTCCGTTGGCAAGTCCGGTGTCACTGTCGATGTTCCCCGAGAGTGTGATTGGATTACCGCTCAGCACAAAATTGTCGACACCGGTTCCGCGGTGGAAACGAATACCGTTGACCGTGAGATCGGTATAATCGTTGTAGGGAGTCAGACGGGTTTTGCCGGAGAAATACAGAAAGGAGTTGAAATCCGGTAAAACATCATTGTTCCAATTTGCGTTGGTTGACCAGTTGTCATCCGTTCCGCCACCGTCCCAGGTGTTGTCAGCACGTAGTTCAACCGCACTCAGACAGAGCCATAAAAACACGAATGACAGGCCGATTATCCTAGTATCGAAAGAGCGCATCACATTAAAGACGTTCAACAGGATGTTGACATAACGCATACATTTCATAATTGTACTCCATTTCCATTTTTATGCATTTTTATTGAAAAAAAACCTAAACAACACGGTAATCATACAAAAAATTAAAAGCGAAGTCATCCCCCATAAACATGGGGGGTGGGGGGAGTGTGTGAAGGTAGAGAAAGAGTGAAGAGTGAACAGTGCTAAAGTTGGGAGAGTTTCCCGCAAAGCCGCCAAGACGCAAAGGAGGAGAGGTCGCAGTCAGCAGTGGCAGTCGGCAGAACAGGCTACAGGCTAGAGTGTGTGGAGAGAGAAGGCTTCTCACAGAGTCACGGAGAACACGGAGGTAACTGTAGGGCGGGTGACCCCACCCGCTGTTTACAGAAAGAGAAAGAGGGGGAAGAGTGGGAAGTTCTAAAGGTCACGTCCTGAACAAATCGGCATAAATTATATTACAGTCAGTGGGTTTCGGATGAGTCAGGCGGCGACTCCCTGGGCACCGCCAACCGCAGAACAAGTCGGTTTGATCGGAACCAACTGGAGCAAGGGATGGATTATTGAAAACAACACGGTCAGCGATTCAATTTAGTTCAAAAGAGGCTGAATGGTCTCATTCGGCAGGCTCGTGCCTGCGGGACTGTACTACAAACATTGTTAAGCTCGTAGTACACACTTTAGTGTGCTGTTTGGTTAAAAAGTGTAGCATTCATCTCCATTGCAACGATTTGCATATGCGCCCTCAAATCCAGTAATTCATCGCAATTCGGTGCAATTCTATGAATCGCTAGGGTTGTAGACGTTTCCGCATGTTGTCGGTGGCAATGATCTCAACCGGCTGCTTAACCGGTATCCAGAGAGCCAGTACATCAGGATAGTTTTCAGCAATCATCCGCTGGCCATCATCCGCTCCCAGAATAAAAAGAGTGGTGGAAAGTGCATCGGCCGTTACGGCATCCGACGCTATAACCGTTACACTGGCTGTACCATTTGCCGGCCAGGCACTACGTCCATCAATAATGTGCGCGTACCTTTTGCCCTCGATCTCTATGAAACGCTCGTAGTTGCCTGAGGTGGCCACAGCTTCACCATCATAAAGCATAATTCTGGCAATCAGGTGCCTTGCGTTGAAGGGATCTTTAATGCCGGTTAACCAACCACCCCGTCCGGGACGGGCCTCGCCCAAGACGCGCAGATTACCGCCCAGATCAATCAGAACGTTCGAAATGCCCTGCTTGACAGCCTGCCGCCAGGCAAGGTCAACAGCATACCCCTTGGCAATGGCACCAAAATCCAGTTGCATGCCTTTTCTTAGCAAACGTGCTGTGCATACTGTGCCATCTGATTCAATTTTAATGTCACTTAGTTTAGCTAGTCTCAGTGCTGCTCTAAGCTCATTTGTCCGGGGAGGCTCTGGTAGTGTGGTCTTTAAGTTGCCGAATCCCCACATGTGCAAAACTGGAGCCAGCAGGGGGTTGAATGCTCCACCACTGTTGTGATGCATTACAACTGAGAGTTGCAGAAGATTGGTGAATGCACATGAAACCGGAGTTTTCTTATTCGTGCCAGCACGCTGATTTATCATTGTCAGCGTGGAGGTTGCTCGCCATGCCGAAAACTCCTGCTCTACCTCTTCAAATTGCTGCGTTGCTATCATACGCAGTTGTGCGGCACTTTCCAGGTTGGCGGACTGTACAGCCGCTGTGGTGCTCATGCAGCTCCACTCTAATCTGTTGATGCTTTCGCCATCTTTTACGCAACCTGATTGCGACAGTATGATACAAATAGCCACAACTGAAATATATTTAAGCTTTTTATTCACCAATTTGTTCAAAACGTTGATTGCCTGTTTGGGGATCCAATTGGCACTCTGAGTGCAGATAGACGGATGAACGTAGCTCTTTCGCAACGCACAGACCGTCCCAGCTACAGTGCCCGTTCGCTAACCTCCTGGCTCCCCGTTTCCTGCGAAGTGCGCTGAACTGTTCCTGTGAAACCAACATTTTATCCACATAGTCTCTCCCACCGATTATCACTCCATCCGTTAAATATCTTACCCTGCAGCGCAGCACTTGTGCAACCGCTAACTCTCCCTCTTAATCAAACACCTTGTCAATCACACTTTGCGTAAAGCCCGACTTCGACACCGCTCCCATGAACGCATTGAGCCTGCACACCCCCTCGCAGTATAGCGTTTTGCGATATTGCGCCAGCACCTTGCGCTTATTCAAATCCATGCCGCAGAATAACTTGCCGATTCCGTTCAGTGATTGTCCGCCTCGTTCGACCGCCGCGCCGTAGCCTGACCAACGATACTCTTTTGCATCCTCCACCATCCCAGCCCGCACCGGATTAAGGTCGATATACGCCGCCACTGTCACTTGCGCGCTCTCGCTCTCCTCCACCAACACGCTTTTGAAGCGATCATGCCAGAGTGTACCCGACCCTCTCCGGTCGTGATTAGAGTTATAATAGAGCTTGTCCCAGACCCGCAAGTGGTTGTTGAACAAAGCGTTGCTGTTGATAACTTCCGGACAAAGGAGGCGTTTTTGCCTCCCTTGCCGGAAAGA
>CAYOQJ010000069.1:0-8287 GCA_964406095.1 uncultured Lentisphaeraceae bacterium
TCCCAGCCTGGATTTACGCGCTTTCTCATATGATCCTAATAGCACAAGTTGGCATGATGTCGGAAGTGTGCATCAAAACGCCATCAATAATTTTCCGCCGCATAAAATGCCCTCCGGAGAATGGGCGATGTCTCGCCGTAAATTTGATTACACTAAAAGCGGTGTCGAATTTCTGGTGGGCGGTCTCAAAGCGCTGAATGACTGGCACTCTTTTCCGGTCACCGTTAAAGAGAGCGCACTGAAAGCTAATGAGCCGCTGTGGTGGACCTTGCC
Organism: uncultured Lentisphaeraceae bacterium; assembly: GCA_964406095.1. Lineage (GTDB taxonomy): Bacteria > Verrucomicrobiota > Kiritimatiellia > RFP12 > UBA1067 > M55B167. Next base: position 274 of record CAYOQJ010000069.1, read on the forward strand.
GGACGGAAAATCGCTGGTTGCTCTGTTCCGTGACAACCGGCGTGGCGGCTATCTTTACCGCGCCTTCTCCACCGACAACGGCCGCACCTGGTCCGCTCCTGTGCAAACCGACTTTCCCGACGCCACCTCCAAAATATTCGGCATGCGCATCAGCAACGGCCAATATGTACTGATATCCAATCCCAACCCGCTCAAGCGCGATCCTATGACGATTGCGGTCAGTGATGACGGAATGGTTTTCGATCGAATGTTTTATCTGGTGGGAGGACGTCTCATCGACTATCCGCACATGATTGAACATAATGGATATTTGTATGTCGCGCACTCCGGTCGTAAACGGTCAGTCGAGGTTCAGCGCGTGCATATCGCTGATTTAGACAAGCTGGAGATGAAACCGGCGCGGCTGCCACCGCCTGAACCGGAGATTCTGGAGCTAAATGGCATAAAAATCAGCGTAACGCAACAAGGGCCTTGGCAGAAAAGCGGCAAATCACCGCAAAAACGCCAGGATGAATATTATTATATCGCTCCGCGCTCTAAAGGGAGCATCAGTTACAGCGCGGCAATTCCAACCTCCGGGAAATACGAACTCTTTGCCTGGTGGAACACACAAGGCGGCCACCGCTATAACGCAGTTCCTTATCGGATCAAACACGCGGCGGGCGAAACTGAGCTTTTAATCGACCAGAGCAAAAACGGCGGTCAATGGATGAACCTGGGAACCTACGATTTCACAGAACCGAACGCTGTCGTCACGGTTGTCGCTAACCGCTTTCCGGGTTATGTTGTGAGCGACGGCGTCAAATTTAGAAAGGTTGATTGAACAGCGACTAATGCGGATTGCGCTCGCAACCCAGCTTGCGACTTCTTGTGGTTTGCAAGCTGTAGCCTGTTCCGATCTTGATCCACTCCCGACTGTAAAAAGGGAGTCCACCTTCAACAATACGATCTGCCATGCCAATTGTTCTGGAACGTCGCGACGCACTGACTTGCGCTGTATTTCCCTGAGTTCCGCCGGCCCAGATGCCAGCGGAGCATTATCAGAGGGCACGGTATCCATCGCCTCTTTGGCATAACGAATCTTCGTTAAAACCATTATCGGCACAGTGAAATGACGACTGCGGATGGCTTTTATGAAATAGGGCATAGTCCGACCCATCATCTCAGCATTTTTCGTGTTAGCTTCATAATCAAGTATGAAAAGCGCCGGATATTGAATTTTTACAACGGTCAAGTCCTGATTTAAAGTTGTCACTTTTTTTGGCGTTAACGACGCCTTCATACCGGCTTTTTTGTCTCGCCAAACTCGGCACGTTGCTCAAAAAAACATCAGATGTGCTTCGCAGGACGTTTGGGTATTCAACTTTCGAATGCCAACTAAAAAGCTTTATTTGATATATCAAAATAAATTATAGTGCTTTTTTATCCATTTTTTATAGTTGACTATCCTAATTAAGATATATCATAATAATAAACATTGGGTAGTTTGTATTCAATTGGCGCAAGTGTTTCTCGTATATAATTCTTAAATCATGTTGAGGAGAACGGTTATGAAAAAGGCAAATATCACATCAATGATTCTTCTGTTTTGTTTCGGTGGTTTGATGCAGTGTACTGCTGAACCTGTATCCGAGCGTTTGATCGGCTGGTGGCGATTGGATGATGAAACCAATGCTACAGTTTTCGTCGACTCTTCCGGCCACGGACGCGACGCAACCTTCGGTTCCGGTGTCAGTATTGTAGAAAACGGACGTTTCGGTCGCGCCGCGCATTTCAACGGCACAGGCGACTCATGGGCGCGTTTCACCAATCCGGAATTGACAAACATGACCATCTCCGCGTGGGTTTTCATGGAAGCTTATAACAATATCCTGCCTCGCATCATGCAAATGGGTCCACTTTACTATCACATGCCTCAGAGTCAGCCCGGTCAGTTTACTTTGGGCATGAACTCTCAAAACAATTGGACAACCGCCACATCAGTTCCCTTCAAGTTTGAAACCGGTGAATGGTTTCATGCTGCGGTGGTTTATCAACAACGCTATACCAACGCAACCGATCGTGTGGTCTGGCCGATTTTTTACATTAACGGCGTGCGCTGCAACAACCCCATGCCGGAAAAAATTTTTACACAAACCATACCGGCTGGATCAGGTTATTTGGGTAACACTGGACTTAACGGCACCCGTCCCTTGCAGGGATTCATGGATGATGTCAGACTTTATAATGTTGCCCTGTCCGACCGTGATATTCTCGCTATCTATCATAACACCCCCGCTGCAAGTTGACGCGGGCACAGATCAAAGCGTCGCACGCGATCAGACAACTTTGCAGGGCACGCTTACCAGCAATGATTCTTTTATGCACTACCTGCATGCCAAACTGGAGTGGAGTGTTGCATCGGCACCTGAAGGCGAATCGCCGATCTTCACCACTCCCGGCGTAGCGGTAACCGAGGTCACTCTGCCTGAGACAGGGATTTACACCTTTAAACTGACCGCTGAAACCGAACTGGGAACTATCACCGATCAGGTGCAGGTGACACGTTCCGCAGCAGCACCGGAAGAAAACAGTGCTCCGGTAATTACCCCCGATTTCACCTCTGCTACACTGGTTCTCGGCGACCAGTTGACACTCACAGCGCAGATCAACGACGACTCTATTCCCGGCACTGTACGCTTAAACTGGAGTCAGCTCAGCGGTCCCGGCACAGTGTTCTTCGCAAATCCATTCAGTGCCGCAACAACAGCCGAATTCACTGAAGAAGGTACCTATACAATCAGAATAGCGGCTGACGACGGTTTCGCTCAAAGCAACAGTGATATCACTGTAACCGTCAATCTCCCGAGCGGCGATATTAACAGCGGACTGGAACACAGTTGGAACATGGATGACGATCCGGCACTTGGTACAGCTGACGACAGCTCCGGCACAAACACCCTATCTCTGCGTTTTCAGGCGATTCTGCAGCCCGGCAAAACCGGTAATGGTCTGCGCACCCCGCGAACTGATTCAGTGGCCGTAGCCGCCCATCTTCCCACTAATGCAACAACCATGACATTTTGCGCGTGGATTTATTATGATGATGCTTATAGCAGCCTGGCGACAGGTAACAAATATCAGCGTATTTTCAAGTGCGGCTCCAATTTTTATATCATTTACGACACTGATTCAAAAAACATTACTTTAGCCACACGTGGAATCGGCACTGGCAATACCGATCATTACTGGAAATGGGATGGTTTTGAGAAAGATCAATGGTATCATATCGCCGTACTGTTTGACCGCAGGGCAATGGCGGAAGGCTCGCGTCAGACAATGTATGTCAACGGGCAAAAACTTCTTTCCAATATCTATAACCCTGAGTTTCCGGGTGCTGTGGAATGGAGTGACGCATTTATGCTGGGCAATCTGAATGCTTATGGAGATGGGATTCGCAATTTCGACGGAGTCATCGACGATGCCCGCGTGTATTCGCGTTTCATCACCGATGAAGAAGCACGTCTACTGGCCGTTGATCACGCTGTCAATCACCCGCCGGTCATTGATACTGACAGTCAACTGAAAGCATCAACTTGCAAATTACTTACTTTAAACTCGGAAGTATACGATGACGCACGACCGGATTTCGGAGCTCTCACAACGCAGTGGAGTGTTATCTCCGAAAACGCATCTGCGGTCAGTTTCACCGATGCCGGCTCTCCAACAACCGACGTTGTCTTCAGCGAAAGCGGTGTTTACTCACTGCTGTTTATAGCATCCGATGGCGAACTTAGCAGTGCCTCACGAGTGCAGGTGACAGTAACCGACCCCGGAACAATTTTGTTCGTTCGTTAACTCTGTTTCACGGAACACTCAGATAAACAAGCAACAGGCGGTGAATGCTGAACCATAACGTTAATTCAAAAATTAGCTTTGCTTTGCTGCTTCTGAGCAGTGCCGCTCACGGGTTGGAGTTGCATGTTGCCGTAACCGGCTCAGACGACAACTCCGGCAGCGCCCAAAAACCTCTTGCCACTCTTAACAGAGCGGCGGAGGCCGTCCGTGAAAACCTGCCGGATGCAACCGAAGATATCACCGTTTTTATTCATGCCGGTGTTTATCGCCAAACTGAAACACTACGTTTCACTGAGGCAGATGCGGGACTAGCAAACATAAATGTGAAATGGATTTCAGCCGACGGATCAGGCAAAGCGCGTATTTCAGGAAGCTGTCATTTGACCGGCTGGCAAAGGCATTCGCGACGTATCTGGAAAACAGAAATCCCCTCCGGCATAACATTTGACACGCTTTACGAAAGCGGAAAACGTCTGCGCAAAGCCCGCTGGCCGAACTATCGTCACGATTCGGCGTTCCCGGACGCGGCGGCCGATTATCTCACCACTCTCGACGGCTCTCCCAAACTGATCGATAATCAAATCCAGCGCAGTTGGTTTAAATATGCCGAGGAAGAGGCCCCCCCGTCGGATTTGAGCATTTCGCAGCTCAAAGTAAATATTTTTCCGTGGGGCATCTGCGACTGGCACCGCTGGAATTGCGCTGTCACCGCTATCAATCGCGAGACCCGCCGCATTGAATTCAACAACATGGGCGACTCCACCGAAATTCTCAGCGGTGCCCGCTACTTTCTCGAAGATGCACTCGCACTCTTGGATCAACCGGGCGAGTTCTTCTTCGACCATCCGACACGCACACTCTATTGCATCCCGCTCAGGAAAAAACATCCGGACAAACTCAATATAACGCTGCCGCTTCTCAAAACTCTGGTTGAATTGTGTGGCACCGACTCATCAAATCCAGTACGCAATTTACAATTTGAAGGATTGCGGTTTGAGGAAAGCGATGCCATATCGCCCTCGCTTTTCTGGTGGAAACACGCTTGGGGGCGCAGCGATCACGCTCTTTTAAAAATGTCCAACACAACCGGCATCACTGTCCGCAACTGCCACTTCGTCAATTCCGGTCGTCATGGAATACTGCTAGTCGGAGACAACACGCATAACAGCATCTATGGCTGCCTGGTTGAAAACATCGGTATCAGCGGCATCACTATCTCCAACCGTTTTAAAGCTGTCGCTGACCAACCGACTGCCGACACCTCTAAGCGTAACTTTATCAGTAACACCCTGATCCGCCATGTCGGTCAGCTCGGTCTTTACGCAGCCTGCATCGAGCTGATGAACACCAGCGCCAATGAAATCTCCTTCTGCGAATTATCCTACTCCCCCCGCTATGCCGTAACCCTGCGCGGCAATACCGGCACGCAATATGGTCCACCGATCACCACCGACCTGCCGCCCACGTCCAACAACTATCTTCACCATCTCCGCATTCACCGCTGCGGACAGGACAGCGGCGACATGGGAGCGCTGCATGCCGCCAACATCAACAATCCAGATGGTGGTTCCACCAACACCTTTGAACAGATCACTATCACCGACACCGCCGCAGTTAGTAGCATGATGGACTGGGAACCAGACGGCATCTTTCTCGACTGGCCCAAAATGGCGATGGATCAGATCTTTCGTAACATCTATGTTCTGAACACTCAAGGTGCGCCTTTGCGCTCTAACGGACCTGACAACGCTCAATCCGCCCTACTGGAAAATGTAAGTTGGAAAGATGGTTTTGACGAAACAAAAATGGACTACGCTGCCATCGGCTTAAAACCGGATTTTCCGTCGGAATACGCTCATGTCACAACAGGATCCAAACCACGCTCGGAACTTCCCGCGGAACATACAGGCAGTGTCCATCTTCATGACTTCCCTACCAACGGTATCGCGAGACTTTTTCACAAAGAACCGCTGCGCTGCCTCTGCTCGTTTGAGATAGAGAAAACACCGCAATCAAATATTTTCAGACGTCTATTTTCATGGCTGACTGTTCGTTCCGAGCGATCATCTGACAAGACTGGCAGTGCCGTGGGGCGACTGCATGGTGACGCCGCAATCATCTCAATACCGTCAGGCTGCGGCAACGCACTGAAATTAAACGGCAAAGATGCCTATATCGAACTCCCTTCCGAAATTAACCTCGGTTCCGGTGATTTTTCAGTGACTGCCTGGATCTGGAAAAAACGCCCCGGCAACTATATTATCTTTGCCAAAGGCAACGGCTTCGGTGCCAAAGATCAATGGAGTCTGGGCTGGGAGTATCCGCCGCAGGCGCGCAACATCTCATTCAGAACCAACAACCTTTATTTTAATTCAGCACCTGGTTCAGTTCCCGCTTGTCGTTGGACGCATATAGCCTTTGTACGCCGCGGCTCTACCGGACAATTTTATATTAATGGTGCCCTCAGCGGTGTCGAACATGATATGAGCTCTGTCAACAACCTCTCAAATGATCTGCCGCTGATGATCGGACGTCGTCAGCATCAGCCTGAACCCGCTTATTTCAACGGCATGCTTGACGATCTACGGATTTACAACACCGCGCTCGACATTAATGTGATTGAGCATCTGGCGCGACAACACCCGCAACAAAGGAAAAAACCATGAAAACAAAAAAACATCTTAACCACACGAACTTAGCTTCGTTGCTCTTAATCGGCACGTTTATTGTCTCTTACAACGCAGAACTTAAAGCGCAGTCGTCAGCGGCGATTCCCGACCAACGCCACATCGCAACCGGCACTGAAATACCAAGTCGTCTCTATGCTGATCAGCCTTATATTGTTCAAACCGATGACGGCGCTTGGCTCTGTTGTATCACCACTGGTAGCGGCACCGAAGGCAAACCTGGTCAGACCGTGATCTCAATGCGCAGTACCGATCATGGTCAAAGCTGGGATACTCCGATTGAACTTGAACCGACCGACGGCCCGGAAGCATCCTACGCTGTTCTGTTAAAGGTTCCATACGGACGCATCTACTGCTTCTACAATCACAATACCGATCGAGTTAAAGAGGTTAAACGAGAGGATAAAGGTGTTTACACAAGAGTCGACTCACTCGGTCACTATGTCTTTAAATACTCAGATGATCACGGTCGTTCCTGGTCAAAACAACGCTACGATATTCCCATGCGTGCCTTTGACTGCGACTTGCAGAATGTCTATGACGGTGATCTGAAATTTTTCTGGAATGTCGGAAAACCCCTGATTCACCAGAACGCCGCCATCTGCGTCATGCACAAAGTCGGTGCAATGGGTGTCGGTTTTTTCGCTCAATCCGAAGGGGCTTTCCTGCGGAGTGAAAATATTCTGACCGAACGCAACCCCGCAAAGATTACCTTTGAAACTCTGCCGGAAGGAACTGTCGGATTGCGCACACCGCCTGGTGGTGGCCGCGTTGCGGAGGAACAGAGTATCGTCACTCTCAGTGATGACTCAATCTACTGCGTCTACCGCACAATTGACGGATGGCCGACCTGTTCCTACAGTCGCGACGGCGCCCGCACCTGGAGCACTCCAGCCTACAAAACTTATACTCCCGGTGGTCGCAGAGTCAAACACCCACGTGCCGCCAACTTTGTATGGAAGTGCTCCAACGGCAAATATCTTTATTGGTTCCACAATCATGGCGGACGCTTTATCGGCGCGCTGGGCGCGGGTGGAGTTAACGGCATCAGTCCGTATGACGACCGCAATCCCGCCTGGCTGATGGCGGGACGCGAGGTAAAAACAGCCGAGGGAATTATGCTTGAGTGGTCGCAGCCGGAAATTCTGCTCTACGACGACGATCCCTATGTTCGAATGAGTTACCCTGATCTGGTTGAAGAGCCGAACGCCTGGTATGTCACTGAGACCCAGAAGACCATCGGTCGCACCCATAAAGTTGATCAAACCTTGATCAATGGTTTGTTTAATCAGTGGGATAACAAAACAGTGGCGAAACACGCTCTGGTACTTGATTTATCTGGTAATAAAGACATTTTGCCACAGCAGGCGAAGATGCCACGTCTGCCGATACTGAACAAGAAAGACTACAAAGCGCCGAATCACTGCGGAATGGATTTGCGGGCGGGTTTTTCATTTGAACTGGCTTATCAACTAGCTGCGCTAACTCCA
>CAYOQJ010000070.1:0-26108 GCA_964406095.1 uncultured Lentisphaeraceae bacterium
CCGGTGACTTCACCGGCCAATGATACACGTCAACTGTAGGGCCGGTGACTTCACCGGCCAATGATACACGCCAATTTAGTCAATATGGTTAATACAGTCAAGGTTTCGCCGCAATGTAGTGGGATTGTTAGACAGGATTACAGGATTTACATGATAAAATCACGTATGATAGAGCAGAAAATTTCGGGTTGGTCAGCGTGCACCAGATGACCAGCGTTTTGAATGACAGCTATCTGCGCGTTCGGAAACCAGCTGCGGATTAAATTTTCTTCAGTTGCGATTTTATAAGGTGAGTTCTCGCCGCCGATAAAAAGAGTGGCACCGATATAGGGACGCAGCAGTTCGGGGGCATCGCTGACAATGCGGTAGTTCGCAATAATATTTTGCAGATTTACCTGCCAGTAAAAACGGTTTTCGACATCGCGTTTAATATTTTTGAGTATAAAGGCGCGCACCTCTGGCTGGACAACCGCACGGGCCAACTCGGCGTCCAGTTCTTTGCGGTTGCTTGCGCAGTTCAGATCAAGCTGCTCGCAGGCCCTCAAGATGAAAAGATGCGCAGGGGGGATAGCCTTGGGTAGCATATCCGCAACGATCAGAGAGTTTAGCATTTCGGGGTGATCGGAGCTAAGCTGCATGGCGATCTTCCCTCCCATTGAATGGCCGAGTAAATTTGTCCGCATGATGCCTGCGGAGCGGATTGTTGCGGCTACACTGGCGCATGTCGTCTGAATATCTGCAAGGGCGGTGTGAGGTGAGCGACCGTGGTTGGGAAGATCGATGGTGACAACCCGGCAGATATCCGCCATTTTTTTAGCGACCTTTTTCCAGTTGTCGCCTGAGCCTAGCAAACCGTGAAGTATAACCAGCGGCTCGCCGCTGCCAATTTCCGTGTAGTGAAGCAGCATGTTGTTATCCTTGCGATCAACGAAAAAGTGTACCTTTCATTGAAAAATTCAATTATTGTTTTCATTATAACTTCTAAGCTATAAGTTACAGATGATCCGCATCCTGCTTATCTTGAGCGTATACTCTGGCGACAACTAATGGGATGCCAGTGAACTTCAGCTACCACACCCAGACTCGTTACTCCGGATATAGTACCTTTAACACAACAGCGGCTCAAGCGGATTTTATGGTCGGCCATGCACGAATCGAGCGCAGCTGCGCGTATTTTTGTCCAATGAGTTGTCGCATTTAATATTACAATTTGCGCTGCCCAAAATAAGTATTTTTTTGTTTGCATCATGTTTTGATGTGGAGTAGGCTTATTTATGAAGTGGGGGTAGTATTTTTTGAGAGTGAGTTAAAAGGTACGACCTCATTGGGAAACATTGTGATTGCGCTTGACTTTTGTCATCGCGCTTTTGAATGTGGCGGTGGAACAACCGCCCGGCATTGTGCCGGATGGCAACAAAATGATCTCGGTCGATTCCGGCAACGGGGATTCACGTGCGCTACGCACGTTGGCCACCGGCTACAACAGTGGTACGCTTTACTGTAGTGTGCTGGCGCACAATCTAAACAGTTCGCTACGTTATCTGGGGTTGTCTCTGTACGAAAACGGCACTGAGAAAACATTGCTTGGACAAGGAAGCGGTTATCCCGTTTGGACACTCAACAAGTTGCTGACCAATGGAGTTTCAAGCGTGACTGTCTACAGTACCGTTTCCAGCTCGGATATGGCTCTGCTGGTGCTCAAGGTTGAGTTCAACGCCAGCGCTTATGACAGCACCTATGAACAGTTGACCTTCTGGGTTAATCCCGATCTTTCTCAGCCGGAGAGTGTGACCAGCGCCGTTGGCGGACAGAGCTATAGTTCTGATCGTGACTACGGCACTATCAATCGTATCCGTATCGGCGGAGGCGCCACCTCGGGTGATAATGTTGCGTCGTTACTTTATATGGATGAGATAAGGGTGAGCACCGTTTCGCCATTCGCTCCGCCAGCGCTGCAGATCTCGGTCTTGGATTCAGAGGCTTTGCTGGCCTGGCCGGCTAACGGCTGGACTCTACAGAAATCCAGTACACTCGGCAACGAACTCTGGGATGATGTCATCGGAACGGAGTCGCTGACAGCGACCAATCTGCCAATCACCCTACCGGTCGAGTTTTTCCGTCTGAAACAGGAGTAAATCCGGTTCCAATCGGATATCTCTGACTCTCCCGTGTCGCAGGGCCCCTCCGTATAAGGGAGGCTTTCCGGATTCGATCGGGGGTGCTGTATGACCGTATAGTTCAGTCGTAGATTCAAAGATCAGCTTGTCCGTCTTCGTCGAAGCTTCGCCGGATAAGCTGATCTCCGGTTTGTGTTTGAAAGTTGTTTTAGCTGTTGGGCTGGTAGATTTTTTTATTATACTGATGCCATGTTGTTGAAAAACCGTACAGCCTGGGCACTGTTTATCTTTCTGATCGTGCTTTTCGCGTTGCTGCTGATATGGCCGGTAGTGCGTGTGGTCGGGGGCGGGTTTTATGTTGACGGCGGTTTTACCGCTGAGTATCTGTTGGGGGTTTTCAGAAATCCGGTTTATGCTGAAGGGTTGTGGAACAGTTTTAAACTGGCCGTTGGTTCTACCCTCCTGGCGACGCTTTTTGCGGTGCCGCCGGCCTGGATCGCCAACTACTACAGCTTTCGCGGTCAGAGATTTTTTTCCGCCCTGTTGCTAGTGCCCATGGTGTTACCCCCTTTCGTGGGAGCGATAGGTTTTCTACAGATTCTCGGGCCCTATGGCGCGTTGAACGCATTACTGGGTTGCGCTCCGATCGACTGGCTTGGGCGTTCGCGCTATTTCAGCATCATCATGCTACAGGCACTGGCTTTCTATCCAGTCATCTATCTCAACGTGGCTGCCGCGTTGGCCAACATCGATCCCGCTATGGATGAGGCCGCCCGAAATCTTGGCGGCGGACGTGCAACTGTATTGCGTCGTATCACTCTGCCGCTGGTTATGCCCGGCGTATTTGCCGGTTGCACTTTGGTTTTTATCGCTTGCTTCACCGAACTGGGCACACCGCTGATGCTCAACTATACTCGCTGTGCTCCGGTTCAGGTTTATGATGCCCTCAAGGAGATCAGCGCCAGTCCGTTTCCATACGCGCTGGTTACCGTTGTCCTGATCTGCAGCGTTTTACTCTATAGTGCCGGACGTCTGTTATTCGGACGTAAAGGTTACGCTATGCAGACCAAAGCTTCAGTTTCCGCACGGCAGATCAGACTCAGCGGCTGGCGCGGTATGCTGGCAGTGCTGCCCTTTATACTGGTTAGCGCCTTTGCGTTGCTGCCGCATATCGGGGTTGTCTTGACCAGTCTGGCGGAGCCGGGATCCTGGTATCAGAGTGTTTTGCCGCTGAAGTTCACGGGTGCAAATTACCGCGAGGCGCTGGGGCACGACATGACGGTTAATGCAATTCGTAACAGTCTGATATTCAGTCTGCTGGCAGTGGTGCTGAATCTGGTGATCGGTGTGTCGGCTGCCTGGCTGATCACGCGTTCGCGGCTGCGGTTGCGCGGTGTTATCGATACTCTGGCCATGGTGCCGCTGGCGGTGCCGGGGCTGGTTATGGCTTTCGGCTACATTTCGCTGAGCCGTTATCTGACGGGATTACTGAGTACGTCAGCAATGGCATCCTGGACGACATGGTTGGATGTGCGCGAAAACCCCGCAGTATTCCTGGTGATTGCCTATGCGGTACGACGTCTGCCCTATATGGTGAGGGCTGCGGTCGCCGGTCTGCAACAGACATCTCTGACCTTGGAGGAGGCCGCTGCTAATTTGGGAGCATCCGCGTTGAAAACTCTGTGTCGCATAACAACGCCGTTGATCATGGCCAACCTGATTGCCGGTTTGCTATTGATCTTTGCTTTCAGCATGCTGGAGGTTTCGGATAGTCTGATGCTGGCCCAGAAAACAGAGTTTTATCCGATAACCAAGACAATCTTTGAGCTTTTTCAACTTGTCGGTATCGGACAGTATCTGGCTGCGGCTCTGGGTGTCTGGGCAATGCTGTTGCTCACGGTGATGATTGCTGGCAGCTCGGTGTTGCTTGGAAAAAAACTGGGTGCGCTTTTTAGAGCCTGAACAGGTTAGCTTTTGTCCTGAAGGATAATATATGTTAATTTTGCTAAGATTGATTCTGCTGATTCTGCTGGTTCTGCTGGTAACGGGGAAGAGCCATGCTGTCCGCAGCTCATCGCGCAATTTAAAGACCCTGCAACAGAGAGAAGCGGAATTGGCGACACGTGTACAGACGGCGGAGCAGGTACCGAATAGGTCGGAAGAGAGCAGGGAAAGAATTAAATTTCTGGGGCCGCGTAAAGGCTGGGGTCTAGTCAGTCGAAGATGCTCCTACTACTCTGCGCAAGGTGAACATCTGGGAGAGTTACAGGCCGCCACACTCTTTAAATACAGCGACATCAAGTCGACATCGCGGAATGATATGCTGCTTGCCACCCTCCGCGACAGCTCCGGTTGGCATGGTACCTACCTGCTACCCTGCACCGAGGTTGCCGCCTACTCGGGCACTCTTGAAAGCGTCGATATTAAGATTGTCGCCGATCTGCGCGATTATTTTCAACTCAGAGGGGAGTATGACACCCTTAGAGATGAAACTCTTGGTAGGGAGTATCGCCATAATCCCTTTTTCGAGGCCTATCAGGAATCAGCTCAAGCCTACCACGCTAGCGTTGATCAAGCCATTGAGTTGGAGAAGCGGGTTGCGCAACTGCAGGGCATCAGAAAAAACAGTGTTCTGAATGAACTGCGCGAGCTGAAATATGAACAGACGCGGCTGGAGGCTGAGCTGCGATCGGTCAGAACGCAATATCGAAAATGGAAGGATGAGCATCCCGTTGATCTGGAAAAACTGGAAACCGGACGAATGCGGGGAATCCGGGTTGAGATGGAGCAGATACGCAAGCGTCTGGCTGATCTGATTCCACCGGGGGATTCGGATCGGGATTGCAAAATGGATTTTTAAGAGGTTGAAAAAGATGAAAAGATTTATTCTTACGCTTTTAACTGTTGGTACACTACTTCATACACAGGGAGCTGAGGCACCTCAGAGATATGGCAGATATCTTGACAATCTGCGGAGTATGCCGGGTCTGGTTCGCCTGTACACCTTCAATAGAGTTGCGGAAGAACTGCCCGACCTCGCCGGTTCCGGAAAAATGATCAAACTGAGCGGTGAAAAGCCACAATCAGTGATTGAGGCTGCCGGACGGCTGGAGGGTCTGCATTCCGTGGTTCTGGAGGATAACTCTTATCGCGCGGCGATTTTGAATGAGACCGGAGGAGTGATTGGTGTGTCGATCTGGCTGAAACCGGAGCACAACAGTCAGCAGCGAAACGCGAGTGATACCAGCGGAATGATCTGTAGCAGCGGCAGTGGTTACTATGACGGGTGGCGTTTGACAATCTGCGATATGAACAGGATGGTACCGCGTTTCGAGATCGGATGCGGCGAGCACTCCAGCGCGCTGATATCCTCCGTGCCTCTCTGTGAAGGCAGATGGAATCATCTGGTTGCGGATTGTGACGGCCGATGGATGCGGATTTTTGTCAACGGTATACCAGCAGGGGCACGTGAAATCAGTGCCCCGCCGCAGCTGGCTCGCAACGCTTTGGCCGTCGGCTACAACAATTACGGTGTTGGGACACTGCGTATGGCGGTGAGTGAACTGGCCATTTTCAAACGACCATTCGTTACCAGTGAAATTGTCGCGCTCACCCTCACCGCACCCGGATTTAACCGGCAAACAAGTCGTGCGCTCGATACTGTGTTTAAAGATCAGGCGACGATGGATGAGGCTATGGCTGAGCAACTGCGCGTACTCATCAACGGTGATATTCCGTTGCAGATCAAAATGTGGGCAGAATCGGTGCTGTTGCTACGCGGTGCGGCGCATTCGTTATCGTCTGCGGATGTGGCCGCTGTCATCAGGCTGACCCTGCACCCTGAGATGGCTAACCACCTTAGAAGCTCGCTTCAACGCACTTTGCTTCAACGCTGTCAGGATGGATTGCGAGATATTTCTTCTGCGGTTTTGGAGCGGTTGCCCGAGGAGATGGCACTTGATGAGGATGAAAAATTCGATGTGGCCCTGGCACTGGCCGAGACCTACGCTCAGGAGGGTGAGGCAGAAAAGGCTGCGCAGATCATGGAGCATCTGATAAAGGTCAGTGCGCACAGCACGCAGCGGTTGCGGAAGTTGCACTTCAGCTATGCCCATATGCTACGGCGGATAGGGCGTGGATCAGAGGCCTGCGAGCAATACCTCTCCATTGCCAACTCAGCAGAGCAACCGCAGCATGCACGAACCCTGGTGGCCCTGGCTTTGGCCGACACCTTCAATGAACAGCGGCAGTATAAGCGGGCGATTGAGGCCTGTCGGGCAATCCGCGACTCTGAGATCGCTTTGCCGCATCATCGTTTTGAAGCACAGCAGATTATGCGCGAAGCACAGAATCTGAAAGCGGGGCTGCCAGCGCGTGATCCCGAAGAGTTCCGATCTCGTCCGGCAGCACTGCCGGTTCCGGGAGTGGAAATTTTTGTTTCTCCACATGGTTCGGATGACAATCCCGGTACACGCAAAGAGCCCTTTGCAACCCTGACTGCGGCGCGTGATGCAATCAGGGCACTTAAAAGGGACACAGGGGGAGAGCTGCCATCCGGCGGGGTGGCCGTGTATCTGCGCGGCGGGCGTTATGCGCAGATAAAGACTTTTAAACTCAGCGAGCAGGATTCCGGCACACAGGCCTCTCCAATCGTTTACAGTGCCTGGCGGGATGAGGTGCCTGTTTTCAGCGGCGGTTTCAAGGTGCGTAAATTACGACGGGTACGCGATGCCGCCACGCTGGCGCGATTGCCGCCAGAGGCACGCGGCAAGGTCTTTTGCGCTGATCTGCAGGTTCAGGGTTTTGCCGATTTCGAGCAACAGGCGGGTTACGGTTTCGGTGTTAAAAATCAGCGTGTCCGCTCTGTTTTCGCTGACGGCAAATTCATGGCGCCGGCCCGCTGGCCTAATGAGGGTTGCGTCAGAACCGGAGCGCTGGTTGATGACAGTCAACGGAAATTTTTGATAGAGAGCGACCGGCTGCAACGCTGGAGCAGTGCCGAGGATATGATGGCCGCCGGTTTCTGGTTTCGTTTATGGGCCGATGAGGCCCTGAGTGTTGAAGCGGTCGAGGCTGGTAACAGTGTTATCACTCTGGCGGAAAAACCGTTGCGCGGACTGCGCACGGGAGCTCCCTTTTATGTTTTTAACCTGCTCGAAGAGATCGACCGTCCCGGTGAATGGTATCTCGACCGCCGTGCCGCTGTTTTTTATATCTGGCCGCCGCGCCATCCCTGGTTTACCGATATCATCATTACGCAGCAGCAGCAGAGCTTTGTCGAGGCTGAAGGCGCACACGATCTTATCTTTAAGAACATAACATTCCAGTATGGGCAGACAAAGGGTGCGATCTTCAATAAATGCGTCAATCTTGCCATAACAGGGTGCCGGTTTCATGGTTTCGGTGGTACCGCCCTGACGGTAACCGATGCCGCCAACGCCAGGATTTATGGCAATAAGCTGAGTGCTCTCGGGCATGGAGGCATGCGTGTGAGCGGTGGCAACCGCCGCACCCTGACACCCTGCGCCATCCTGATTGAAAACAACGAGGTCGCCCATTTCGGCCTCACGGCTAAAACCTATGTGCCTGCTATCCAGATAGCGGGTGTCGGCATCCGGGTGGCGCATAACTGGATGCATCATGCACCATCTACCGCTGTGCATATCTCCGGGAATGACCATATCGTCGAGTACAATCTGACCGAGTTTGTCGTTCAGGAATCGGATGATCAGGGGGGGATCGACATGTGGGGCAACGCATCCTACCGTGGCTGCGTGATGCGTTACAATATCTGGCGCGATATCGGACGAGGTGATACTCCCTGCGGACAAGCCGGCATCCGTTTCGATGATGCCATCTCAGGTATGGTGGTTTACGGGAATATATTCGAACGTTGTTCCAACGGCCATTTCGGCGGTGTGCAAATTCACGGCGGCCACATGAACATCATAGATAACAATCTCTTTGTCGACTGCCGTTATGCTGTCAGTTTTTCACCCTGGAGCCTGAATAAATTCCGCGAGCATATCGCGCAAAAAACCGCTGATCAACTCCACCGTCAGGTCAATATCGATCAGCATCCCTACAGCACCCGTTACCCTTCGCTGACAGCACTGAAAGATGATGACAAACTTAATTTCAACAGCATCTGGCGCAATGTTATCATCGGAACCGCTACCCCCTGGCACCGGGCACCACCACCAACCGATTTCTGCGCGAACCGGCTACTGCCGGAGCGACCAATTGAAAACAACGGTTTTGCTAAAGCTCTCTTTCGCCCGATTCCTGCTGCCGAGATCGGTTGCTATGCTGATCAATCCCGCGCCTGGTAAAAGTCAGTAAAGAGCGAGCGGGCTAATCAGGCACCAGCGAGAGCAGGGGGGGTAATTTCGGGGTGAAAGATGATTCGCGCAAACCAAAGGGTGCGATTCAATCTAAACCCTTCATCGAAGGGCAAGACAAACATGTTTGTCCTTAATCGCTATAAACCTAGAAAAATCAATTAAACCACGAAAACCACGAAAGGCACGAATTTAAGTGTCTTATATATAACCACGATTGAACCGCACGAGGACCAAACCGGGTCGCATTTGCATATTGAGAAGCTTCCCATGGTGTGATACGATTAAACGAATTTTTTGTTTCTGAAAAACGAAAAGCAGTGTTTCAAAATGAACCTGAACTTACAGAATCAATCGTCCAACGGTGCTCCATCGCGTAAATATGAGCATTGCGATCTTCTGGACGAAGCGTGACCGGATTGAATTTACGATAGGAAAAGCAAATGACCATAAAAGATGCGTTGAGTCCTGAAAGAATACTCTTTCTTGAATGTGACACTCGCGCCGAGGCGATCAATACTCTTACTCCGATTATAAGGTCTACCCCCGGAATGCCCTCGACTGCCGAACTTGAGACGGCCTTTCTGCAACGTGAAGAGATGATGAGCACCGGAATCGGCATGGGAATCGGAGTGCCGCATGTGCGTCTTCACGGGATTGAACAACTCACCATGGCTTTGGGGATTCATAAAAACGGGATAAGCGATTATCCTACAATCGATCAGGAACCGGTCAGAATAGTTGCCATGATCGCGGCCGGCTCTGCACAACATGGCGATTATATCAAAATGCTGGCAAATGTTGTGTCCGTGCTGAAAAGTGAGAGTTCCCGCAATGCAATTCTTGAAAGTGACTCACCTCAGGCTGTTTACGCGATACTCTGTCCGGACTGAAGCTTAGGAAACGATTTTGGAAAATCTGCATTTAAACATTCTGCTGTTGATGGGCATCGCTATTTTCGGCGGCACTCTCGGCGCCCGCTTATTTAAAAGAATCCGTTTCCCGCAGGTTGTCGGCTACATTGTTATCGGTTTGATTTTTGGTGAGTCATGTTTCTCTCTGATCGATCAGGCTGTGATCGACAAAATGAGCCCCTTTAATTTTCTGGCCCTGGGAATTATCGGGTTTATGATCGGTGGTGAGCTCAAAATCGGACTTTTCAGAAAATTCGGCAAACAGTTTCTTATCATTCTCTTTGCTGAGGGGCTGGGTGCTTTTCTGGCGGTTACTTTGCTGGTGTTCATCAGTTGTCTGGGGTTGAACGCTTTGGACTTGATCGCGCTGGATTGGCGTGCGTCGCTGGGTTTGGCACTGCTGCTGGGTGCCATTTCTTCCGCCACCGCCCCGGCGGCGACGGTTGATGTTCTCTGGGAAGCGCGTTCGGGGGGACCGCTGACAAAAACCGTGATGGCATTGGTGGCCATGGATGACGGTCTGGCACTTCTGCTATATGGAATTTGCGCGAGTTTCTCGGTGACACTTTTCGGCAACGGCGACAGCTCATTGTTGCGCTCTTTGGCCATGCCGTTGTTTGAAATGGGTGGTTCAATTCTGCTCGGCACCGCCTTCGGCTTGCTGCTCAACTATATGATTCGGCGGTTAAGAGAACAGGATAATGCGCTGACCTTCACGATTGGCGCGGTTTTTCTGGTGATCGGTTGTGCCCGGCTGCTGGAGTTGGATCCGATTTTGTCCTCCATGAGCCTGGGAATGACACTTGTTAATCTGGCTCCACGCCGCAGCACAAGTGCTTTCGGGCTGGTCGAAAAATTTGCTCCTCCGATCTATGTACTCTTCTTCGTGCTGGTTGGTGCCAGAATGAAGCTGGCTCACATGGAGGTGTGGGTGATGGTTCTGGCGGTTGTTTACGTTGTAGGACGAACAGCGGGGAAAATCTACGGTTCGCGTTGGGGAGCCAGCTTTGCCGGAGCTTCGGAAAGTGTTCGTAAATACCTGGGTATTTGCCTGTTCTCTCAGGCGGGTGTTGCGATCGGACTCTCGATCCTGGCCAGTCAGCAGTTCACCGGCGAACTGGCATCGGTTGGGCAGACAATTGTGATTGTTGTAACCACGTCGACCTTTCTGGTGCAGCTGCTTGGGCCTCCGTGTGTTAAAATGGCTGTGTATAAAGCCGGAGAGGCCAACGTCAATATTACAGTCGAAGATTTAATTGCGACATATACTGTGGCAGAAGTGATGGATAAAAATGTGGTGACGATCGACGAGTATGCACCGCTGGTCAAGGTGTTGGACACCTTCAGTGAGAATGACTATCTCTGCTATCCGGTGATCAACCGGATGGGGGAGTTTGTCGGAATCATCACCTTCCAGGAAATTAAAAACACCCTGACCAGAAATGAACTGCAACTGCTGTTGGTGGCTCACGATTTAATGGAGCCGTTGAAGGACAGTGCTGTTGTGAGCGATCAACTTCAGGATACTCTGGAACGCATGGCCAGCATACCGATTGATTACCTGCCGGTCTTTGACACGCCCGGCTCACGGAAATTGGCAGGTTTTATCGACCGTACCAGAGTAATGCACGCAGTTACTGCGGAGATATTACGTCGCAGCCGCAAGGCCGAAGGCTTTGCCTAGCCTAGCAATTGAACGGATTTCTTCGAAATCTTCGTAATAAACTCCTTTTTTTCAGCTTTGCCACTGATGCCTGTTCAGCTTTTCCAGGCTGCATGAAACTTAGGGTTGCTGCCAGCGATCACAATGGTCACTTCACCCCGAACCTTACAAGCGGTAAAGTGTGCACTCAGGTCGGCCAGATAGCCGCGTTCAACACGCTCATGTAGTTTGGTCAGCTCCAGGCAGACAGCGCACTCGCGATTACCCAACACCTCAAGAGCGGCCTGCAGAGTCTTGCCGACGCGGAAGGGCGATTCAAAGCAGATCAGCGTATGCGCGAGTGTAGCCTCATCTTTGAAGAAACGCCGGAGTGCACCCGGTTTACGCGGCGGGAAACCTTTGAAGGTGAAACTCGAGGTGGGCATTCCGGATCGCAACAGAGCCAGGTCAACCGCCGATGCTCCGGGTATCACGTCAAAGGGTATCTCCGCCGCTACCGCCGCCCGGATCAGACGATAACCGGGATCGCTGATACCCGGATAACCCCCATCCGAACAGAGCGCGACCGAGTTGCCCGCCTGAACCGCCTGAATCACACGCTGCCCGGCCCGTTCTTCGTTGCCCTCACGGTATGATATCATCTCAGGCCGGGGAATTTTGAAGGCACTGAGCAGCTGCCAGGTGCGCCGTGTGTCTTCACAGGCGATCAAATCCGCAGCTTTGAGGGTTTCAACCGCTCTGAAACTCAAATCCGCGAGGTTCCCGATGGGAGTTGCCACAACATGCAGCATTTCTGAAGTTCCTCTACTATGTTTTGTTTGAGTAAATCAAGACCGTAGCCGGTGTGGGCGGAGACCGGAACCGCACCCGGATAGCGTTCGGTCACATGCAACACCGAGGTGTCCGAACTGCCTTTGTCGCACTTGTTCAATACCAGTAGCGACGGCACATCCTGTGCGCCGATCTCCGCTAGGGTCTCATAGCATACCTTGAGGTGATCCTGCACATGCGGATAGGATGCGTCCACCACTATCAGCAGCAGATCGGCCTGTACTGCGACATCCAAAGTGGATTTGAAAGAGGCGATCAAGGCGTGAGGCAGGTGCCGGATGAAACCAACGGTGTCGGTCAGTAGCACTCGCCGGTTTGGTTTTAGCCAGATCAACCGGGTTTTGGTGTCAAGTGTGGCGAAAAGGCGGTCGTCCACATAGGCCTCCGACCGTGGTGCGAGAGTGTTGAGAAGTGTGGATTTGCCGGCGTTGGTGTAGCCCACCATTGAAACCACCGGCCATTTGCGTCGACTGTTCACACTGGAAACTTTGTTACGTCGGTGAATTGCGCTCAGCCGCTTTTTCAACTCCGCCACGCGTCGGCGCATCGGCGCATTGCGCAGCTGCAGATGGCTTTCGCCCGGACCTTTCATGCCGATACCGCCTTTGAAGCGTTGCTGCGTTGCCGTGACCGGTATGCGTGAGAGCAGAAACTGCAGTTGTGCCAGCTCCACTTGCACCTGTGCCTCGGAAGAACGTGCCCGACGCGCGAATATCTGCAGAATAACCTCGGTGCGATCCATTACTCGAATACCCAGTTCCCTGGCCAGATTGTACTGTTGAAAGGCGTTGAGTTCATTGTCAAATATCACGATGTTCGCATCACAAGCATGCACAAGATTTTTCAAATCCTGCACCTTTCCGCTGCCGAAAAGTGTGGCCCCGTCAGGGTTATGACGGTTTTGTGTTATGCGGTCACATATCCTGATGCCGGCGGTGTCGGCCAGGCGACTCAGTTCAAGCAGGGAGTCAGAGGCCTCATTTGCATCCATACCGGCACTCACCAACTGAGCCAGAATTCCAAGTTCTGTTTCGTGGGTTTCAAACATGATCACCTGTGCTGCGCGCCGCTGTTTGCCTGCCGTGAGACTGTCTGATGGCAGAGCAACAATCGGGAAATTTGCATGCCTGATACTCTGACACCTTCACCACTGTGCCAACACAGTATCGACAATTGCTCTGGAAAGTTCTCTGGCCAGGCGCGGACTGGCATCCTGCATGCTTGTCAGCATGTCACCCTGGGTAATAAATGTGGTCTTGGCCTGCACCTTCACATCGTCCATCAATAATTTGCCGGTTGAACTCTCCACCAGGGTGATTCTTACCACCGCCGTATATTCATACTCGGAGGCACGCGACCCGAAGTTGCGGTCGTAGTTGAGCGCATTCGATTTGCTGCGGGATAGGACTCCGTGGAGTTTGTAGGCAGCACGCTCAGGCGGTTTGATTTTGAAGGTGCCCTCGCGTTGAAACTCTCGCAGTGTGTATTGCGTAACCACCGCATCAAGTTCCGGAAAATCGCTTTGGTTCTCAAAAACTGGTACAGCGATTGACCGGGCTTCGGGCGGAACCTTGGATTTGAAGCTGTAGGATGCGCAACCGCCCGCGATAAAAAGCGCGGCGGCGAGAGCCGCACTGCTCAATATAACTCTTTTCATGCTTTAGATGACCTTTCCTGCTGTTCTTTAATTCCTGTTAAAACGCGCCAACAAATAAACCTACTCCTTCTGAGCGGGCTCACCGGATTCCAGCTGTTTGATGCGTTCACGTACCGCCGCCGCGTATTTGGAATCGGCAAAGTCAGCGAGAAAACGACGGTAAGCGTTTATTTTAATCTCCGATTTGTAACGCCTCGTGTCATAAAAAACCGCCTTGGCATAGTTCTGTTCCACCTGCAGATCAGTCAGTTCAGCCAGCCAGCGTTCCAGATCGACTTTTTTGGGATGTCCGGGCAAACGTTTGATAGCCGCCTGCAGGAAAGCGATCGATTCGCGGCAGAGATTTTCGTTGTATTTGTATTTTACCGCCAGAGTATGCCGGCAACGCGCAGAGAGCCAGGCAGCCTGCTCTGCCTGCGGCGAAGCGGGGTAACGGTTGAGAACACCGTCGTAAACCTTGATGGCCTCCTCCAGTTGGTCGGCATCGTCGCGGATTCGCCCGATCTTGAGCATCGCTTCAGGCGCGATCGATGAACGGGGCGCATTACGCACAATCAGCTCAAAACGTTCGCGGATTGCGTCGGTACCGCTCAGCATCCAACCGAACATGCTTTTGTTTTCGTGCAGCAGCAGATTGGCTATTCTGTACTGCCTTTCGATAATTTCGTCGTAGGGGCAGTGTCCGGAGTAGTGAATCAGCGCATATTGATATTCGTCGAAGGCTTTCGCATAACGTTTCATCTTTTCCAACACATGCGCGAGGTTCAGTTGCGCCTGCGCGGCTTCGACGGTGGCGGGCCACTCCCGTACCAGAGCTTCATAACCCTTGCGCGCCGAATTAAGCTTGCCCTCCTTCTCGCGCTGTCTGCAGTATTCAAGCTGTGCCGCAGCGGTATCAGCGGAGAGCCAATACCACCAGGAACTCTTTTTTTGCGGCATTTCGCCTTTGTCAACCTCTTCAAAGCCCTCAAAAGTGTCGCTGGCGTAGCCGCGATTGTCATGTGCTCCGTAGTATTGAGCTTGACTTAAGATGGTAGTCAGCGAGAGTGCTACCAGTATAAAAACACTATTCAGTTTCTTGATCATTTTAAGTGCGTTCCCGATTTCAGGGTTTTCCTCAATAGTTGACTTGATTACTGCGGCCAACATCATTAAAGTATACAACATACAGTTTGACAACGAAAGAGCGTTAAATAATAAAATTCCAACGCTACAACTTCAAAGGTTACCAAAGATTGAGGCATGGTAGAAGCATGAAAAAAATCGTGATCCCCACAAAATTGAACGATATTGCACGGGAAATCCTGGATGCCCAAGCTGGCTACAGTGTGGTGCAGGATGCCGAAACGCCGCTCGCGGAGCTGGTGCAGGCTAATACAGATGCCTACGCTCTGATTGTGCGCAGCGAGAAGATAACAGCCGAAATAATTGATCTGTTGCCAGCACTGCGGGTGATTGTGCGAGCTGGCGCCGGTTATGACAATATCGATATCAAACACGCCCGTAAAAAGGGGGTGGATGTGATGAACACCCCCGGCGCCAACGCCAACGGCGTGGCCGAAGAGGTGATCACTATGATTCTGGCCGATGCCCGCCATGTGATCAAGGCCGATGAGTCAACCCGCGCCGGACGCTGGGAAAAAAAGAGCTTTATGGGCCGGGAACTGACCGGAAAAACGGTCGGTATTGTCGGGCTGGGCAATATCGGACGGCTGGTTGCCCGCAGACTCAAGGGCTTTGAGTGTCGTATTCTGGGTTATGATCCGCTGGTAAACTCTGAAAAGGTGCGCGAGTTAGGGATTGAGCCCGTCACAATGGATGAAATTTTCAAAGAGTCGGATTATGTGACACTGCATATACCGGGAGGGGAAAACAATCGCGGTATCGTCGGATCGAAATTTATCGGAATGATGAAAGAGGGTGCCACTATCGTCAACTGTGCCCGTTACGGAGTGGTCGACGAAGATGCCCTGCGTGCAGTCAAAGCCTCTAAAAAACTGCGCTATCTGAATGACGTGTATCCCAAAGATGCGGCCGGCCCTAAAAGTATGACCGATATCGCCGACATCATGATGCCGCATCTTGGCGCCAGTACCTACGAGGCTAACTTCAATGCGGCCCAGCGGGCGGCACGCGAGCTGATTGATCTCGATGAAAAAAGCGATATGAGCTGCGTGGTCAATCGCGATATTCCCGAGGGTCTCGAGCGCGCCTACTGTGAACTGGCCTATAACATCTCAAGTCTGGTGCGCCAGATATCCGGGACCAATGTGCCGGTTAAACGGCTGGAAACCAGCTTTTACGGAACCCTGGCCAAGTACGATAAGTGGCTCACAGTCTCGGTGCTTTCCGGCATCTGGAACGATTTCGACCGCTATAACGATTATAAAGCGGCCCTTAATTTTATGCAGGAGATGGGCATTGAGCTGGTCAACCGTGAAACCGACGATGACAAGGGCTACGGTGATTCGATGACTATTGATCTAATTGTGGAGCGCCCCAATTCCGAACTCAAAGAGTACAGCATACGCGGTACCGTCACCGAGGGGGTTCAGACCGTCTCGAGAATCGATGAATTTGACCGCCTCTACTTCGAGCCTGTCGGTGCCACTCTCTTCTGCCTGTATGACGACCGGCCAGGGGTTATCGCTTCAATCGCCCGCAAGCTGGCCGATGCCAATATCAATATCGAAGATATGCGCAACCCTCACAATAAACGGAGTGAACGCTCGCTGGCGATCTTCCGCATATCCGAACGCGCATCCGAGGATTTGCTGCAGGCGATCAAAACCGAGATCAATGCCCACGCCGCAGTCTGCACAGTGGTTTAACTGCTGCTCAGTTTGTGCTGCATATTAACGGTCTGGAGTATCAGCCATCGGCCTATGATCCACGTCCTCTCTTTTGAAATCAACAAAACTCTGGCTGACACGCTCCTGGAGCTGATCGACTGTGACGCGTTTACGCCGACCTGCTTCCACGATGTCGAAAGCGGCCTTTGTCGTGTCGAAGTTTTTTTCGAGAACACGGAGCACGAGGCAGCGATTCGCGACATCCTGGCACGTGCCTGTGCGTTGATCGGATTTCAACCTCGTTTCAACCGCTCACAGCTGCAAAGAAGCGATTGGGCCGAAAGCTGGAAACGTTTTTTTCGCGTGGAGAGGGTCTCGCCGCGGATCGTGATTCGCCCGCTCTGGGAAAGCTTTACCCCCGCATACCATGATTGTGTGATCACTATCGATCCCGGTATGAGCTTCGGCACCGGCAAACACGCTACAACCAGGGCCTGTCTGCTGCTGCTAGATGAGCTTTCCGCCCGGCAACCGCTCTTTTCCTTTCTTGATATGGGCTGTGGCTCAGGAATACTCTCGATCTGTGCCGCGCTGCTGGGTTGCACGGAGGTGCGCGGCTTCGATATCGATCCCGACAGTGTGCGGATAGCTGAAGAAAATGCCCGGCTGAACGCTCTGAATCTGAACTTCTACCATGCCGACCTGCAGAGGCCTCATCCTCCGGCACGCACTGTGACCGCCAATATCTTGGCCCCGGTGCTGATCGAATATGCCAAGTCGATCGCGGACTCGGTCGAACAGCATCCCGATGCGCGTCTTATCCTTTCGGGGATTCTCGACTCGCAATATAACGAAGTGCGCACAGAGTTTCAGAAGATCGGTTTTGCGGAACTGCGCAGCCTACTCATTGATGAGTGGCGTAGCGGAGTTTTTACCAGAGGCTGAAAAAGGAAACTTCTGCAAATCGGTGTGCGGCAGGTGCAGATTGAGACAGGGTTCCCGCTGAGGTGCAGTTCAATTTAGTCCAGTGCCACGACTTCGTTCCAAACAGCACGCTAAAACAGAATAAGCCCATTCACTCTCTTTTAAACTAAATTGAATCGCATCCTTTCCGTTGTTGTCGCAATCATGGCGCACAAGTCGTATGAAAACTGAGAATCACCAACCTTTTTCGAGTTGACTCCGCAATGCGCGCGACATATCATAATGTTGTGTTGGGACGGCGTTGTTTCCGTCCGAACCAGCGGTTTATCGCGCAAACACTAAAACACAGGTATATCATGATCACACGCGCAGCACCTCTTTTTTACAGAACTCTGTTGTTTGCGGCAGCGTTGCTACCGCCGATTGTCAATGTTGCGGTCGCCGATGATTATATGGTGATCGATATCTCCGGTGGCTATCTTGCGGAAAGCTACCCGGTCTCCTATTATAATACCGCTTCGTTGCCCAACGGCGTGACCCACGATAATTACAAAATCGACAAACTGCTACTTAAAAAAATCAGTGCCGGTACATTCATGATGGGATCACCCGAGAGTGAGGTTGGACGGCCCGCAGAGGATGCGGATGAGGATTTGCACCAGGTCACGCTGACCGACGATTTCTATATCGGAGTATTTGAAATCACCCAGGAGCAGTACGACAGAGTCTCCGGTACAAGCGACACGGGCAAACAGCCGGTTTACGGACAACTCTTCGATCAACTCGATCTAAATTTTTTTGAGCGGCTAAAATCCAAAACCATCCTGAATGCCGGCTGGAGTGTCGATCTGCCCACCGAGGCGCAGTGGGAGTATGCCTGTCGTGCCGGCACCCAGACGGCTTACAGCTTCGGTGATGATGCCACGCAGCTCGGCAGTTACGCCTGGTATGTGGCTAACAGCGGGACAGTGCTTCAATTTCCGAGTGAGGTTGGAACCAAATTGCCCAATCCCTGGGGGCTCTACGATATGCACGGAAATGTCCGCGAATACTGCCGCGACGCCTACAATGCCTCGTTGGGAACGAACGTTCAAACCAATCCGGTCTATACCACCGGCACCGGCTTTCGCGTCGCTAAAGGCGGTTCAGCCTGGAATGAGGCGGCGGTCTGCCGTAGCGCGGCACGCCATAGCATGGATTCAAGCGGCAACGAGACCGGAATCCGCATCTGCGTGATCATCCCACCGCCCCCTCCAACCTATACCCTGACCGTGATCAACGGTAGCGGTGACGGTAGCTATACCAATGGCCACATTCAGCAGATCATCGCCGATGCCGCACCCCAATGGTTTGAGTTTGACCAATGGACCGGTGCCGTGGCTACTGTCACGGATATCTATTCGCCGACAACCACACTCACCGTAACCGACTCCGATATCACCGTGAGCGCCACCTACAAACCGCTGCTCTTCAACGTCACTGTCACCAACGGCATAGCCTCCGCATCCTCCGTTACAAATGGCCAAGTGATCGAAATCTATGCCGATGCCCCCGCCACCGAGACCAATGTTTTCTGGCGCTGGGAGGGAGGTGTCGCCGGTGTCGCCGACATCTATGCCATGACAACCACTCTCACGATTGCCGGCTCCGATGTAACTCTGGCCGCCGCCTACCGTCACGCTCCCTATCATCTTACCGTAACCGGTGGCAGCGGCGACGGCTATCATTTCGCCGGTGAAGTTGTATCTATTCAAGCTCCCGCTCCCACGCAGCACCAGCGCTTTCTCTGGCAGGGCCCCGCCACCTTTGCCGATAGCGAGGCCTGGAACACAACCCTGATCATGCCTGACATAGACATCACTGTTACCGCAACCTACCCCGACAAAGAGTACAATCTAACCGTGGTCAACGGCAGCGGCAGCGGCAGCTATGTGAACGGAACGGTTGTCAATGTCAGCGTTCTGCAGCCCCCCTCGGAACTGCACCAGTTTGAACGGTGGTCCGGTGCGGATGTCCAGCTGAACGATCCGTCGCAGCAGTCGACAACCTTCACGGTAAACGGTGCGGATGCTGTCATCTATCCGCTCTATCAGCCGCTGCCAGCGATTAAAGGTGAGTATATGGTACTCAATTTTACTCAGAACAGTACTCTGTACACTGTTACTTATCTGGATCAGCCACCTGCCGGTGGCTGGGATAACAGCTATAAAGATACAAAAATGGTCTTACGACGCATTCTGCCGGGAACCTTTCAGATGGGAACCGGTGATAATCTCAGCGAAGATATCCACTGGGTAACGCTGACCGAGGCTTTCTATATCGGCATTTTCGAGGTAACTCAGGGACAGTGGAATAATGTGATGAATACCTATCCTTCGAGTTACAGTGGCAGTGAGCGCGATGCCCATCCCGTTGAAAACATCTCCTACGATGATATTCGCGGCGACATAAACGGAAGCGACTGGCCAGCCGACCGTGATGTCGATGCCAACTCGTTCATCGGGATGATGCGCATAAAAACCGGGAGCGACGGTTTTGACCTGCCCACCGAAGCGCAGTGGGAATATGCCTGCCGTGCAGGCACTTCCGGCAACTGGAATGTCGATGTCAGCGAGCTGTTTGATGTGGCAATTGTTTCGACCAACGGACAGCCAGCTATGACCGCCCCCGCAACGGTTGGATCACTTGAGCCCAACGCCTGGGGTCTTTATGATACGCACGGCAATGTTTTCGAGTGCTGTCTCGACTGGTATCTTGTTGACATCAAGCTCGGCTCCGCCGCGCAGACCGATCCGGTCGGAGCTGAAGAGCCAGACACATTTTACCGCCGCATCATTCGCGGCGGCTCATTTGATCTGGTGGGCGATCCTTACACGAAAGCCGGCTACCGCAACGGACAACCCACCTATACGACTTCACCGCACACCGGCCTCCGTCTGATTAAAACCGCAGGTGTTCCGCACACGCTCACGCTGATTGACAGCAAAGTCAACACTGGCGGAATCTACCGCTACCGGGCGCAAATACCCATTTCCGCCGTCGATAAATCCGGTCAGATTTTCGAGTGCTGGCTGGTTGAACCGGCGGACGCCTTTGCCGGCGCACTCTTCAACGCGGATGCCCGCGATACCATCATCACCATGCCCAAGCAGGACATCACCGTCACCGCGCAATACCGTTGACCCCGTCGGCATAACAGCAGATCAGCACTGCCTGCTGAAAAACAAGCCTGAATTTTTCGATTAAATAAAATCAGCAGTGACATATTTTGTCACTGCAGTTTTTAGGATAATGTGTTTGCATCCTGTTTTAAAGTGGCTTCAAAAAAGGAGAGTAGCATGAGAGTTATGGGACTGGATCTGGGGACAAACAGTATAGGATGGGCAATCGTTGACGACGTTGGGGGATGCATGTCATTGGTTGATAAAGGAGCGGTGATTTTTGAAAAAGGGGTGGGTGAAGAAAAAAATGTCGAGTTCTCCCGTGCGTCCGAGCGAACCGGCTATCGTGCGGCCAGACGGATAAAGTACAGAAGAAAACTTCGTAAACTTGAAACGTTGAAAGTGTTAGCAAGATATAGCTTGGCACCCCAACTTTCGAAATATGATCTGGATGAATGGCGTTATGCGAAACACTATCCTGATGCGCAATCTTTCAGAGAGTGGTTAAACTGTACTGCTCAAAGTCGGGAACAAAAGAAGCGTAACCCCTACTATTGCCGTTATGCTGCGGTTACGCGTAAGTTTGACCTCAACAGTGAAACAGATAGGTTCATGCTTGGCCGAGCTTTTTATCATCTGGCTCAGCGTCGCGGATATCAAAGCAACCGGGTGGCAGGTGAAGATAAAAACGGAACCGTTATGGGCGCTATCCAAGAGCTACATGAAAAAATGAATGGGCGGACTTTGGGGCAATACTATTTTGAAGAGTCTCTGGGGGATGAAGCAGTTCGTGGTGCCGGACACTATACACACCGTAAAGACTATCTGGATGAATTTCATCGAATATGTGAGGTTCAACAACTAGATCAGAAAATGGTTCGGGAATTGGATCGAGCGATCTTTTTTCAGCGTCCGTTAAAATCACAAAAGGGGTTGATTGGCAAATGTCCACTTGAACCTAAAAAACCGCGCATCCCGATAAGCCATCCCATTTACGAGAGATTCAGAGTACTGCAGTTTATCAACAACATAAAGGTTCGCGAACCGATCGGCGCTTCACTGGAACCACGTTTTCTTAATGAAGAAGAACGGCGCATTGCCCTGCAGAACTTGCTTATGCAGGGCAAAAATGAAAAGTTCGAAAAACTGGTGAAAAAACTTCTGCCAAAACGTACTCAAGTTGAATACGGTGGTAAATATCGTGAAGCCGACCGAGAAAGCTGGGTATTTAACTGTAGAAAAGATATGGCGATGCCCGGTGCTCCTTTTACCGCGAAAATGATTTCTGTTTTTGGTGATAATTGGGAAAACGAGGTTTATGCCAGATATGCCAAGGCTGAAAATAAAACGAAAGAGCAGGTAGTTGGTGATATATGGCATGCTCTTTTTTCATTCGATAATACCGAAAAATTGCGGCAATTCCTCGTTAATAATCTGAAGCTTGACAACGTTTCTGCCGAAAAACTTGCCAAACCATTGCCGCAAGGCTACGGTAATTTAAGTTTAAAAGCTACTAAAAACATAATGATCTGGATGGAGAAGGGCACAATATATTCGCAGGCGGCTTTCCTGGGCAAGTTGCCGGAAATATTCCGACTTAAAAAAATTGATTGGAATTCCGTAAAAGCTGATGTTGAAAAACTGGTGAAGGCAATCATGTCCCGGCACAGTTTGGACAGTGCGATTGAGTTTGCGGTTAATTGCGAAATCAGCAAGCTGCGAGATCACGAATTCGCCGGAGGCAATGGTTTGTTTCTGAAAATACCGGAAAACGTTACCACGCTCAAAGATAATATGTTGCAATGTATACAGGACAGATACGGGGAAAGACGCTGGGCCGGACTATCTGATGAACAGCGTGAAGAAAGCACCAGTAAGGCGGTGTCACTATTGTTAACGCATGCATCCAGACATCAGGGTAAGGGCGAATATGTCAAGGGCTTAACGCTGGAAAGTCGACTGAAACAGTCCTTGGCGGATAAGTACAACTTTGCATACGCTGATCCCTCGCAAGAGAGTGAATTGCGATTACTCTATCATCCTTCTGCCATAGAGTATTATCCGCAAGCGCAAGAGAATCAACTCGGTGACCCGCGCATTAACGCTATTAAGAACCCTGTCTTCATGCGATCACTATTTGTTCTTCGCCGATTGATCAATACGTTGCTGAATGAGGGAATCATAGATAAAGACACACGTATCCGCGTGGAGATGGCCCGTGAGCTTAACAATGCCAACAACAGAGCTGCTCTTCATAGTTGGCAACGTGAACTCGAGCAGAAGAATGCGAAGTATGCGTCTGTTATAAGTGAAAACGGATATGATGCGACGGCGACCAACATTGTGAAATACAAATTGTGGATGGAACAGGGAAAGCAGTGCCTGTATACAGGCAGACAAATTGGGCTACATGATTTTCTGGGAGAAAATCCCGTTTTTCAGATTGAACACACTGTGCCCAGAAGCCGCCGTTTGGATAATTCACAGGAAAATATGACGTTGTGTGAAATGCACTATAACTGCATGGTTAAACGTAATTTTCTTCCGCAGGAACTTGGCGGAGCATCCGAAATTCTTCTGCGCGCCAGACACGTTTATCAACCGCATATTGATGAGCTAGAATCACAGATGGAACGCAGTCGGGCACAATCGCGCGCCGCTCAAGATAAAGAGTCAAAAGATAAAGCCCGCCAGAAACTGCTGCGCGCGAAACTGGAACGAGATTATCTCCGAGGTAAATTGAAGAGATTTGAATTAATCGAACCCCCGAACGGCTTTACCAATAACCAGCTGGTTGATACAAGAATAATCTCTAAATATGCGGTTTTGTATCTTAAGAGCCTTTTTAATCGTGTTGAAACTCTCAAGGCCAATGTTGTTCATGAAGTGAAAGATATCTGGGGGCTTAAAGAGAAAAGCCGTGATAATCATGTTCATCATGCCATTGATGCTGTGGTGTTGGCTTGCCTTAATAAAAAGTTCTACGATAAACTGGCCAGCTATTATGATAAGTATGAGCGGTTTAGAAAATATGGCGAGCCCATGCCCTCTGCTCCACAACCGTGGGATGATTTTGACCGCTATATGAACGCGGAAATACAAAATGAAATTTTCATTCCACACCTGCATAAAGATAACACATTGAAGCCTACCTATAAAATTCTGCGTAAACGCGGTAAAAATGTTCTGAAGAAAAACGGTTCACCCGTGGTGCTGCAAGGCGATACCGCTCGCGGGCAACTGCACCAAGAGACGGTTTACGGCGTGATCCAGATGCCACCTGCCAAAGGCGTGGAGTCACAGGTGAACGAACGCAAAGCAGTCGTTCGCAAATTTGTGCGTGACCTGGACACAAAAGATGTCGACAATATAGTGGATCCGGTTGTACGGGAGGTCGTAAGAGCAAACTTTGAGAATAGAAAAACGACAACAATCTGGTTGAATAAGGAAAAGAGAGTCCCGGTTAAAAAGGTACGCCTTGTGGTACGCAACAAGGCAGAGAGCCTGATTCCCATTCGCAAACAACGTGATCAATCCAGACAGCGCTACAAGAGTCATCAGATGGTCGCTAACGGAAGCAACTATATCACCGGCTTGTATCGTGGAACAATCAATGGCAAATCAAAGGCCGATTGGAAGGTGATTTCCGTGTTCGATGCGGTGAAAGCACGACGCCTGGGCAGCTGGAATGAGATTATGCCGGAAGTTGATGAAAAAGGTCTTGCTCTGAGATACAAGTTGAAATCAGGCACAAATGTTCTTTTCTGGAAAGATTCACCAGATGAGTTAAAACGACTGGGCAACAGCGAATTGCTCAGGCGGCTCTACCGCGTAGCGGTTATGGCGGGATCGCGTATAATATTCAATCATAATCAAACGGCCTTATCGGCTGGAGAACTGGGATCCGGTTCCAGTAAAATCGATTGGGAGGGTTCAGCAAATCGGCTGCGTTTAAGTGTCAACAATATCAATATTGCAGTTGATGGTAACGATTTCGATCTTGATATTCTGGGGAGGATCAACTGGAAGGAGTGAGTTATGTTGAAGCGCACCCTGGTTTTTACCCACAGGTGTAAACTGACCCTGAAAAACGGGCAGATGTGTTATTGCGCACTGACCGACGACAACCAGCCTGAACGCATTGTAGCTCTCGAGGATATCGGTTTTGTGATCCTTGAGAATCAAAGCATTATAATTACAACGGCCTTGATGCAGGCGTTTTTGAAGAATAACACCGCAGTAGTGGTGTGCGATGAAACTCATCATCCGTGCGCCATGCTGCAGAATTTTGACGGCAATACTACGCATAGTGAAACCCTGCGCTATCAGATCGAAGCTGGACTTCCGTTGAAAAAAAGGATGTGGAAGGATATTGTTACGGCCAAGATAAAAAATCAGGCTCAGCTACTCGAACTCTGCGGAGTTAGAGGAGCTGAACGGCTGAAGAGTTACGCCGCCGGTGTTAAAAGCGGCGACAGCGGCAACCGCGAGGGGCAGGCCGCCCGATATTACTGGAATCAGTTGTTCGGTCACCTGCGCTTCAAACGCGAGCGGGACGGAGCAATGCCCAATGCTTTACTGAATTACGGTTATGCAATTCTGCGAGCAGCTGCGGCTCGAGCGTTGGTCTGTTCTGGATTATATTGTGCGATAGGTATACATCATCATAACCGCTACAACTCATTCTGTTTAGTTGACGATTTCATGGAGCCGTACCGTCCTTTTGTTGACAGAATGGTTCATCAGTTTGTCAAAGAAAATGGTTTGATGGAGCCGATTACTCCGGATATCAAACGGGGGCTGCTTGAGGTGCTGACTTGCGACACCGTATTCGAAAAAAGGCGACGACCGCTGATGATCGGCCTTTCCGAGAGCAGTGCCGCGCTTGTGCGATGTTTTAAAAACGAGCGCCGAACCCTTTGTTTCCCGACTCTTATATGAGCAAAAATCAGACAGTTTTACAGGCATATCGGATCATGTGGTTATATGTTTTATTTGATTTGCCCACCAACACTAAACGTGAGCGGAAAACAGCAGCCGGATTTCGTAAAATGCTGCTGAAAGACGGTTTTTCCATGCTGCAGTATTCGGTATATATACGGCACTGTCCCAGCAAGGAAAATGCGCTTGTTCATGTGAAACGGGTGGAACAGAGCATACCTGAGAAGGGGTATGTCAGTGTTTTGTCTGTAACAGATAAACAGTTCTCTCAAATGTTGAATTTTTGCGGGGAGGAGTCGGAACCGCCTCCCAAGACACCTTTGCAGATGGAATTATTTTAAATTTAGTGATTTGCAATGTTGACAACTCGCTCATAGTGTGGTATCCTCCCAAGCGAAATCTTTTCACAATAAGGCCATGTGCCGAAGGATTTTCCTTTAACCCCGCTTCTGGTGGGGCTTTTTTGTGGTTCAAGTCATAAGCGTATTTGATGCCGTGCATCTTTTTGTAGTTGAATCCATTGGTCTGTGAAAATTGAAGCCAAATGTAAACTTCTGAAGCAGGTTGATTGTTTTATCGTGTTTATTAAGCAATATATTCCTCTATGAATCAGGAGGTTACAGCCTTGTTGTTGTGAATTGATTTCCATTCAAGGCCTAAACCAACAACCGGAGATATTACCGACCCAGGCCGCAGTTGTGAATTGATTTCCATTCAAGGCCTAAACCAACTTAAAAGGAGCTGAGTAAATGGCTATCGAGTTGTGA
>CAYOQJ010000071.1:0-5997 GCA_964406095.1 uncultured Lentisphaeraceae bacterium
CGCAAGGCGATCATTACCTGTCAGCGGGTCAATTATTGTGAACGAGCGATAGCTGTTAAATGACGAACTCCGAGATGCCGGCAATAGAGCAGACACTCCGCCATCATCGGCGACCCAGCGCATATTGCCAACCATTGTTCCGTCAATACCGCCTACGCTATGATCATACACGATGTTTCCTGTTCCCTCAGATGCCGACCAGTAACCGACCAGCCCATCTTCTCTGCCGCCAAGAGAGTTAAACATATCCGCTTCAATCTCCGTTGCATTACGAGCATAATTCCAGAGACGCACCTCGGCAAGTTGCCCATCGTAAAAAAAGTTGTATTTGTCAGAAGGCGCATAACGTGCACCCAAAGCGAAAATACGCCCGTTACCCGACAGGCTCGTCAATGCGCCAACAGTCTCGGCCACCAATTCGCCATCCAGATAGAGTCGTGTCGACTGACCGCTGGCATCGCGCACTCCGGCCACATGATGCCAAAGTCCGTCATCTGGATATGGATAATCAGCAGTCACCACGGTTTCATAATAACGGGTGTGAAAACTGATTACACTTTCGTTTTCCGCACGCATCTCCAGACCGAATCCACCGCAACCGGCTTGAGCGTAGCCTCTGCCTGCCAGCGCAAAACGCTGACCACTCTCCGGCATAATTTTAGTTTTAACCCATGCTGAAAGAGTCAAACTCGACAATGCCGGATAGATGTCTGCTTTCATCTCCACCCTCTGAGACAAAAGTGGGCTGAAATCCAATGCCGCCTCAATTGGCAAATACATAATGCGAGCGGCTGATCGGCGCAGCGCAACCGATTCATTCAGATTTGTAAACCATGCGTAAATCAAAGTACGACCTGGATCGTCGTCAAATATGATTTCCTCCTGAAAGGAATCTACAGAGATCCATCTCCTGTCAGCCTACGGAACATATCCCCGCGAATCTCCTGCGTACTTCGCGCATAATTCCACAACCGCACCTCGGCCATCAGACCTTTGTATGGATAGCCCCATCCAGTACCGCCATCATTGCGCATACCCAGAGCGAAAACGAAATTGCTGGCAAACAGTGTTTCCAGCGCGCCGCTGGCCTCGTCTTTCAACTCTCCGTCCAGATATAAACGGGTAACATCGCCGTCGCGCACCCCGGCGACATGATGCCAATTGCCGTCAAACGGATATGATATATCGGCCTGTACGCTGTTGTTTTTAACACGAGTTTGAAACGCCAACAAATCCGGACTCTTAAAATTCAACCCGAAGCCGGTGTATACCCCCAAATAACCTCGACCAGCTATCGCCGCATAATTTGCGGGTGCTGTTGATGTTTTTATCCAGACTGAAAGCGTAAGATTCGTTAAATCAGGATAAAGATTAGCTCCCATCGTAATTCTGGCGGTTGATGTTGTAAAATCCCGCACGGAACCGGCATGCAACGACACCACAACTCCTGCAAATGCACAAATTAAAACAACACTAAGCGACTTTTTCTTTAATCTCTTCATAACAGATTGCTCCTTATGACATTGTTCGGATCCCATGGAAAAGATCTTAAATATGCATTATTAACAGACAACAAGCATACTCCACAAACCAGAAGAAACTGCGGAAATCTGTATTTCACATATTTCGATGTTGCAATGTTGCCCTAAAGTGCAAAATCTGTCTATTGTGTTTTTAAACAAATTAAGTGTGATTTTAGCCAAAGGCCGAAGCATAAATTAATACCAGGATTTATTTTTACTCAGACGCGCCAATAAATGTAGTTGGAAAAAGCGCGGTAATATGGTACTTACTTAAGTACTTTCGAAGCTTTGACACTGATACACCAAGGAATTATTCAATGTGTGACAATGCCGCACTATACGGACTGAGACATTCCAATCGCAATTTTTCTGATCAGTATTATTGGGGCAAAAACCAATTTAACTCATCCTTTCCTGCCGCCCTTGCCTGTTATATGAGAGATCAACAGCATAATGCTCTTTATATCAGGCATACTGCGGAAAGACGGACGGTTGTTGAGGAACTGCCATTTTGTGACGTTTTTGGGACTGTTCTGCCGAATACGGAATTATTTTTTTCCTTTGAAGATGTTTTTCTCCCGTATAGCCGCTTCGTTCGCGATACTTTGAAACCCATTGATTTGGTGATAAAAAATGTGGCCTCCGGCGAGCCCATACGTCCGCTGGAAATCAAGCTGACGGTGCTTCCCGATAATACCACCGCAGACAGCAGCGAAGAAGAATATGGCGCGGAGCTGGTTATAAGATCACCGACAATGCGTTATATGGCTATGAGTATGGCTGAGGCGTGTGAAGAGCGTTATGCCGAGATCAACGCCACCTTGGCTCCGGTCTGCAGCCGCATCCGTGATTGGAATGTCAGCGAAACAATGCAGCGGCATAAAGTTGGAATCTTTAATGCGCTGGAGAATTTCTTAGAGGTGTTCCGCGACTTGCAAAGACCGTTGCTCATGCAGCCAGTTTGGAAAACGGTTGGAAAATCTTCTCAGTTGGCGGAGAACTGTCTCGATATTTTTGTTTGGAGTGATTTTGCGCTGGCGCGTCTTTTCATGGATTCAGCAATATCCGGAGGAAGTGAGAGTAAAATCACAAGGCAACAAAGGGCATCATTCAGGCTGGCGCGTTTTCTCTACGAACTATCCAATTCCGTTGAACACAATGTTTATCAGGAACCTATTTATGACGGCATGAACTACAATACGCTTAATGACAAGGAGTTTGCAATCTCGGGCAGCAAGACTAATCAATATTTGCAGTGTGAACGATTGGTTAGACCTGTGATAACGAAGCATGAAATACGGAATATAGTTTTGGGTGGAGGGCAAAGATTGCTTAGCCCAGAGAGAAGGTTTGACGCAATACTATATTTTTCAACCGATATTTTTGAATAAGATTTATTATGAAACTAAAAGTCGTGGATTTGTTTTGCGGTGGAGGAGGGCTTTCGCAAGGTCTCATGGATGCCGGTTTTGAAATTGTGGCCGCAATTGACAATTGGCCTGTCGCAACTTCTTTTTATCAACTTAACATCAAGGGGCATACTGTTATTAACGAAGATATTGCCAACCTGGATTTGATGATTCCGCTCGTGCGCTCTTACAATCCAGACGTGATAGCCGGGGGGCCTCCGTGTCAGGATTTTTCTTCAGCGGGCAAGCGAAACGAGGGGCAACGAGCCGATCTAACGGTTGGTTACGCCCGTTTGGTTGCCGCAATCAAACCCAAGTTCTTTATTATGGAAAATGTTCAGAGAGCGAGAAAATCATCTGCTTATGCAACGGCTGTGACCATATTCAAAGAGGCTGGCTACGGAATTACCGAAGCGGTTCTTAATGCGGCGTTGTGCGGTGTTCCCCAGATCAGAAAACGGGTTATTGTGTTTGGCGAGATGGGTGGACGAGACAACTCTCTTGTTCCGGTTTATCAGGCGCATCAATCGAACCAGCCCATGACCATGCGGGAATATTTTGGAGATTCATTGGGGATTGAGCACTATTACCGGCATCCCAGAAGCTATGCCCGACGAGCTGTCTTCAGCATTGATGAGCCGAGCCCGACAATTCGTGGCGTTAATCGTCCCATTCCAAAAGGGTATCCTGGTCATAAGGGGGATTCGATCCCGGTTACATCAGAGTTGCGAATTCTGACGACAAAAGAGCGCAGTATGATTCAGACGTTTCCAAAAAGATGGAAAATATCGGGATCAAAAACGGACATGGAGCAAATCATAGGCAATGCGGTGCCGTGCAATCTGGCTCTTTTTGTCGGAAAGTGTATTCTTTCTTATCTAAACAATAAATCTTTTTACGCGGAAAGAACCAACCGCTACGAACAGTTGACTCTCTTCGAACAAAGAGCAACCTACCGCTCTTGTCCTTCATCAATCGGAGTGTGATTCATGAAAACCGAGCTTATACAGGGCATACTCGACTTTGAGACCGGCAATCAGGACGGTCTCGAAAAATGGCGGCGCGAACGCGAGGCCATGAATCGGAGAATCCGAGATGTCTGGAAGGTTCCCCTAGGTCGGACTGTGCGAATGACACTGCGCAATGTTCCTGGCAGCTTCGAGGGCAAACTCACAGTCGCGCAGCAACCGAAGGAGTTCCGTCGGCAAATCTCGCTGCAATTGCAACTTGGCAGCATGGTGTTCGCCCATCAGGAAATCGAAAGCTGTTCCATTATTGATTGATCGCCGGATTTCAGCAAGCGGAAAGATTAGCGCCCCCTTTATTTCACAAGCGTCAAGCTAGCGCTCCCGCTTCAAGAGTGGCGCGCATATTTTTTAGAGGAAGGTTGGGATCGTTATATTTTTCGGCGTATTCCAGAAGCGCCCCTGCCATGCGGGCGCGAATCGAAGCCAGTTCCGGTTCATCCGCGCGATTGACTAACTCAGCCGGATCCTGCCTTAAATCAATCAGCCACAGCGGCTCAACAGGGCTGGCTATCAGCTTGTAATGTCCGTCGCTCGCCATCAGCCAGGCGGCTCCCTGCCGAATATCGGGACTGCGCGAAAAAATAAGATTGTTCCAATCTTCAGCGACCGGCTCTCCGCGCAGAAGTGCCGACGCGTCACGACCCGCGGAAGCTTGCTGCGCCGCGATACCGAGCAGCCCGAGTATAGTCGGCTTGAAGTCAATTGTATTCAGTGCTAGATCAAGGCGTCTGCCAGCAGGTATCAGGCCGGGTGCGGCTATCACAAAAGGTATTCGGGCGGAGGCCTCGTATGGAATGCCTTTGTTCTGACGCCCGTGTTCTCCGCGCATATCGCCGTGATCAGCGGTGAACACGACAATCGTCCGCTCAGTCAAATCTAGTTCATCAAGTTTTTTTAGAATCTTGCCGACATTATCATCAATGCACTTGACCATTCCGAAATAAGCATCATCTCGATCACCGGGCTTGCTGCCGGTGAACCGCGCCCAAGCCGGCGCGCTTTGCGGATCTTTCCTGCCGGTATACGGCACCTCAAACGGCTGCCCTTTATACATGCTGAGATATGGTTCACGCACCAAGTCCGGTCCGTGCGGATCGGGAATACTGACCATAAAACAGAATGGCTCATCTTTATGTTTGTCGATAAACTCAACGCTACGATCAGTCAGCCAGTCGGTCATAAATGTTTTTTCGTCGCCGATTTCCGTGGGGTGAAAAATCTCCGGCTGTCCGCCAGCCGGTTTATCCAGAACTTTTTTACCGTGCCAGCACTCGAACATAAAGCGGTTATCTGAAAAACCCATGCCGCGTTCCGACGGCACCCAGCCGTTATAATATTCTGGAGCGGCATAGATGTTGCGGGCGGGCTTGCCCGATTTTTTCGCCATATTGCTGACGATCTCATCCTGCGTTCCATCCAGATGCCACTTGCCAACGTAACCGGTGGCATAACCGGCGCGGCGCAGCGCGGTCGCGAAGGTTTCGATATTCTGGTGAATCCGCACATCATTTCTTATAACACCGGCATCCATCGGATAGAGCCCGGAGACAAAGGTGGCGCGGGATGGTCCGCAGATCGGAGAGGCGCAGTAAAACGCGTCCGCCACAACTCCACGATCGGCGATGGAATCAATATGCGGGGTTTCGACAACCGGCTTGCCCCACATCAGTGCCTCTTTCTCGGGCAGAGCTCTGCGATAGCAACCCAGAGTGCGGAAATTATGCTCGTCGGTATGGATAATCAGCACATTGTAAGGCCTGCTTTGGTTTCGCGCCGCTGATGCCCCAAAGCTTTCAATGTGAGGGATGCTCCGGTTAACTTAATAAAATCTCTGCGTTTCATATCTACCCCTTTCATCAATCTACTGTTGTTTAATTCTCGCATCTTGCGCCGCGGAACTCAAGCCGATTGACGCAAGTAGTTCTTATGGGAAACATCAATTATCCTATTTACGGCATTTGAAATTCAGAAACTGAGTTAAATGATTGTTAATAAGGAATTTGTTAATTTTATAAGCTTCACCCAATGGGTGAAGAA
>CAYOQJ010000072.1:0-38636 GCA_964406095.1 uncultured Lentisphaeraceae bacterium
CCTTCGCCAACCCTGAAAAGGTTGCCGAGCTGCTTAAACTGATGGATGCAGAGCATCGCGAATCCACCTTTTATCCGATCGAAAAAGCTCTGCCGCCTAAGCGTAAAAAGGGCGGAAGGGCAAAAAAATGAGTGCAACGGGCGGCACGCGCAGAGCAGCGGTTGCTACTCGGTTTCGCTCCCGGTTGCGGCCTGTCCGGTGACAGGGGGCGGAGAGTGGTGGATTTCAATCAAGGGGAGGGGCAAAGCAACATGAATAAAAAGGGGAGCTGGCTGACATACAGACCGGATATAAAGATATTGGATTGTACCATCCGTGACGGCAGCCTGATGACCAACGGCTACTTCGATGATGAGATAGTTACGGGTGTTTATAATGCCTGCGTTGAGGCAGGTGTCGACTATATGGAGGTCGGTTACAAAGGTTCAAAAAAAATATTTTCGGTTGATGAATACGGCGCCTGGAAATTCAGCAGTGAGGACGCGATCAGGCGCATCGTAGGCGACAATCCCGGGGCACTCAAGCTCTCCGCCATGGCAGATGCCGAACGATGTGACTATCACACCGATATTCTGCCTAAGCAGGAAAGTGTGCTTGATCTGATCCGGGTTGCAACCTATATTCATCAGATTCCAACTGCTCTGGATATGATCAAGGCTTGTCACGATAAAGGCTATCAGACCTCGCTCAATCTGATGGCGATCTCAGTTGTGCAGGATTCAGAGCTGAATGAAGCACTGGAGATTCTGGCGCAGAGTGAGGCTGAGATCATCTATCTGGTGGATAGCTACGGTTCGCTCTACAGTGAAGAGATTCAGGAGCTCATCCGCAGATATCGCAGCTATGCCGAGCCGGCTGGTAAAATCATCGGCATTCATGCTCACAACAACCAGCAGCTCGCCTACGCCAACACAGTTGAGGCGTTGATCTTGGGAGCCAGCTATCTCGACTGCACGGTGGGCGGACTGGGTCGCGGAGCAGGCAACTGCCCGACTGAGCTGCTGCTCGGGTTTCTCAAGAATCCGCGCTACCATCTGCGTCCTATCCTTAAATGTCTGCAGGAGCATATTGTGCCGCTACGGCAGAAGGTGACCTGGGGTTACGATATTCCCTATATGCTGACCGGACAGCTCAATCATCACCCGCGTGAAGCTATGAAATTTATGAAAGGCGATCACTCCGACGACTATCTTCGTTTCTATGATCATATCATGGAGTAGATCGTCCGCCGCAATATGAACGGGTAATGCTGCCTATGACTGTACTTCGTCGGTTTGACTGCGTGCTGGCTTCGACCAAGGCGAAAGTTCTGGCTGAGTATAAAAAGTGGAAGGGTGGGAAACTGGATGGCGATGCGCTTGACCCTGCCCGAATGTACCAGATCAAGGGTGAGTTGGATGCTTCGGGGATTTATCTTGGCGAGGAGGTTGAGAGATTCGTTGCAGTATACTTTAAGTCGAGGCATTCGCCGGTAGCGGTGAGCAGCAGTACGGCCCGGATGCGATTAGTCGGCAGATTGGCCAGTTTCGCCAGTGCCTGAGAGTAAAGACTCATCTGACTGTGATAGGTGGCGGTTAATCGGGCGTGAAAATCCTTCCGGCTTTCACCGTTGCGCCGCCGGTTGGTTTTGAAGTCCATGACTGTCGCGCAGATCTCGCGTCTGCCGCTGAAAACCACCCGGTCGAATGTACCTGAGACCCAGCGGTTGTTGAGAATGATTTCAAAGGGACGCTCGCGCCATAAATCCACCAAGTCGGCGGGGCGGGTCAGAGCGTCGCGCAGAGCCGATGGTGCGGTGAGATCGACGGCGTTGATCTCGATTTCATCCGGCTGATCGAAGGGAGGCCCCAGCCACTCGATCCGGCTGAGTGCCTCATGAATCCGGGTTCCTTTCAACATAGCTTCGCTGGCTGAGCGTTCAAACAGCTCGGAGGCGCTGAGTCCGTGAATGACAGCGGTTGAGGGGGTGATGCGTGCATGTCCGCCGCGGCGGGCACGTTTGAATGGGGGTGCGGTGACAACCTCTGCCGGTGCGGATCGCTCCTGTTCAGCGGCACTCTGCCAGTCGAGCGTGCCGTCGTGCCAGGGTGGCGGATGCGGCAGCGACTGCGCCGCATATATACCGAAATAGGAGGTTGCGTTTTTGTTGCGGGATGTGCTCTCCTTGAGTGGACGTTTCACGATAACGGAGAGTGCCCGTTTAGCTCTGGTCATAGCGACATACAGAACGCACAGCTCTTCGAAGGTTTTTTTGTCCACGATACTCCGCCGTGCGCTCTGCAGTGCCGGATGGGCTTCATAGAGCAGCTTCGAGGGTGTTTTGAGCAGCCAGCTTTTATCTTCCGCCACAATAGCGTCGCTTTGGCCAGTGGTGGTGATGCCTCGGGTTTCGATCAGCGGAAAGATAACATAGTCGAAGCCGAGTCCTTTGCTGCGGTGGATGGTCTGGATGCGCACGGTGGAGCCGGAGGCGATGTCGCGGTTGGTGAACTGTTCCAGGTATTCATTGAGGTCGCTGAGTTTTGTGTTTTCGTCCAGGTGTTCCGTGAAACCGGCCGCCGCCTGTATCAACTTGTTGATGCGCTCCAGCGAGAAATCGTCGAGTGTATCTTCGATTTTCAGCAGATATGACTGCAGGGTACGCTCCACTCCGTTGCGGGCTACATCGGCAAGCACCCTTGCGGAGAGACGGGCGGCGCCGTTGAAATCGTCCGTGTCGGCACATTCATCCTTAAAAAGATGTCGGGCTGGCGGCGAGGCCAGGATGTGATGCCATGCCAGACGATCGCCGGGGTGCTCCGCCAGCCGCAGAAGATGCAGAAAAAAGTTGACCACTGGCGTGTCGTTGACGGTGTTTTCCCCCTCCCAGACCGTTGGGATGCCAGCATGTTTCAAAGCCTCCGCAAAGATGGGACCATGTTTATTGCTGCGCACCAGTATGGCGCAGCGCAGGTTGTTTTCCCAGGGGCGGCGATCAAGCAGCAGCTCGGTGACGCGCCGGATGTAACCGTCGATTGTGCTGGCATCTTCCGCCGGTTCGCAGGCATATTCGATTTCAGCATAGCCCGGCGGCTCCTGTGAGGTATGTTCGCGCCAGTAGCGTTGCCAGAGGTTGCCAGCGCCAGCGGCACTTTGTTCAAGCCAGCCGGCGATTGCATCGCCGTTGAAAACACGATTGATCAGAGCGGCGATTTGCGGAGAGTAGCGATATGAACGGTTGAGGTCGTCCAAGTAATAGCAGCCGGACTCGGCTTCATGATCAAATATGGCCACATCACCGCCCCGCCATCCGTAGATAGCCTGTTTCACATCGCCGACAACGAAAATCGAGCGTTCTTTGTCGTCGCTCTGAATCACCTCGTCAACCAGATTACGGATGGCATCCCACTGCAGTTTCGAGGTGTCCTGAAATTCATCGAGGGCCCAGTGTCTGAAATGCGTATCGAAGCGATATTCGATGTTGCGTTTGATTGATGAGTCGAGACGTGTAATCAGTTCAGGGATGTCAGCAAAGGTTATTCGGCCCTGACTGCGCGTTTCCATGTCGTAAACGGATTCAAATTCACGCAGCACTCTGTAAATTCCCTGGGTGGTGTTGACACATGCCCGCAGATGCAGAGCCAGGATGGTTTCCACTGTCTGGTTGATCAGGCGCGCCTCGGCGTGATGGAATTCGAAAAGTTTGCGTTCATTACGCAAAGTGATGTGATTGTAATCGGAGCCGAGCTGCCAGGCTCCGAGTACATTTTTGATGATCGCCGGCAGATTCGAGGGCAGTGAGCAGTCGAAGTTGAGTACAAAGTCACAGAAGAGATTCCATTTGGCGGTTCTGACTGGATCATCCTGCCAGCAAACGGCTATTTCCGTGCGCAGGCGGGTGGCCAGGCTGCTGGTGTCGGCATGTACCCGCAGGGCGTGCGCGTGGCGTAGCAGCTGATCGCCGCTCCAGCATTGTTCAGCCGGAAATTCTCTCAACAGCTGCTGCCAGCTTTCCACAAACCGGATCATCTCCGTAAAGTAGGTGCGGCTTTCACTGCCGAAGTTAGCCAGTCGGAAAGCTTCCATGAACTGATTGATCTCGGTGGTGCTCCGGTGGCGGTGCAGCACAGCGGAGACTGCCTGGTGTATGGTTCGTTTTCTTTCAAATTCATCCATTATCCGAGTTTGTCCCTGAAGACCGAGTTCAAGCGGAAAACTCTGAACCATTTTGAACATGAAGCTGTCGATTGTGCCGATCATACTGAGGTGCTGGGATGCAATCAGTCGGCGCAGCAGGGCTGTGAAGCAACCTTGTGTCAGAGGCAACCGGTGTGTTTGAGCTATCGCCGCCCTAAGTGCGGGGGTGATATTGTGCAGGACGATTTCCGACTCCGATGCCGCAGCTTCCCCGGAGGCGGCGGCACATGCCAGCCGTTGTGCCAGCTTGTCGAAAATCTCTCCGGCG
Organism: uncultured Lentisphaeraceae bacterium; assembly: GCA_964406095.1. Taxonomy (GTDB): domain Bacteria; phylum Verrucomicrobiota; class Kiritimatiellia; order RFP12; family UBA1067; genus M55B167. Next base: position 4,445 of record CAYOQJ010000072.1, read on the forward strand.
GCCGCTCTTGAAAAGGTTAGTGCCACGATAGCGGCGGGTTCTTCGTTGAGTAGCAGCAGACGGATCATACGTGTGGCAAGAGTGAAGGTTTTGCCGGTGCCAGCCGAGGCTTTTATCAGAGTGTTGTTCATCATGCCTCTCCTTCTATCACTGCGACATCCGTTGCAATCTTTGTGGCTGTCTGCCGAGCCTGTTGTCCAGCGATCCATTGCGGATCAAGTTCGTAGGGGTCTTTGAGAAAGAGCGTTGCGTAATCACGTCGCCAATATTCTCGTGGCGCGGCAGGCCAGAAGATGCCAGCTTGCAGCCTGGCGGCAGCGGTATTGATTGTCTGTAGCGCGGAGACTCTGAGTTTACTTAAATCCAGGCATTCGCAGAGGGTGTTTTTCTGTGAATCGCCCAGCACAAAGTATCCGCATTCGATGACGGTGGAGCTGTCGCCTTTGAATTCATCCGGCAGCATCAGCAGATAGAGCATCAACTGCAGATCGCTGAAGACACACTCTTTGCCCTTGGACAATTCAACGGTAAAGGGTGCATATCCGCACTGCCGTGCAAACTCGATATCGATGGATGAGGTTGTCAGAATGCGTTCACACAGCTTGTTGGCGCTGCCGAGTTTATTCCAGGTTTTATAGTCAATAACCTGCACTTTGTTGAGGTTTGGGTTGAAATCGATGCGGTCCAGCCGTCCTTTGAAGCGTACTCCGTTAAAATCGCGACTGGCAATCCGTTCGACTGCGCTGATCATCCAGCCGTCGGCGGCGCGTTGTGCCTGTATGGAGGCGAACTGGCGCAGCCGCTCCAGTGCCGCACTCATCTGCAGCACGATCACGGCGGGAGGTCTCGGACCAAAACAGGCACTGATCTCCCGCTCGATTGAACTTCGTAACAGGGTGAAGATTTCATTAGAGTCGGATGAATCTTTGATTGGGGAGTTACCGAACTCTTCGAGGGCGTGATGGCAGAGATTGCCGAAAGCGAGGGGTTCCATCTCGAGTGCGTCGTCATCAATGCTGCGCATTTTCAGAATATCGCTGAGATAGAATGTGAAAGGGCATTGCAGATAGGTGCCGATTCTTGAGGCACTGATTGTGCAGGGTGTTGCGCAGGGTTGCGGTATGGGCAGTTTCAGGCGCCACTTTTCGGGTAGTGATCCGGGCAGACTGCGTTCGTTACGATTGCTTTCGCTGAAGAGTCGTGCGGCGCGTTGTGCCAGAAGCGAGTCGCGGCAGAGAAAGAGCAGCCGCGAGGGTTTGCGCACATCACCTGCGGCATTGCTACGTTCAAGCAGCAATCGCAGAGCACCGGGTGTCCGGGTGCGGGCGAGGGAATAGAGGATAAAGGTGTCGCGTGCACTCTTGAGCTCATTGCAGTTCAGCCCCAGGCTGCATCGCAGCGCATCCGGCAGAAAGGGATGCCCGGTGAGGGTGCTTGGCACGCACTCTTCGTTGAGTCCGGTTATCAACATCTCCGGCGCGGGGTTCCAAGGCAGCTCCAGCCAGCCTTCGCATTGGATCACGGCTCCGGGGGGCGGCTCCAGCTGATAGATTTCGTTGCTGAGCATAGTTTCGAAGAGTATATCGACCTGCGAAGCGGTTAAAGCTTTGCTGATTGATGCGGCATCCAGTTCGTTGATGATCTCCAGTATTTTACGGGCTGCCGCACTCAGTTCACGGTCTTTGCGAAATTCGTCGGAGAGTGTGCGGTCTGCGAAAAGAGTACGCAGAGTGGATGTGAGCTGTTCAAAGCGGGAGAGCTTCGGCTGCTGCGTGGCGTTGAGCTCCAGCAGAGCGGCGATTGTCTGCTTGAGCAGTTCGGCTCCGCGGAGGAGTTGCGTATCATCGGCATACTTCTTTTCAGCAGCAGCTAATCTTTTTATCGTAACGTCACAGAATGCCTGCACATCAGCGATGTTCTGCGGCAGATGGCGGTTCTGCAGCTCATCGAGTGTCAGGAGCATAGAGGCGTAATCCGCGGCGCTGATGCCGAGCCGGGCGCGACACCAGCGGGCGATGTCATCCTGCCTGATTAAGGCGGAGAGGATTGAGTAGGGAGCCTCATCAGAGAGAGCGATCAGTTGCTGAACCAGACGTGCCAGCGAAGAGTGGCGCAGCGGGAAGCCGGCCGGATTGTGGATGGTGATGTTGCGTGCCATAAAGGCGGAATGGAGTTCGCGGTAAAGTTCAGCGTCGGCCATGCCGAGAGCCGGCAGCTCTTCGTCGGATTGCACAGATGCGAAAAAAACGGCCGCCGCCGCCGCCTGTGCGGCACTGTCGGCATACTGCGCGATGCACTCATCGGGGATGTCGATTTCAGGGGGGTGGCTGTCGTTCCAGTGCGATGGCAGGGGACGTCCGTAATCATCGAACCCGGCGGCTGAGTATTTGCCTGCGTGTATCAGTAGGGTTACAGGCAGTTGGCTTGCGATGTTTTCCAGCGACTTATAGAGTGCGAGTGGAGCATCCAGCAGTGCGGGCAGCATAATCTGTGTGCAACCGGAGGGTGCTGTTGGAGCAGCGATAAAGTTCTGCAGCGCTAAAACCGGTGGTGTCAGCTGCGCATCCAGCAGAACATCGAAATAGAGTTTTTCAATCCGGGCCAGATCACGCCAGCGCGCTACCTCGATATCCAGATCTTCGCCGGTCAACAGGGTCTCTGCCTGTTGGGCGACGCATTGAAAAGAGAGAGCGCCCTCCTCCAGAATACGCCATATCTCGAGCAGCTGTGCACTCTGATTAAGTGCCCAGCGGAAGGTGCGTCTTTGCGGACGTCCCCTTTCAGGGAAGAGAGCGGAAAAATCCTGCAGCTCGATGTTGAGCAGTAAACGGCTCAGCAGGGCCAGTTGTTCGCTCGCGGCGGGTATGCGGCAATCAGGGGTTGTGGACTGCCGCAGAAACTGTGAGGCGAGCATCACACGGGGGGGTATGCAGCCGGAAGGACAATGCACGGCCAGGCTCTCTCTTAATCGGCGTCCGGCCTGACGGGTGGGGACAATTACGAGGATATGGTCGAGTGCAGCCGTGCCGGAGGGGGTTAGCAGAGCATGATCGTCCAGCCAGCTTGTAACCGCTTCGACCAACGGCGCACGACTTTCAATAAAAACTTTGGTCATGCTCCTATTTTGGCCGATAGCGGCGGGTTTTGCAATGGCGTAATTTGACATCGCAGCCAGTATTTGATATTATGCATCAAACCACATTTCAACCGCACTTCAGTTGCACTAAAACAGGAGCATTCTTTAATGTTTAATGACGCACAACAGGATATTTTAGACGGATTTGAGGGTGCTAACCGCGCTAACTGGAATGACTGGCACTGGCAGGTCAAACACTGTATCCGTGACCTGGAACAGTTTGAGCGGCTTCTCAACGTCAAACTTTCAGAGAAGCTCGAGGAAGAGTTTCGCAAAATCACAGAACTTTTTCCCATGTCGGTCACCCCGTATTACCTATCGCTGATCAACACCGATAATTACGAGAATGATCCGGTGTTCAAACAAAGTTTTCCCGGTATTAACGAGCTGGTTATCGGGCCTTCCGATATGGATGATCCGTTGCATGAGGATCGTGACTCGCCGGTGGAGGGTGTGACACATCGTTATCCCGACCGGGTTCTGCTGCTGGTCAGCAACCGTTGCGCGATGTATTGCCGGCACTGCACGCGCAAGCGTATGGTCGGTGACCGTGACAACATTCCCGACAAAGCTCAGATTATGAAGGGCATCGATTATATCAGAAACACGCCGCGGGTTCGCGACGTGCTGTTGAGCGGCGGTGACCCCTTCCTGCTCTCTGACGATTACATCGACTGGATTCTGACCGAGCTGCGCAAGATAAAACATGTCGAGGTTATCCGGATCGGAACCCGCACCCCGGTGGTGCTGCCCCAGCGTATCACGCCTGAGCTGGTCACCATGCTCAAAAAGCATCATCCGCTGTGGATCAATACGCACTTCAACCACCCGCGTGAGCTTACGGCTACATCGCGCCGTGCTCTGGCAATGCTGGCGGATGCCGGCATACCGCTCGGTAATCAGTCGGTTCTGCTGGCGGGGGTCAATGACTGTCCGCGTATCATGCGCTCTCTGGTTCACAAGCTGGTTTACAACCGTGTGCGTCCCTACTATCTCTATCAGTGCGATCTTTCGCGCGGATTGGCTCATTTCCGCACTCCGGTCGGCAAGGGCATTGAGATTATGGAGAATTTGATTGGTCACACCAGCGGATTCTGTGTGCCAACCTATGTTATTGACGCTCCCGGTGGCGGCGGCAAGATTCCGGTGATGCCCAACTATCTGATTTCATGGTCAACCAACAAGGTTGTGCTGCGCAATTACGAAGGGGTCATCACAACCTACAAGGAGCCGGATTCCTACGAGCCGACCTTCTGTGACCGCAACTGCGACAACTGCGATCTGGAACTTGCTCTTGATGATGCCGAAGAGTGGCGGGCGGTGGGTATTCAGAAGCTGCTGGCCGATTATGACAAATCGATTTCACTGGTGCCGGAGGGCAATGCGCGTCACAGTCGCAGAGATGATGAAGACCAGGCATAGATACGCTTATGTTTTTGATCGACTACATTATCTTCGCTCTTTATATGATCGGTGTGCTCTCGGTCGGAATCTACCACTTCCGGCGTAACAAGGATGCCGAAGACTACTATGTCGGCAGTCGCTCCATCAAGGCGCATCATGTGGGACTTTCGATTGTGGCCACCGATGTCGGCGGGGGATTCTCAATCGGGCTTGGCGGTGTCGGCTTTGTGATGGGCCTCTCCGGCAGCTGGCTGCTCTTCACCGGTCTGGTGGGGGCCTGGCTTTCGGCGGTCTTTATAATTCCGCGTGTCAAGCGGGTGGATGCGGCCGAGAGTATGATGACCTTCCCCGACTTTCTGCGTTATCGTTATGATGACAGGGTGGCACTGTTGGCCGCTTTAATCTCCGGGGTGGGCTATCTCGGCTTCACCGGTGCGCAACTGCTGGCCGGTGCCAAGTTGGCTTCCGCCACCATTCTGCCGGAACCGCCTTGGGGTATGGATCCGGTGCGCTTCGCGCTTGTGGTGATTGCCGTGATTACAATCGCCTACACGGTGGTGGGGGGGCTGAAAGCGGTGATCTACACCGATACCGTGCAGTGGCTTATTCTGTTGAGCGGACTGATTCTGGTTACCATTCCCGTGACGCTCTATAAACTGGGCGGTTTAAGTGCTCTGCGTGCCAATCTGCCGCCAAGTCATTTCTCGCTGACGAATATCGAGCCGGTAACATTCATTAACTGGATGATAACTATTATTCCGATCTGGCTGGTTGGTATGACCCTCTATCAGCGCATGTACGCCTGCGGCAGTGAACGCGAGGCGCGCCGGGCCTGGTATATCGCCGGCTTTTTCGAGTATCCGGTGATGGCATTCACCGGTGTTTTTCTGGGAATGTGCGCCCGTGTCGTCTTTCCCGAGGCGGAATCTGAGATGGCCCTGCCGATGCTGATTCGCGATATCCTGCCGATAGGTGTGACCGGTGTTGTGATAGCGGCCTACTTCTCCGCCATTATGTCCACCGCCGACAGTTGTCTGATGGCATCTTCCGGCAATTTTGTGAATGATATTCTCGAACGCTATCTCTTTAAAAATATCAGTGTGAAAAAATCAATACGCATATCGATGTTTGTCACCATGCTGATCGGTGTGGTGGCGGTTTTGCTGGCTTCACGTTTTCAGATGGTGCTGGATGCGATTCTGTATGCCTATGCCTTCATGGTTTCCGGTTTGTTTGTGCCCACGCTGGGTGCGTTCTTCTGGAAACGCGGCACTTCCGCCGGAGCTCTCGCGGCGATGGCTGGCGGCGGACTTTTCACGCTTGCCCTGATGACAGAGCTGCTGACGCTGCCGGGCTGGCTTGCGGTTGAAAAACTCGAATTCAGTGCCTACGGTATAGGACTGTCAGCTTTGTTGTATGTTGCAGTTTCATTTTTAACCGGAGAAAAGAGCGATGGCTGATAAAATTGAAAAGGTTTGCGGAGCTACCATTCAGCATGGCACCGCCAGCAACCGGATTTATCTGATGAAGATCGGCGGGGCTGAGCCGAAAGAACTTGTGCCGCGTCTCGATGAGCTGGCTCGTTCACACGGTTATACCAAGATTTTTGCCAAGCTGCCCGCCGGGGTAGCGGAAAATTTTATGGGTGTCGGTTATTTCCGCGAGGCGCTTGTTCCCGATTTTTACAACGGCAGCGAAGACGCCTGTTTTTTGGCGCGTTATTTCAGCACTGAACGGTCGGCGGCGGCCAACCGTGATAAAATCGGGAGTGTTCTGGAACTGGCGCATCAGCGTGCCGGATGCGGTTTGAAGAACACTCTGCCTGTCGGTAGTGTGTTACGTATCTGCGGCGAAAAGGATGTGGAAGAGATGGCGGCGATCTACCGCCGGGTCTTTCCTTCGTATCCCTTTCCGGTGCACGATCCGAACTATCTGCTGGAAACTATGCGTTCCCATGTCATCTATTTCGGAGTTGAAACCAAAGGGGCTTTGTGTGCCCTGGCATCTGCCGAGATGGATAGAGAGAGCCGCAATGCCGAGATGACCGATTTTGCCACACTGCCCGGGAGTCTCGGGCATGGACTAGCGGCGATCCTGCTAGACGCAATGGAACCTGAGATCATCAGGCATAACATCCGCACCGCCTACACGATTGCGCGGGCGGTCTCCCCCGGCATGAATATAACCTTTGCGCGCCTAGGATATCGTTTCGGCGGAACTTTGATAAACAACACACAGATATCCGGTTCGATCGAGAGTATGAATGTCTGGTACAAGAAGATGCCGTCGGCACCGGCGTCAGTTTGAGTTATAGTGTTCGCGGGCGGCGGATTTCAACCGCGCACTCCGTCACGCTTGCGAGTTGAGGTGCCCATGATCGCAGTATGGACGTAGCGGACAGCCGTCGCAGTTGGCTTTGCGGGGTTTGCAGCGGGTCTGTCCCAGTGAAACAAGATATGAGTTCCAGGTGATCCAGTAGCGTCTGGGTAATAAACGACGCAGAGCCATCTCGGTGTCGAAAGGACGCTGCGTTGCAAGCAAACCTAAGCGGTTGCAGATGCGATGCACATGCACATCCACACAGATCGCCGGTTTGTTGAAACCCAATGCCACCACCAGGTTGGCGGTCTTACGCCCCACCCCCGGCAGCTTGCAGAGCTCTTCGACGTTGTCGGGCAACGTCCCTCCAAACTCGGATTGCAGTACGGCGGGCAGCTGTTTCAGATGACGCGCCTTGTCGCGGTAAAATCCCACCGGATAGATTGTTTGTTCCAGTTCCTGCTGAGATATCTTTGTCAGTTCCACCGGAGAGCGTACCTTGCGAAAGAGGCGTTCGCATGCAGCAGCGGTGCAGGCATCCTTGGTGCGCGCACTCAGAATGGTTCCGAGCAGCACCATGAACGGGTCGCCGCTCTGCACCGCCACCAAATCTATGATCGGTGCCCGGTTGGACTCGAACTCCCGTTTCAGGGCACGGTTGACAGCTGGCAGGTCTTTAACAGTCATGTGTGATTTTTGATGGCACCGCCCGGTCGGGGCGGCGCCGTTTTTGACTTATCAGCTTTTGGGGAGGTGAACGCATTCGCCATGCCAGGCGTGGGCAGCCTCCATCCAGGCTTCAGACATGGTCGGGTGACAGTGAATCGTTCTGCCAATCTCATCGATGGTCAGTTCATTGCGAATCGCGACAGCCGCCTCCGAGATCAGGTCGGTGGCATGACATCCGATCGCCTGTGCCCCGAGCAACTGGCCGGTGTCGGCATCCGCAATCCACTTGACGAAACCGTCGGTTTCGCCCGCAGCCATCGCCTTGCCCAGTGCTGCAAAGGGGAAGACGGCCTTGCGGATATCTTTACCTGCTTCCCGAGCCTGCGCTTCGCTGATACCGGCAAGTCCTACCTCGGGCATGGTGAAGATGCAGGCAGGACACTCCTTCTCAACCCGGGAGTTTATCCCCGCCGCAGCCTCGGCAGCGGTTACACCCTGTTGTGTTGCGGCATGTGCAAGTTGAATCGATCCGCTGATCAGGTCGCCGACAGCGAAAACCGAAGCGACATTGGTGCGACATTGGGTGTTGACCGGTATGGCACCGTTTTTATCGACCTTGACTCCAGCACGCTGCAAATCAAGTCCGGCGGTGTCGGGAACACGCCCAATTGAAACCAGCATCGCATCGGCCCTGACATTTTTTTCGCCAACGTTGCCGGAGACATCGTTTTTATCGGCTTTGATATCGGTAAGCGGTGCGCCGGTCAGCACTTTGATGTCAAGTTCCTGCATGCGTTTGAGCAGAACCCGACGCACATCCTGATCGAGAACAACCAGAAGATCCTCAAGCATTTCCACAATCGTGACCTTGCATCCCAGTGCTGCGGCCATGCAGGCAAATTCGCATCCGATGACACCCCCGCCGAGTACCAGCAGGCTTTTCGGCAGTTCCGTCAGATCCAGAAAGGCGCGGCTGTCCATTACGAGCTTACTTTTCGGGAGAAAACCCGGCATGGCCGAAGTGCTGCCAGCCGCGATAATGATCGAAGAGGCACTCAGCCAGCGTGTTGAGCCGTCGCTGTTCAGGACGGAGATGCGGTTGGCACCTTCGAATCGGGCGGCGCCGTCGATTATGGTGACGCCGTTTGATTTAAGCAGCAGTTGAATGCCGCCACTGAGTTTCCTGACAACCTCGCACTTGCGCTGTGCCATCGCGCCGTAGTCGAACGAGATGCGCCCGGTGCCGATACCCAACTCGCGACCGTGAATAGCCTGGTGATAGCGCTCAGCCGACGCGATCAGGGTTTTAGTGGGGATGCAGCCCCAGTTGAGACAGGTGCCGCCATAAGCCTCTTTTTCGATGATTGCGGTTTTCTTACCAAGTTGTGCCGCGCGAATAGCCGCCGGATAGCCGCCCGGTCCGGCACCGATAACAATTACATCATAGTCGTACATGCTTTTACTTCCTTAGTAGATTATTTGAAACCACAGAGAACATAGAAAACAGAGCTGGCACAGAGATCATAGCGACGCAGTGTTTCAGCTGGGATGATCATGTCGATTCCGTCAAAAAAAGGTTTCGTGCTGTTTCGTGTTTTCTGTGGTTATACTCTAGATCAGCGATTTCCAGAGCTCGATATCCTCAAGTTTGGTTTTGACTGCGTTTACGAAAGTCGCAGCGGTTGAGCCATCCACAATCCGATGGTCGGCGGAGAGGGTCATGGCCATAAAGCTTCGGATTTTGATTTCGCCGTCAACAACTGCGGGGGTTTCGCGGGCACTGGCAACCGCCAGGATACCAGCTTCGCCCGGGTTGATGATCGCGGAAAACTGATCGACATTCAGCATGCCCATATTGGAAACGGTGAAGGAGCTTCCGACCATCTCATCAGGTGTGAGTTTGCCCTCGCGTGATTTCAGTGCCAAAGCCCTGGCCTGAGAGCTGAGTTCCGGCAGAGTGAGACTCTGGGCGGTGCGGATGACCGGCACCACCAGTCCGTTGTCAACACTGACCGCCATGCCGAGATCAACATCGCCGCGCCAGGCGACCGAGTTGCCGTCGGTTGTCGAGTTCACAACCGGGAACTCCTCCAGCGAGAGGATAACCGCTTCCAGAATAAAGTCGTTGATGCTGTATGCGACACCCTGTTCTTTGAGATGTTTGCGGTATTTTGCGAGATCGGTCATATCCACTTTAACGGTAACATAGAAGTGTGGAATGTTCTGTTTGCTCTCCTGTAGCCGCCTGGCGATTACCTGACGCATACGGCTCATCGCGATTGGCTTGCGGCGGACGGCGCGTTCGACATCCTCAACCATAATGCGACCGGAGTCACCGGAACCACGCACCGTCAGTATGTCGATATCATTCTGCGCCGCCAAGCGTTTCGCCGCCGGTGTGATGCGCAGTGCGTTGCAGCCCGAGTTCTCCAGGTAGGCTAGTACATCCTTTTCGACGATACGTCCGTTGGGACCGCTGCCCCGAATCGGCGCAGGATCAACACAGGCTTCGCGGGCACGGGCGCGGGCACGCGGTGATATGACAAGCTTTGCGGACGGGGCCGATGTTGCGGCTGGAGCCGCCACAGGAGCAGGTGCGGTCGGCGCTGCACCCGCTACGGTCGGCGTGGTTGCGGGTTGCGGCGCAGGAACAGGCGTTTGTGCAGCGTTCGCGGCGGCCGGTGATGCGGCCGGGGCGGCTGGTTTTTCCGGCGCAGGAACAGCCGCCGGTTTTTCCGGCGCGGGGGGGGTCTCAGGCACCTTTTCACCCTTTTCGCCGATGTAACCGACCACAGTGTCAACCGGAACGGTGACACCCTCTCTGATGCAAATCTTGAGTAGTGTGCCTTCCAGGAAGGTCTCGACCTCGAGATTGGCTTTGTCGGTTTCAATTTCGAACAGGATGTCGCCCTTTTTGATGACATCACCCTCTTTTTTCAGCCACTTCACAATGGCTCCTTCTTCCATCGTTTGTCCGAGTTTCGGAAAGATCACAGCCTGAGCCATAGGTTCTCCATGCTTTAATGTTTGTTATAATTATAGAAATATGCTTTCGGAAAAAACTTTTCCTTGAATAAACAGTCTATATAATAACCGATTCAGCCTCTTTTTGAAACAATGAAATGGCAAATTGAGGATTTTGTAAATAATCATTTACGATAAGCGATGTTTTAGGTAATATATCAGAAATTTGGATTCATAGCTTTGGAAGGAGTGTCAGAGCAACTGAACACTGAGATCAAATATAAACGGATACTGCTGAAACTAAGCGGTGAAGTTCTGGGCAACCGTGATTCCTGTGACTGTATAGATCCAAATGTTCTGGTGTCGATGGCGTGCAGGATTAAAGAGATTGTTGATATGGGTGCGGAGATAGGCATTGTGCTCGGGGGCGGCAATATTTTCCGGGGTGCCAGCGGCCAGAGACGGGGTGTCGACCGTACCACCGGCGATTACATGGGCATGCTGGCAACTATCATCAACGGCCTTGCTATGCAGAATGCTCTGGAGCAGCTCGGAATGGAAACCAGAGTGCAGACAGCAATCGAGATGCATGAAGTCGCGGAGCCGTTCATTCAGCGCAAGGCAGTGCGCCATCTGCAGAAGGGGCGTGTGGTTATTTTCGCGGGTGGCACCGGCAATCCCTATTTCAGTACAGATTCCGCCGCGGCGTTGCGTGCCAATGAGATCGGTGCCGACCTTCTGCTTAAAGCCACCAAGGTTGACGGAGTTTATACGGCCGACCCCAAGCTTGATCCCAGTGCCAGACGCCTGCATGAACTGACCTACGATGATGCTCTGCGAAAACGATTGAAGGTTATGGATTCGGCCGCCTTCGCTTTGTGCATGGAGAATGCTATACCGATTGTCGTCTTCAATTTTTTCGATGAGAGCGCTTTGGCCCGCATAGTTTGCGGCGAAACAGAGTTGGGAACCTACGTCGGCGAGAAATTACAGCCGCAGGAGTCCGCCAACGGTTAAGATCAGGAGATTACAGTGGAAACGGTTGATGATGTCCTGTTGGACACAGAGGAAAAGATGGACAGCACGGTAAGAGTGTTGAAAGACAGTTTCAACGGGTTGCGTACGGGCAAGGCCTCGCCCGCACTGGTGGACGGTCTGCAGGTGATTTACTATGGGGCTCCCTCCCGTTTGAGAGATGTCGCCAATATATCAACGCCCGAGCCTCGTCTGATTACGATCTCGCCGTTTGATCCGACGGTGCTACCTGAGATTGAAAAGGCTATTCTGGCCGCCAACCTGGGAGTGACGCCGATCAACGACGGACGATTGATCAGGGTGCCGATTCCGGAGTTGAGCGAAGAGCGTCGTAAAGAGATTGTCAAAGTGGCCCGGCGTCAGGCGGAAGAAGCCCGTGTGGCCCTCCGCAATGTGCGGCGCGATGCCAATGACACAATCAAAAAACTGCAGAAAGAGGGTAAGGTTACCGAGGACGAGCGTGACCATGCGCTGACCGATGTTCAAAAGGCTACGGACAAGCATGTGACAACGATCGATTTGGAACTTAAAAATAAAGAGAGTGAGGTAATGGCTGTGTAGTGCAGCCGGTTACTCAGTTCTGGAGGAAAAGAGATTATGGCAGAAGAGGAAAACAAGGGAGTACCCCCGAAAGCGACACCCAACGCTCCGCGTCCGATCACCGTGAAGCTCAAGCCGGTTGCGCCGAAAAGCGAAGCTTCGACGGACGATAAGCAGAAGGCTCCTCTGCAGGGACAACCTGCACCGCAAGCTACTTCGGTGCCGACGGCACGCGTGCCGATTCCGGCTCTTGACGACATCGACGATAAGGATAAAGGCAAGGGTGCGGATGATATTCAGAATGCGGCTACAGTCAAGCTGCGTCCGGTCAAGCCGGTTCGCGAAGCACACAAGCCGGGTTCAAATCCACTGCCTCCGGGACCGAAACCGCCCTCCGATGCACAGGTGCAGGCCGCAAAGTCTAAAACATCGCGTATCTCACTCGATGCCGCAATCGGTGTGGCACCGGAAGGGCCGATGGCCGGTGGTGGTGCCCCTAAAACAATCAGGTTGAAGCGTCCGGACAGCGTGGCCGGCTCCGGCAAGATGCCCACATCTGCCGTCACCGGAGCGATTGCGTCTCAAAAGGTTAAAACCAGAACCGCACCTATCGGCAAGACTTCGCGTATACCCGATGAGGCGATTCCCGGCACACAGGATTCAGCTACCGTGACTCAGAAGAAAACACTGAAGATCAAGAAAAAAGGTGGCTCTGAGAGTGATGCGGGCGCTGAGGGTAAAGCGGATTTCGACGGCGTCGAATTAACCCCGATTGCGGATTTAGGCCTTGCCGATGAGAGTGGTGAAAGTCCTGTGCTTACCGCGATAGCCGGTGTTTGTGCGATAGCCGCGGTGGTGGTTGGAGTGCTGCTGGTAATCTGTTTAGCGGCTCATGCGGTTGGACCTGCGGCAGGGAAGAACAACCTAGCTTCGCTGAAACTCGGTTCAACTGAGTTGCCCTGGCCGGGCAGAATCGGGCGCTGATTGATCCTGAATACGTGTTTGGCTCTCTCCTGTTTCCAGATTTAGTGCAATGGTTCGATGGTTAGGTTGCGAAACTCTATCGGTCCGCCCTCGCTTTGCAGGCAAATGTTGCCGGCATCGGTGTATGCATCACGTCCGACATTTTGCAACGTTCCGTTGATGTAGGATATAACAGTGCCATCGCTGACTTCAATTGTAACGCGGTTCCACTCACCGAAGGGCTTTTCCGAGGGCTCGCCGGTGCGCTTGAGCAACTTGTGTTTATCGTTGACTTCTCCGTTGAGAGTGGCCTTTGAAAGCAACACAAAATCACCAGCATGACCATCTTTCAGTTGTATCTCAATCGCTTTGGGTAGAAAAAAAGTGTCGCCTCCGGATTTATGAACAAAGACACCGCTGTTTTGTTCTTCGGAGCGGGCACTCCAGCGATACTCCAGATTCAGCTTATAATCGGCATAGCTTTGTTGGGTCATCAGGTAGCCGTATGGTTGGCCGGTACAGCAAATCAGGCCGTTCCTGACCGACCAAGTGGTGTCCGGACAGGCTCCCTCCTCTTTGCTGATAACCTTTGTCCAGCCGGAAAAATCTCTGCCATTGAAAAGTGAAGCCCGGGATTGGGGTCTGATCGGTTCACTTTTCACGATCATCTCATCCGCAATTGCCACGCTGATTGCAGCTGTCAGAAGAACAATAACCATCTCTTTCATATTATACCCTCATAAGTCATCACTGAAATTATTGTATTGAATAAACACGTTGATGTAAAACGCCATGATAAAGCGTTGCAATCAGAATTGCAACCGGCATTTTACAGTTGCCACAAGGTGTCTAAAAGTGCTAGTCTGCGCCCATTACAAAAAATGAATTATTGTAGGAGCTGAAATGAAAAGAGCATTTGATTGCGTTGTCGCGTTTTGCATGATTGCTACAACTCTCTTATCGGCAAATTATGGGAGTGTCAACAGTGAGGGTTTTGTAAATCTCTTCAATGGAGAGGATTTAACCGGGTGGAATGGCAATGTCGATGGATATGCGGCAGAGAATGGTCTGCTGGTCTGCAAGGGCGGCGGTCGCTTGTTTACCGATAAAGAGTACGATAATTTTATTCTGCGTTTTGAATTTAAACTGCCGGAAAATGCCAACAACGGACTCGGGATACGCTGTGAAAAGGATAAAAACCCAGCGTTTTACGGGATGGAAATTCAGATTTTGGATGACACTGGAGCTAAATATAAAACGCTCAAGGATTGGCAGTATCACGGCTCGATTTACGGAGTGGTACCTTCAAAAAAGAAGAAGGATGGTTCCTCATTTCTGAAAAAGACCGGCCAGTGGAACTTTCAGGAGGTGCGTGCGGTCGGCGATCACGTCATGGTGATACTCAACGGTGTGGTGATTGTCAATGCCTATCTGGATGATATTACCAAAACACCAGACAACAAAGAGCATCCCGGATTGCATAACAAAAAGGGATTTATCGGCTGGTTGGGACACGGTTCCCGTATCGAGTGGCGCAATATCCGCATAAAGGAGGTGCCTGCCGATTACACGGTTGTTTCGGTTGAGGACAACGTGACTCCACCGGCGGGGTTCGTCTCACTTTTCGATGGCAGAACTTTGTCAAATTGGAAGGGAGTCACCAGAGAAAAACGCTTCGATAATCCACTGGTGCGCCAGAAGGCTGATCCGGAAGAGGCCCAGCTGATGCAGCGCAAAGCCGATGGCCTGATGCGTCAGTTCTGGCATGTGCGCGACGGAGGCGTGCTCTATTTTGACGGCGGCGGCTACAGCATCGCCACCGCTAAGGACTACGCCGATTTTGAAATGTATGTTGACTGGCGCCTTATGACGGTGCGCGGCGATAGCGGGCTCTATCTGCGCGGTACTCCGCAGGTGCAGATTTGGGATGCACATAACCGCTGGAATATCGGTTCCGGCGGACTCTACAACAACAAGAAAAATCCAAGTAAGGCTCTTAAAATAGCCGATAATCTGATCGGTGACTGGAATACCTTTTACATCAAGATGGTTGGTGAACGGGTGACCGTCAAACTCAACGGCGAGATGGTGGTTGACAACACGGTTCTCGAAAACTATTGGGATCGCAAACAGCCAATCTTTCCGAAAGAACAGATTGAATTGCAGTGTCACGGAGATCCGATTGAATTCAAGAATATCTATATTCGCGAACTCTGATCTCAGAATCTAATGCCGCGGAGGGCAACGAAAGCGCCCTTGCCGTAGCCGGGCAGAATTAAATCCGTTGATTCAGCGGGGATCAGGGTCTGTCTGGCGGTCAAATCACGGAAACCAGCTTCGGTGAGTTTGCGGCAGAGTTCCTCTGCTGAGAAAAAGGTTGCCTCTTTGTAAAAGACAGTGGCTCGGGTGGGGTCGCTGTATTGTCTGCCCAGCTCGCTAGTGCGGTCAACAAACCCCACAATTAGAGAACCCTGCGGCTTCAGAACTCTGAATGCCTCACGCAACGCGGTATCGGCATCATCGACAAAACAGATGGTTGTAACCATCAGTGCCGAGTCGAATTCCGAGTCGTTGAAAGGTAGTGCTTCAGCCACACCGCGCACCACCTGGATACCATGCGCTTCGGCTTTAAGTGCCATCTGTTCGGAGGGCTCTATCCCTGTGCGGATGCCCAGCGGTAGTGCGAATTTGCCGGAACCGACGCCTATCTCAAGAGTATTGTGAGCATTGGGAGGCCATAGCTTACGGATTGCCGCCAGTTCTGCCTGATAGAGATTGCTGTGTTTTTCAAACCAGGTTTCATAGCGTTCGCTGTACAGATCAAAAGGTTCCGTTTTGGCCATCATCCACCCTCTTTCTATGCTCTATGCAGTTCGTGCAGAGCACGAATCTAGAATCTCCGTATTAAAAATTTCAACTAGCGATTGTATCATTATAGTCTCGTAATTCCACTCTTGTAAATTCGGTTTTTCAACCGGATTGGTAACCGTAGGCCCGGTTTTCCAACCGGACCATATGGTCAAAATTCGACGCTGCGCAATTTTTGCAAGGTCACTCCTGTTTGCCGCCGCGATTACGCAGGCGTTTTTGCATTTCACTCCGCATTTTTGCGCGTTCCTGTTGATTCAGCCGTCCGTCGTTATCGGCATCGAAACGCTCCAGCATCATTTTGTGGCGTTCAGATGGCGGGCCGCCGTCGGCTCCTTTGCGTTCGCGCCCCATTCGTTCACGATGCTTTTTGAAAGCTGCCCGACGCTCCTGCTCGTCAAGTTTGCCGTCATCATTGGCATCGAACTTTTCCAGGATTTGTTGATGCCTTTGCGGATTCATCCGCGGAGCATCGGGTCTGTCCTTCTGCGGGCCTTTCGCCGCGTCTCCGCCCGGGCGAGGGCCGAACTTTTTGCGGCGCTCCTGCATGAAGGCTTTGCGCTCTTCGAGATCGAGCCGACCGTCATTATCCTTGTCGAACTGTTCGAGAATCCGTTGATGTTCTTTTTTCATCTCAGCTTTTTCGATATCATCGAGTCGTCCATCTTTGTTTTTGTCAAAACGCTGCATCATCAATTTCTGACGTATTGGTGCAACGGGTTTATCGCGTCCAGGAAAATCAGGTTTCCTCTCTTCGGCCTGTGCTCTGAAGCCCAGAGCTGCGACGCAGGTTAGTATGGCGGTTGTTTTTTTTGTGTTCATGCTGATTGTCCCTTTTTTTGTTTTTTGATCTTAGGTGCCGTTCGCTTCAGTAAACGTTTATCCGGGAAGCTTATTGGCTGATTTTACGCGAAATGCCCAACTTCTTTATAGCATTGACCTTATACATCGGGTATCATAGGATTAAATTTTCAAAACGCTTGGAAGGTGGGTTGTTTATGCCCGGTAAATCGGATGCTTTTGCCAGACTTATTTTAAAAAAAACCGCTCTGTTTACGGATTTTCAAATTTCTCAGATCATTGGTGCCGATGATTCCGACGGATCCGGTATAGTTGGTACGGTGGCGCGTTTGGGCATGGTGCGTGAAGATGACTTTCTGCGTAAGGTCGGAGAGGTTCTGGGATTTAATTATACCGATCTGTCCGCT
Source organism: uncultured Lentisphaeraceae bacterium (assembly GCA_964406095.1). GTDB lineage: Bacteria > Verrucomicrobiota > Kiritimatiellia > RFP12 > UBA1067 > M55B167. The sequence continues at coordinate 21,551 of CAYOQJ010000072.1, forward strand.
GTGCGACCCACGGATGAAGCACTTACATCTCTGCCGGCAAGGGCGGTTTATCAGTATCATATCCTGCCGCTGAGTATCGATCAAGGTGTGCTGTATGTCGCGGCCAACGATCCTTTCAACACCAGCATGATGGATGGTTTGCGGATAGCCGCCCGGGGTGCGGTTGAAATTTCCCTGAGTACGCGCGATGAAATCGATAAAGCGATCCGCAAGTATTACGGTGTCGGAGCAGATGCGATCGAAAAGATGATAGAGGACGATCGCTACTCGGTGGACACCAACCTCGATTCCATTTCGAAAATCGATGTGAATGAGATGGGAGCCGAAGCATCGATTGTGAGGTTTGTCAATCAGATCATCGCGGAGGCCGATCGCCAGGGAGCAACAGATATTCATGTTGAGCCGATGGAGGATGAACTGCGTATCCGCTACCGAATTGACGGTATGCTGCACAAGGTGGATGTGCCACCGCAGCTGAACCGTCTCAAAGCTGCGATAATATCACGAATCAAGGTCATGGCTAACCTGGATATCGCCGAAAAGCGACTGCCGATGGATGGACGAATCGGTATCCGTCTGAATAACGAAGATATCGACATTCGTGTTTCAACTATGCCGACTGCCTACGGTGAATCGATTTCGCTGCGTCTGCTGCAAAAAGCCGGTAATTTCGTTAAACTGCAAGACTTGGGCTTCAACGATTATGATTACGGTAATGTTGTCAAACTGATCAATCGTCCCAACGGTATTTTTTTGGTTACCGGACCGACCGGTTCGGGTAAGTCAACCTCACTCTATGCTTTTCTCCATGAAATTAACAAGATTCAGGTTCGGATTCTGACGGCGGAAGACCCGATCGAATACGAGATGGCCGGAATCAATCAGGTTCTGGTACGTCAGGATATCGGTTTGACCTTTGCCCGGGCGCTACGTGCTTTTCTGCGGCAGGATCCGGATATTATTATGGTTGGTGAAATCCGTGACGGTGAGACCGCCGAGATTGCAATCAATGCCTCGCTGACCGGCCATCTGGTTTTCAGCACGTTACACACCAATGATGCCGCCGGAGCATTTGCGCGTCTGATAGACATGGGAGCGGAGCCGTTTCTGGTGGCTTCGGCGGTTTGTGGTGTGATGGCTCAACGCCTGGTGCGACGGTTGTGTCCCAAGTGCCGCAGGGAGGTTGAATTGGATATGAAGCTCTATGACCTGGATTATCCTCCGGCTTCACAGAGGGTTTGGGAGGCCGCCGGTTGTGAGGCCTGCACCGGCACCGGCTACCGTGGACGCGGCGGATTGTTTGAGTTGCTGGTTGTCAGTGAGCAGATTGAGTCGCAGATCATCGCGCGCAAATCGACTGCTGATATCCGCGAGACCGCTGAGAAACAGGGCATGAAGCGGTTACGTGAGGATGGCTGGGTTAAAATTTTCAAAGGTATGACCTCGGTGCAGGAGGTCATGCGCGTGACAGAGGACTGCCAGTAGAGTCGCTGTTGTATTGACTGCAGAGTTGTGGTGTCCGCCAGGATGGATTGATTTATGCCAATATTTGAATATAGGGCCAGAGATAAAGCGGGAAAGAAGGTTGAAGGCAGTGTAAATGCTTCCGACCGGCGTGCGGCGCTGGTCGAGATCGAGAAGCAGGGGGTTGTGCCCGTTTCGGTCAGTGAATCTAAAAAAAAGAAGAGCGGTGCCAGCCGTTCGGTCTGGAAGCTGCAGATCGGCGGCGAAAAACTCAGGATGAAGCCGCTCGAGGTACTGCTGTTCACCTCTGAGTTGAGTGACCTGCTGGAGGCTGGCATGACACTGGGTGCGGCTCTGAGTTGCCTGGCACGTCAGGGTGAAGAGGATTCCGCGGCTAGCAGAATCGCTGCGGATGTGTGTGACCGGATTGTGCGCGGCGAGCAGCTCTCCGACGCGATGGCTGCTCATCCGGAGACCTTTCCGCCTCTCTACACTAATATGATCAAGGCCGGTGAGGCCTCGGGTGCCATGATTGAGGTTCTGCGTCGCCTGGTGGAACACTATGAGCGCAGTGAAAAAATGCACTCCAGAATCAAATCGGCGCTGACCTATCCTGCCATTGTCCTGGTTGCCGGAGTTGTCACGGTGATTTTTGCGATGGTTAAGGTGATCCCGCAGTTTTCCAAGGTTTTCGAGAGTCTCGGAGATTCGCTGCCGTTGCCCACCCGGATATTGGTGGGATCAAGCGAGTTTTTCGTGAAATACGGCATTCTATTGATAGGTGCTCTGGTTTTCGGTATTGTGCTCTTTCGCCGGCATATCAATACCGGGGAGGGACGCCTGTGGTTTGACGGTTTGAAATTACGGGCTCCGCTGATTAAAGGAATTGTTGCTTGCGGCACTTATTCAAGTTTGGCATACACTATGCGCACACTGCTATATAATGGTGTTAATGTGTTGCAGGCGTTGAAAATAGCCGAAGAGACCTGCGGCAATGCCGTGATCGCGAAGGCTCTGCGCAACGCACGTGAGCGGGTGGCTGACGGAACGACGATCTCCGGGCCGTTGGCAGGCAGTAAAGTTTTTCCAAAAATGATGACCGACATGCTGGCGGTGGGTGAGCAGTCCGGTGACATGCCCGGTGCTCTCGGACATATCGGCAAACGTTATGAGAGCGAGATGGATCGCAACATTACAGTTTTTACCAATGCCCTGGAACCAATTCTGATCGTGGCGATCGGAGCTGTGGTCGGTTTTGTCGCGATAAGTATTTTGATGGCGGTATTCAAGGTCACAAGTTCGCTTGGTGCCGGCTAGTGAGGGAAGTGGCAGAGGTCTATAGAGATTAGGCAACTGAAGGGTGTTGGAAGTTTTTTTTAACACAGAGGCACGGGGACACAGATGCAACCGAAGGGCCGGTGACTCCACTGGACACATTGGTGAAGCGGGAAGATAGGCAACGGCAGTCGGCAGTGGGGAGAGAGAGAGTTTTTCACAGAGCCAATGAAATAATCTTGTAAAGGGCGGATGAGTGTTCCGCTTGTCAGTATAGGAGAGAAGAGATGAACAAATTAACGAATGAAAAAACCGTAGGCAGTGTTTTGCGTAGTGGTTTCACCTTGGTTGAGCTTCTGCTGGTTGTCACCATTCTCGGTATCCTTGCCGCAGTGGTGATTCCTCAGGTGGTCGGGCATGACGAGGAGGCACGCATTCAAGCCACCCGTACCAGCATCGGCGCGATCGAACAGGCGGTCAACATCTTTGCAATGCGGCACAATGGCAAATTGCCGGATTCACTCGATGAGCTTACAATCAGCACCGATGACCGTCCGGGGTTGCTCAAAGAGGGGTCGCTCAACGACTCCTGGGGTATGCCTTTCGGCTATACCAAACAGGGCAAGAGGTTCACTATATCCTCGGCTGGGCCCGATTCCGAGATGGGTACCGAAGATGATATAACAAATTAAGAGCGCTGAAAAGGTCGCGAACTCTTTATGCGGTTAAATCGTAATGGTTTCACTTTGGTCGAGTTGCTTATCGTTATCATCATACTCGGTGTTATGGTGTTTCTGGTGGCTCCCTCTGTTACGACCGGTTCGGATTACGCCCGCCTGAAGGCGGCCTCACGCGGGGTTGTGCAGCTCTCACGTTATGCGCGTTCAATGTCGCTGCTGCGTCAGATGCCGATCGAGCTGATCTTCCGTTCCGATGGTACAGTGCGGGTTCAGAGGGGTGCTTCACAGGGTGAGAAGCTGGTGTCGGATGAGGCCTTTGTCAGAACAAACTCCCTGGAGAATGCGGAGGCGGAAGAAATTGACACACCCGAGCTGCGTCAATCTGACACACCAGAGAGTGAGGGGGGCTCTGAATATCAGATGGCTGACCTGGAGCTGGAAAAGCAGTATGAGCAGATAACCTTCCGTTTCGAGGGCTACACCGACAATATAGATGAGGCACATCTGGGCGGACGCGGTTTAGGTGAACACTCAACCGCACGTACCGGAGCTGTTGTCGACGGAGATGAGGATGATGTCAGCGAATTCAGAATACAGTACCGTACAAACGGCACCTGTCGGCCCTATCGTGTCCGTATAATTGCAGGTGAGGACGAACTGGAGTTCAAGGTTATACAGGTTAACATGCTGGGCGTTGCAAAGGTTCTGGAAGAGGATGAGCTATGAGACGCAGCGGTTTCACACTGCTTGAGATATTGATCGCCACGATGATTCTTTCATTCGGGTTGATCGCGCTGATGTCCGGGGTGAGTAAATGTGCATTGATGATCACCCTGTCCAAGGAGTACCAGCGGGCGCAGTATGTTTTCACCCTGGGTGAATTGAAATATCCAATTGAAGAGAGTAGCAATGTGGAGGAGGACTTGGTGGTCGATCCCGATTATGAATTGATCGAGGGTTATATTTTCGAGCGTACCGTTGATGAAAAGGATTTGGATACCAATGAGGTGGATGACAAGCTCTATGTATTGCGCACCCGCGTAAGCTGGGGTAGCGGCGAGGATCAGTTTGAAGAGCTGGTGCGTTATGTGCGTCAGGTCGAGTAGGGGCGAAAAATCTTTCGCCCTCTTTCACACAGGGGCGCAAAATCTTTCGCACAGAGGCGCAAAATCTTTCGCCCTCTTTCGCACAGGGACGCAAAAACCCGCGTGCCTGCGTAAGCCCAAAATCATCATGTTGAAACGAACTTTAAATAAAGGATTCACCCTGATTGAGGTGGTCATGGCCGTTATGATTCTTTCGGTCATGATGCTGATGTCCTTTTTCTGCTTTGATGCGGTTGTGCAGAGCTGGACCGCTGGCATCGAAGTTTCAGATGCCATGGGGCAGGCGGATTACATCATGGAGCAGCTGGTATCGGGGTTGCGGTCGGCCTATTATCCCGATGCCGGGGCTCAGCTTGATGAGTACGGGTTTCAACTGATTGACCGCGGCGAGGAGGAGAATGCGCTTGATGAGATCAGCTGGGTTAAACTGGGCAGTGCCCTGGTAGGTGAAGATTGCGGATTTGCTGAATCGCCGCATCGCATCCGAATTGGTGTTAATCAGGAGGATGAGGAGGGCGGCCTGATAGCCAGTGCCTGGCGTGTCGATCTGCAGCTCGACGAGTTTGATCCGCAGGAGGATGTTATGCCGATAACACTCTCACCGCGTGTGATTGCCTTTGACTGCCGGGTGTTGGATAAAGATCAGCCGGAGAAAGACGACGAGCCTAACTGGCAGAGCGAATGGAGTTCATCCAACAGCATTCCTAAGGCGGTGGAGTTATCGCTCTACATGGAACCGCCTGCCATGGCCGAAGATAATGAACCGATTGAGATTAAAAGGATTGTCCGGATTCCGCTGTGGGATATTTCGCAGCATCCACGTCCCAAAGATGGAGCGGAGGGTGATGGCGGTGAAACGCGTGTTGCTCCGCCGGGCGGAGCGGGCGAGGCGGTGGAGCCCGGTGATGTTCGTTCGGGAAATTTGCCGCCCAACAACCGCCCGCCGGGTGACGTACCACCCGGAGGACAGCCTCCCGGCAGACAGCCCGGAGGATTTGTTCCCGGCGGCGGACGGACGCCTGGCGGTTTGACGCCGCCCGGCGGAGGCAGAGTCCCCGCTCGCGGACGCAGCCGTAGCCGCTATCCCGGGGGGTCGCCGCCTTGATGCGACGAACAGCATGCGGCAGATTGAAATTTTATAACACGTAGGAGAGATTTTATCAGAGTTGGTTGCGATATAATCGCTAGGTGGGCAGTAACGAAAGCTACTGCCAATCAAAGCAACAAGCAGAGTTACCGAGGTGGTTCGGCACTGATCATAGCACTGTGGAGCATTTCGCTGCTGAGCATTCTGGTGATGTCTTTTGCTCTGGATGCCATGATTGAAGGACGTATCAGCAACTATGTTAGGCAGAGACACCGAGTTGACTATCTGACGCAATCCGGCGTAGCGATTGCCGAAATGTTGCTGGAGAAACGCAATAATGTCAGTGCGGCTTCCGCTGCCGATGAGCAGGAAGACCGCTGGAAAAAGCCGGCGCTGAGGTTGAAACGGGGCCAGAGCGCAGTTTTGGAAGAGAGTATCGAGGATGGTGTCGTGCAAGTGGAGATCATTCCCGAAGAGGCGCGCTGGAATGTCAACCTGCTGGTGGGTTCCGCCTATGACGAGGTTTGGGAACGGATATTCGAAAACGCCGGCATTCCGCAGGAGTATTTCTCCGAGCTGATTGACTGCTGGAACGATTGGATCGATGAAGATAGTCTGCCGGCAAATGACGGTGCCGAGGACGACTACTATGAGACGCTGGAGCCGCCCTATCTGGCGCGAAACCGTCAGATCGACACCGTTGATGAGTTGCAGTTGATCAAGGGCTTTGGAGATGCGGTGCTGCATGGGGGTATTCTGAATCCGGAGGAGAGCAACGAAGAGCTGCAAATTCAGGTGCGGGGAATAAAGGAATTGTTTACGACCTATGGTAATGGTAAGATAAACGTCAATTCCGCACCAATGGAAGTTTTAATGACCATCCCCGGAATTGACGAGATAACCGCCGGAGCGATTATTGAAGAGCGCGAAGGAGCTTACGCCAATGTTTCGACATTGGCGCGTTCTGGTACGGGCGGTTCAACCTCTGCTTTGAATGTGGAAGGTGGGCTGAACGAAGAAGAGGAAGATTATTCATTTAAATCGACCGGCGACTTTATGAGTCGTATTCCCGGTCTGGATACGGGGGTTTCAAAATTTGTTGACACCCAGGCGAAAACCTTCCGACTTGTGATAAAGGGAGAGTCCGCGGGAATTACACATAAAATAGAGGCGATTGCGGAGTTTGACGGTAAGTCAGTGCGCTATCTTAAATGGCGTGAGGATCCCTGAGATAATATTTATGGCGAAATCTGAAATTACAGCCTTGATGATCGATGGCGACCAGTTGCGTGGGGTGAAATATGCTCCCAAGGGTTCGGCTGAATTGACGAGGGTCGCCGGAGGGGTTTGGCCTTTGCAGAGTGATTCCGTTGTGGAAGAGGGTGACGCTGAGGCGAGCTCTGAAGATGCTGAAGCCGCCGATCCGCTATTCACGGCAGTGAAAGCCGCCCGTAAAGAGCTTGGTGGACGAGATGTGGTTGTCGCTTTTCCGCTCTCCGGTCTGCTGTTGAACATTCTGAAGATGCCGGTTGAGGTACGTGCCGATTTGGCGGATGCGGTTGCCCTGCAGATGGATAAGATTTCGCCCTTTGATGAGGGTGAGTATTCGGTCGGTCATGAGATTCTGAGCGAGGATGAGGAATCGGTGTGGGTGCTGGCCGCCAGTATGTCAAACCGCACTTTCATGGAACTTAACGAGTCGCTCTCCCGCGTTGGCTGGCGTGTGATTCGAAGCGATATCGCATTGCTGGGCTGGCTTAGAACACTCTGCGGTAAATTCAATCTGAACGCACCGGGGCGTAAAATCGTTTTGGCCAGGTTCGATGATAATTGGAATGTGCTGGTGATGAATCATGGCACTCTGGTTTTGGCGCGCTGTTTCGGAAGTGTTGCGAATCATGAGGCATTGCTGCGTGAATTGACCCTTTCGATGATTAATGTTGAGATTGACGCTGGTCCGCTGGAGGTAGGTGAGATTATCATTGTCGCCGCACATGAGCCGGATGCGGCACTGTTTACAGGGCTGGATGAGCTTTTTGCGGTAAAACCGGTTTTTCGTGAGATATCGTCGCCGGAGGGTGGTCTGCAGGGTGTGGCCCTGCGCACTCTCGAGCATGAAGTGATAGACCTGACCCCCGGTTTCTGGCATACGGAGATCAAAGAGTCGGCTCTCCGCCGCAAGGTCAATCTGTTTGTGGCCGCAGCCTGCGCTCTCTGGGTTGTTTTGATGGTGGCAATGGCTGCGGGGCCGATGGTTTACCGGCATCTGATCAAGCGGGTCCGCGTTAAATCAACTGCGCACTATTCGCGTTACAAAGCGGTTTCGGATACACGCAAAAGGGTCAATCTGATATTGTCATACACCGATACCACCTATTCACCGCTCGAAATGCTACGTCTGCTTTCCGGTTATCTTCCGCCGGGTGTCACCTTGACCGGCTTTAACTATAAACGCCAGGATGGAGTCAAAGTATCGGGTGAGGCTGATCTGCCTACGCTGGTGTATCAATTTAAGAATGCGGTTACGGAAAATGATCTGTTTGAAAGGGTTGATCTGATTGGCCCGTCCGCCAGCAGGGGCAAACACAATTTTGAGGTTTACGCGGTTTTTAAAGGAGTTGCCGAGCAGTGAGTGCCATAACCTCAAAAGAGCGGAATATGCTGCTGATCACCATGGTGCTGGTGCTCTATGCCGTTGCTTTTCTGTTTTATAGGAAACAGACGCAGAACTGGCAGAAACACAAGCGTATTTACCAATCAGCCCGCGAAAAATACAACACTGAACGGGATTTGATAGCGGCCAGAGATGAGTGGGACGCCAAGTATGTCGAGATGCGTAGTCTGATGCCGGTTTTTCCATATGACAAGGATGTCGATACGCATTGGCTGAATCTGATGGATACAGTGGCTGGCAATAACAAGCTTGCGATATCCAGACGCCAGACCGGCAAGGAGGAAGAGGTCGGTGATGTCTATGAACTTCCAATTGTCTGTAACAACTGGGAGGGAACCCTGGAAGCACTGGTCAGGTTTCTCTATGGGCTGCACGATAGAGGAGCCATGCTTGATGTTCGTCAGCTGTATGTGAGACCCGGTTCCGATGCCGGCTATCTCAAGGGAACTTTCACGCTTTATTGTGCCTATATGCGTGGTGATGAGACCGAGGTTGAGCATGTTCAAGCGACTGCTGAGGGCATGTCGCAGCCCGATGAGGACGGGCAGCCAGTATCGGCTGTGACGGAAGAGAGCGTGATGCCACCACCGGACTCCGGAACGCCGCTTCCCGAAGGGCAGGAAATGCCTGATCCCAGCTCTGCGGAGCGCACCAATGGCGTTGTGGCCGAAGCTGGAGAGAGTGAATTGTCGGATGCAGATGCTGATCAGAGCGAAGCATCTGAAGTCAAGCAAAAGGATGCTGTCAAAGCCGCCGTGGATGCGTTGCAGCAGAGATCGGTTCGGCCACAGTGAGCAACACCGATTGGATTTTGAGGGAAAGTTATGAGAGCTGTTAAAAGAATTGTTTATGTCTTAACTATTTGTCTGCTGTTGATTCCAGCAATCGAAAGGGTGCGCGCGCAGGATGCTCAGTTGCCAGATCAGGAACCGGTGCCTCCTGCTGCCGCCGCACGTCCGCCAGCCGCAGCTGCGGACGCGCGATCATCGTTGCGCTCAAAGATGACACCGGCGGCCCGCTCAGGCACCCGTCCAGCTGCGTCGGAAGCAGGTTCAAATCTGCGCACTATTTCTCCGACATCTGCCGATTTGAATGCGGACACCGCCGCTTCGGTGATTGAACCATCCGGAGCGGGGTCAGCAGGCTCAGATGGTGAAAAGTCAACTGCGCTCAAGTTTGACAACACCGCCTCGGATATCGTTCTGATGGCCTATGCCGAACAGACCGGCAAAACCCTGCTGATCGCACCGGATGTGCCTAAAGCAAATATCACCCTGCGCAGCCAGCCGAATGTCGCCTTGAGCGCTGAAGAGTATGTCGAAGCAATCGAGGTGGTGCTCAGCATGAACGGCATCCTGCTGGAACCCTTCGGCGATAAATTTGTCAAGGTGCTGGCGCGAAAAACTATTCGTTCCGACGGTATCGAGATTCTGATGGAGCCGCCTGAGGGAGGCCATCCGGAAAAAACCCGTACCGTCAGCCAGATGATCCAGTTGCTACATATTACCATCGATGAAGCCAAAACCGCGATAGAAGGATTCAAAAAGGCCGACGGTATGATTCAAACCTTCGAACGCACCAACAGTCTGCTGGTAACCGATACCCAGGAAAATGTCAATCGCATGCTTGAAATCATCAAGTTTATTGATCAGCCTATTCCCGTGACGGAACAGGTTTTCGAGCGCAGCATAAACTTCGCTAAAGCCGAGGACATCAAGACCCGTCTGGAGGAGATCGTCGCGCAGTCGCAGGAGCAGCAAAGTGCCAAGACCGAGGTCAAGGCCAAGAGTTCCGGTTCGCCCGGCACTACCAGAAAAACCACCACTCCCACCTCGATCTCGGAGCGCCTGGCCGCGCTGCGCAATCGTGGACGTCCCGAGCAAAAACCTGAACCAGCGACCCCCAACGAGGTGATCGATGCCATGATCAGCGATGCCGACCGCGGTATGATCCGCGGTAAGGTGCAGATTATCGCCGATGAGCGCACCAACAAGTTGATCATCATCACCCGTCAGGAGAATATGAATTTCTTTGACGATATCATCAATGTGTTTGATATCGAGACCACCCCCGATATAAAGGTCGAGGTGCTGCGCCTCGAATATGCCGACGCCGAAGAGGTCTCGGCCATGCTCAACGATCTGATCGGCAACTCTACCAGTAAGAAAGACGATGCTGATACAAAATCGGCCACGAGAGGCGATGGCTCTTCTGCCGCGAAAACTCTGGCCGAAGCCGCCGCCGACCGTCAGCGCAAAACGGCCGAAGCGGCGGCTGCTCCCGGTGTGAGTAAACTCGGGCAGCTCAGCAAGGATAACATCAAGATTCTGGCAGATAAGCGCACCAACGCTATCGTGATGATGGGCAGTATCGGTGATCTGGCCGCCATTATGGAGATCATCCGTAGCATGGATATCATGCTCTCGCAGGTGCTGATCGAAACCGTGGTGCTGGAGGTCGCGCTCAAAGATGAACTCGAGACCGGCATCAATTGGGTGCGGCGTATCAATGACGACGATAAATTTCGCTACACAGTCGGCGGCGGCGGCACCTCCAAGGGGGGCACCAGTACACTCTTCGGCTCTCAGGAGGTCGAAGAAGAAGTTGAGAGCGTCACTGAAGACGGTGAGAAAATTACGGAGACGGTTACTAAAACCATTGATGACCTGAGTGGCACCTACCTGGAGTCGATGAGCAATCCCATCAACGGCCTGGAGTATTTCATGACGCTCAAGAATCTGCGTCTTGATGCAGTGGTGCAGGCCGCCCAGAGCGATTCGCGTTCCAGAGTTCTCAGTTCACCGATTCTGCTGACGGTTGACAACAAAGAGGCAACCATAGAGGCCACTGAGCTGCGCTACATGTACAAGGGCATGCGTTATATGGGTTACAGCAGCAATCAGGGCGGCGGCAGTTACGAGCCGGATATCGAGCAACGTGATGTCGGACTGACAGTCAAGGTCACTCCGCGTATCAATCCCAACGGCAATGTCATCCTGACTATCGAGGAGACCTTTGAGGATGTGGGCGTCGCGCAGCCCATCGATGGACAGGATTGGCCGACGATCACAACCCGTAAACTAAGCGCCGATGTTTCGGTGGGCAACGGCGAAACGGTTATTCTGGGAGGTCTGGTCAAGGGAGCTAAGAGCGATTCCGAGGCTGGTATACCTCTGTTGAAGGATATACCCTATATTGGCAAGCATCTTTTCGGTTCAACAAAAAGATCAACGGAGCGCTCCGAACTGTTGGTGTTCCTGACCCCCTATGTGATTGACAATCCGGAAGATATGCGCAGAGAGGCGCGGCGGCGCAAGGATTATCTCGACGCTACCGATGTCTGGACCAAGGGCTGGTCGGACTCTGATCTGGCCGATCCGGTGCCGGTGGATGAAATGAAGACCCGGCTGGAGCGTAAAAAACAGATCGAGAAGCGCTGGAAGGACTACGCCGCAGAGCTGGAGGAGGCTCAGTTTGTTGATAAACGGATCAGTTTAGAACGCGAAAAGGCGTTGCAGATGCTGCATGGTGACAATCCTTCCACCAACGCGGTGCCGCCCTCAGCGGGTGTAATGAAAGTTGAAGAGATCACAGATGATTCCGCGTCGGAGACTCCGCCAGAAGATGAGGTTCCAGATCCACAACGACCTCAACTTGAAGAGCCGAAAAAATCCTGGTGGAAAAGATTATTTTCTTCTTCACAGGATGGTTGACATTAATACGCTGATCGGTTATATTTACCAACCGTTTTTTTGATGAAACAGATGAAAGACAGAGATACTATGAAGTCATTCAGACCAAAATGCTCAGATGAAGCCCGCGGCTGGTACATTGTCGATGCCACCGATAAGCCACTTGGACGTTTAGCTGTTAATATAGCCAACAAATTGCGTGGCAAAGACCGACCTACCTTTGATCCCAGTGTTGATCAGGGTGATTTTGTTGTAGTCATCAATGCGGCCAAGGTTCGGTTCTCCGGCCGTAAACTGCAACAAAAGGAGTATGATTACTACTCCGGATGGCGTGGTGGGCGCAAAGTTTTCACAGCGGCAGCCATGATGGAAAAACACCCCGAACGCGTTATATTGCAGGCGGTTCGCGGAATGTTGCCTAAAAACAATATCGCGCGTAAAATGATGACCCGCGTCAAGGTGTACAGCGGTGCGGATCATCCGCATGCGGCCCAGAAACCTGAAGTCGCTGTTTTTTAACCCGAAAGAAACTGCAAATTAAGGAATTGGTACCATGGTAAAAGAACTATCAGCGGGCACAGGACGGCGCAAAACCGCGGTTGCCCGTGTGCGCATTTTCCCGGGCAGCGGTGAATGGACGGTAAACGGTGTTGCGATTGACCGTTATATCCCCAGTGAGGCTCTGCGTCAATATCTGCGTCAGCCGCTGAATATGGTGGGGTTGCAGGATAAGTACGATGTTAAAATCAGTGTTAAAGGCGGCGGTATCAGCGGTCAGAGCGGAGCGATACGTCACGGACTTGCCCGCGCATTGGTGGAAAGCGACGCCAATCTGCGTGACACACTCAAGAAAGCCGGCTGCCTGACACGTGATGCGCGTATGAAGGAACGAAAGAAGCCCGGTCAGCCCGGTGCCCGCAAGCGTTTCCAGTTTTCAAAACGTTAAGAACGTTTTGTTATACGTATTATTATCACGAAGATATGCATGCGGACGTCTTTTACAGGGCGTCCGTATTTGCATTTAAAAAACAGATGAAATTTGTCTAATGAAAGTTATTAAAAAATTTGTCAGAAAACTGATTGGCGGCAAGCCACCAGTCAGTAGTTCCGGCAAAACAAAAAAAAACGCTACCAAGAGTGTCGTAAAAAAAAGTTCCTCCCCGCGTAAAACCGGTTCAGCCTCTACTCGGAGCGAAAAAAAAGTCGCTGCTGACTCTAAAAAATCCGGTGGCAGTAAGCCTAAAAAAAAGAGCGGCAAAGGCAGGAGCGGCGCGGGTCGTGTGAAACCAGGCAGCACTAAGAAAAGCAGCGCACAATCACAGCAAAAAGGCGGTGCTCGCTCTTCGAAAAAGGGGGGCTCCAAGTCATCAAAGCCTGATAAGGCTGGCACCGCCGGGGGTGCGGCACCCGCCGGTGGGGTTAAACACCGTAGCGGACGTGTTGCGCGACCTGCAACGTCCGCCTCCCGTCGTGCGTCCGAACGGAAAGTTTCGGACACCACGGTGCGTCCCGGTGGCGGCTATAGCGCGCAGGAGCGTGCGGCGCTGTGTGAGCAACATAAAAGCTGGGTGGCTGGTTCTTACAAGGTTGAACCGGCGGAAGGCAAAACACGTTTTGCCGATTTTGATTTGCCCTCCGAGATTCTACATGCGGTCTGTGATATGAAATTTCAGTATTGCACCCCCATTCAGGCTTTGAGTCTTGAGCATGCTCTGGCCGGTAAGAATGTGGCCGGCAAGGCGCAGACCGGCACCGGCAAAACAGCTGCTTTTCTGATCGCTATTCTGACACGCTACCTGCGTTCCCCTGAAAACAAGCGCGAGCAATCCGGATGTCCCCGCGCTCTGGTGATAGCGCCGACACGCGAGCTGGTAATTCAAATCTGCAAAGATGCCGCTCAGATCGGTAAATACTGCAATCTGCGGACACTGGCGATCTACGGAGGCATGGATTATCAGAAGCAACGCGACGAGGTGCTGGCTGAGCCGATTGATCTGTTGGTGGCCACCCCCGGACGCCTGCTGGATTACGCACGGCGGCGCATAATTGATCTTTCGTGTGTTGATACACTGGTTATCGATGAGGCCGACCGCATGTTGGATATGGGCTTTATCCCTGATGTCCGCATGATCATGAATCGTCTGCCCCGCAAAGATAAACGCTGTACTATGCTCTACAGTGCCACCCTGTCAAAAGATGTTATGCGGCTGGCATCGCAGTGGATGGAGGAGCCGGTCAATGTTGAAATCGAGTCCGATAGTGTCGCTACCGACACAGTTACACAGATCGTTTACGTTGTGACCGCCAGCGAAAAATTCACGGTTCTATACAACCTGATTCAAAAGTATAACAATCAACGAATTCTGGTCTTCTGCAACCGCAAATCCACGACCGAGGGGGTTGTCAGAAATCTGCGGCGCAGAAATATCGCCTGCGATATGCTCAGCGGCGATGTTAATCAAAACCGAAGGCTGCGTGTGCTCGAGGATTTCCGTGCCGGTAAATCCAAGATTGTGATTGCCACCGATGTGGCCGGACGCGGCATCCATGTTGATGACGTCGGTTTTGTGATCAACTATGACTTTCCCTATGAGGCCGAGGATTATGTTCACCGTATCGGCAGAACAGGTCGCGCAGGTAACAGTGGCACAGCGATATCCTTCGCCGACGAGGATGAGTCGTTCATCATACCGGATATTGAGGAGTTTATCGGTGAACCGCTCAAGTGTACGATTCTGTTGGGAAGTGATCCGCTGATGGCGGATATACCGCGACAGGGTGCGAGCACGGCTCCCAAGTCGACTGACATCCGCAGAGATGGCAGGTCGCGCGACAGGCGTCCGCCACCAAGCTCCAATAACGCCGAGAAAGCTGATAGTAAAAAAATTGATAGTCAAAAAGTAGCGAAGGTAATTGAACCCAAGGCTCAGGAACAGAGCAAACCCGCAGAGCATATACCTGTCCGTAAAGGACAAAACTCCGGGAGTGTCAAAAAAACGCCGACGGCTCCAGAGCAGCAAGATAAATCACAGAAAGTGACCGATGAGCCAGCGAAGGCACCGCGTCGTAAAGCTCGTTTCAGCGATGAGTGGGTGCCAGGTGAGTGAGAAATTTTGACAGCAATGCATAAATCCGGCTATTCAAAAACGTGAGGTAATAAATTATGTGTGGAATTGTGGGATACATCGGTAAACGTAGTGCCTGTGATATTCTAATCAATGGGCTCAAACGGCTTGAATATCGCGGGTATGACTCAGCCGGGATCGCGCTGAATTGCAATGCGTCACTGACAGTCACCAAACGTAGTGGCAAAGTTGCAATGCTTGAAACTGCTCTTCATCAGGATGTTGACCAGCAGATTGTTGAAAATTCCGTGGCTGGAATAGCGCATACGCGCTGGGCGACACACGGTCTGCCAACTGTGGAGAATGCCCATCCACATCTCGATAACAGCTCCCGAATCGCACTTGTCCACAACGGAATAATCGAAAACTATGCCGCTCTGCGCACCCAGCTGCAGAAAAAAGGTTCGGTTTTCGCTTCAGAAACCGACACCGAAGTGCTGGCCCACCTGATCGGCAGTTTTTATAGTGGTGATCTGGCAGTCGCGGTTTCAGAGGCACTCAAAATGGTTGAAGGCACCTATGGAGTGGCGGTTTTGGCGGTCGACGCTCCTGATGAGATGATTGTGGCCCGTCGTGGCAGCCCGCTTGTGATCGGCATGGGTAGCGGAGAAACCATTATCGCCAGTGATGTCTCGGCAATCGTTGCGCATACCCAGCAGGTGATCTATCTGCAAGATGGCGATGTGGCCCGCATTACCGCCACCGGTGCCGATGTTTTCACCCTGGATCAATGCCTGGTCGATCGCGATATCTCTGAAATTGAGTGGGAGATAGACGCTGCGGAAAAAGGCGGCTTTGACCATTTCATGCTCAAAGAGATATTTGAGCAGCCGGAGGCTCTGCGCAACTCCATCCGCGGTCGTCTTGATAAAGATCAGGGGTTCGCAATTCTGGCGGGACTTGATCTTACTCCGCGGGAGCTGGCTTCGATTAAGCGTGTTGTAATAGTGGCATGCGGTACCTCAATGCACGCCGGTATGGTCAGCAAATATCTGTTTGAGGGGCTGGCCGATCTACCTACCTCGGTTGAACAGGCCGCTGAGTTCCGCTATTGCAATCCGCTGGTGGGCGCTGATGATCTGGTGGTGGCAGTTAGTCAGTCCGGTGAGACTGCCGATACTCTGGCAGCTGTGCGCGAAAGCATTTTGAAGGGCTCCCTGGTTGCCGGTTTGTGTAATGTTGTGGGTTCAACCATAGCGCGTGAAACTGGACGCGGTATCTATCTGCATGCCGGCCCTGAGATCGGTGTGGCTTCCACCAAGGCCTTTACCGCGCAGGTGACGGTTCTGCTGATGATGGCACTGAAATTCGGGCGCCGACGCCGACTTTCGCGTGAGGCGGGAGTACAGATATGCCGCGAAATCGAGAGTATCCCGGAAATGGTCGCGCAGGTGGTAGAGCAGAGTGATGCGATTGCGGATATCGCTGCGGAGTTCGCCGATGTCGAGCATGCCTTCTTCATCGGGCGCGGAATTCTGTATCCGGCTGCGTTGGAGGGTGCCTTGAAATTGAAGGAGATCAGTTATATTCATGCCGAGGGCTATCAGGCGGCGGAGTTGAAGCACGGGCCGATCGCCCTGCTTGAGCCCTCCACCCCGGTTGTGGCACTGCTTAACGATATTCCGGGACGCGAAAAAACTCTGGGTAATGTAGCGGAGTGCCGTGCGCGCAAGGCTCCGGTGCTGGGGGTGGTGACAGAGGGTGATTTCGAAACAGCCGCCAGTGTGGATCGGGTGATCAGTGTGCCGCGTTGTTCCGCGTACATCGCTCCGATTATCAGTGTTGTGGCTCTACAGCTGCTGGCCTATCATATTGCCCGCATCCGCGGGTGCGAAATCGATCAGCCCCGCAATCTGGCCAAAAGCGTCACGGTGGAATAACCCTAAAACTGGCAACCCCTTGCGGTTTGAAATTCAGAAACTTCTTCACCCATTGGGTGAAGCTTATAAAATTAACAAATTCCTTATGAACAATCATTTAACC
>CAYOQJ010000073.1:0-16182 GCA_964406095.1 uncultured Lentisphaeraceae bacterium
CTTTCGGAAACACAGTTCAGATCACAAAGAAACCCAATAAAATCAATGGGGGAAAGGGGGAGAAGTATCGTTTTTCATTGCCTGTGGGATGCTAGTGAAACAAAATCTACACGCCATTACGCACTCCTCTTTTGCCTGCCCCGGCAACATCATTATAAGTTGCAAAGATCAGTAAAGGCCCACCATTGAAGCTCAGCGAGAACCTTGTGCTCTCAGCTTCATTCAAAGCGGCCTGCCACCAACGACTGAGCTTGAGTGCTTTTAGCGGATAACGCAAACCTTCAGAGGTTACGGCCATACCTGGATCAAATGAAAAGATTGATATCTGCTGCCCCGGAAAAGAGTCAACGGCAGCACTCTCGATCAGCGGCAAAAAAAATCCTTGGTCTGTCGGCATCACAATATCAAGCTGACGAGCGAAATCCACAAGCAGTGCCAGGTTGGCCAGGGTATGATCTTCACGCCCGCCGGCAGCACCGATCACGGTAATCTTATACCATCCATTTTTGAGGCAGAGTTTGAATGCCTTATTCAGATCATTGCGGTTCTGATCGCCATCTGCAACTATCCGATCATTAAACCGCACCCGCGTCGCGCTGGAGATGCTGTCCATATCGCCGACTATCCACTGTGGTTCATAATCCAGCCTCACCAACTTGTCCGCCGCACCGTCGCAACAGATGATGCGCCGCGCCTCTTTCAAGGCCTGAAGAGGTACCGCATGTCTGGGCACCGCGCCGTTGGCAAATATCACCGTCCTGTCAGCAGATTCAAACATAACCTCATGATACATCAGTACCGGTATACACCTCAACAACTAATACTTTTTAGTTCAACCCTCAAGTTTGCATCAGCAAGCTTTTCCTGATATAATGAGCTGTCTGCTGACGGTGCAGGCTGTATCATTTAAACAAGGATTTTTTTATGATTTATGATACCGACCCATGGTTTGATCATCTGAGTTCAAAAGCGATTGACAGCACACTGGTTGAAAATTCGCTATATGCCGAACACGATGTCAAACGCGGATTGCGCGATATATCGGGTAAAGGGGTGGTAGCCGGTCTGACAAAGATCGGAGAGGTTCAGGGCCTTACCTCCATCGGTGAAAACAATGTACCCGGTCCCGGATGCCTGCGTTACCGTGGTATCGATATAGCTGAAATAGTCAACGGCTTCATGGCGGAAAAACGCTGCGGTTTTGAGGAAAGCTGTTATCTGCTGCTCTTCGGCGAGCTGCCGGATATTGATGAACTGCAACGTTTTCAGGAGCTTCTTTCGTCCTACCGCAGCCTGCCTCACCGTTTTGTGCACGAGTCTATTTTAACCCTGTCCAGCCGCAATGTAATGAATGCCATCTCACAGAGCGTGCTGGCGATGTATGTGCTTGATGAGCGTGCGGATGATACCAGCATTAAAAATGTTCTGCGTCAATGTCTGCAACTGATTGCTGCTTTTCCTCTGCTGGTCGCCTACTGCTACAGAGCTCACGTCTATCGTTTCGGCAACGACAGCCTTTTTGTCCACAGTCCGCGCTCAGAACTTTCCACTGCAGCCAATTTTCTTCACATGCT
Organism: uncultured Lentisphaeraceae bacterium; assembly: GCA_964406095.1. Classification (GTDB taxonomy): domain Bacteria; phylum Verrucomicrobiota; class Kiritimatiellia; order RFP12; family UBA1067; genus M55B167. Next base: position 1,575 of record CAYOQJ010000073.1, read on the forward strand.
GAGAATCGACAACGCCTACACGCCTCTTGAGGAGCAGCTACTTGATTTGGCATTGGTGCTGCATGCGGAACACGGTGGCGGTAATAATTCATCATTCACTACACATGTGGTATCGTCCAGCGGAGCCGACACCTACTCGGCGATCACCGCGGCACTTGGTTCGCTGAAAGGACCTCGCCACGGCGGCGCAAACATCAAGGTCTATCAGATGTTCGAGGATATGAAAACTCAAGTCGATAACTGGAATGATGACGCTCAGATCACGCAGTATCTCAACCGGCTTTTGAATAGAGAGGCGTTCGACCGCGCCGGCCTGGTTTACGGTATAGGCCATGCGGTTTATTCTGTCTCTGATCCCCGTACTCTGATTCTCCGGGAACATGTCCGTAAACTGGCACAGGAGAAAGGTTTTGATGAAGAGATGCGGCTTTATGAACGAGTTGAGAAACTTGCCCCTGAAATAATCGGGCATAAACACAAAATGTACAAAGGGGTCAGTGCCAATGTTGACTTCTATTCAGGCTTGCTGTACCGCCTGCTGAACATCCCGCCCGAGCTGTTCACACCGCTTTTCGCCATGGCTCGTATTGCCGGCTGGAGTGCGCACCGGATAGAGGAACTTGCAAATGTCGGCAAAATCATCCGGCCGGATTACAAAAGTGTCGCACCGCAACGGCACTATCTGTCCATGGAAAAACGTAGGCCGGGTTAAGAGAAAATCAGTTCACTTAACAACTACATTTCAGCCCCCCTCAAGCCTGTTCAAACAGATATCTCTGACCAGAGGCTCCGATGATCGCGCGACTGTTGAAGTGCTCAAGTATTCTGTCAGTTGCAACAGCCCCTGTGCAATGGCAGGGCACAATCAGTTCCGGATTCAGTTGTTCCAGTGCTTCAATTGTTCTGTCAATTCGCTCATGCGAGGCGTTAACCAGATGCAGCCCTCCGATCACTGCGTAAATGCGCCCACCTCCGCTGATTTCAAGCACGTGCCGTACGATATTGACAATACCGGAATGAGAACATCCTGCGCAAATCACCAACCCCTGTTTCGTCTGCAACCAAAGTGCCTGATCATCACTGATCAAATCTTCCACTGTTCCGGCCTGATCCAGAAAAAAAGAACCACCGGTGTCTTCGAATTCGCTTACTCGCGGCACATAACCCGTTAACCCGATCTGTTTCGTCAGCATCACCGGTTCCTCACTCCAGTGCCTGCGGCTCTGCGGCAGTTTATGCACGGCCTCGCAGACTGAGGGAGGCATACCGTTGGATTTCACGCGTTCGGGGCGCACGCTGAAACGTGTGCTGAGTACGGCAGGGTGCGCATAAAAATCGACGCTCCCGCCAACGGAAAGCAGTGCCTCCAAACCGCCAGAATGATCATAATGTCCATGACTGAGTACAACGGTATCTACCCCTTTCAGATCAATACCGAGTTTGCTGGCGTTGTTCTCCAAAACCTGGCGCTCCTGCCCGGCATCAAAGAGAATCTTTCGCTCTCCATCACTGATGTGCAGAGAGTATCCATGCTCTGTAATCAGATCCGGGTTCGATGAAACATTATTCACCAGAATAGTTATTTCAAAATTCCCGTTCATAACACTCTAAATATACCCGTTCCTTCAGTGATCACAAATGTTTTCGCCTGTGGTAAGTGTCCCCTGTAACAGTGCGCCAACAAGAGTTTCGGGATCTTCCGAAGAAGCTCCGATGATAACCTCGATGCCGCTCTGCGCAAACAGGGCCTGTGCTCGCTGCCCCATGCCGCCAGCAATAATGGTGTTCACCCCTCTCTCGGCCAGCCACCTGGGCAACGCACCCGGCTCATGCGGCGGTGGAACATGATCTTCGCGTCCCGTGATTGTTTGGTTCTGATCGTCAACAGTTATAAACGCAAACTCCCCGCAATGTCCAAAATGCATCGCCAGCCTGCCGTTAGCCATAGGTATTGCTATCTTCATTTTTATTCCTTTTCCAATTTTTCGTTAACCGTACTGCACACCAAGTTGCTGTATTATCGCCGTCATACTGTCCGCCGTGGGAGTACGGGCAAACTCCGAAATGAATGGTCTGCCACTGTCACAAGCCTGCGCCACCTGTGGATCAACGGGTATTTTGCCAAGAAACGGCACATTCATTTTACGTGAAGTCTCATTACCCCCCCCCGAGCAGAACAGTTCACTCAACTCTCCGCACTTTGGACAAACAAAGCCACTCATGTTCTCGACAACTCCCAACACAGGTATGTTCAAGGCGCGACAGAAATTGATTGACTTGCGTGCGTCCGCCGAAGCCACCCTCTGCGGCGTGGTCACAATCACCGCACCTTCCAACCCTTCAACCAGCTGACAGAGCGAAAGCTGTTCATCACCAGTGCCCGGCGGTGTGTCTACCACCAGATAATCCAGGTCACCCCAGGTAACATCACTGAGGAACTGCTGAATAGCACCCATCTTGCGTGGGCCCCGCCAGATCACCGCATCATCCTTGTCTGCCAGCAGAAAGCCAATCGACATAACCTTCAGACCGTCTTTATCAATCGGGGCGAAACCTTCAACCGCCGCCTTCGGTCGAGCATCCTCCATCCCGAGCATTGTAGGGATACTCGGACCATGCAAATCTATATCCAGCAACCCCACTCTTAGACCGGCAAGCCTGAGTGCCGCAGCAAGATTAACCGCCACAGTACTCTTGCCAACACCTCCTTTGCCCGAAAGCACCACAATCTTGTGCTTGATTCGACACATACGCGACTGTAGGCGCTGTCTGCGTGCAAACTCCTCATCACTTTCATTGGTGCGTCTGGCACCAGCAGAACACTCGCTGTTGCCGCAATCAGTACACGCACTGCTGTTATTCTGATTTCCGCCTTTTTCGTTCATAATCTCCTCAGTTACCTTTGATGTAATCCCATATTAACCGGATGTCGGCAGCAGCAGCTGCATCAGTTTCCACAACAGCCTTTGCCTGAACCTGAGCCGCCGTCACACCCTTATCATAGCGGATTCGTCCGGTAATTTCAGCACCCAAATCCACAGCACGCGCCTCAATGCGTTCGGTCATCTGTTCGTTCAAATCCCATTTGTTGACACAAACCGCCGATGGAATCTCAAAGTGAGATGTGAGCTTCAGTACGCGTTCCAGATCGTGCTCACCTGAAACCGTCGGCTCAGTGACAACCAGCACGCGGTCAGCGCCGGTCAGCGACGCAATCACAGGGCAGCCGATGCCGGGCGGGCCGTCAACAATCACCAGCTCACATCTTTCGCGCTCCGCCAGCTTGCGAGCCTCACTCTTCACCAGCGAAACCAGTTTGCCTGAATTCTCGGCCGCCACTCCCAACCGGGCATGTACCATCGGAGTGCAGCGTGTCTGCGAAATCATCCACTCCCCGCAAACCCTCTCCGGAAAATCAATCGCTTTTTCAGGACAGAAACGTACGCACACTCCACAACCTTCGCAGGCAATCGGGTCTATCTTCACCAGATTTCTGCCACTCTTATCTTTGTACGAGCATACCGCATTGTAGCGACAATAGAGTGCGCAAATTCCACAGTTTTCACATTTTTCTGGGTTAACAACCGCCTCACGACCACTTTTAAAAATATGCTTCTCTTTGATCTCAGGCCCCAGCACCAAGTGTAAATCAGCAGCATCCACGTCGCAGTCCGCCACTACAGCATTGTCCGCCAGAACCGCCAATGAAGCCGTCAAACTCGTTTTTCCGGTACCGCCCTTACCGCTGATTATTACCAACTCTTTCATCTTAGTTCTCCCCAACAATAGTGCCGCCTTTAATGATTTTATCAAGAAGTAGCCTGAAAGCACCCTTATACTCCGGTAGACTCTCCACAATCAACTCACCCCTCGAATAAACTTGCGCGATGCGCCGATCATCAGGAATTTCCATCAAAATAACGATTTCTTCAGATCGACAATAATCCATAACATCCGCGTTACCCGAACCGGCCCTGTTTATCACAACTCCAAACGGCAAATTCAATGCCCGTACCATATCAACAGCTAACTTGAGATCATTAAGACCAAATGGTGTCGGCTCCGTAACTAAAACAACATAATCAACATCATTCAGTGCCGCTACTACAGGACAGGTTGTGCCCGGCGGCGCATCAAGAATAACCAAACCCTGTTTCCAAACTCTTTTTTTGACTGCGTTGATCAACGGCGGTGCCATTGCCATACCCACATCCAAACAACCTCCCACAAGTTGAATTAAACCAGAAACCGAGGTGTCAACCGTGCCGATCCTGCGTTCCACCTCTGCAATGGCACCCTGCGGGCATACCCTGGCACAGCCACCACAGCCATGACAGAGCTCAGGGAAAACTAGCGGTGCACCACCCAGCGCCGCCAATGCGTTGAATTCACAGAAACTGGCGCATTCGCCACAGCCGTCACACTGTTTTTCGTCAATCTGCGGCGTCAGAATCCCTTCAACCTCTGTGGCGACTCTGCGTGCTTTGAGAAAGAGATGGGCATTAGGTTCCTCTACATCACAGTCAACAAGCTGCACATCCTCACCAGCAACACAAGCCAGATTAACCGATATGGTCGTCTTGCCGGTTCCACCTTTGCCTGACGCAATTGCAATTTTCATTTTTTCATCCTGTTGGCGGGCCGAACCCGCAGTTTATCCGGTAACTCCCTGCAAAACAAATCAGGGCCTCTCCTGAGAGCGCAACAACACGTGGGCACCAAGCGGTAATGCGGTGTGTTCCGCAACAAGTCGGCATTTAACCTTGAAAAGAAAGTAAACTTGGGCATCAACCCCGCTGAGTGTTTCAAAGTTACCTTGTCCCTTCGCAATAATTAGATCTGCCGAATCAAACAACTCCCTAAACTCGGCACTACACTCACTCAATACCGTACCCGGCGCATCCGAACCATTTGATACAACCCGCACCAATGAATCTAACCCACACTGTTCGGCATCAGAGAGAATAACGTCGTTGATGACCGGCGCACCACGCACCGCCATCATAACACGATCACGCGGCAGACGCTCAAGCAACAACCGGTCAAAGACAATTTCACCCGCATTGTCAGCTAGATAAAGTATCCGCTCCGCCCGCTGCACAGCAGTATGAAATTCATCAAAATTGCCTGTGATCTCATTTTCCAAAGCAGCCTCGATGGATTCACGGATATCAGACTTTGTCACATCACCCTTAACTCCAAGATCAATGATGTTGCCGGCTATAGCCAACGCAACCGAAAGACGAAACGGATCTTTGGCCGCAGCTACCCTGGCCTCAAGCTCCGGCAGAAGTGCCAGTGCCATACGGTTCTGTTCACGCCGGATTTCTAAATAAGGATCATCAACACCCGAAAGCGCACGCAATCGACGATGAACCCGGGCGGCGAGCATGGGAGGAGGCTGATCATAACCGGTTTGCGCACAGGCAAACAAAGTTTCACGCAGAATTGCCTCATGAAGCGAAGTGTCGGGTGTTACTAAACGAGCTGCATCCAAGCTCTGCCGCAAAATACAGGGGATACAATCAAAATATAAATTCATCGATAATCCATTAAACTAATATCATCAGACGCAAAGATATGAAAATTCTATCACCAATGACCATCCACATCAGCACCGGTTGCAGCCTGAATCTCTCCATTAACCACGGCCTTCAGAGCCTCGGAAACGGTTTTTAATCCAGTATTATGCACGTTGTAAACCCTAACACCAGCGGCACTCAGTGTTCTGAAAGCTTTGGGACCGCAATGCCCGGTGACAACCGCTTCGACTTTCAGACCGGCCACCAGCTGAGCAGACTGAATACCCGCACCCTGCATGGCGTTCAAGTTCTGATCGTTATTAACTGTCTCGTATTTTTTCGTGTCAGTGTCGTACACCAAAAACCCGGCAGCGCGACCAAAACGGGGATCAATATCCCCGTTGAGATCGTTGCCCGATGTTGAAAATGCAATCTTCATTTTTCAGGCCTCGCTATCTAATGATTCAAGTCGCTTCTTCAAAGCATCAAGCTCCTGCGAGAGTGCACCCACACGACCCTCCAGCAGCTCTTTTTCATTAATCTCTGTCGGAGCCGTATATGGTGCTCCTAAACCCCACCAGCCGAAACGACCAACTCCACGACCTCCACGGCCGCCGCCGAAGAAACCCAGACCTCTGCCTGCTCCCCGACGCATTCCCATTCCCATGCCGAAACCGCCTGTCATATAACCTGGCACACTGTTTCCAGCACAGTAACCGGCTACTCTACCAGTCATCGGACCCGCTCCCGCAGGACCTGTTCTATCTCCTCTTGGCATAACTGCCTCCTTTCTATAAATCAGGCACAGACGGTGTCAAGCTGACGTATACTTAAACACCCCTAAACGGTGGAACTCCACGTCCTCGTCCGCCGCCACCGCCTGTGCCCCTGTTAAACTCTCTTCCAAAACCTCCGCGCCGCATACGGCGGCAACGGCAACCTGGCATACGAAAAACTTCATTCATCAGCTCATTTCTGCTCCAACCCTCCAGCACACTCTCAATATCACCCGAAATAAAAGAGATCAACACTATCTTCTCCGCTTCCACCAAGTGCCGGGCCATCTGCGATATCGCGCCGCAAACCAAACAGCTCACACCTTGACTCTTCAAAACCTCAACCTTTTTTTGAACGTCGCCACCGGCCACACGCACTTCACTGCGCCGCTCCTGAACACCATCCTTCAGCTCCATAATTAGAAAATCGCGCGCTGTGTCAAAAACCGGTGCAACACGATTGTTCCAAACTGCAAAAGCCACACTCACCTTAAACCCTCTCTCATAAAGCTGCCCTTTTGAAGACGCCTTCTATTACGCAACCTACATGCCAAATTTAAACCTGCCCCGCACTTGTCAAATAACGTGTTGTCTAACAATAACTTAACCATAACCTGTCTTTGCCTGTACAGTAGCGCACTTGCAACTATATGCGCAGTGCTACCGTTGCACTGCAACTATCCGCCGATGCAATAATCATTACTGTCTTTTTTAGTGCCTGTCCCTATTTTAGTGCCTGTCCCTATTTATTTACTATTTATTTATTCAGGTTTTGCTTTATGATTGACCTCTTTTCATTATATTTGCATAATGGAAGTTCTTTCAAAAAAGGGGATTTATTATGAATTTATCAGGAACATACACCGCCATCGTAACACCCTTCAATACCGATCAGAGCATAGATTACGGTGCACTGAAAAACCTGGTTGCATGGCAGATTGAAAACAAAGTTGAAGGCCTTGTACCGGTCGGAACCACCGGCGAATCACCTACTCTCGACACCAAGGAGCATTTAAAGGTGATTGAAACCGTCGTACAGACGGTTGACCGTAAGGCCATGGTTATCGCCGGCACCGGAGCAAATTCTACCGCAGAGGCGATCGAGTTGACCAAATCTGTGCTGGATATGGGGGTTGACGCCACATTGCAGGTTACTCCGTATTACAACAAGCCAAATGCCGAGGGTCTGTACCGCCACTTTGCATCGGTCGCTGATCTCGGTCTGCCGATCGTTCTGTATAACGTCCCGGGACGTTCCGCTCGCGAAATTCCGATCAGCGTAATCGAACGCCTGGCCACGCACCCCGCTGTTGTTGCGGTAAAAGAGGCGGGAGGCAGTGTGGATCGAGTCAGTGCCATCCGTAACATCTGCGATATAACTGTTCTCTCCGGTGACGATTCACTGACCCTACCTATGATAAGTGTCGGTGCCGCAGGGGTCATCAGTGTCGCCGCCAATATCATACCGGCAACCATGTCCAATCTGGTTCGACTAGCCCTGGCTGGAGATTTCACACGGGCACTAGAAATGCACCGCACCTACTACCAGCTTTTCTGCGACATGTTCATCGACACCAACCCGATTCCGATCAAAGCCGCCCTGGCAATGATGGGAAAGATTCGGGAAATCTACCGTCTGCCTCTCTGTGAACTCTCAGCTGAAAACCGTCAGACACTCACTCACACCCTGCAGCGCACCGGACTTATTTGACTGATTTAAAGGAAAACCAATGAAAATAGCGATTTTAGGAGCCGCCGGTCGCATGGGCTACAATCTGCTCGACTGTGCGCAGAATCTGAGCGGCTGTGAGATATGCGCAGCCTGTGAAATGAAGAACCACCCGTCTATAGGTCAGAGCGTGAAGGAGTATGCGGGCATCTCGTCCAAAGCCTTTCCTGTCTCACTCTGCTACACCTCTGAGTGGCCCGAAGAGGCCGAAGCGGTGATCGATTTCACCTTTCATGCCGCTATCCAAGGTAACCTGGAAAACGCAACGGCCCGTAATCAAGGGTATGTGCTGGGAACAACCGGACTCAATAATGCTGAAAAAGCAGCGGTAAAGGCGGCATCCAGTAAAATTCCGATTGTCTGGGCGCCTAATATGAGTCTGGGCGTGAATTTGCTACTCGAAATGGTGCGTCGCTCCGCCGCAGTGCTGAGTGACGACTATGATGCGGAGATCATCGAAATGCACCACCGCCTGAAAAAAGATGCCCCCAGCGGAACCGCTCTCGGACTGGCCGAAGCACTGGCGGAAGGACGCAACGTAGCACTCGATGATGTCGCCGTTTACGGTCGATCCGGCATCATCGGCGAACGTCCACGCGGCGAAATAGCCATTCATGCCCTGCGCGGAGGCTCAGTAGTCGGCGATCACACAGTTATGTTCACCGCCGACGAGGAGCGCATCGAAATCACACACAAAGCTGTCTCACGTAAAGCATTCGCCAAAGGCGCGTTACGTGCAGCTCTCTGGCTCTCAAGCCGCAAGCCCGGCATCTACAGCATGCGCCATGTACTCGGTTTCGAAGCGGTCGTTCGCAACTGAGTTTCCGCCTGTCCTTTGAGCTGGCTTTCAACTCTGGCCGCAGCTGACTTTCGTACTGAAATTCGTTGTGTGCAGAAAATATCCGGTTGCAAACCGATTCTACGAAAGCGGCGGTGCGAAGGGTCGGCATGTTAAGTTTCGCCTGTCGGTGCCCTGGCCAGTCACTGTTGACAACCTATCTCAGAAACCATGCGAACTGCAAACCACAACGTCATTGTATCACTGGGCAGCAACCTGGGCGATCGGCTCCACTGGATTAGCCAAGCGACGGATCTGATAACGAAACTACCGCAGACCAGGGTTACAGCGCGCTCATCAATCTATGAAACGGAACCGGTGGGCGTTGATGCGGCCAGTCGTGACAAATTGTTTCTCAACGCGGTGCTTCAGCTTTCGAGCTCCCTCTCTCCAGCACAACTGCTGGCCGCTACTCAGCAGATTGAAACACAGTTGCTACGAACCCGCTCCGCTCCGAATCAGCCACGTACTGTTGATATAGATATCATCACTTTTGATGATATCGAAAGCGATGCCCCGAATCTGACTCTTCCACATCCACGCGCTGCCCTGCGCCGCTTTGTCCTGCAGCCGCTGGCCGAGATAAACCCCGGCTGTATCCTGCCCGGCAACCAATTCACCGTCAGCGAGATTCTCGAAAAACTGCCGCCGTATCCATCCGTTAAACTTGCCCGGTGTCAATGGTCTGCACCTGAATATTAAAGCGAGCTTTGCCCGCAAGCCAGAGTTCAAAGGCAAATAACCATCAATCAGCTTACTGAAACCCTCAAAAAAAAATATCAATTGATCTTGTTTCACACTGCCAAACTGTCAATTTTTCTCCCTTTACATTTTTTCTGTGAAAATACAGCTGATTATATTATATTCACCAGCAACTTTTTGAAGGACGTTTTGGACGTTTTGTGTTGGTAATCTCAAATTTTGGCTTTATCCGCCGATGAAAGGCTTGACTGATGAATCAATTAGCAAAAATTCTTCCCGCACTGCGTGGATTCATAGCAGAGGAAGGCATTATGCCGCGCTTGATTAAAACCGCAGCTGCTGGTGACGAACCAGCTCTCTCTGTCACACCGGGCTGCGAAGATGTGGTGGCAGAGATCGGAGCGCAACTCAAAACCGCGACCGGCCCAATCAATCTCGTCGGCTACGGTTGTTTCGCTCCGATTTTTCCAAAGCTTCCCGATGGACGCATGGCTGGCAAAATCGCCTTGGTCACCGGTGCGGCGCAGGGCTTCGGCTATGAAATCGCCTGTGCCCTGGCTGCCGAAGGGGCATGGGTGGCTCTGGCCGACATAAACGAGGAGGGCGTTAAGACAGCGGCGGACTCCATCAACGCCGAGCGAAACGCATCCGCCATCGGTGTCGCAGTCAATGTGGCCAACATCGCATCGCTGAGACAGGCGGTCGAAAAGGTGGTGACGGAATTTGGCGGCATCGATCTGCTGGTGGCCAACGCCGGTGTACTGCGTGCCGGCAGTGTCAAGACACTTAGTGAACGCGAGCTTGATTTTGTCACCAGCGTGAACTACAAGGGTTACTTTCTCTCGGTTCAGGCAGTCGCACCCGTAATGGCACTGCAGCATGCGGCCGCACCAGGAATATGGTCGGACATCATTCAGATCAACAGTAAATCCGGACTGGTCGGTTCCAATAAAAACGGGGCTTACGCAGGCTCTAAATTTGGCGGTATCGGCCTGACGCAGAGTTTCGCAATGGAGCTGGTTGAAGACGGCATCAAAGTCAACTCCATCTGCCCGGGTAATTTTTATGACGGGCCGCTCTGGGCCGATCCCGAAAAGGGTCTGTTCAAGCAATATCTGGATAGCGGCAAGGTTCCGGGCGCCGAAACCTTCGAAGATGTTAAAAATTTCTATGAGTCCAAGGTTCCGATGCGCCGCGGCTGCACCACCCCCGATGTAATGAAAGCGATCTACTATCTGGTTGAACAAAACTATGAAACCGGACAGGCCATGCCGGTGACCGGCGGACAGGTAATGCTCTCCTGACACACCGGATCAACCATCATATTTTAATATCCAGACCGAATCCGGCACGCATGGCGCGCTTCATCATGGCTTTCTGATGTGCTTCGCCGACAATGCTCTCCTGCCGATCGTCCCATTTCACATCACTTCCGGTGCGGATGGCGATATCGGAGAGATGACATAAAATATCCGAACGCACCGCCGCCTCCAGATCACTGACCGCGCCTGTTTTACCCTCAATCGCGTCAATAAAATTCAACCGATGGTTGTTGCTGATCGGCAATTTAAGCTTCATTTCGTCCTTCGCACTCTTTCGGATATCATCCGAACTGAACTCCCCCCCGCCGCGATAGACATTGATCCATCCTTTATCACCGATAAACATTGAACCGTGTTCGGCTTTGGCTTGCGGGACAACACCATTCTCCATGTATTTGCGACAGCTTCGCGTATCCATGAATTTCATTGCGAACCCGTTATCATAAAGCGCATCCACATCCCAGTGTGTCACCGTATTAAACAACCCCTCTTGCGGAACTATGCCACTGCCTTTCACAGAAATCGGCAGCTTCATGCCGCACTGGTCGGCATACCATTGGAACTGGTCAACAGGATGAGCGCCCCAACCAGCGATGAAGCCGATCGCATAATCATAGATATGAAAAATTCCATTGCGGTGTCCCTGCTGCAGACAGCGATCATGGCAGAAAGGTCTCTCAGGTGCGGGTCCCTGCCACAGATCATAATTGAAATCAGGCGGCACCGGCAGAACCGGCTCAGGAGAACCGCCGCTCTCACCCTGCGGTGCCCAGACATACGCTTTTTCAATCTCACCGATATATCCGTTAAGCGCCAACTGAATGCCCAGACGCACATGGGCAATCGAGCGGTTCTGAGTACCATATTGAAAAACACGCCCGTGTTTTTGCGTGATCTCACGCGCCGCCAAACACTGCTCGATGCTTATACCCAGCGGTTTTTCACAATACACGTGTTTACCGGCACGCGCTGCGGCGAGACTCATCGGAACATGCCAGTGGTCGCCGGTCGCGATATGTACCGCATCCACGCTCTTGTCACTCAGTGCCTCGCGGAAATCCTGCGTCTCCACTCCATCGAATTCTTTGCAAATACGTTTTTTGAAAGTCGCGATACGCTGCCGGTTTGGATCGCACAGAACCGTCACCTGACAACGCTGATCCCCGAAATACGGTGAAGAAGCGCGGGCTTGGCTGCCGGTCGCGAGAATCGCGATGTTGATGCGGCTGTTGGCAGCTGTTCCTCTGTCGCGCCCGATTGTCTGTGCCTTGACTATCTGCGGCATCGCGATCAGCGAAGCTGAAAACAAACCGCTCTTTGTCAAAAAATTTCTACGTGTCTCTTTCATTTTACCTTTCCTCTCTCGACTCCGATTAGTGCAAGTTAAACTCTTGTTGCTTTGCGTTAATAAATTGAGTGGCATTTTGATTTTTGAACGTCATTATTTGATAGCGCAGTTTCAAGCTCTCGTTTTTATTGACCTTTATGTCACGATCATATTGAAAAACAGGACTCATAAACGGCATGTGCGGCAGCAGCAGCCAGCGCACCGGATGATATGGATTGGAGCAGTGATCCAAAATTGCTATGCCCTGAGTGGGTTCCCCTTGCTTTTCCACAAAAGCCGCCCATGGCGATGGCTCACGTGACAGCAGATGGTTACTCTGCTGCTTGACATGCGTGCTGCCGCAGATGCCGTTGACATCCAGAAACGACCAGTTCTCCCGCCCTTTCGCCATACGTAGAGAAAAGCCTCCATAATACCATTTGTTGATTACAACATCCTGCAAAGCGATGAACTTCAGATCAACGATGATAGCGTAAGTGCCGTCATCCTGCGGTGTTGAAACGTGAATGGCGCGTTCCTCCGCAAAACACTCAACCCCGCTTTTTTCGATATAGCGCATCTTTAATTTTATATCCGCGCTGAAATCGGGATTGGGCGTAAATTCGATACTTTCGACACGGCTCCATCCATCCCGCGGTTCTCCTTCCGGATTTTCCTCCCAGAAATTCTTGCCGTTTAGAAACTTCCAGGAAAACCAGGCACCGCGATGCCAGCGATGATCTGCCGGACGGAAATCAGTAATCACCGAGCCGTCGGGCATCGACAGTGGATGAAAACAGGGTTTGCTGTCATCGGTTCCCGCATTGAAACGCCAAACGATTGCGTCATTCTGCATCAAGGCCAATGATCTCTGCTGTTTATCCCAGTGATAACCGGCAAGCAGATTTCCGGCGAACAAAATCACAGCTAATCTGAAAATTTGTTTTTTCATCTGCATTTCCCTACATGCCGCACGCTTCCAGATAGGTTTTGCTACGTTTCAGCATCTCTGAGTCACCGATTATCTCCAAGGTTGAACTGGCGATCCCGGCATCTCTGAGAACATCACAGACCCCTTTGATGTCAATCACGCCATCACCCAGCGCGATGGTTGAGAAACCGCAGCCAAACTCTGTGCCGCGCTTGGCCTCCCACTCGGCACCCAGATCCTTCCAGTGAACATGATGAATCTTATCTTTGAAAACCCGCGCCATCTCAACTGGATCCGCCCCGCCCAACCAGGAGTTGCCGGTGTCCAGATTAACCCCCAGCGCATCCGGATTGCCAAGACGATCAAAGACATCCTGTAATCCCTTGATGGTATCTGTGACCGGTCCGTGCGGTTCCAACAGAACATGCACACCGTAATCGGCGGCCATCTGCACCGGCACGCACAGTTTTTCAGCGATCACGAAAATCTGCTCCGCGTATGAAAGCGAGCAGGCCCACTCCGAACGCGGATCGGTCTCGGTCGTGACCACCTCGGTTATACCGATTGCGGCGGCGAATTTAATCGCCTTCATAATTTCCGCAGTACCATATGTTCCGGGATTGCTGGGTTCCAGCAATCCGGCATGTGCGCAGACCGTTGTCGGTGTGATACCGTACTTGGCAAAGAGCCGCTTCACCTCGAACGGATTCTCATCCAGACTGACCGTCGGGGAGAACCCCGCGGTGCCCATCATGCTGCCGCCGGCATTGGTGTCGGTAATATCAGCATACTTAAAACCCATTTCGCGTGCCCGACGCAACTGCACCTCGACACTGGCAAAAGGCTCGTTAAACAAAAAAACTCCAATATTCATAATTTCCTTTTTGTGAATTAACTCCGAAACAAGGTCAACTTTCAATAAACAATTATCACCGTGCCTGCCGGATAACCTCCAACAGGTTTGAAAACTGCATCCTTTGATAAATCTGCATACCAAAGAGTTTCATCTTCAACCTTGACCGCATAAACCTCATCGAACCCGTTCTGATCTATATCGGCCAGAATGACATACTTAAAGCCGTTATTATTTTCAGCCCAGTCACTCTCCCAAGCCTCAGAACGACGTTCAATGCTGCCGCCCAGACAGGTATAGCCGCGATCTCCATAACCGTCGACATCACCGCAAGCCGCACTGTTGGTCAGGACACCGGTAATATAATCTGTTCCCCCGAGAAGATTAGTCTCCGACGGACTCCAGCCCAGAGCCGCATAATGTTGCGACTGCGCAGGATCAACAATTGTTCTATACAAGCCTGTAGAGTGCTGAAGAAACAATTCATCTCCATTGCTTCCGTAACTGACTCCCGAACTGTTGCGATAATAAGACAAATCTGCCGGAACAGCGATAAATTGCTCTACCCCGCCTATTTGTCTGGAAACAGAGGTCTCAGAGTCGAATAT
>CAYOQJ010000074.1:0-10582 GCA_964406095.1 uncultured Lentisphaeraceae bacterium
GGGGGTGTTTATTCCCCGTTGTCGTTACTTCGCTCATAGCGACGGATGCGTTTAATAATTACCGGTGTTTCGGGCACATTCTGAAAGCGTCCGACGCTACCGGTTGCGACTTTGGCAATTTTGTCAACTACATCCATGCCGCTGATAACCTTGCCGAAAACGCAGTAACCCCAGCCGCGGTCGGTTTTGGCGGTGTGGTTCAGGAAGGTGTTGCGGTCGATAAGATTGATGAAAAACTGGCTGGTAGCACTGTTCACAATCGCTGTGCGTGCCATGGCCAGGGTTCCGCGGGTGTTGCTGAGTCCGTTGTCGGCTTCATTTTGCACAGGGGGGTTGGTTTTTTTCTGAACCATCTCCTTGGTGAAACCGCCGCCCTGGATCATGAAGCCGTCGATTACACGGTGGAATATGGTGTCGTCATAGAATTTCGCGTCAATGTAATTGAGCATGTTGCTTACGGTCAACGGTGCTTTTTCAGGGTATAACTCCGCTACGATATCGCCAAGTGAGCTTTCGATAAGTATCTGCATGGTTTCTGACTCCTTTGATGTCGTAGTTTCTGTTTGCGGTACCTTGGTCTGGTTCTCATTTGCGCAGGCCAGTGTGGCTAAACCGACTGTCAGTATTGTAAGATATGTGTGTTTCATACGCATCTTTCCCATGTTTGAAAACTGAGGACATTATAGAGTTTTCCTCATACGAATTCCAGTGTAAATGTTGAGCTGACGCAATTTCAGCCGGTCAACAGACAGATTGCTGATCGGTCTGCCGGTTATGAACGCAATTTGCAGTGTTAAATTTTTGCGGTAAGCTCTATAATGTGGTGCAAATGAGTGAGACACAGAGAGACAAAGGAAGAATTCTGGCGATTGTAGGACGCCCGAATGTGGGCAAATCGGCTGTTTTTAACCGAATTGCGGGGCGGCGCATTGCAATTGTTCATGATCAGAGCGGGGTTACTCGTGATCGCCTGATGCGTGAGGTTTGCTGGCGTGATCAGCATTTCACATTGATTGATACCGGTGGGGTAACGGTGTTGGACGGTGAGAGCGAGAGTAATCTGATTGAATCAAATATACGCATTCAGGTTGATCTGGCCATTCAGGACGCGGCGGCAGTTATCCTGGTCACAGATGTGCAACAGGGTGTTCATCCAATGGATGAAGAGGTTGCCTCGATCATCCGGCGGCAGGGTGTGCCCTGCGTGGTGGCAGTCAACAAATGCGATCAACCCGTGCTTGATGAAGACGCTGAAGAGTTTGCCCGTCTAGGTTTCGCATATTTCCCGGTTGCTGCTCAGCATAATCGCGGTGTCGGGGCTTTGATGGATGAGGTTATGCCATCTTTGCCGCAGGTTGAAAACACAACCGTGACGGAGCCGTTGAAGGTTGCAGTGGTCGGACGCCCCAATGCGGGCAAGTCATCATACATCAACCGCCTGTTGCGCAGTGAAAGAGTGATTGTTTCAGAGGTTGCCGGAACAACGCGTGATTCCATTGCGGTGCCTTTTACAATTGGCAGGGGCGATCAGGCGCGTCACTACACTTTGATCGATACGGCAGGTATGCGGCACAAACACAAGATTGACAACTCGGTCGAACGATTTAGCCTCTTCCGTGCCGAAGAGAGCGTTAAGGAAGCGGATGTTGTGGTGCTGGTGATGGATCCTGAGTTGGGGCCTACCAGCCGTGACAAGCACATTGCTGAACTGATTCTTAAAGAGGAAAAGGGATGCGTGATGATCATGAACAAATGGGATTTGGCCGTCGCAAAGGGGATGACTCAGACCCAGGCTGAGCCGGTTATTCGTCAGATGATGCCGTTCATGAATTTCTGCCCTATTGTTTTCACCTCCACTCTGAAGGGTTTGAATGTCCGCAGAAGTATCGATGTAATAGATGCTGTTGCGGCGCAAACCCGGGTTGAACTGCCGACCGGGCTGCTCAACCGTACGATCAGCGAGGCAATGCAGCGTGTGAGTGCCCCGCGGCGCGGCGGAAAACGGCTCAAGGTCTATTACAGCGTGCAGATCGGCAAGGCGCCGCTGCGTATCCGCATGTTTGTCAACAATCCCAAATTGGTTACCAAGCAATATAAAGATTTCATCACCCGCGCGCTGCGTGAGCGTTTTGGATTGGAGGGAGCACCGGTTGTCCTGCTGCTGAAGGCGCGTCAACGTCCCGAGCTATATGAGCGGTTGCGTAAAAAAGGTGAAGAGTTGAGTTAGACTTCAAGAGCTGTGAACAGGTTCACCGGCAGGGGTTTGCGCGGCGGATATGTGAATTAAAACTCAACTCCCATCGGTTTTTTCAGTGCAAGACCGGTTGCCAGTGAAACAATCAGCAGATATGCGAGCCATGAGAGCTCCATGCCTGCGAAATTGTAACATGCCGGGCGATAGGAGATTTTGATCTGCCGCAATCCTTGTGACAGCAGAGGTTCATCAGGATAAAGGATGCGCTCCCATCTGCTGTCCGTACGCAAAAGCGAGACGCGCGACAGCCCGGAGCCGGTCACAACCGACTTTTCACTCATACTCTGGCCATCCATAAGCCTTATCCGGCCCTTGCCGCGTTCTTCCGCAACTCTCACACGCCAGATTTTTTCATTGGATTCCGGTACGGCAACCGCAGCTTCAACTTTCAGCTCATCGCCGCTTGTAAGAACGAGAGTGTCAAGTGTTTCGGCTTTTTTAGTCTGTACACTCACCAGTGCGCTTTCACCCTGCTGTAGCGGGCGGAATCCGAACCAGGCGTTGGCTTGAACCAGCATCACAAGCATCGGAATTATTGAAACAGCAGCCGGTTTGAGCATCGTGCCGAGATAACCTAGGCTGCCGCCCATCGCGCGTGCAACTGAGAACAGCCCGCCCACCGCATCTTCACGATATATCCAGAGTTCCAGCACCCGTGCCAGTGCCTTGTTGCGTGCGGCGGCAATTCTGGTTGGATTTGAGGATATTTTGAAAAGGAGCAATATCACGATACCGGTTAGCACCGCATAAATCGCCAGTGCGATCTCTGCCGGTAGCTCTCGCAGAGCTATCATTATCAAATCCATCGCTTTATTGATTACTCTCATCTTTTGTAAATCAAATGTATTTGTGTACGATTTATCTCTCAGTGGCAGGCGGGTTCGACGCGCTCTGCGTTTTATGCAGGAAGCCGCTATTTCAGGTATCCCAGACCGCGCAACCGTTCCCGAATCTCCTCCTCTGAGGCGTTTTCGCCAGCATTGGCAACAGCTTTTTCGAGGATATGCGTCACATATTCATCGATAGAAGAGTAGCCCTCTTCATCCGCTTTTTGTTCAACCAGCTCGTAAAGTGCCTTGTTGATTCTGATCTTGGGTTCGAACATAATTTCATCTCTCCTTTTTAAAAAAACCGCATTAGCTGGCCGGCTTGCTCCGTTCAAAATAGAGGGGCCATTTTGCGTTGTTTGCGTCAGTTGCTCTGTCCGTCTGATGCAGTCATGAGTGCGCCGCAGAGCACGGCACTTCTCCCTGCTTCAATCAACAATATCCCAAGGTGCTCCGTCCAGATAGCGGGGAGGTGTGATCTGCCACAGCTTCAGGACGGTAGGAGCGAAATCTGCCAGGTGCGGAGGATGCTTGTGCCACTTTATTTTGCGGTTACAGAACAGAACACCCGGCACCTCCAGGCGGTCAACGCAGTGGTCTCCGCACCACTTGTCGGTGTTGTCGGAAAAGACAGCACCGTCGGTTGCGCCGACCGCAGTTTCCCAGGAGTGCCGGTAACCGCTTTTCCAACCCACGATCAACTCCGGAGCGGTTGATTTGTAGGCTCCGGAGTACATTTTGGAGCTCTCATACAGGTTGCGGATCACCGTTTCTCCCGAGGTGGGATCCCGTAATTCGGACAGCTTTTCTCTCAGTTCAGCAATCAGCTTTTCTGCTTCTTTGCCGGGATTCACAATGCCATGTGCCTCGCGTCCTTTCAAATTAAGATAAACACCAGCCAATCCGAAACAGTATACCCTGGTTCTGCTCCAGTCAACATTTGCGAAATAATCACTGTCCGTCCTCTTCCGATCCTGCGCCTTTTCAGTGAGATAACCGTTTTCACGCAGCCAGGCGTTGAGATGCACACAGCGTCGGAAGGCGGTGAAACCGTGGTCCGAAAGCACCATCAGCAGGTCGCGGCGACCGAGTTTGTGCAGAACCTGTCCGATCATCTCGTCACAACGCGCATAGATTTTATTGATCCTTTCGTCTGCTGTACGGTCAATTGCCAGCGGGTTGGAAGGATCCGGATTTTCCGGACGGCGGATAAACATATGTTGCATCCGGTCGGTAATATCAAAAACACAGGTCAGAAAGCCCCTCCGCTGCAGTCGCAACGACTCAAAAAACATGCGCTCCCGTTCGAGATGGATATCGACACACTGTGTTTCAAATTCGTCATCTGTCAGAACACCCTCACTGAGTCCCCAGGTGTCCTCGGCCAGCCCCAGTGTCGCGTAGGAGCCGATCAGCTTGGCCAGATAAATACTGAATGATTTCGGCCATGAGATCGGCATATCGGGATGAGCCGGATTCAGGTTGAGCGGGGTGACATAAAGCAGGAAGTTGCTGGCAACACCTTTGAGCAGAAAACGGGCTATGCCATGCACCCGAGTACGCCGCTTTCTGAAGGTGAGCTCAATCCAAGGTGAATATCGCCCGATTTCGAGTTGGTGGCTTCTGCCCGCGATTCTTAGAGTGGCACGCTGTTTCGCAATGTTTTTTTCCGTCCAGCGCACCTGAAAAGGCAATACCAGTTCGTTGCCGTCGAGTGTCGGCCCGGGCAGTACCCCAAAAGCGTTGGATTCATTGAGAGTGACCGGCAGACGTTTGCCGCCGGTAGTTTTGGCGCTCTCCGGTGTGGTGCTAAAAACGGTGAATTCGCCCTGTGTGCCGCGCAGGTCGGGAGTGCACATGGCCGAGAGTGCGCGTCCCTTGTAAGGCTCCGGCGGAAAACTTATCGGCATACGCAGGGCGGTGCACGAAACACCCCTGTCGGCAAGCAGATGCCAGAACGGACGGCTCTTGCGCAACAGACGCGCCTCCGTCGTGCCGCTTCCGGTGGTGGTGATCCGGCTTGATGAAAGCAATGGCAGGCAGGTGTTGAGATCGCGTGACAGAAAATCAAAAATCTGATGTTTGCCTGGATTAACACCCGTAGCGAAGGTTGACCAGGCCACCGGAGATATCGGCGGACATGTGCTTCCAAGTTTTGAAAAATGACCGCACTCTGCCATGGCTTTAAGATTCGGCATGCGATCCGCTTCCATCAGACGCTCGGCACGACCCGGCTCCATGCCGTCCAGCCCGATGATCACCACTCGTTTAAAGCGTCCTTTCGCACGTTTAATGAAAAGGGAGACAATCACCCTGAAGGGCAGACTCAACAGAATCAGAACGCCCAGCAGCAGAGCACCGATGAATATCAAAAAAGAGCCCATTACGGCAAACCCGGCCCCTGGGCCGATATATGCGAGAACCGTCATATTACCCTAATCATCCCTCCTGCGATAAAGCGCGGGGTTGATAACCGCCAGCATGGCCGCAGCATTCAGCCTGTCGTCAAAAAATGAGTTCAGCTTGTCGATCTCCGCTTCCGGTTCCGCCAGCAGGCGGTTATAGTTCATATAGATCACCTGCATATCATCTTTGGCTGCCAGCCACTTTTTGCAGGAGCTTACCTCTGCGGCGAATGTTCCCACCAGATTGTGGGTTTCTGTTCCGGTATATCCGGTTTCACCACGTCGCTGCAACATAGCGTTCTGCGATTTAATGACCTCTTTGAGAGCCCGTTGCATAAAGACTATCCGGCAACGGGTTTGTTCCGGCAGGTCGTAGAGCAGCTTATAGATCATCTTCACCACGCGACCTTCCGCCATGGTCAGCCAGGAGGAGTCATCACATGTCGATTTAACCGGCTCGAATTCGTAGTATCCGTTGGGGTTGTCGATGTCCGCAGTGCGAATGCCGTCCGCCAGCACCGGCAGACCTCCGGCTTCCAGAATTTTCATCATCATTGATGTGCCGCTGCGCGGCAGTCCTGATACAATCGTAATCATTTCAAGCACTTTCTCCGGAGTTCTGTCATTAAGACACTTGCTCCTGTGATTCAAGTGTTCATTCGCGATTTCAGCTTTCAAAGTAGTTGAGAATTTGCCGTGACAAATCTTCCAGCCCGGGATTTTCAATGGCAAGCTTTTGATTGCAGAACAGGCAACCCCGGCAGAAGCAGGAGTCGATACAATGATCTCCACTCCATGGATCGGTGTTGTCGAGATATATCTTTTCAGGATATTTACCAAGGATTGTGTCCCATGAAGCTCGCCAGTTCTGATGATAACCGATCACCAGATCAGGTGCGTTTTTGACCTGATCGCCATGATAGATATCCTCCGGCAGAAAAACACGATGAATTGGATGTCCGCCGCTCTCGGGGTCAACCACCTGTTCGAGTTTGCGGGCAATTTCACGGCGTAGCCGGTCAAAATCATCGGATTTGACGCAGCCTTCCGGTTCACGTCCTGCCAGATTGAGGTAGAGACTGTTGATACCAAGTCCGTACGCCCTGGTTTCGCCCCATTCGGTGTTGGCGAAGTACTCCGCCTCGGTGCGGTCGTGACGGTTGACCGGGGTGGCGTAGCCATTATCAAGTAGCCATGAGTTGAGATTGAACTGACGACGAAACGAACCGAACCCATGATCCGAAAGAACCATTAGAAAGCTTTCGTCATCGCACGCCAGCATGGCCTCGCCGGCGGCTTTGTCCAGCTGCTCATAAAGCCAGGGCAGGTAGTCACCGTGCGTCCGTGCCAACTCGGGGGTGTACAGCGGGTGATCCCGGTCAAGCGTGCGCCAGAAGGCGTGCGCATTTTGATCCAGACAGGAAAAGTAGAAAAAGAAGAGCCCCTCAGTGAAGCGTGGCAGTTCGCTGTGAAACATACGCATGCTCTCATTAAATACATACAGCGACTGCTCGCGGTATTCATCATCGGTCAGGAAACCGGATGAAAGTGCGCTGGTGTCTTCAGCCATGCCCTGGGTGTAGTAGCGACCGATCCTGTCAGCCAGCTCTTTCGAAAATTTGTCGGGAGAGCTCACCGGCATGGCTGGATCGGCTGGATCGATGTTGATCGGCGTCACATACATCACAAAATCTTCACGGCAGATTTTCAGATACAGGCGGCACATGCCGGGCAACGATACCATGTGAGGCACCATTTCAAACTGCAACGGCAGCCACTCGCTCCACTCCCCCTCTTTCAGCAACAGCTCATTTGCTCCGATTCTGATCCGTGCCGCCGGAGTTGCCGGATCTTTGTTGATTGTGATCGGTATGGAGGAGACGCCTCCTGCTGCCAGAAAGGTGTTGGCCGGACCGGGCAGAGCGGTTTCAATCCTGTTGTTCCGCAGGCGGATTCTTTCGATATGGCCGCCCGGAATCGAACGTGTGCGTTCACCGATCTGATTGGTGAAACAGGTGAAAATGCCGTAGCCGCCATGTATGTCGGGGGTGCCCAGGCCGGATAGTGTTGTGCTGTCGTGTTTCGTGATAGGCGGAAAATTCGAGGGAATCCGCAGTACGGTGGCCGGATATCCACGCATCTCAACCTGATCCCAAAGATTGGGGCCTTGCCGCAGATTTGTCATATCGCCACCGCTGAGCGGAAACTCATATTTGCCTAGACGCACTGTTGTTGTCTGACCAACAATGCGTGAGGTGGAAAGATAGGGAACCCGCGTCGCGGCGTCACGCGCAATGAAATCGAAGATTCCATGCACCCCCGGATCGGCACCCGCAATGAAATTAGACCAAGCCACCGGGCTTTGCGGCGGGGTGGAGGTTCCCAGCACCGAAAACATTCCCCGCTCGGCTAGGCGCTGAAGATTAGGCAGCCTGTGCTGTTTGATCATGTGGGTAGTGATGCCCGGGTCCATACCGTCAAATCCGAGAATGATGGCGCGCTTGGCACTTCCCCGGCGCCGTGTACATCCGGAAAAAGGGACACACATCGATCCTGCCACTGCCCCCGAGCCTCTGATAAACTCTTTTCTGGTAATTCTCACAGCGGAATTATAACAGAAGTCGCTGTGTTCTGCCAATCGCGGGGTTAAAGAAATTGACCTGTTTTTCCTTCATGACAGGTGTTTCTCTTGCTGGTGACAGATGCGCTGAGATTTGATACAGTTCCCGAACTAAGATGTGTGAATAATTCGGTAGGCGGGGCAATCTTGTCTCACCCCCGATTGCAACGAGGGCGAGACACAGCTTAGCGAGGGTAATCCGGGAGAGCGAAATGCGTAAAATATGTGGTTTGTTTATTGTTGCCAGCCTGTATGCTGCAGCTGCCTGCGGCGCATCACCGGTCTGGAAGGTCAGCAGGAATGGCTTTCATCTCTATCTGGGTGGAACCATTCACCTGCTTTCAGCGGAGGACTATCCACTTCCGATCTCATTTGAAAATGCCTATTACGAAGCTCAGGAGGTCGTCTTTGAAGTCGATATTGAGGCACTTAAATCGCCGGAGTTCATGCAGAAGATGATGCTACGTAATATGTATGCCGGCGACGATGACATCACCAAACATCTGCAGCCGCAGACATTGACCAAGCTCAAAGAGTATCTTCAGTCACGTAATATGACCCTTGAACCGCTGAAAAAGATGAAGCCCGGGTTCCTGGCTATTATGCTGGCTTCAGTCGAGATGCGCCGCATCGGCATGGGTGAAAGTGGTGTCGATCAGTTTTTCAGCGATAAGGCGGTGCGTGATGGTAAGACGCGCAGTGCGCTTGAAACGGTTGATGAGCAGCTTGATTTCATCAGCGCTCTGGGAGACGAAATCGAAGATCAGGTTATTCAGCACTCTCTCGATGAGCTGGACACGATGCGCGAGATAGTGACAGGCATGAAACAGGCTTGGCGTTCGGGTGATATGCATGCGCTGGCAGAACTTTCACTTGCGGAGTGGAAAGATGAATTCCCGAAACTTTATCAGGAATTGCTGGTTGATCGTAATAAGAACTGGATGCCGCGAATCAGAGCGATGCTCGAAAACACTCCAACCGAATTTGTGCTTGTGGGAGCGCTGCATCTGCTCGGTGATGACGGATTGCTGGAAAAGCTGCGCAACTCCGGCTGCCGGATAGAGCAGATGGAGTGAGCAATCGGTGCGAAAGCATAGACTGGCTAGCCCTTCGCCGACAATTCCCGATACCCGCTTTTCAGACCCAGGGCGGATGGTCGGGCAGACTGGCATTGAAATCGTCCAGCAGGCGTTGCTGGTATTCACCGTCGAAAGTTTCTGCCAGGAATTTGTCATAGGACTCTTCGCAGAAGCGCTGCCAGGCATGCTCTTCCTGTCCAGGGGTGATCGGATAGAAAAGTGAACCGTTGGCTGCAGCGGCCTTGTAATCACCGGGCGCGTCACCGATCATCAGTACGCGTCGCGCGTCATACTTGTCTCCGGCGGCTATCGCAAGATGCTCTTTCTTAGTTCCCAGCTCCTGCCCGGCGATCAGATAGACATGGCGATGAATGTCGTGCAGATTCCACTCTCTGATCAGTGCTTCCTCGGGTGTCTGCGACACCACGATCACATCGCTGCGCCCGTCTGCCATGCATAGTGCCTTGCGAGCCCACTCGAAGGGGGGGATTTCACGCATATTACGGTTGATATCCTCGTTGACAGCTAGAGACCACTCCAGCAGCCGCTTCAGTTCAGGGTCGCCGCTGCGTTTGACCTCATCATTAAGTGTCGGGTTGCCCAGCGGCAGACCGCTTTCGACATAAGCTTTCAGTGCGCCGGTGCGCGGCAGGTCGATGCCGGAATCTCTGACACCGGGATATTCGGCGAACAGTTCAAAGGTGTATAGCAGAGCCGGAAAACGGTTGATGCCGCGGTTTTTGGAGTAAAGGTTGACGAATTCAGCGCAGGCCCGCAGCTCTTTTTCGCATTGTTCAAGCTGCCAGTGCCTGATTATCAGCGGATGAAAATGCTCTTTCTGCTTGACGGTCATTGAATCAAAGACGCAGCCATCGGAATCGATGCCGACCAGCGTGCTGAATTTGTGAGGTATGTTTTTAAGGTCAGTGACGCTGTAATGATCTTTCATATGCTTTAATCCGTTTCACTAGCATCCCGTAGGGATGTTGGAAACCATCCCTAATTTCATAAGCTGAATTTCATAAGTGGCACCTATTATGCTAGGGGGGCGAAAAATGTCAACCCCTTAATTGCGCATAATTTTCAAATTCGCGATGCTCCGACACGGCTCAGTCGGCAACTTTCCGCGTGGATACACGAAAACAAAGCGTGAAGTGCATGAGCATGCGAATCACCGGTGTGGTTGGACGTGTAGAAGCATGCCGAGATCAACGCCTACCTAATCGCCGTGGCCGAGATTTTGTGCTGCGGGGTCTCCCTGCAGCCTTCCGTCTGGACAGAGTCACCGCTCTGCTATTTAGAGCTTGTCCCAGACCCGCAAGTGGTTGTTGAACAAAGCGTTGCTGTTGATAACTTCCGGACAAAGGAGGCGTTTTTGCCTCCCTTGCCGGAAAGAA
>CAYOQJ010000075.1:0-7820 GCA_964406095.1 uncultured Lentisphaeraceae bacterium
CGGCGAGAATGGGGGAATCGCTGCGCGTACTGGCACACCTTTGGTTACTTATAAAGATGGTCGTGTCTGTAAAACCATGATTGTGAAGGAAGATGCTGAGACTGGATGCCGGACTGGTGATTTAAGTGGAAGCAACTGTAAACCAGATGATTAAGACCACTTTGTGGCGGGTGCCAGCTGTCTTGCTCTGCGAGTTTAGGGATCGGTTATTAAAAAATAACATTTAAAGGCGGGATGTGGGATAGGGTTCAATCGCGTCTGCGGCGCTGGTTCAATCGGCCGTTTCGCGGCCTCGTTCAATCGCGCTTGTGGCGCTGGTTCAATCGGCCGCCCTCCTTCGTGCGTTGAGCGGTACTGCAGCGGGCAAGTCGGCGAGAATGGGGGAATCGCTGCGCTCTGTGAGTTGCGGAATGTGGAAAGTGGAATGTGAGTCTGTTTTGAAACCACGGAGCGCACGGAGTTTTTGTTGCATTGATGGGGGTTGGAAAAGTAGCACAGGCATTCCTGCCTGTGTTGCACACGGGAGAGAATTGCTTCTGAGAAGCAACTCTACAGTCCAGGGGAATGCTGGCGCGCAGCGTGAAGCGACCGCTCTCCTTGTCCGTCATGGCTGTTTGGGCGACGGCGGAAGAACGGCATACAGCCGGTCACTCTGTTCTGTAAGCGGTTGTTTCTTCCGCAGCCGCCAGTGAGCGGCGGGTATCGGGGATATTGGCGGCTGTTTTAGGATCCAGTCGTCGCCTGATCGACCGTAAAACCTCGCCGGGGTTCTTCAATTCGCACTCCCAGACGGTGATGATATTCCATCCGAGATATTTGAGCTGACGCTGGTTGAGAGCGTCACGGGCGACATTGCGTGCGAATTTTTCGGTCCAGAACACCGTGCGGGTTTTGGGGGTGGTGGTCTGGGGGCATCCCCGGTGGCGGTGCCAGAAGCAGCCGTGCACAAAGATGACGCTCTTGTATTTCGGCAGCACGATGTCCGGTCTGCCGGGGAGTCTGCGGTTGTTGGGGGCGTTGACGGTGAAGCGGTAGCCGGCGCGGTGCAGCAGGCTGCGGAGCTGGACTTCGGGCTTGGTGTTCCTGCTCTTGATCCGAGCCATGTTCCAGGAGCGCTGCTGCTGTGTCAGGGTGTCTGTCATGAACATGATTGTAAGTCGATGGGTGTTATATTGCCAGTACTTTTCCGGTTGAGCCGCAGATTATCTGTCCTCTTGGCTCACTATTTTTGCTAGAATAGGCGTTTCAGAAAAGTCTAGTTATACAATGAAATCGATTCCGAAACAAATCGAGTCAGTCAATAGCGTTGCCGAAGATGCCTTTGTGCAGCTTTTTATGGAGGCGTTCGGTCCAGAAAAGACGGAGCAGCTTTTTGTGCAGCACCCGTGTGTGGATATCTACGGACGCCACCGCTGGATAGATTTTGCGCTGGAAACAACATCCGCTAAAATCGCTATCGAAATTGACGGTGAGCAGTATCACAATCCGTCCAAGGTCTCCCCGGACAAGTATGCCGATGACCTGCTGAAACAAAATAGTCTTGTTTACCAAGACTGGCGCATCTATCGGTGGACCTTTCAGCAGTTGCGCTCAACCCCTGACCGCGTGAAGGATGAGTTGTCGCTGTTTCTTTCCGACCATCTGCTTGCCGCTGAACCGGCTTTCCTGCCGGAGCAGACTGGGACTGCCATCGAGTGCCGCTATGATTTGCGTGATTATCAGACCGAAGCGCTGGACCAGTTGATGCAGTTGCGCGAAACGGGCGATACAATCGCGCTGCTCTATCACGCCACCGGCACCGGCAAGACGGTGACGGCCGCCGCAGATGCCAGACGCATGGGAGGGAAGACGCTTTTTCTCGTGAATGCGCTGAAACTCGCGGATCAGGCAGAGGAGCGCTTTCATGAGGTCTGGCCGGAAGCCCGCACCGGGCGTTACACCGGATCGCATCGTCCCACCGGTGAGGTGGATGTTCTTTTCGCGACGATGCAGAGTGTTGTGAACCACCTGGATGAGTTTGACCCTTGCCAGTTTGATTATGTGATTGTGGATGAGTGTCATCACTCGGCCAGTAAAAGCTATGCGACGATTCTCGGTTATTTTAAGCCGTCGTTCACGCTTGGTCTTACCGCGACTCCTGAACGCGCCGACGGCGAGGATATTCTGCACATTTTTAAAAATGCCGCGCATAAGATGGATCTGGAAACGGCGGTCAATCGCGGTATTCTCGCCCCGATCCGCTGTTTTCGCGTTAAGACCAATATTGACCTGGCTAATGTCCGTATTAACGGCATCCGATACAACAGCCTTGATCTCGAAACAAAGCTGTTTGTTCCTGAACGGAATTCTTTGATCCGCGATACTTATCTGGAATATGCCAGAGGAAAAAGGAGTGTCGTGTTCTGTGCCAGCGTCAGACACGCGGAAACGCTGGCCGGGGTGTTCAACGATTGCGGGATATCCGCAGCGGCGGTTTCGGGGCGCATTCCCGAAACACAGAGAAATGCGATTCTGTCCCGTTATGAGCGGGGCGATGTCCGGGTACTCTGCGCCTGCGATTTGCTGAATGAGGGCTGGGACAGTCCGTGCATTGAAGTGCTCTTTATGGCGCGCCCTACTATGTCAAAAACAATTTATCTCCAGCAGCTCGGGCGCGGGGTGCGCCGTCATGAAGGCAAGGAGTCGCTGCTGGTCTTTGATTTTGTGGATAACGCCTCCCTGTGGAATATGCCCTACTCTCTTCACCGCGTCTTGAACATGGCGTCGTATCGTCCGTTCGGGTTCACCCTTGCGCCTGACCATTTGCGGGAGCGCGATGAAGATATCTGGCGCAGGGGCGAACGTCCCGACGCACTGGTCGATCTTCCGATCTTTGCCATGGATTATGAGCAGATTGAACTTTTCAACTGGCATGAACTCGCCCGGGGAATGCTTTCGGAGATTGAGTTTGTGCGCCGCGTTAATGTGCAGGCGGAGACTGTCGACAAGTACATTGCAGATGGCAGGATTAAGGCGGACCTTTCCGTGCCGATTTCCGGAACCAGGGTTATGCATTATTTCAATCTGTCCACGGTTGAATCTTATGCGGCAGAGTTCGGATGGTCACTGATCACGCCGGAGACGGTCAAAGATATGTTTATGGAGTTTGTCGGTAAAATGGACATGTCTTATTCATACAAGCCTGTTCTGTTGCTGGCGCTCTTTGAAAATATTGATGACACGGGGCACGCTTCGATCGATGATATAACGCAGTTCTTTATCCGCTTTTACGATGAGCGGCGTGAATGCGGAGTGATTGTCGAGAAGCCCAATTCGATTTTTGCGAGGGACTCTGTTTCGGAAAAGGACGCGAAAGCGCTCATTCTGCGCAATCCTTTCAAGCGGTTTGCCGATATGCGGTTTCTCGCATATGCCTCCGATCTGGCGCACGTTGTTCTTAACAAGGAGATTCGCAAGCGGCTGACATCGGACGAGGTGAGGGCTATACGGGAGGTGTGTCTGAGAAAGCTGGATGAATACTTTGATAAAACAGCGGGTCCGTAACCAAAACGGCAAACGTTCACAGTGTGAAAATCTGACACCCATCACGCCATTGTGGTTAAGGTCTCCGCTGTTTTATATATAACGCTACGCGTTATGGAGTCGATTATAAACAACTACCTATGCAAGCGTGTGATTGGTTTTTGGGGTTTTGTTGCAGAAATTGATTGAATAGCGACAAAAAGGGTGAGAAAAATTATGAGAGAAACTAAGGTTTATGACAAGCTGGTGCGCGACCGCATTCCCGAGATTATCGCCGGTGAGAATTTGCAGGCGAATTACGAGATTTTGAACGACGAGGATTACGGAACAGCGTTGTTTCGTAAGTTCTTTGAAGAGGCTGAAGAGTACCGGGCGGCGGAGTCGCCGGAAAAAGCGGTCGAAGAGCTGTCGGATATTGTCGAGGTGATTCTGGCGACGGTGAGTCATCTGGGAGTTTCGCCGGAGGAGTTTGAGCGGCTGCGTTTGACTAAGCGCGCGGAGCGCGGCGGCTTCGAGCGGCGCATCCTGCTGAAATCGGTTGAAAAATAGCGAGACCGGGCGAAGCCTTGGTTAACGTGGTTGAAACAGTTAAACAGGTTGATATAGTTGAATTAACCGGACAAGGAAAGAATACACTTACGCATAATGTTTTGTTTCCGTTTGGTTGCGGCTGAAAGCAGCTTTGGACTATAGCTTATCTTTCTTACCACACCAGATCATTGATTGAATACAGTTTGAATTTATCATCAGCCGAGCAGATACTCATGCCATCTTTGATACCTTGTGCAATAATTAAACGGTCAAAGGGGTCACTGTGATGTAGAGGAAGGCTACTTAAAGCAACGAGGTGAGATGGTTTAATCGGCAGTAAGTTAAAACCATTTTGCGTAATATAATCCGTAAGGAAAGTCTCCAACCCGCTTTTTAGGGTTAATTTCCCTAAACTGTACTTTACTGTGATTTCCCACAATGAAGCTATGCTGATAAATATTCGGTTGTCGGGATTTTCGATCTCTGCTCGTGCATGTATTGACAAACGATCATTTCCGCCTACAAACCACAGGTAGGTATGTGTGTCCAACAGTAAGTTCATGACATGTAATCCGAGAAATCATCCAGGGGTTCATCAAAATCATCGCTTAACTCAACCTCTCCCTTGGCACACCCAAAAACAGGCCGGGCACTAACTACCGGATTCAATAGAGTAATCAGAACATGAGCCTGGCTGGGTAGCTTAACTGCCTCTTTTCCCATTACCTGACCATTCTTAATATCAGCTTCAATTGTTGTATACATAAATTACTCCAATCTTTTTTTGTTTAAAATTCTATCACATAAAGCATAGCGGGGTAAATCCGCAAACTCAGCAACTTCCTGCCGGATCGCGTGGGGTCGAACCTTAGAATAAAAGCTAGTGTTTTTTACGGGTGCTTTGTTGCTGTGTATTGGTGCGTCTCGTAGCGACGGCACCTGCTGTGCTGGCAGATCAATTTCTTCGTGCTCTCTTGACGGCCATCATGTCCGCCATGGCTATGCGACGGCGGAAGTCGGAGTCGACGGCTGTTCTTGGTTAAATCTAGAGATGTAAGTCCATCCAGTTTTTATCTCCCTTCGACAATGCTCAGTACAGGTCTGCGCAGGCAGTTCAGGTGAACCAGTTGTCCAGATCGGCAAAGCGGATGTGGAACCCGCCTTCTGTTGTTCCTCCTACGCTATCCGAAGCTTCCGCCTGTGCTCTGCGAGCTCCGGCGGACGTGACGGCGTGGCATGGAGTATAGGAAGTTTTTCCGCCTTTGTTCCGCAACGCGGGCACTTCGGCAGACAAGTCGCGCAAGTCGCGCAAGTCGCGTAAACTGTAAGTTGTAATTGGAGGTGATGTTGATTTATAATAACCGATATAAAAAACTGATACTAGATGCTGATTATATAGGATTGTCAGCTTGATAAAAACTTAACAAGAGAAAAAGATTGTTATCATTGCCGGGCCTAACGGTGCAGGAAAAACAAGCTTTGCATTTGAAACGACATTATCAGGAAGGCGTTATGCCAAGTTGATTCCTCTGTGGAAGGCTGCTGGGTATAGAGTGAAGCTGATATTTCTGAAACTTCCCAGTGAGGAAGTGGCGGTTGAACGTGTGGCTATCAGAGTATCTCAGGGAGGGCACAATATCCCGGAGAATGTTATCCGTCGTCGCTATAAAGCAGGCTGGAGTAACTTTGTTAATTTGTATCGACCATTAATAGATGCTTGGCAGGTGTATGACAACGCAGGAGATGTGCCGGTTCTACTGGAGGAGGGACCATAATGGATAAGAAAAATTTAGATGCCGATTTAGCTCAGGCTGAGGCGGCCTTGAAACGGGCGGCATTGAGAGCTAGGGAAACGGCTGCGCGTACTGGCACACCTTTGGTTACTTATAAAGATGGTCGTGTCTGTAAAACCAGGGCGCGTTGGGGTCAAACCTTATTTTAGTAGTTAGCAAATTTTATGTGGGTGGGTCGGGGTCGGACAAAAAGAAGGGGCGCTTGGACGGCGTCCCCATCTCCTTCGACTCTTACTTTCGAAACCGAAACGGTCGATGAGGGTTTTAACGTCGCATAAATGGTGCAGGATGTCAATCCGCTAAAAAGCTTGTATGGCTTTGCGACGAAGGCAAACGATGGAACCAAAAAGATATCATCATGAAGACATTAAAAAATTTACAAAATGGTTGCTATTCGGTGCCGATGTCTATCAATTGGCAGATCGGTGATCTTATGGAATATCGTGGCAAACAGGAGCTGTTTACCCGGCAGGTGCCCCAGAGGTTGTCAGCACTCCGAGAGCACGCTCTGGTTGAAAGCGCGGTTTCTTCCAATCGTATTGAGGGGGTTAATGTTGAGCAGAACAGAATAAAGACCCTTGTGTTTGGGGAAACTGCGTATAGAGATCGGAATGAAGAGGAAGTAGCTGGCTACAGAAAAACATTAACCTTGATCCACGAAGTAGGAGTAAATCTTGAATTGTCAGAGAAAAATATTTTGAGGTTTCATAGTTTAAGCCGCGGTGAAATATGGGATGCGGGCAAGTATAAAGACAAACCTGTTGATATTGTTGAGATCCTGCCTACTGGTGAGCGGCATATCCGTTTTAAATCGGTATCACCAGAGATGACGCCTCGGATGATGCAGCAGAGCTTTCAGATCATGGATGATTTGCTCAGGGATTGCCGGGTACAGCCCTTACTCTTACTCGGTGCCCTTAATCTTGATTTCCTGTGTATTCATCCATTCCGAGATGGAAATGGGCGTGTGTCACGGCTGCTGTTGCTTCAGACCTGTTATCATCTGGGTTTAGAGGTTGGGCGATATATAAGTTTGGAGCGTATTATAGAGCTTAATAAAGAGCGTTATTACGAGACTCTTCAACTAAGTTCAAAAGGATGGCATGAGGGCAAACACGATCCCTGGCCTTACATCGGGTATCTCTTTTTTGTTTTAAAAGAGGCTTACAAAGAGTTTGAAGAGCGAGTCGGAGAAATTCAGTCTCCTCGAGGAGAGAAGACCGCAGTTATTATCAAGGCGGTTGAACGTCAGATGAACACTTTTCGCGTGGCCGACATTAAAGCCAGTTGTCCAGGAGTGGGGATTGATCTGATTCGTCAAGTTCTGGCAAGGTTGCAGAAGGAAAATAAAATCCGTTCCATGGGGACGGGGCGAGGTGCAAAGTGGGAAAAGTTGTAAACTGGGTATCAACGGGATCAACTGCGTATTAAACTGCGTATTGAAGTGAGATTGCGGCTGCATTTTTGAACTGCGAAAGCCCTCGATTGAATCGTTTTGGTTTTTGTGAGAGCGAATCAGAACAGTATTTCGATATTGGACAATTGCCCATGATTTTGCAAGAGAGGTAAACAATGGATTCAAAGAAAAGATCTTTTAAAGCGGCGGCGAAGAAGCTGTTGGTACAGATCGGGGAGCGGATGACTCCGAAAGATCGGACGATAAACGTTGATTTTATGAGATAAAGAAGTTGGTAAAGTTATCGGAGTTTGATGAAATATGGGTAAGCGTCTTAACTTTGACCTACTGGTCTGACTTCGGCAACCGTGATATAACGGTGCCATGAAAACAAAATCAGAAACAACAGGTAAGAGAATTTGTAAACGATATACACCAGCTGAGCGCCGGTCGCTGGTTCAACGCTATAAAAACAGTGGATTAAGTCAGGCTGCTTTCTGCCGTGAAAACAATATAGTCGCGACAACTTTCACGAATTGGGTTAGGCGGTATGCAAATAAACAGGAAGCGGCTGAAAA
>CAYOQJ010000076.1:0-29444 GCA_964406095.1 uncultured Lentisphaeraceae bacterium
CCAAGCCGCAACTTACGTTCAAAGCACTCAAAACGGATCACGGCGGCAATCCAAATAAGTTCATCGACACTCCAGCCAGAGCAGCCGCCCGCAAATCCATCGCCAATATGCGCGATTGGTGGTATGCCGAGACCGATGAGTATATCTTTCTTTCGGATATCCGCAGCTCAGATGGCAAATCACTTGTTCGGCGTCTACAGCACGACATGCCGCATCTTCGCCAGGCTTTTGTTAAACTGGTGCCTCCCTTTGAGCCGATCACTGAAACCAGCGTGGTGCGCATTTTTGAAGAGGCGGATTCCTACCAGCAGTATGTGGGCGAAACGATGGAATGGAGCATTGGAGCGTGGTCGCCGATGCGACGCGAACTCGTCATTCTGGCGCAAGGCAGCGATGAAGAGAAAACCATGCAGATTATCCGGCATGAGGGTTTTCATCAATATCTCTTCCATGCCTGCTCAATGATAACAACCTCGCCCTGGTTCAATGAGGGACACGCCTGCTTTTTTGAATCGGCGAAAGTGGAACGTAGCGGGAGAGTCGAAATTAATGAAAACAGCCGCGTGAGGTATCTATTGACTCATCTTGATCAGGCTACAGAGATACTGCCCGAGATGCTTGAAATCGATTACTCTCGTTTCTATGATCAGAACGCGGAGCGGCGCACACTCAACTACACCACCGTCTGGGCTTTGGTCTACTTTTTGCACAAGGGCGCGCCGCTGGAAAACCCCAATTCATACAGATCGGTGCTCACAACCTATCTGCGTGAACTGCAACGTACCAGATCGGCAAACGAAGCGACCACAAAGGCATTTAGCGGTATTCTAATGAAAAATCTGCAGGAGGATTTCACCGAATTCTGGAAACACAAGCGTAGTCGCGCCCGCCGTTATAAACTGCTGTCAAAACAGCTTTCTCCCACATTAGAAAGTGGAACGACTGTTTACAACTGCCGGACAGCGCAGCGATGACGGAGTTATCTGAAGGTCAGTTTCACTCCGCTCAGACGTTCACGTAGCGCATTGGCGCGGGTGTAGCTAACGTATTCAAGTGCGTCCGCCGCTGTTCCGCGGAAATGTCCGAGAAAGTTTGAAGCCCACATCTCACGATGCAGTCGGTCAAGCCGGGCGACAGTTATGCCTTTAACCAGCCCTGCCTGTACTCCCAGACGCAACCACGAGACATATTCAAACAGCTCGGGGCGGGTCATGATAAAGGCACTTCTGAGCATAGCCAGCGAGCATGAGATTTTATTATACAACCCCCGTCTGGAGACTGGGTCGTTCAGCGCCCTCTCACGTGCCTGCACCTCTTGCGCGGTCAGATCACTAACCATACGATGGAGCTTTTTTAAAACCGAATCCTCGCTCTCTGTAACACTCATGTTGTTTGAGATGCTCAACATCTGGCCAAACCCTTCCAACAGGGGCTCCTTCGGCATATCCGCCTCCATCACCAACCCCGCAGCCAAACAGGCGTTTGAAATCTGTTTCAATTCATCGAGATGAGCCAATGCCGGCAGATGCACTTTGACCGTCAGCTGCAGACCGGTACCGCAGCACTCGGAGTCCGGCAGCAAGTAACCGAAACTTTTACTCCATGCAAATTTCAGCCGGGCGCTGAATAGATCATCAAGGGCATCGACCTCCCGCCAGGCTTTATTCAGCTGGAACCCCTGCCGGATATCCTGCAGAACAAGGTGATGGCATTCATTGACAAACCCATGCACTGCGGTTCCGACACCGGTCAGAATGCCGCTGTATTCATTGTTCTGGCTGTTGCGGAGATTTTCGGTGATAACGCCGCGTTCGAAGTATTCGATCATTTTCCAATTGGGTACGTCGGTCAGCGGTTTCAACCGCAAACGACGAATTGCGGCAATATCGCAAACAGCATCTTCGATCTTGCGAAAGACCGCACAATATTTTTTGGCATTATCAGCGTAGGCCTGTAACGCGGCGGCACCTGAAAAAGCCGCTTCACTCTTTTTGTCAACCTCAGGGATTGTTATAAACCGATGACCGGCCAGATTTCGACACAACCGTGCTCTGCTCCACAGCACCACGCCGGACAGCTTCGGCGAAACAGATTTTTTCACGATTCGCCTTCAGAACTTCTCAGACGTTTCACCCGACTTTCAACATCCTCAAGAGCCAGTTTCAAACGAAAAACATCATCAAAACGCTGTTCCCGTACAGCATCGTCTATCTGACTTTTCAGTGCGATTATCTCAATACCATCCACTGGTTCTTGCGGTCGTTTACCTCTGTAGCGGCCCTCAAGCCGACGTTCTCTGATCTCCTGTTCAAATGTTTTATAACAGGCGGGACATCCCAGATTCCTGAATGACGCATTGCCTGATAATCTAAACCCACACCGCGGACAGCGTTTGCCTGAATTTAAGCCGGCGATCTTTATAGTGGCGTCCATAAACACCTTGACATTCGGAACTCTGGACAGCGCGCCATCCGGGCTGAAACGGTCGATCGGTTCCGTCGATGCATAGCCGGAGCACT
The DNA here is from genome assembly GCA_964406095.1 of uncultured Lentisphaeraceae bacterium. Taxonomy (GTDB): domain Bacteria; phylum Verrucomicrobiota; class Kiritimatiellia; order RFP12; family UBA1067; genus M55B167. Next base: position 2,520 of record CAYOQJ010000076.1, read on the forward strand.
CCACCCGCGCGCAGCTCTCACAGACAAAAACATCCTGCTCAAAACCATCCACAACCTTGCGGATGGCTCTGGTGACATCATGTGTTTCACATATTTCACATTTCATAACTGAATCCTCACCATTGTCTGAATATATTGTTTCGCAGTTGCCGATTCCGGCCAACCCACTTAATTTAAGCAATTCTAGCACACCAACCTGTCTGGAATCAATCCGAAGGCGCAAAATAATCCCGCTGCCGGGTGTAGCCGACTGAGCCGTCTAATTATTTTCTCTGCTCTCTGCTATCATCTTATCAACCGCATCTCTATCGACACGTTTTGCCAAATATGTGTAGTGATTAACAGCCGCATTTTCGATATTTGTGTGCAGGTCACTCCAGCAATAGGAGCTTTCATTGAAAAGCCGGGCCACTTTGTCGGCATAATCCGGCAAAACCGGCTTGAGGTAGATCGTCAGAACACGGAATATGTTGAGGATCGATGTCATTACGGAACGGGCTGCCTCGGGATCGGTTTTCACCAGCAGCCAGGGGGCCTGAAGGTCAAAATACTGATTAGCGCGATCAGCCAGAGTGCGCACCTCGATCATCGCCCGGTTAAAATCGCGCGCTTCGTAATGTGCGGCGACCGCATCGGCACGGGCACGGGCCTTTTCGCAGAGTGCGCGCCCCTCGGCATCCATTTGTCCGCAACGTCCGTCTAATCGCTTGTGTAGCATCTGAACACCACGCGAGGCGAGGTTGGTTATTTTACCGACCAGATCGGAGTTGACGCGACCTATGAAATCATTGAGATTCAAATCCATATCATCCGCGCCGCTGTTGAGTTTACAGGCATAGTAAAAACGCAAATCCTGCGGGTCAAGGTGGTTGAGATAGGTGCGGGCTTTGATGAAGGTGCCTTTGGATTTACTCATTTTTTCGCCGTCGACCGTAAGAAAACCGTGCACAAAAATCCTGTCAGGAGTTTTAAACCCGGCGGTTTTGAGCATTGCGGGCCAGAACAGCGAGTGAAAGCGCACGATATCCTTGCCGATGAAGTGATAGAGTTCAGCAGCGGGATTCTGCCACCACTGATCGAAGTTCTCACCATGCTCTTCGCACCAGCAGGTGAGGGATGCCATGTAACCGACAGGCGCATCCATCCAAACATAGAAAAACTTTCCGGGAAAACCGGGTATCTCGAATCCGAAATAGGGAGCATCACGCGAAATGCACCAGCCGCGTAGCGGTTCATCAAACCACTCCAGCAGTTTATTAGCGATCTCCGGCACGGTATGGGCGGGAATCCACTCCCGCAAAAAATCGCGTTGTGGCTCAAGTTCAAAGTAGAGATGCTCACTCTCGCGAGTGATTGGTGTGTTGCCGCAAAGAGTGCAAACCGGATGCTTGAGGTCTTCCGCAGCGTAGGTCGCACTGCAGATATCGCACGAGTCGCCATACTGATCTTGGGCACCGCACTGCGGACATTCACCCTTGACAAAGCGGTCAGGCAGAAACATGCTGTCCTTTTCACAGTAAAGCTGCGGCTGAACGCGTGCGGTGACACTGCCGGCCGCACGCATAGCTTTGAAAATTCTCTCGCTGAGCTCCCGGTTTTCCCGGCAGTTGGTTGAACCATAATGGTCGAAAGCAATCTGAAAATTCTCAAAATCCTTTGAGTGCAATGCGAAACTGCGTGCAATCAGCTCCTCCGGGGTGATTCCTTCATTTCGTGAGCGCACCATGATCGGCGTACCGTGGGTGTCATCCGCGCAGATATACAGACACTCATGACCACGCATCTTCTGGAAGCGTGTCCAAAAATCAGTCTGCAAATACTCGACCAGATGGCCGATATGAATATCGCCGTTAGCATAAGGCAGCGCTGATGTGGCAACGATTCGGCGCTTTTTCTGTAACATAAAATTCCTTTCCTCTCCGATTGTTTTACCGGCACTCAGTTTTCAGCTGGAGCTCATTTCGTCCGGTTGGTTGCTATAGTCTCAACTCCCGTGACAAAACACAACTGATCATTTAACGCCAACTCTGCGTATCACAATTCGTTCACATTCGGCTCTTGGTGAAAGCTGTTTCAAACACACAATTGATCAAGTGTCACGGAGAGCACCTTTTTCTCCGCATCCGTCCATTTCCGACTCAGCTCCGCGACCGTATCCCCGAGTTTTTCAAGCCCCAGCGATTCGATGGCCTCTCCGTTATCCATCAGGGTTGTGACGATATCGATAACTTTTAAGACCTCACCGGATTTACACGGCAGATACTCATCCGGATGATCAGCAACCTCCGCCAGCAGCCGTTGTTCAACCAATTGATCCAGAATCATAGCGATAAAGCGATGCGGCACGCCATTGACCTGTGCAAACTGCTGCGCGTTAAAAACGCCACCTGCATCGCCATGCGTAGCCCTGACACTTTCAACGCACAGCGTAACCGCCATCAAGAGACGGGCTCGCATACTGGCTTGATCGGCGAACTGTTCCAACATATAGGTATCGCGGTTTTGCACTGCAAATGAAATCTCCGCTCCCAGCAGTATAATCTGCCAGCTGGTGTACACCCAGAGCAACAGAATAGGCAGCACCGCAAAACCTCCGTACAGGGCACTGTATTTAGCAATACCGATCTGCAGCATGGCACAGAGCTTCATCCAGATCACAAATAAAATCAGGGTGACAAAACCTCCGGCCAACGCCGGCACAACCCCGACACGTTCATTGGGCATAAACCCCAGCAGAAATGCGAAGGTCACGGTGCCGCCGACCAGCGACATCAGCACGCGCAACAAATTGGAGTTGAGCAAAGTCATGATGCCGCTCGAAGCTCGCTCTCCCATCGTCTGCTCCATAACGGAGCTGACCGTCTGAACCACAGGAACCGTTGAGACCGCAATGACTAGAAAGGGCAGAATGATAATCACCGCCAGATACTCGGTAAACTTGCGTACCAGCGGACGCGGCTTATCCACTCCCCACAACTGATTGAAGCTGGCCTCAACTTTGCCCAGAACCCCAATCACAGACCACAGCAACAGAATCGCGCCGGCACCGCCGAGTTTACCGAAGTCAATCGTATTGACCTGATCAAAAATTTTGTTGCTGATTTCGCGCACCTGCGAACCGAAATCGAAGCCCATGGAGGGTTGTGGCTGATCGTCGGCAGATTCGGCCCCCGCATTATCTGCCACAACCGCGTTCTGCTCGACATTCTCAACCATGGCGTTAATGTGCTTTTCCAGCTGTTCGCGAGCCAGTTCAGCACCGCCGAACGCACGTGCAAGTGCCAGCACCAGCACCAGCACAGGCACCAGCGACATCATGGAAAAAAGTGTTAGCGCGGAGGCATGCAACGAGCAACGGTTACGTCTGAAGCCATCGATTACAAGCGCGAAAACCCGCAACGCGAAAACCGCGTAGCGTAGCATCCAGGATTTGCCGTCCGTTGACATCTGCCACATATCACGCTGAAAAAAATCGCGTATCTGACGCAACAGAGAGCTCTTTTTATTTGCACACATAGTTACTCCTGACCCGACAATTGCCCGTCGAAAACTTTCAATTCTGCCATTGTCGCAGCTTTTCGCCGATAAACTCGACACAGTGCCTGTGCATCTCTTTGGCTCCAAGCTCTGGCGCGAGCAGTGGTCCGCAGGCGACATGAATCGGCCTGGTAGCGTCGACCATCCCGAAATCGCGGATGAAATGCCCCTTCTGCAGAAAATCGGTTTTCACCGCAATCGGCACAACCGGAACACCACAGCGCTGAGCCAGCTTAGAGCCGAGAGAGTTGAATCCGGCTGGATCAAAGTGATCCTGGCGGGTGCCCTCAGGAAAAAGCAGCACGGAGCGTCCATTGCGCAACCTCTCAGCACCAACTTTGAGCACGGTCTGTAGGTCAGCACGCGGGTTGGCACGGGTAACTCCGATCGAACCAATACGGGCGAAGGCTTTGCCGACCAGCGGCATCCGGGCGAGGCTGTTTTTGAGAACGATCGATATATGATTGAAGCTCAGCAGCGTCACCGGCAGAATCATGGTCTCCAGCGTACTCATATGATTGGAGACATAAACCACTGGATCGTTATAGTCGGCACGTTCTTTAAAGCCTTCAAAAATAACGCGGCCCCCAATTTTTTCGGCGAAGGCGATTGAGGCAAAGGTTTGCTCCGCCCACTTTTCGTAATTGAACCTGCCAAACAGCTCCAGCACCGTGCACTTTGTGCAGAGCCGAATGATTGTGAAATCGTAACGTAGCGCTGTCAAGAGTGTCATCGGCTCCGGCACAACCCCCTCCGGATGCACCGTTGCATAGCCCCCCGTATTACGCAGCTGATTCTGAAAATCCTTATAAGTTCCCATAACACCGGATATCTTAGCAAAAATAAGCACCCCCGGAAAACGGCAATTTTTGGGGGGCACTTCGCTGGCAGGTCGTAGAGTTTTCAGGATGAAACTCCTTTTATCGGTTTGTACTTTAGTATAATACTTTTTAATCTTTATTGTTGACATAATGCCGACAATTCTTTAAAACGAGCGGCTCTTTTGACAATAAAGTAAAATCACGGGCGGCATCTTATGAAGTCACATCTATTGTTTCAGGCTGCATTTTCTGCAGCGGTTATCGTCATTTTACTAGCTGTGCCGGTTACCGGTTCCGCTGGGCATGAATCGGTTTCCAATCAGCCGGTTGTTCTGGATGTAAATGGACATTATCCTTTGTCGGGCAGTGAGGTCATCGATGTTCAAAGCTACGAACTGCATTTTTACGAGATCGACTACGTCACAGAGACAATATCCGCATCCGCCGCGCTTTGCATCAAAGCGGTCAGTGACCTGACAGTCAACAGCGGCATCCCGCTGGACTTCGCGCCTCCCGGCGGCAACACCAATTCTATTACCTCTCTGACTGTTGACGCTTCACCGTGTCCGTTTTCCCTGGAAACATGCACCGGTGGCAGTGCGGCTGAGTACGAAACCTATCTGAAAATCATTCCGGCGGCAACAATTCCATCCGGAACGGTTTTTTCGGTTGCACTCGCATGGAGCGGGCACCCCAACAAAGAAACCACCGGTTACGGCAACGGCTGGGGCATGGACTTTAGAACATCACCCGATGTCGTTACCACCATGAACCAACCCAATAGTGCCCATCTCTGGTTTCCTTGCAACGACACGCCTGCGGATAAAGCGACATACGATGTTTACGGCACCGTAGGTCTCGATCAGTGGGCCATATCCGTCGGGGAACTGGCGGGAGTGACTACAAACGGCAGTGAGCGAACCTTTCACTGGCGCACAGATTTCAATGTGGCACCCTATCTGATCGCGTTCAACGCCGGGGACTACATGCATGTGTCGGATGTTGGCGGCGCGCCGGTTCCGGTCGAGGCCTGGTATTATGACGGTTCTTTCTCAGCGTGGAAAAGTGGCGCGGAAAAAGCCAGAGACAACCTTAACACCTATACGAACATCTTCGGACCTTATCCCTTTGAAAAGTATGCGCATGTCCAGTTTTGGAACAGCGGTGCAGCCTATATGGAGCACCAGACGATTTCTTCCATGAAAGATAACAATTCTCAGTACATTGCCCATGAGTTGGCACATCAGTGGTGGGGTGATTACGTAACCTGTGAAACCTGGAACGACCTCTGGCTGAACGAGGGTTTCGCGGTGTATTCCGAACAGCTGGCAGCCCGGGGAGTGAACGACAGAGACGGAATCGCAAACGACCTGCCTTCACGCGCTAACCTGAACTGGACTAAAAAACTTAACCAACCCGGCTACAACAGCATCAGCGATCTGTTCAATTTCGCGCTTGTATACAATCGCGGTGCCTGGATGATACACCATCTACGCAATTATATGGGAGAAGACAGATTCTGGTCGGGGATCCTCCACTACAAATCAGAATACGGAAACAGCTCAGCGGACACAGAGGATTTCCGGAACTGCCTCGCGGAAGACGCTTTTGACAACCCGGATGACCAGGAAAGCTTCAAGTCTTTCTTTGACCGATATCTGGAGGACGCCGAACCTGAACTGAGTGTCAACTGGTACGCCCACACACTGAACGGCAACGCCTGCGTCTATATGTATAACAGCAGAACCGACGGCTTCGACTGCGGTGATGTGGTTGTCTCAAGGCTCGATTTCACAGATGGTTCAGCCCAAACCGTTTTTCATCGCTTCACCACAAACTTAAGCGCATCGGTTGTTATTGTCTCCAACAAGACATTCGCAGCCATATCCATTGATGAATACGGCGACTTTCCATGCAACTCCGTTTCCGACTTGTCCGTCAGCGGCGGCAGCGACACTACGGACGGCGACGGCGATGGGCTTCCGGATCAATGGGAAATGGCAACACTGGGCACGCTTGAGAGCAGTGCAATGGACGACCCTGATGGTGATGGAATCAACAACGCCACGGAGTATGCCCACGGCACTCTGCCGGGAACTGCAAACGTTAATGAACTGACAGCCGAAGAAAACGGAAGTGGTCTCATTGCCTATGAAGGTTTTGAAGACTATACAGACAACACCTGTGTCCTCAACCTTTCCGGCGGCACGGGCTGGACCGGAAACTGGAGTGATTTCTACAGCTGGAACAGCGATAACGGAAGCGTCAAACTCCGTACGACACCGATGGGTTTCATGAGCGGCGATGTTTTCGTTGCGGGAGGAACTAACGCAGTGCAGGTAACCCCGGACCAATACGCCTATATTTCGAGAACCATCTCTGAAACGAACGGTGAGGTTTATGTCAGTTTTCTGGTTACCCCGGAAAGTTCCAACATAACCTGGGGCTCGCTGGGAACGCCCCCGGGTTTCAAAGAAAGCGGATTTGTGCTGCACTCTATGGGCTATAAAACCACCATTCAGGACGTACCCAATGTATCTTCGGTTACCACCGCAGTAACCGGACAGACCGAATTTGTCGTATTGCGCTATGATTGGGATGGTTCAACCTACACTGGAGTCAGTCTCTGGGTGAGTCCGGATTCGTCGACTGACCCGGGCACCCCGAATCTCACTCAGAGTGGTTCCATTGGCGCAGACAGCATCTCCGAGATATATTTCGGAGGCCATGATGGAGCAGCGGACACCGCTTTCTGGTTCGACGAAATACGGGTAGGTACAAACTGGAATTCGGTTGTGCCCTCAGGAGCTATGCCGTGTCTTCAAGTTTCCGTGACAGACAGCACAATCGAAATCGGCAGCTCTACATCGGCGCAGGTGTCGCTCTCCTCGCAGCCGGCTTGTAATGTAAATGTGGCAGTATCGGTTGATCCGACACCGTCAGACCTCAGCGCTTCGACCACCAACCTGACATTCACGCCGGCAAACTGGGAGCAGCCGCAGAGCGTGACGATCCACAGTGCTGACAACGATGATGAACCTGTAAGTGCTGAGTTCACCTTCACACCGGATTCATCAGTCATAAGTGCTGTTGTCCAGACATTTGCAGAAGCCGCTCCGTTCAGTTTCAGTTGCCATGATGATTTCAGCGGCAATGACACAGGCTGGAGTGATGGCAGTGCCTGGTCCGGCAATCTGGCAGTCAGCGTCGGCTCAGTGGCCGTTCCGCTGGTTTACTCGAATGAGAGTGTTTATGTGAATGGAGGCGGCGATGCCGTAAAGATCACATCGAATGTCGGGGGAACCTCTTCCTACTTATACAGCCGCGCTATTCCCGAACAGACCGACACCTTCTATATCAGTTTTCTGGTATGCTACAAGACAGCGTCGCTTTCCACATGGGACTACCTCGGCTGCGGTCAGAAGGTCACCAATGGAGACACAGGAGCGGCACTGGGACATGTTAATTCTTCTGCATATGCTGGAGTCGCGTATATCAATGACGGCGCCACTACCGCTGGCCTCGACAGCACCGGCATTCAGGCGGAGACCACCTATATGATTGTCGCAAAATACGTATGGGATGATTCGCAGCAGGCCTTCACAACCCTTACGGCTTATCTGAATCCGCTTTCGGCAACCGAGGAGAGCGCGCAATTCAGTGCGACAATTTCAGGCACTGTCATTGACGATTTTGACTCGATCGACTTCCAGTACTACGGTACGGCGGATGCGGATTTTGATGAGATTCGCGTCGGCCGCAGCTGGTCGGATGTCGTGCCGGCAACACCGACTACACCGGAACCGGTTTGTTCTGTGACGGTCACGCTCGCTCCGTCGGAAGCAATCAGCGCCGGAGTGCAGTGGGGCATTATTGAAAACAGTATGATCAACTGGTATGAGAGCGGAGAAACCGTTGAGCTTGATCCAGGCACATACAGCATTGTCTACAGCAGTTTCTTCCAGTATATCAGCCCCCCGGAAGAAGATGTAACGGTTGCGTCAGACGCCGGTGTGACTCTGACTCGCTACTACACGCAATCCGAGCCTGTGTTCTGGCAGGAAATCTCCAGCGGAACATATGACATTTTCAATCTGGGCGATTCACAATCCGCAACAAACGGCAACGGCCTGCTGGCAAAACACTTCGGCGTTTATCCGGAACTGCAGACGGTGGAAGAGGCCAGGCTCAACGGCGACATCTCTATCGACGACACTGCGGATTTGATCGGGAGCATGGACAGATTCAGCCGTCCGCAGAACCAGACCTGGGTTTTCAACTGGAGTTCCCTGAAGCCCACCCTGCACACAAACACCACCGATTGGGGCGAGTGCGATTGGATAGGCCTGCACACGCCCTCCGTTGGGTTTGATCTCGCAGGCAGCTACTCACCCGGTGCCGACGACCACCCGTACGGCTCGAAAACCGGTCACACGAATCCGAATGGAAATGTTTCAACCAACGACTTCTATCCCTCCGGTGGAGAGTACTACGATATGGAGGGGATATACTTCGACAATGACGCGGAGTATTTTTACATCTCGGTTATTTCCACCGCCCCGTTCAGCAACGAGTGGATCAATGCGGACGGCACGCTCTGCCGCGACCTGGGTGTGCCTGAGACCGCCTCAGCACGCACAACTGCCGTGGTGCCTCCCGGGGATATCGCCTTTGATTTCGGCCTGAACACCCCGGTCGGGGAAGCTGACGGTGCCACCTTTTCTTATGATTTTGGCATAGACCTGACCCACGAGGTACGTGAACCGTCCCAATGGTATACGATCACTCACACATACTCCAACAGTGCCAGCTCAACCTCATCATTCAGCTATGACCGACCTCCGATACGCAATCTGGACGCAGGAACAGGACTTTACCGCACCCAGAACACAGACTGGTACCTTGCGCTGGCCAGCAACGCAGCCATCCGGGCCGGACTGGAAAGGTCCAACTTCGACCCGCAGGACTCCTTCAGTTCAGCGATCTACCAGGGCGAGGTGCAATCCAGCGTTTACAGACTGGATTTCCCGCAAGGCCGGCTGGAGAACGATCTGCCGACATACGTTTATGAATTCGTCGTGCCCCGCGCTCTCTTCGGTGGTGCCGAAACCAACCGGAACTACATCAAGGTCCGCTTTTTGCCGACCACCTGCCGCAACGACGGCAACAACGAAGAGCATGTCTTCTATCTTAACAATGTCCAGATTGACGAACCTGAGCCTATGGAATTCGGGGCACTGGGCAACAGAGCCTGGTTCGACAAAAACGGCAACGGCATTCAGGATGACGAAGAAAACAACCTGGGAGTCACGAATATCCAGGTTGTCGCGGTATGTCAGAACACAGGCGCAGCCTACACAAACTACACCGACGAACTCGGATACTATTTGTTTGATAACATGCCGGAAGGTTATTACGACATCTATTTCGACTGGCCTGAAAATTACAGCCTTACCAGCTACAACACTAATCCAACTGATCCTGAGCGAGGGCATTACGTGGATGCCAACATCGGCGGAATCACAGATGTTTATGTGACGGCGGGTGCCACTAATCTCAATGCCGATGTGGGCTTCAAGGATAGTCCATGTCCACTCTCCACCCAAATTGACCTGCGGGCCTATGACTCCGGCAACGGGATTATGCTTGAACTTTCAACAGCCGATGAAAACGGTTCCGGTGATATCGAAATTTACGCATGGCTGAGTGGAAAGTGGCATCTGGTCGCTGTGGTCGATTCCGCCGAGGTTGTTGGTTTCGAAGCCAACACATATATAGTTGAGGCAACCGGACTCACAGCAGGAAGAAGTTATAAAATAATGATCATTGACGAAGCAGGACATATATTTGATCCTGTCAATCCTGTCAAAGTGGAACGTAACAAACTCAAAACTGTTTACACACGGATCACTGCCGAACATTTCACAATGGTTTTCGAAACAACTCCCGGGAAATGGTATGTTGTACAATACAGCAACTCGCTCAATGAACATGCGAAATGGAAAAACGAATACGTTCAAATTATACATGACACCTTTCCCGACGGAGTCTCAGACTACCTTGTCACTTTCCAGGGAGCCCCGGAAGGACAGACCAAAGTTAGAATTCCCAAATGTCACCAAAGAGCGTTTTACCGGATAGTTGAAGCCGGCAACTGATGTTGTAAAAATTAAGCAAATTGGCGTTTTTGAGCGAAGATTCTTGTTTTTTTCAACAGAAATTGCGAGAATACACGGCAATGGAAGATGCTCAGCAAACGAAAGGAATGTAGCATGCCGTGGATATCTGAAGAGGGGTTTATCGATAAAAACCGGGTTCTGGAACTTACAATGCAACTGGCCCGTGAAGCTGAAAAGCGCATCTGCGCTTCACCACGCAGAGTGCTGCTACTGCCACCGGATATCACACGCGCTCACAGCGGTGCCGGCTGGGTAACCAACGCCCTTTATCACCACTTTTCAAAATCCGCAGATGTGCATCTAATCCCCACCCTGGGTCAGCATGTGCCGCACACACCGGAGCAGAATCGGTGGATGTTCGGTGATATTCCCGAGCAGGCGATTCATATACACGACTGGCGCAACGGCGTGAAACAAATAGGCGAGGTTCCGGCATCCTTTGTCAAGAAGGTCTCCGGCGGCAAGGCCGACTGGCCCATTCCGGTTTCCGTCAACAGAATGCTGGTCGACGAACCCTGGGATTTGATCATCAACGTCGGTCATGTCGTGCCGCATGAAGTTCTGGGCTTCGCCAATCACAATAAAAATTATTTCATCGGTCTTGGCGGCAAGGATATGATCTGCGCCTCGCACATGATGGCGGCATGTTGCGGTATCGAAAACAACCTCGGACGGCTAATCACCCCTCTGCGTGCTTGCTACAACAAGGCGGAAGATGAGTATCTCTCCTCTCTGCCGGACATTTATCTACAGCTGGTTATGGCCTACGACGACAGCGGCAAACTGCGGCATACGGGTTTTTATGCCGGTGATGATGTTGACACCTACCTTGCGGCTGCTGAAGCCTCACGCGGCTGTAATATCAGCCTTACCGAACCATTACATAAAATTGTGGCCGTGATGCAGGAGGATGAATTCCACAGCACCTGGGTTGCCAACAAGGCCATTTACCGTACACGTATGGCGATGGCCGACGGCGGCGAACTGCTGATTATCGCACCCGGACTCAAACGTTTCGGCGAACAGCCCGATGTTGATCAGTTGATCCGATCATACGGTTACAGCGGAACTACGCGCATCATGGAGCTCTACAAAAAAGAGGCGGTGCTCCAGGACCTGACCCATGGAACAGCACATCTGATCCATGGTTCTTCCGAAGGGCGTTTCACCATCACCTACGCGCCGGGACATTTGACCGAAGAGGATATCCGCGGGGTCGGTTATAACTACATGGCCCTCTCCGATGCGCTGCAGAGGTACGATATCCAAAGCATGCATAACGGGATGAATGTGATGGCGGATGGAGAGAGGGTGTTCTTCATCTCCACCCCCTCGGCGGGTCTTTGGAGTACGAAAGAGCGCATTATGAGCAGACCATCGTGAAAATCCGCAAAGTGCGGATTTTCATAATGGTGTCTTTCAGAACTGGGCGATAATCTGCCAGCGCAGAAAATACATCGTGCTGCTGGAGTCGTAGTAGTCGCCCGGTTCCAGCATTTCGGCTTGCAGTCTGCCCAGCAGGTTACCGCGTTTATCCTCACGATCAAAGATATTGGTCAGCAACGGAAAATCATAACAGATGGTTGCCAGCCAGCCATAATGACTACCGGTATCGCCGCCGAGACCATCAGCATCATCGGTGTGCATGGAGCCGATGCTGGCGAACAGCTTGTGCTGCTGCGATATGTTGAAGCCGCCCTCGACATGCGGGTAGATCAGATTGGTCCAGTAACCGGCACCGTTGTGCCACTCGAGCACATAGAGCTCGCTGATCTGCGGCCAGCGTGCCCATACCGGGTTCCAGCCTGAATCGCCGTTACCATCACCATTGCTATCATCACCCGAAAGATAATAAACGCCGGCATTGACAAACGGTTTAAGATTCCATTCGACCGCCGGGTCATAACGCAGACCAGCATAGCCCATATAACCGGAGGTATTTTTGCCATCATCTTTTTCACCGCTCTGAACAGCACCCTCCAGCTCACCCGAGATTGTTTCTGTGAACTTAGGCATCAATCGCGCACCAAATGTGTGAAAACGGCGGCCCTGCAGGGTTGTGCCGTTGGACATTTTGGCTTTTGTTTCGCGCTTGTAAATCCAATAAAGCTCAAAGGGGAACTCTTCAAGTTCCTTCGATTTAAAATAGAGACCTCCGCCCCATTCATCGAGATACTTTGAGCCCGGACGTATTGTGTTCAACTCCTTCTCGCCGCCGTCGATACCACCCAGAGCCGCCTCGTTGTGGTTGTTGTTATAGATGGCCAGCACATCAAGCGTGTTTTTCTTTTCAGCATCAAAATTTATGGTCGCCTTGATTGCATCCATATAGATCGTGCGGGAGCCGTCGTATGGGGTGCCGTCGAGAATCACGCGTCCCTTGCCGTAGATCAGGTCCTGCCGTCCGATACGCAGATCCAGCCAACCATCGAAGAGCTCATTAACGTCCAGATAAAGATTATCGATTATCAGCTCATTGGGCCACGAATTGACGCGACGGTCATCAGAGGTATAATGCCAGAATTCATCCGTCCAGCGGTTGTACAACCGGAGGTTGCGATATTTCGCCTCGCCCCAGAAGCGCGGACGAATCTGGAAGTAGGAGGTATCCCCAGTGAAGGGCGGCACACTGTTAGGAATGTGGTCCATGATCTCCTGGCGTATGCGCAGATCAGCACCGGCATCCAGCTGAAGAGTACTTTCTCTGCTCTGCTTCACACTGGTTTCCTGTGCGCCCGCCATTACGACAAGACCGACAACAAAGGGGAAAAACAACGTTTTATTCATCTAACTCTCCTGCCGACACTCTGTCGGGTTCGCGGCTACACTGCGACACTCCGAGAGAGTGCCTAAATACATCAATTAACACAAATGCGCGATAAAATATCGCGCATAACCGAACACTTGCCGTTTCACAAGTTAGTGCATTAAACCATAGGGCATATACTTTGTCTATCACTTTATAACAAGAAATTATTGACAAAAGGATGCAACTTTAATCACACTTTTTCGAATTTAGATTTACAGGAAAATCGTTGCGTTGCCAAAAGTTTTGTGGACTTGCTGGCTGAAAAGAGATATCTTGATGAGGAAAGCAAATGTGTGAACCTGTTCAGTGTTATCCCTGGTAAAATCTCAATCTGAGTTTTAATCAAAGGAGTGGTCATGAATAAAACAAATATGATGAAAGTGGTGTGTTTTTCCTTTTGTTTGTCGGCATTGCAAAATCCGCTGCCACTGGCGGCGGCTGAACTTTTCTGGGACGGTAGCGATACCAGTGCCGATGCCGACGGTGGCTCTGGCATCTGGAGTACCCTGCCCACACTGCTCAACTGGGACGATTCCGCAACAGCTGGTAATGCGACCGCTTGGAGCACCGGCGACACAGCAGTTTTCGGCGGTGTCCCCGGCACAGTCACTCTCGGTACTCTTATTGCTCCCGGTGTCGTCACCTTTAATGCTCCCGGCTATGTAATTGACACCGCTGGCCACACTTTAACGCTTGATTTGATCACAGGTAGCGGTTCATTCACCAAAACCGGTGCCGGAACCTTGACCACCATCAATCAGAACTCCACCTATACCGGCAAAATTGTCATTGCAGGCGGACTCCTGAAAATTGGAGCACGCTATCGCTCTCTGGGCGAAAATGATCTCAGCTTTGATAAGATCACCATCCGGAGCAACGCCACTCTGGATGTCGCAGGTTTTTATGATGAGCATTACGGTGTTACAATCGCCGGCACCGGCATTGACGGCAAAGGTGCGATGATCAACTCCGGGGCGGACACCGGTAGCGGTAAAATGCAGTTTCCCAACATCGCGCTCTCCGCTGATGCCACAATCGGCGGTAGCGGTAATTTTTACATGATCGGATCAGGCTACAGTCAGAACTTTCTGAATCTTAACGGATACACCCTGACTAAAATCGGCACAAATACATTTGGCTTGGCTAATACCACTGTAAACGCCGGTGCGATACGGATAGAAGATGGTGCTGTCAGCCTGGTGAAGCCCAGTGTCGCAACCAATACCGCAATGTGGATTGCCAACAGTGCCGACACCGAACTGAAACTGAACAGCAATAAATTGGTGCTGGGGCAAATCGCAGGTGGCGGCACGAACGGCGGCAGTGTGTTCCTGGGCAACGCTCCGTTGGATGTAGGCTGGCTGAATACCTCCTCAACCTATGCCGGCTCTATCAGCGGCACCGGTGGAGTCAATAAAAGAGGTGCCGGCACCCTGATCCTCACCGGCGAGAGCACATACACGGGAACAACATTCATTTACCACGGCGGAGTGGTGCTGGAAGGATCGCTGACCTCCAAGATCATTGTCGGTAATGACGGTTGGATCAAAGGAACCGGTAGCACTACCGGTGCCCTGCTGTTTCTTGGCGGTCCGCTGGTAGTGACCGGTGATGACGAAACCGATCCGAGTCTTACGGTCGAAGGTGTAGACTTTTCCGATCCCATGCGGCTTGAATTCGAGCAGGGGCCTAGTGCCGGCAAAATCTACGAGGTGCTACGCTACGGCAGCGGTGGCGTTATCAATTTTCAAAATTTGGAGTGCGGCTACCGAGGAACTCTGACCAACGATACCGCCAATCAGATAATCAAATTCATCGCAACCGCCGACGGCCACAACACCCGCACCTGGAATGCCCTGGATGAGAGCTGGGACACGGGAGTCAGCACCAACTGGGCCGAAGGCGATAACCTCTATTATGACGGCGATCATGCGGTGTTCGGCAATATTGTCACCGATGTCACCATCAATGTGTTCGGAGATATCTACCCCGCTTCGATCACCATAGCCAACGATAGCAACCAATATATCTTTGCGGGTGACGGCCATATCGCGGGTTATGTCGATTTGCATAAAACCGGCAACGGGGTCTGTGAGCTAGCAACCTATAATACTTATCGCGGCATCACCTGTGTGGAAAGTGGAACCATCAAGGTCGGCCATCAAAGAGCTTTTGGTTGGCCACTTCCCGACAAATCCCCTGAACAGGTGCTGGTCAGCCCCGGCGCCACAATTGATTTCAACGGTGTTTTAGATGCCGTGTACGGTTATACAATTGCAGGCAACGGGGTGAATGGCAGCGGTGCGCTGGTCAATTCCGGTAGCGCCATCGAACTCAATAGAGCGCAGTGTACACATATCCGACTGACAGCAGACGCCTCAATCGGCGGTTTGAATGACTGGGCCCTGCTGACCTCCGGTTGGAATGCGACTACCCTGGAGCTCAATGACCACACCCTGACTAAAATCGGCACAAATACCATCACTTTCGTTAATACTACCATCTCAACCGGCACTGTGCGTATCGCCTCTGGTGCCATCAGCCAGCACTCAACCGGTATCGTCGAAGGGTCACGAGCGATCTTCGAGCTGGATAACGCACCCGGCGCAATGCTGCAACTGAAAAATATCAGCACCGCCCTCGGCAGTATCCGAGGTGGCGGGGCTGACGGTGGCATTATCTCACTTGGTACAGCGAGCCTCACCGTCGGTCTGCTCAACGAAGCCGACACCTTCAGCGGATCTTTTACCGGGAGTGGCCCGCTAATTAAAGCTGGTACCAATGTGCTGGTACTCTCCGGCAGTAGCGGTGCTTACTCCGGAGATGTGCTGATCAACGAGGGTATCCTCAAACTCGATCACTACGATCAGCCCGATGTTCTGGGCAGCGCACGCTATGACGTCAACAAGATTCAGGTTGCAAAGGGTGCCACATTTGATATTGGTGGACTCGATAACACACGCTACGGAGTTACAATAAGTGGCAGCGGTGTTGACGGTGCGGGTGCTTTAATTAACAGCGGCCCCGCCACCGACCTCGGTCGTATCCAGACACCTTTTCTCAATCTTACCGGTGATGCGACAATCGGCGGCAGCGGCGACTTCGCTATGATCAATGCGGTCTACCACCCGAATACCATTGCTCTGAATGGTTTCCGCCTGACCAAGAGCGGCCCCAATACCTTCACCGTTGCCACTACCACCATTGCAACCGGCAAGGTGCATATTGCCCAAGGTGTCTTTGCTCAGCACAGCACCAAGCACAACAACTCGACAGGTATCGATGCCACCTACGCACGCTTCACTTTCGCCAACATACCCGGGGTTGAACTGCTTCTTAACGATAAACCTTTTGCCGTCGGTTCGCTCGAGGGTGGTGGTGCCAGCGGCGGGTTGGTTTCACTCGGAACAGGACAGCTGACGCTCGGAGCTCTGGCAACAAACGCGGTTTTCAGCGGCACGATCAGCGGCAACGGCGGCATAACCAAAATCGGCTCAGGTAGCCAGAGTTTCAACGGGGTCTATGATTACAGCGGCGCGACTGTGATATCGAACGGCACTCTTGCAGTTAACGGATACCATCAGGCCGGCGGCGATTATATCGTGATGGACGGCTCGATTCTGGCCGGTACCGGTACCGTTGCACTGGCAACCGGCAACACGGTTACGATCGAAAAGGGCGGTGCAATCTCTCCGGGTACACAGCTCCTCAAAGCAGGAACTCTGCAACTGAGCTCCCTAACGATGACGGCAGATACGCAACTGATCATCGACAATCCGGCAGATACTTTGCTGATCAATGGCGACCTTTCAGTGGATAACGCGATCGTAACTGTCAACGATATTACGCAGTTTGACAGAAATCAGATCTATCCTCTGCTTATATGCCAGGGAACAGTGACCGGAAATTTCAGCACAACAACCACTGATCCGCTCTGGATAGTCTCGCGCCGCGGCAATACCTTTGCACTTGTTTACAGTTCAGGAACGTTTATAATGGTGCGTTGATAATGAAAATTTTTTTTTGTATAGCCACACTCTCACTGGCTTTTGCAGTAGCAATCTTCACCAACCACAGAGTTGTGCAGACAGAAGCACGCAAAACCAGAAACGCCATGCCGGGTATGTTGATGACGCCTGCTGAGGGCGGTATCTCACTGATAAACAGAATCGACAATTTGGATGCAGGTGTTACCGCTCTGAATCGACGCCTTATGCGACTTGAGGAGCGGATTGAGCGCATCACGCGAGTCGATAGTACAACGAATAAAGAGGTTGAAACCGCAGTGCGTGCCGAGCTCGCGAAAGTCGCCGGAATGCTGGAGGCAATCGCCACTGAACAGCTCCGGATTAAGAGCAGCCTGACGCAGCTTGAGCGTATCAACAGCGGCTTGAGCACGATCGGTGAGGCGATCAATCAGGGTGCTTCACAAAGTATGCCTCCCGAGGAAATTGTCAGTGCCCTCGAATGGCTTGTTAAGAGTATTAAAGAGATTGAAAGCTACTTCCCGCCCCTCTACGACTTTCTGGGTGCAGTATATACCGGAGATGGCCAGACCTTTACCGATTATGCATCGGTTGATCTGCGCCTGAATGAATTGCTGCTGGTGCTGGATAAAGTGCGCGAGGACGCCGCTGCCACCCGTGAACTCGTCACTCCCTATGTAATCGAAACCGGCAAACGTCCGCGTCCGTTCGAGATTGATGAAAATAGCTCTGCAGACCGCCTGCGCCCACTACAACGCTGAAATCCGCATATCTGAACCCAACGGGAAAAAGAAGTTCAACACAGTAATTCCTTGAGCTTGAAGCCGACTGCCCGCTATGTTACCATGCAACCCTTGAGTATCAGCAACAAACAGTCGGAGAATAAATGAAAATTGCAATCGGATGCGACCACGGCGGCTTGGCTGTCAAGAATCAAAGTAAAAACTATCTTGAAAATGCTGGACATACGGTGATCGATCTTGGCACCAACAGTGCTGAATCAACCGATTATCCGCAGTATGCTGTTAAAGCTGCGCGTCTGGTTATCGCTAAGGAGGTCGACTGCGCTGTTCTGGTCTGTACAACCGGGATCGGCATGTGCATCACCGCCAACCGCTTCTCCGGCGTCAGGGCTGCCCTCTGCACCACCGTCAATGATGCGGTTATGACACGTAAACACAACAACGCCAATACCCTTGTGCTCAAAGGCACTACCGAATCAGCCGAGGTTGAAAAACTGATTGAGGCCTTTGTCAATACCGAATTTTCCAGCGAGGAGCGTCACGCACGCCGAGTTTGCCAAATGGAACGCTCCGGACGTGTGGCTGAAACCGCGCACCTGGCAGCTTATGATCCAGAGGTCAACGCCACTGTGATCGAACAGATCGAGCAGGAAGATGCAACCATCAATCTGATTGCATCGGAAAATACAGTTTCAAGAGCGGTGCGTGAAGCATCCGGCAGCGTATTGACCAATAAATACGCTGAGGGCTATCCCGGTAAACGTTGGTACAGCGGGTGCGATCCAGTTGACCGCGCCGAAGAGCTGGCCATCAGCCGCGCCAAAGAACTTTTCGGGTGCGATCATGTCAATGTGCAACCGCATTGTGGCAGTGCGGCCAATATGGCTGTCTATTTCGCCGTGCTTGAGCCCGGCGATAAAATCCTTTCGATGAGCCTGGATCAGGGGGGGCATCTGACCCATGGCAGCCCGGTTAACTTTTCCGGCCGACTTTTTGACATTATACCCTATTGCGTTTCTAAGAAAACCGAAATGCTTGATTATGAAGAGCTCAAAGAACTGGCTGTGCAAAGCAGACCCCGCCTGATTGTGGCGGGAGCCAGTGCCTACCCGCGCATATTGGATTTTGCCAAGTTCCGCGAAATAGCCGATGCCTGCGGAGCGATGCTTATGGTGGATATGGCCCATATCGCCGGATTGGTCGCCGGCGGAGTCCACCCTTCCCCTGTGCCTTACGCCGAGTTCGTTACCACAACAACCCATAAAACATTGCGCGGCCCCCGTGGCGGCATGATTCTCTGCCGCGATGAGTTTGCCAAGGCAATCGATAAAACAGTCTTCCCCGGCTTGCAGGGCGGACCTCTCGAGAATATCATTGCCGCTAAAGCGGTCTGCTTCAAAGAGGCCTCTCAGCCGGAGTTCAAGGCTTATTCGACCCAGGTGGTGGCCAACAGTAAAGCACTGGCTGCCACTCTGGCGGAACGTGGATTGAAGATCGTTTCCGGTGGGACCGATAATCATCTGATGCTGGTGAATGTTGCCGCCGGAGGATTAACTGGTAAGGATGCGGCCGCCGCCCTCGATGCCGCCGGCATTGTCTGTAATAAGAATACGATCCCGTTTGACCAGAAGAGCCCATTTGTCACATCAGGCATCCGAATCGGTACCCCCTCAATAACTACACGCGGTATGCAGGAGGCAGAGATGACCCTGGTCGGTAAATGGATTGCGGATATTCTCAGCGATATCTCCAATACCGAGCTGCAAAAGTCTGTTCGCAATCAGGTAGCCGAGCTGACAACCCGGTTCCCTGTGCCTTGAGATTATATAAAATAAACCCTGTTCTCAGCGGAGCCCTATGCCAGAACGCAAAACCATATACCTCAGCGGCCCGATTATGGACGAACACCCTGAGCTGGCCCGCACTTGGCGACAACGTGCGACAGAGTCACTCGGAGATCAATTCCAGCTGCTTGACCCGATGCGCCGTAACTTTAAAGACCGCGAAGTTGACAGTGCCAATGAAATTGTCGAGTTTGATCTTCAGGATGTCCGGGAGGCCGATATCCTGCTGGTGAACTACAATAAAACCTCGATCGGCACCTCAATGGAGGTGTTCTATGCCGCCTACAATCTTGGCAAATTTGTGGTGGCCTTTTCGCCGTTTCCTTTTACTGAGTGCTCACCGTGGATGATTAGATTCTGTACCAAAATTCTGCCTTCACTGGATGATGCTCTGCGCTATATCCGCAATAATTTCAGCCACTAATTCGTTCCAACTTTAGATTGTCGATGTGCTTTGATTTTGTTAGAATCATCACCATACGAAGGCGGTATAAACACAATTGAGAAACACAATCAGTCAGCGAAAGGCTAAAGTTATGAAAAAACAGGGATTTACTTCTTTTTTCGCCATTACATTTGCTGCCGCGTTTGCCGGTAGGGTTTTCGCCCAGGAAAACACAGCCAGATTCTCACCTTTCATGCTCAGCATTATCAACCCTATTCAAGTGCCGCCAGCCGATTTCGATATCGGCGGATTGAAATTGAACATTATCTACGGCGAAAGTCACGGCATGACAGGTCTGGATGTCGGTTTGTTCAGCCAGAATACAGGCGATGTCAATGCACTGCATATCAATGGCGTTTCAGTGGTCGGCGGCAACGGTAATGGACTGATGATCTCGCTGCTTGCAAATTATGTCGAGGGCGAATACGGCGGCTTACAGATCAGTGCGTTCAACTACGCTACACATTTGAACGGCTTGCAGATCGGGGCGATCAATATCGCAAATACCGCTTATGGCCTGCAGATAGGTGTGGTTAATGTCGTGAAAGATAACGATGTGCCATTTCTGCCCATCATTAACGGCTATTTCTAGAATCCAGGAGCTTTTACTATGAAAATAAAAATAAAAAACTTTATGCTAGTCATGCTCTGTACGGCAAACCTGCTTAACGGATTAGCGCAGCAGATCGTCTCGGAAAACAGCAAACTTGACCCTCAATCCTCCGCCGAACTGGAGGCCTTTAAAAAACGAGTGCAGGCCGCTCACCCCGATAAGAATGTCGTCGCGGTCGAAGCGGATATGGTCAAACGTGCAGTCCTGGCCCCACGCCAGCCCACCACCAATCCGAAAATTGCGATTTTTGTGAAGAATCAAACCAGAGTCCCGGGGATGGATGATGAAGTCGATGGTATTCGCGATAGAATCGGGGCCGAACTGGCGGGTGCCGGTCTGATCGTTATGGATCAGTCCGAAATCGTCAGTGGATTTACACGCTATAAAGTCACTACCGCCGAGGAACGTGCCGGTCTGGTCGAGGGTATATTCACCGGTGGCTCCACAGTTCGCGTCGCGCAAATGCTCGGATGTGATTATATCATGCTGGTGAGCGTCGTACGCGCCGGAAGTACCCGCAGAAAAGCCGGCGGACGCGATGTGACAATCTTTACTTTGAGCATGTCAACTAAAGTCAACGAGGCCAAGCAGGGTTCATCGGTTTACGGTTCGAACTGGAGCAATAAACTGCCGGTGCCCGGCGAGTTTGCCGCCAATGATGATGCCTTCAACTATTACAATGACCTTGTCGACCAGTGGGCACAGGCTTGCGGACAGGAAATAGCGGAAAAAGCTTCGTCTTGGCGCAGAGTAGACACCGCTCCGGTTGAGTTGGTGACCTTCTCTGTTTCCACTACAATCGATCAGCTGATAGAGGGTTTGGAAAACGGAGTGCGTGCTCCCAATGAGCTCCTGGATGAAATGCGCCATGCCCTCGGAGGAGTGACAGTTGAACTGGATGGCGCCGCGCTTGGTTCCTCGCCCGGAACCTTTCAGGCTACATCTGGCCTGCATCAGTTGCGCGTGACACGCCAATGGATGCAGCCCTGGCAGAAAACAGTCAACATCCAGCAGGGTACCGCTTTGAACATCGCACTCGAACTCTCGGATGCAGGTCTGCAACGCTATGGAAGCATGGAGGCGCTGCGTTCATTGATCGCCGTCGAATACGCCGAGGCCGCTATGCGTAAGGGTGCTAAAATTAACTTTGATACAGCAGCCTGGCGCGATGTCACTCTGGGCGATAAAGATGGCAACAATGTCAATGTCGGCGTGGGCACCACAGTCGTGCGTTAACTTCTGCGGGATGTAGTAGATGTGCTTTCACAATTTAAGATCGTTGGGTATACGTTCTGTTTTTTCAGCTCTCCTGCTACTGACCTTGGTAGGGTGTGTATCGGTGAGCCGTGATGTCACCTCAGCCCGTTCAGGACTGCAATCCGGCAACGATACCGTAGCCTTGGCCTGGGCTGAAAAAAAGAAGTCAAGCCTGTACAGTAAGTCACTCGGGTATCTTGAGACCGGTCGTATTCGCATGTTGGGCGGGGATTTTCTGGGGAGTTCGACAAATTTTTCGATTGCAATCAATTCTGTTATCGATGAAACCGCTGAGGGGCCGGTACTTAAAATCGGCGATGTCGGCGCTGACATTATGGCTGGCACCCTGACAGACGACCGTACCCGTTCCTATGATCTTCCGGCTTATGAGTTTATTCAGGCTCTTAACTATCAAATGCTCAACCACCTCTTTCTGGGCGATTTCAGCGCAGCCTGCGTAGAAGCACGCCGCGCCGTCTTTGCTCAGAATGCCATAGCCGACAAATACGCCGACGAGGTTGCAAAAGCCCAGGAAGCCGAACCACAGCAGCCTGAAACAAACCGGACAGAGAACGATACCGGGGAAGTTTCGGCCAAGGATAAAGAAACAGCGATGCGATGCGTGGAACAGAAAATGGCTTCCATGGCTCCCGTGCTTGAGAAATCTCGCTGCTCTTATGAAAACGCATTGGTCTGGTATCTCGCCGGAGCTTTGCTGGAAGAGCAGAAAGATATCAGTAATGCCGCGCTTTGCTATCGCAAAGCTAACGAGATTTCTCCGCATAATCCCTACATCCGACGCGATTTTCTGCGGATGTTGGCTACGCAGGATCAGATCGCATACCAGACGCTGATCAAACAGCATAACTTGAAACCGCAGGATGTCGCACGAGCGCCCTCCGAACTAATTATTATCTTGGAAGAATCATTCGTCCCTCAGCGTAAATCAATCAAAATACCGCTGCCCGTCGGCGGCACCCTGACATCAGTGGAGATCCCTTTCTATGAAGAAGATGCCCATAACCCCATGTCCTTTGAGATATCTTGCGACGGCACAAACTTGGGCGGAGGTGCGCAAGCGGTCAATATCCAATCGCTTGCCTATCATGACCTCAAGGAAAAAATGCCCGGAATTGTGTTGCGTAACGTAACCCGTGTCGGCACGCGTATTGCCGCTCAGCAGGTCGCGAATCATGCTGGCGGAGATGCCGCTAAACTCGCGGTGCTGGCATTTAATACCGTTTCCACAGTGATTAACAAGGCTGATACACGTGCCTGGCACACTCTGCCGGCAATCGCCTATCTCTCCTGCCATGCTGTCGAACCAGGCCGCCGCAATGTGACCTTGCATAATCCTGCAACAGGTTATACAATTTGCCTGCCTGTGGAAATTGCTCAGGGCGAGCGTAGATTGATTTGGATTGCCGACATTGAAGGTTGTTCCCGGGTGGGAACAGCGTCACTCAGTGGAAAGGGGACGCAACCGACCTTTGTGACCGACGGCAGCCTGCTGACCGGCCCGCGGATATTGAATGCTGCGAAGTAGTTTTAATGAACATGTCAGGACAAGATTTTGTTACAATGAATTAATGCGGGATGCGGGATTTTTTCCGTAATCCGTATTTGACTATCGAATGGCTTTAAGTAGGACTGTAGGGCGGGGGCCGTGACCCCGCATCCGGGATTATGCATCTCGGGCAGATTAAAAAAGCATTTTTAACGCTATGCGCTATGCACTATGCGGAATAACGAAAAGAGGTAAGTATGAATATTGGTAAACAGCATGTTTTATATTCCGCTTTGGCCATGAGCCTGGCGGCACTGAGCGGATGTGTTGATACTGCCGGAACAACCGTTCACACTGATCATGTGGGAGGAGTTTCCGAAGTTCTTGAAGACAGCACTCGGCTCAAACGCAGATTGGGTGTTGATGTTGCCGCAATAAATTATGATGTGGTCAATGGTATGAAACGCGCCCATATTACATTGATGAACAAAAGTCACAAACGTTTGCATTTGCACTATCGTATCTGCTGGTTTGATGAAAATGGAGTTGAGATCGATCCAGGCTCGAAAACATATCGTTCTCTGATCATGGAGGGACGCGACAGTGTTACCGTTACAGGAGTTGCCAATAACTTGAATGCCGTGCGATCCAAATTGCGTGTCAGGGAAGCCGATGAAGCAATGTGACAGCGCAATTCAGTGTTCCCGAGTGAAGGCGGAGATCATGATTCAAAAAGAGAAGGAGAAGAGATGAAACAGACAATCGTTAGATTTTTCACCTTGGTGCTTGCGTCGGTTTTACTGACGGGCTGTGCATCAATGCCGACGGTCACGGAGACACCGCTTGACCGTAATCCGATTACCTCTAAACTTGAGCCGCAGGATGTCAGACGTACCGTCGAGAAGATGGCCGAATCACTCATCAGTGCACCTGGTGTGCAAGAAGCCACCGGTGGCCAGCGACCTGTGCTGGATATTGAACCTCTACAAAACCGTACGATGCAACATGTCGATATGCTCAGTATCACCGACTCCCTGCGTATGCAGCTGTTGCGTTCCGGACTTTTCCGGTTCGTGGATAAGTCCACATCCGGAACCGATATCGAGTTTATGGATGCTCAGTCCAATCTCGGCCTGACCGATAGTAAAAAGGCGATTCGGCCTGGTCAACAGAGTGCCGCGCAAATGTATTTGACCGGCGCCCTGACAGAGATCAAAAATACCGTTGGCCGCACTACCGACCAGTACTATAAGTTCTCCATGATCCTTAAAGATCTGCGTAGCGGCGAATTAGTCTGGGCCGATGAACAGGAAATCCGAAAACAGAGTGTAAAAAGTCGCGTAGGATTCTAAAAATAATACAAAAATTCAATCTGTTATAATGCGCTTCCCGGGCGCCGCAGTGCCAGAACCTTGTGGCAGGATAAATTCAAGTGTTTGCTGGTGGAGGAGAGAATTCGAATGCCTAGGCTACATTGCCCCCGGGGTCAGATCTTACTTCAACAATTAAGAGTATTTCAGCTTTACTAATTGCCCTTGAAACATTTCAAGTTGTCCGGTGATTTCTTCAAGCTGTCCCCTCAGTTCTTCATCTTCTTCCAGCGTTTTACGCAGTTTGAGAATCTGCCAACTAGCCATATTTGTATGGTAACACAGTACAAAATCTGGTGCCAAACGCTAAATGCTAAACTAATGTCTGAACCCGTTGCGCCTTTGAAGCTACGAGGATGTTGAAGCCCAGCGCCAGAAAGGCACTGCTGTTATCCGGTTGTCTACCTTACGACTGGTATCCCAAGTCACGATCGTGCCGCAATCGACTCCATACTGACTCATTGCGCTGTGAAGGCCGCGCAGCTCGCGCTCATAGGTGGTCGGCTCTGACATGACCCAGCACACTTGGAAAAGGGTAAACGCACCCGAGATTCGATCACGGACAATGAAATCGCATTCGTGACCGTCTTTCGTGCGTACGTATTCAATGTCGTTACCGGAACGTCGCAAATGAAGAGAAACAAGCGTTTCCAGTAGGGGTTCCATGTTGGCACTGTTGCGGTATCTCATCGCGTTGGCAAGCCCGGTGTCTATGGGGTAGAGCTTCGGAGGGTTCGTCATCCGCATTCTCTTTGGATGCGTGTGCAGTGGCACGCGTTGCAGCAGAAAGGCATCCACAAGATAGTCAATATATTCATAAAGCGCGTTCTTAGTGCATTTTATCTGCATGCTTCGCAGTGAGTTGTAGAACTTGTTTACGCTGAAGACAGAACCAGGCGCCTCCATTACATGCGCCACCAGGTGACGCAGTGCAAGGAGATTGACTGTGCCGTGGTGCTTGATCACATCTCGAAGCACGACTGAGTCAACGTAGCTCTGTAGTACGTGAATGCGGGCATTCACATCATAAGTCAGTATTTCCGGGAACCCACCCTGCTCAATATAGTTCGCTACGGCATTTCGAAGCCAAACAGACGCTCATCTTCAAAGTTGAGGTAAATCGAATTTGAAACTTTTTGTTGAAACCTACTCAGTGAAAGCTGAGACGGTAAATAAAAGAGCGTAAAGCCCAAGCCAAAGGCGAAGGGTGACCGCGATTTTAAAGTCGTGCGGATGCACGGAGTGAGGTGCCAACGGCACCGCAACGGCAACAGTAGGTTAGCCATCCGCCTTCGTTTTCTGCTACGGCGGGACCAGCCACCATCGTAAGCGAGCCGTGCGTCGTCGTCCGTGAGGACGGCACGAAGCGTAGACAGCGAAGTACCGAGCTGTGTGATTGAGCCCCGAAATTGACGCAGTGCCGATGTCCTTGGCTTTTTAGGCTCTGAGGACAGCATGTCTGCCACCGCAATGGCGAGGTGACAACACTCGACCGGGGTCTTAGAGCAGGGCACCCTCCTTCGCCAAGGCTACGGCGGACATGCAGGTGTGAGTCGGTTCTCAATGAGAGCAGGTGCAAGGGTTTCATGGGAACTTGGGATATCCAGCAATCTTTCAGAATTTGCCGGACGTAAGGCGAACCGGCTGATCAACTGCCTGGTGTGACGGAGCCGGTCATCGCTCCGTCATAAGCGAACATGATGACCACTGAATAACCAAGCGCGAAGCGAAGAGTGAAGCGGACGGGATGGATTGCTGGAAGCCGTAATGCTGGAAGCCGTACAACGCCGCAGATGCGGTAAAACTGGCAACCC